>CAZIKQ010000038.1:0-17488 GCA_964540025.1 uncultured Schwartzia sp. | reverse complement strand
CTTTTTTCAAAGTGATTCATGTTTGCTGCATTGTTCAGTTTTCAGAGAACACCCGGCTCTGTTCAAGCCTGTCCGCTTCCTCACTTGCGTGAGTCAGCTTATATATGATAACTCAGTATTACCCTTTTGTCAACACGGTTTTTGCATTTTTGTAAAATTCCTGGCGCTCTTTCATTCTTCGCCCATCTCCAGATTTGAGAATTTGGTAAATTCCTTGTTGAAAAATAAGGATATTTTGTCTACAGGACCATTGCGGTGCTTTGCGATTATAACGTCCGTGATGTTCTTTCGCTCGGTCTCTTTGTCGTAATAATCATCCCTGTACAGGAACATGACGATATCTGCATCCTGCTCCAGCGCTCCTGATTCTCTCAGGTCGCTGAGCATAGGAATTTTCTTGGTCCTTGACTCAACGCCCCGGGACAGCTGGGAAAGGGCAATGACCGGCACATGAAGCTCCCGGGCAAGGGCTTTCAGGGAACGGGAGATCTCGCTTATCTCCTGCTGTCGATTGTCGCTGTTTTTTGAAGGTCTTCCCTGCATGAGCTGAAGGTAATCAATTATGATCATGGACAGGCCGTGCTCCGCCTTCAGCCGCCGCGCTTTGCTGCGAAGCTCCATGACTGTGATGCCCGGGGTTTCATCTATAAACAGGGGGGCCGAAGATAATTTATCCGCCGCCTGAAGCAGGCGCTGCCAGTCTTCATCGTTCAGTTCACCGACTCTTAGATGCTGGGAGTCAATATTTCCTTCGGCGCAAAGCATGCGATTGACCAGCTGTTCCTTGCTCATTTCAAGGGAGAAGAAGGCCACCGTCTTGTTCTCTCGGGCCGCTACATGAGCGGCCACGTTGAGGACAAAGGCGGTTTTGCCCATAGATGGCCGGGCGGCAATAATTACCAGGTCAGATGGCTGCCAGCCTGCAGTCAGCCGGTCGAGGGCGTTGAAGCCGGAGGGTATCCCGGTTATGCCGCTTCGCTTATTCGCCCGGCGGGCCCGTTCGTCTATCTGGTCGAAGGTTGTCATGAGAACGTCATGAATGGGGGTAAAGGCTCCCTTATTCTCATTCATGGAAACAGCCAGAATTTTCTTCTCCGCCTCGTCCAGGATTTCATCCACGTTACCGGCGTCTTCGTAGGCTGTGCCCTCAATCTCCGCCGCCGCGTTGATCAGGTGACGAAGGAGAGATTTTTCTCTGACGATGTTTGCGTAATAAAGCACGTTGGCTGCCGAGGGCACGGCCTCTGCCAGGGATGTGATGTAGGCAATGCCCCCTGCCCTGTCAAGCTCGTCCCGTTTGCGCAGCTCCTCCACTACCGTGACCATGTCCACGCCTTCGGTGTCGTTAGTAATGTCAAAGCTGCCCAATCTGCGCTTGTCAAAAAGGGACATCATGGCATTAAAAACAAGCCTGTGGGCTTCCCGGTAAAAATCCTCAGCCGAAATGATCTCCGCCACCTTTGCAACGGCTTCATCGTTTATCAGCATGGAGCCGAGGACGGCTTTCTCCGCTTCAATGTTTTGAGGCATACTTCGTTCTGCCATAAGAACTCCAAACTCTGCCGCAGGGCAGTCACTTAAACAAGCTCAGCTGCTGAGGCCCCAGCTCAATGTCAATCTGTCCGTTTTTCCTCTCATAATCAGCAATGTACTCGGCAATAGCCACTTCAATTTCCCGATTCAAAGAACGGCGGTGTGCCTCGGCAATCAGGCGCATCTTTTCCTTCTGCTCATCCGACCAGCGCAGGGTCGAGGCTGTTCCCGTTTTACGAGCCACATCATCACCATCCAATCCTTACAATGCTGTCGCTTACGAAAACGACCCGGACTGTTTTCATTCCCTCTGCCTGTAGAGACACCGCTATAATCCGGAGGCCTCAGCAGTCTTTTTAATTAGTCTTCAACGCCCTGTTTGTCCTGCTCTTCAAAAATGAGCGCAAAGGCCTCTTCAGCAGTCTTAACGGGATGTATGTCCATCCCCAAGTGCCCTGAGGGGATATCACTGCGGTTTTCCCAGGGGATTACCATGGTTTTCATCCCCGCCTGAGCGGCGCCATAGGCTTTTTCCGGCACTCCCCCCACGGGACGGACATTTCCGTTCAGGGCAATTTCACCGGTTACCGCTACGTTCTGCCTGATTTTCCGGCCGGTAACAGCGGAAACAAGGGCGGAAAGGATTGCCGTACCAGCGGACGGCCCGTCAATGTTCCCGCCGCCAATAACATTGATGTGAACATCAAAATCCGCCAGGTCCTGTCCGGTAATCCGTCGCAGCACGCTGGCCGCATTAAAGACAGAGTCCTTTGCCATTGATCCGGCTGTTTCATTGAAGCGGACTGTTCCCTTCCCCTTTTCTCTGGCCGGAAAGGCCACTGCCTCAATCTCGATGACCGAGCCAAGAAATCCCGACACGCCAAGGCCGAATATATGCCCTTGCGCTGAGGTGTCCGAGGCTTTTTTTGTGACGTACTGATAAAGCCGGCTGACCCTTACCACCTCCCGAATATCATCGAGAAGGATTTCTACATTCTCCGTTGGTTCACCGTCAGCCAGACGGCTGACGGCCAGGCTGTACGCGTCGGCCAGTATCCCCACGGCTTTTCGGCCCTCTACGGTGTATTCACTAATGAGCTCTGCCGCTTCCCGGCTGAGAATCGCCGACAGCTTCTCCGCGGCCTTCAGCAGCAGCTCAACTATTTGCGCCGGAGTAAGGGGTTCAAAATATATGGCCGCACAGCGGGAGCGTAACGCCGGGTTGATGTGGGACGCTTCCCTGGTCGTGGCTCCTATCAGAACAAAATCCGCCGGCGCCCCCTCTTCAAACAGCTTCCTGATATACGGAGGAACCTTTTCATCGGTCGGGTCAAAGTAAGCAGACTCAAAATACGCCCTCTTGTCCTCGAGAACCTTGAGCAGCTTATTCTGCAACAGCTCGTCCATCTCACCGATTTCATCGATGAAGAGAATGCCGCCGTGAGCGTCTGTCACCAGTCCCGGCTTTGGCTCAGGCACCCCGTTATCAGCCAGATCACGCCTTGCTCCCTGATAAATAGGGTCATGAACGGAGCCCAGCAAAGGATTCGTCATGTCCCTGGGGTCCCAGCGGAGCGTGGTTCCGTCAGTCTCCACAAAGGGAGCTTCCGGGGCAAAGGGGGCATGGGATACCTTTTTTGCCGCTTCCAGGACTAACCTTGCCGCAGTGGTTTTACCAATTCCCGGCGGGCCGTACAGTATGAGGTGCTGGGGGTAAGGCGACGATAATTTTGCCAGCAGGGCCTTTACCGCCGCCTCTTGGCCAACGATCTCATCCAGGGCCTTGGGGCGGAGAATTTCCAGGATTGACTGGGTAAGGGAAATTTTCTCCAGCGCCTCCAGTTTTTCCCGCTTTTTTGCCGCCTGGGGAGATTCCATTCCTCCCTTTTCCTCTTCCAAAACCTGCTTACGGATATCTTTTACATAGTCGTTATGATTTTCTTCCAGCTTTTTCTCTATTTGCTGTTCGATCTTGTCCTCCATGGTCCGGCGGGCAATTTTGTCGGCAATATGCTCCGATAGCAGCGTGAGGATCTCCGGTATCTCTTTGTCCGATGGCACGTGGTCAATGGTTGGATCAGCCTCAACGAGCCGTTCCATAGCCAGCACCCGCTCCCCCCGCTTTTCCGAGCGGAGCAGGGCCATTGCATCAAGCTTCCCGGCTTTGATTACGATCTGGTCAGCGCCCCACTCCTCCACCAGCAAATTAAATATCGTCTCAATCTCTCTGTCCAGAGGATCCGGGGGATTCTTTTTTTCCGCAGCCTCGTTAAGGGAAACATCCCTCTTATTCTCTTTAGCTTTCTTGTGACGAAAAAAGTCAAAAAAACCCATCTGGTATTATTTATCCTTCCAAAAAGTGGTCAGCCCTCGGCAACGGTCACCTTTATCTGGGCTGCAGTGTCAGCGTGTACCTTGATCGTCGCCGTATATTCCCCGGCACCGGTAACTTCCCGGTCAAGGGAAATCTTCCGCTTGTCAACTTCAATACCGTCTTTGGCCAGAGCCTGGGCCACATCCTTGCCAGTTATGGAGCCGTAAAGCTTGCCCCCTTCGCCGATTTTCACCTTCAGGGTCACCGCCACTTTGGCCAGCTGGGCCGCCAGTAACTTTGCCTCGTCGGCTTCCATGGCTTTTTTCCTGGCGGCGGAGCCGGCCTTCGCCTTCGCTATATTGATGTTGGATTCCGTTCCCGGAACAGCCAGCTTTTTCGGCAGCAGGAAGTTGCGGCCATAGCCCTCGGAAACTTCAACGATTTCGCCCTTCTTGCCCAGACCCTTTACATCCTGATTAAGTATAACTTTCATTTTCAACCATTCTCCTCAAGATATTTTTTACAAACCATTACCAGCTTATCTTCAATGTCGTGAATGTCCACGCCCTTCAGCTGAGCTCCGGCAACATTTTGATGACCTCCGCCGCCGAATTCCTCCATGATCACCTGAACATTGAGATTTCCGGTAGAGCGGGCAGAAATCCCTACCCCATCCTTACCGATATGGAACAGAACCATACTCATTCTGACATCTTCAATGCGCAGCATGGCATCGGCCACCTGAGCCGCTATTATCGATGTATTATTCTCCGATTCGGGGCAGGTGGTAACAATCAGACCGCCATTGTAGAGCTTTGCGGCAGATTCTGTCTTGGCGATCAATAAATTCGTCTCATAGTCGGTACTGAACAGCCGGCGGACGAGAACAGGGTCGGCTCCGCCACGGCGCAAATACGCCGCCGCCTCGAAGGTTCTGACCCCTGACTGAACGGTAAAATTTTTCGTGTCCACAACGATTCCCGCGTAAAGAGCTGTAGCCTCATACCTGCCCAAGGCCAATGCGTCATCAAAATACATAAGCAGCTCGGTTACCAGCTCGCTGGAGGAGGATGCCGACGGTTCAAGATAAATCAGCGTTGGCTTCTCAATGCTGTTTTCGCTCTTCCGATGGTGATCTATCACAACCACCTCCGAAATACGGGAAATGAGCGACGGTACCGCCGTCAAGTGGGGAATATGGGTATCCACCACCACCAGCAGCGGGTTATTGCCCATACTCTGCGGAATCTCCCGTTCGCTGACGAAGATCTCTTTGAATATCCCCTTCTCCTTTGCCATATCTACAAACTTATCGATACCGCTATTCACATCGGACAGCACAACATGAGTCGGCAGGCCCAGCTTTTGCGCCATCTTTGCCACGCCCATTGCCGCGCCGACCGCGTCAAAGTCTTCGTTGCGGTGACCCATGATAAAGACCTCGTCTGAGTTTTCCATCAGCTCTCTCAGGGCGTGGGCAACGACTCTGGAACGGACGCGGGTATGCTTTTCGACAGCCTTCGCCTTTCCCCCAAAGAACTGGGTCTTTCCGTCTATGAGAACCGCTACCTGATCGCCGCCGCGGCCAAGGGCCAGATCCAGCTGTTTCTGCGCCTTTATGCCCAGATTTGCCGTATTATCAGAATCAGCGCAGGCGATACCTATAGAAAGAGTTACCGGAATCTTGTTTGCCCCCTTGATGAGGCGGACATTGTCGAGAACCTCAAACTTATTCTCAATGGCTTTATCAAGCTCCCGCCGCTCCATGATGGCCACATAACTTTCATCACTGATCCGGCGGACGTAACAGTTCAGGCAATGAGACCACTCGTCGAGGGCCTTATTGATGGAGAACATCAGTACCGTGCGTTCCGTCTCACTGAGTCCCTGATAAATCTCGTCTGCATTATCCACCTGAATGTAGCAAATAACCGCCCGGGAATCAGCGTAATCGCGGCGCATTTTCTCCGTCTCAGTCACTTCTACAACATAGTACGCCATAAGACAGCTGGAACCGCCTTCAGTTACCACGGGCCGATACACGGCGCTATACCAGCGATCCCCCACGGCAAAAACAGCTTCTCCCTCACTGCCCCAGGCGGAGACGGGTAACTCCGACCAAAAATCCGTCATCTGCTCACCGGGTTCCACCTTGCGCCCCAAAAATCTCTCATCAAAAAGAGTTTGATTTGACCACTCCAATCTGCCGGTGGAATTCAGCAGAAAAATAGCCTGCGGCAATCCCTCGATGGCATAATTGGTCAGACTGTTTACATTGCTGATAACATCCCGAAAATATCGTTTTATCTTTTTATCCCGGTCCTTACAGCGATCGATGGCGAACAGGAGCATAACGAACCATAAAAGCCCTGACGCCAGGCCAAGAAAAGTATTGTAGATAAAAATTGTCCCCGCAAGCGCCGCCGTCACCACCAAAAACAAAATCGCATCGATGACGGCAGACAGGTTTCTTGGCATAGAGGATCACCACCTTCCCGAATCAATAGCTCCTCACTTTTGCCAGCCCAAACGGCGG
Source organism: uncultured Schwartzia sp. (assembly GCA_964540025.1). Lineage (GTDB taxonomy): Bacteria > Bacillota > Negativicutes > Selenomonadales > Selenomonadaceae > RGIG250. The sequence goes on along the minus strand of CAZIKQ010000038.1, from coordinate 11,105 downwards.
CGATAATCAAACACCGTATCAAAAAGTCCGGTAAACACAATGATTTGCGTGCCAATGCCACTGAGCACCAGCAGGATCAACAGAATATTCGACATGAAGGATTTCCATTTGTAATGGGCTGCCGCCGCCTGAAATACGGAGACCCCCTGCACCAGCCCGGCAACAGTCCCCGCCATGTTCATATTCACGGCAATCTTGTACAGCAGGGGAATATCGTGGGCATTTCCCCAATACATTCCCAAAATACTGAAAGCGTAAAGATAGGCAAAGAAGGAGGAAAGGCGCCATTCGGTAAATTTTGGGAAAACGGGAACCGGCTCGCCAAATCTCCTGAGCAGAATGCCACCGGCCCAGAAATTCAAAGCCGTGTCCAGTATGCCCATAATCAGGACTACCATCGGCAGCAGCAGGGCGATCATCTTCAGGTTTTCCGAAAAGTTCCGGCGGGCCTCCTCGATCTGTTCCGGACTCATACCCATGGACTGGTACATTGCCACCGACTGCTCAAACTGCTGGGGCATGAGCTCCAGCTGCCCGGAGAACGGCTCGATACCGGTGAGCAGGAACACGATATACAGCCCCAGCCCCTTGGCGATAATGGAGGCAAAGGTGGCTACGGAGAAAATTTTAACTCCTGACCAGCGATTGCGATAACCAATTCCCAGAGCTAATCCCGTAGGGGCAAAAGACACGGCGAGGCGAAGGGACGCCATCGGCTCCACCAGCGCCGCCGTCACCACAATAGCCGTAGCCACGGACATAAGCGCCCACTTAATTCCATGACGAACCAGAAGCAGGATCATGGGCAGCGGCCACAAAAGAACGGCCAGTATTCCCAGCAGGGGAACATACATGGCTACTATTGCCATAACTACGGTAATACCCGCTAATATACCACTTTCTGTCAAGGACGAAACCCTTGTCGCCATATATACCTCCGTACCTGTCAAATATACGATTTAGGCAAGGTAACCCAAAATTTTCATCTCGGTATTATACCACAGCCAAAACAAGATGACAAATTTACAGCTGACGGAAAAAATCCTTGCATTGCCTTAAAAATTTATGGATAATATATTAGTCACTTTTGAAAAACCAGACTGATAGAGGTAAACATATGGCGAAAAATAACGACAAGCAAATCTGCAGCCTGTGCCGGCGCGTAATAACGATCCGTTCCCAGTACGATATGCCAATATACAGTCCCCAGACCGGAATTGGCATCTGCCGCGACTGTATTGAGAAGACCTACGACGCGATTCAGGCAGCCGCGCCCAGAGAATCAGCCAAGCCAAAAAAGAAAAAATCCACCGGCATTCCCTTGGGTGAAATCATCGCCAGGCACAAGCCCCATATCATCAAGGAGTACCTTGACAAGTACATTATAAAGCAGGAGCTGGCCAAAAAGACTCTCTCCGTTGCCCTCTACAACCACTATAAGCGGATGAAGTACGATGCTACCCGCCGGGATGACAGCCCGGTCATCGACAAGTCCAACGTGATTATGATCGGCCCTTCCGGCTGCGGCAAGACTGCCATTCTCCAGACCCTGGCCAGGCTTCTCGACGTTCCCTTCGCCATCACCGACACCTCCAGTCTCACCGAGGCGGGATATGTGGGCAACGATGTGGAGGTCGCGGTCCGCAATCTCTACTACGCCGCCGAGCAGGACATCGAGCGGACCGAGCACGGCATCATCTACCTCGATGAGTTTGACAAGATCGCCAGAAAATCCGGCGAGAATAACTCCATTACGGCGGACCCCGGCCACGAAGGCGTCCAGCAGTCCCTGCTGAAAATGCTGGAGGGCTCTGACGTAGAGTTCACCGCCCACGGCCAGCGAAAGCATCCTGAAGCTCCCACCATAAAGGTCAACACAACTCACATCCTCTTCATCGTCGGCGGCGCCTTCGTAGGACTTGACCAGGTCATTGAAAAGCGGCTGAAGAAAAACACCTCCGCCATCGGCTTCGGGGCTGCCGTCACCGGCGAGGCCGACCGTCCCTCTACCGATGATCTGCTCCGCCAGGTAACCCCCGAGGATCTGGTGAAGTTCGGAATCATCCCGGAAATCGTCGGCCGCCTGCCGATCATCTGCACCCTCGAAACATTGGACGAGGACTCCCTGCTCACCATCCTTACGGAGCCGGTGAACGCTCCCGTCCGCCAATACAAGGAGCTGCTGAAGCTGGACAACGTGGAGCTTGATTTTACGGTAGAGGCTCTCAGGGAAGTGGCCCGCCGGGCCATCGCCAGAAAGACCGGAGCCCGAAGTCTCCGGGGCATCCTCGAAGAAATAATGCTCGATATCATGTACGATATACCAAAGGACGAACGCCATCGCCGGGTGACCATCACGGTAGGCTGCGTAAAGAACGGTGACGCTCCGCTGATTGACATCCTGCCCGAGCTGCCCAAGGCCGTTACAATGCCGGAAAGCGACAGTGACAGCCAAAAGGAAACGGAGCTTAACAGCAGCTCCTCCGATTATATCTTCCACTGATTTTCCCAAAAGGAAGCTGACCAACCAGTCAGCTTCCTTTTTTACGCAAAAAAAATAGCGCCTCGCATTGATAAGCGCGGGACGCTATTTTCTTTTTGTATTATTTTCCGGCGAACTCCTTCACGGCTTTCAGCATATCAGCCTTTTCAACAACCGTCTTATGAAGCACCGGCAGACCTTTCAGTCCGGCCAGACCCAATGGGGCCTTAACCGGATTCTTTTCTTCCAGAGCTTCCAGCTGAGCGAAAGCATCTTTGCCCGCGGCTTTCTCCCCCAGCGCCTCCAGAACGCTGCTGCTGAATTTGTAGGGACTGGCGGTAGAAACGATGACCATGGGACGGTCGCTGTGCGTCTTTGCCCTGTACGCCTCGGCTACCGCCCAGGCGACAGCCGTATGGGTATCCAAAACGTAGCCATGCTCCTCATAAACCGCCTTGATGGTCGCAAGGGTCCTGGCATCATCCGCCCAGCCGGCCCAGAAATAATTGGCCAGCCGCGCCAGCATATTCTCACCGGCATCATAGCCGCCGGTTTCATTCAGCTCCTTCATCCAGGCGGCAACCCTGGCCGGATCACCGGTAAGATGGTACAGGAGACGCTCGAGATTGCTGGAGACAAGGATGTCCATGGAAGGGGAAATAGTCTTAAAAAATTCTCTCTTGCGGTCGTAATAGCCAGTCTGAATAAAATCAGTGAGAACGTTATTGGCATTGGAGGCGCAGACAAGCTTGCCCACTGGCAGTCCCATCTGGCGGGCGTAAAAACCGGCCAGAATATTCCCGAAGTTACCGGTAGGAACGGTGAAGTCAACGGTATCCCCGGCCTTGATTCTGCCGGCGGCAATCAGATCGGCGTAAGCGCTGAAATAATAGACGATCTGAGGAACGAGACGGCCCCAATTGATGGAGTTGGCGCTGGAGAGCTGAACCCCCATTTCGGCCAGCTCTTTTGCCGCTGCCTCGTCGCCAAATATTTTCTTCACGCCGGTCTGGGCATCGTCAAAATTCCCTTTGATGGCCAGGACCGCCACATTTTCCCCCTTTTGGGTAGCCATCTGAAGCCGCTGGATGTCGCTGACGCCTCCATCGGGATAGAATACGCAGATTTTCGTCTGCTCCACGTCGGCAAATCCGGCCAGAGCCGCCTTACCGGTATCCCCGGAGGTGGCCACGAGAATCAGGACCCTTTTTTTCTTCCCGGTCTTCTTCAGGGCGGTGGAAAGGAGCTGGGGAAGAAGCTGAAGGGCCATATCCTTAAAGGCGCTGGTAGGGCCATGCCAAAGCTCCAGGACCGATTTATCCCCCACCTGCTTTACCGGGGCGATCCGGCCGTCGTCAAACTTACCGCTGTAGGCCCGGTCAATACAGCCGGTGATCTCATCCTCCGTATAATCCGTAAGGAAAAGGGACAGCACCCGGCGCGCCCGCCGGGCATAGTCCAGCTCGGCCAGCTGCGCCGCAAAATCCGCCGGCACTCTGGGAAGCTCCTCAGGAACGTAAAGTCCTCCGTCGGGAGCGAGCCCCCGGATGATTGCCTCAGCCGAATCAATTGCCTGACTTTTATCTGTGGCGCCAAGGCCACGGGTGCTGATAAATTTCATTGCCTGCTGCTCCTTCTTATCTCTGCATCTTCTGCCAATATTCACCCGGCGATTGCGTTTGCCGATAATACTTCACTATCATACTATAGGCCGGTAATATTCGCTACAAAATTTTTTGTACGCCAGAAAAATAATATGTCGGTTGATTACAATAGCAAGCAGGACACCTGAACAAATTATTTTTAAGCAACAGATTGTAATAGGCTAAGCCCTTCATTAAAGCACTCTTTTTCCTCAAGTAACCGCTTCTTCATTTCTTCGCCATTAAAAACGGAAATAGATAAACGGATTGTATGTGGACGCCGCCAAAGATGCAATGGAGAGCACGAGTATGCCGAGGAGGCAAACATTACCGACAAGTTGTCCGCGCAGCTTGTCTTCTGGAAAGACAGCCGCCGCGAGCCGTCCGCTGACGGGCAGACTGAAAAAAGCGGCTGCGCAAAGCGTTGCGGCGATTTTGTTCGTCAGGTAATATCCTACGGCCACCGGCACAGCCACCGGACTGTAAATCCCCAGCATCGTGCCAATGAAGCCTACCCCCTCCTGCACCGTAGGCGCCCGAAACATCGTCCAGCCAATGATAAAAACAAGCGCTGTGTAAACGTGACGCAAAAGATCGTACTTCGTCTTCCCCTGCGGAACACCAACCGCGCGCTCCAGCAGAATAAAAAGCCCGTGCCACAGCCCCCACAAAATAAATGTCCAGTTTGCACCGTGCCATAGACCCGTCACGAAAAAGACCAGCAAAAGATTTGCATAGGTACGGTATTTGCCCCGGCGATTACCACCAAGCGGGATATATAGATATTCGCGAAACCACGTCCCCAACGAAATATGCCAGCGCCGCCAGAACTCCGTGATGCTCTTCGAGATATACGGATAGCTGAAGTTTTCTGGAAACCGGAAGCCGAAGATGCGCCCGAGACCGATCGCCATATCCGAGTAGCCCGAAAAATCAAAGAAAAGCTGCAAGGAATACGCGACGGCGGCAAACCACGCAACCGCCGTCCCCGCCTCGGCAAAGCCCGCATCAAAGATCGGAGCCACCGCCGCCCCGAGCGGATTTGCGATAAGCATCTTCTTGCCGAGCCCGAGGATAAAACGCTTCATCCCATACAATACATCCGAAAAATCGCTATCGAGGTTCATGATGTCGCGCTCGATATCGCGATACCGAACGATCGGCCCTGCGATGAGCTGTGGGAAAAAGCTAACGTACAGACAGAGCCTGGCAAAGCTTCTTTGTACGGCCACCTCCCCGCGATAGACATCAGCAACATAAGAAAGCCCCTGAAAGACAAAAAAAGATATGCCGATCGGCATGACGATATGCCGAAGGGCCGGCGGATGCGCCAGAAAGAGACTGCAATTTTCAACGAAAAAATTAAAATATTTGAAATATCCTAAAAGTCCCAAATTGACACAAACCGCTACGAAAAGCGCGCTGCGCCGCCGCCAGCACGCTTCACTCGCTCCGATAGCGAGCGCCGCCAGATAGTCCACAAGGCATACGAAGATCATCACGGCCAGATAACGGGGCTCGCCCCATCCGTAGAACAATAAGCTCGCAAAGAGCAGGATATACAGCCGCAGACCCCGGCGCACGCCAAAATACAGGCTCATGCAGAGCGGCAAAAAGCAAAACAGAAACACAGTCGAACTGAATAACATAATCCGTCACCTCACTGCCAACCAGGAACCGGAAGCAAAAGCACCTGCGCATACCGGCTCACAAATTCCCACAGCACAATATCCGGTTGTTCTTGACGGATCAACCCCGTATAGGAATTTAAATCATGATCCCAAACATAAAGGACTTCGCCAAAAGTGGAAGACAGGTACGGCAAAAGGCTTGTCGTAAACGAATCACGAAACACAACGGCTTTATACGGCTTACCAGGTGTCCTCGTACGAATGAATGGTTTCTGCGCCCCCTCTTTCGCATTTTTCTCTTCTGTCGCGGTATATGACCAGCCGTCTGCAGGTTTCGGAGCGAAATACACATCCTGCGCATACGCGGAAGTATCCCTGAGATTCAGCATCACCGTCAGATCCCCCGCCGGTGTTTTGGTTTCTTCGTATATCATGCGCGCAGGTGGCAGCGCTTCAGCGGCGGGGAGGAGTTTCCGCAGGTCCCGCATCCACGCCAGATACCCGATAAACGCGCCATGCTCGCACCAGTGAGTATCCGTCTTCCAGTAAAGCAGACCATTCGCTTTGTGCGCCAGCAAAGCATCCAAAGGATATACAACGGATACCGGGCAATGATCTGCGTCGAGAAACGCTTTCAAAAGCTGGATGCGATCCTTCTCTCCCACCTTCGCCATGCCAGGCTTGTAATATTCTCCGTACACATCGTGCTTATTCGGCGCGGCCAGCACCGCAAAAGCGATGCCCTGCCGCTGGAGCCATGTATACATTTGCCGCAGATTCTCGCCGATGAGCTTCATCTCGGTCTCAGAAAACGCTATTTTGTTTTGATACAATGGAATCGACGAGCGCCCATCATCTCCTTTGTAAAAGAGCCAGCCGCCTTTGCCCGTAAACGCCTTGCCGTTTTCCCGCACATCCCCAAACAGCGCATTCCACCGGTAGTGCAACGAGATATATCGCTCCCGCCCGTAAAAGCGGTCGTTCAGCCAGCTTTCAAACTCTCGCCCAAACGCGGGGTTCAGACTGCCGCCATCCGAAAACATCCTCGGGGGGGGACAGATGTCTATTTTCAGCTGCACTCACATCTTCCGAGCGCAGTCTGAGTACTGGTATGATGAAAATCAGCCCGACGGTCAGCAAAAACACCGCCGACGTACAATCCCGCCAGCCGGAAAGACGCGGTACCGCCCAATCTACCGCCCCGACCAGCAACAGACAGCTCATCATGAACACGGAGAAAAGCGGCAACATATCATAGTGCCTTTGCGCCCGCGCGTGGCTCATCCCCTCCGGTAAAATGAAGGAAACCGATGGCGCACGCAGCATGAAACAAACGCTGCCGTCCTCCGCGCCGATCTTCTCCGTCCCTTCTGTCACGCCCTGCCGCAGCGCCTCGGACACATCAATAGCCCGACCGTTAATTGAAAGCGCGCGCACGCGCACGACCCCCGATGTATCATCCGAACGAAGCGTCAGCTGAATCCCCGCCGTTTCTTTTATAGGCAGCAAGAACGCCAGGCGCTCGTCCTCATCCAGCCGCACACTCGCCTGCTGCACGGACAGCGCATCACAAAACATACCGTTCGCACCATGAAAGCTAACTTGATATGTTACGGGCACGGAGGTTTGCGCAACCAAAAATACCTCGACACCCTCCGTCCTAAAAAATTTCCGACAGGCCGCCGTAACAGCGAGCGCCAACCCAACTGCCAGCAGCCACCTCCGCAACATATCCCATTTCATGCTTCATTCCCCCGAATACAAAATCTCATTGTCCTATCGTCCGGCTTTGCTTTCTTCGCTACGTATCACTTTGCTCCCGCATACTCTGCGCATTATACCATACACGGCAGCACAAGGGAACCTGCATACAAACCATGCGCGCCCGTCTCATAGAAACCGAAGTATGGCGCTAAGCTAATCAGGCCTGCGGATATTTTCAGCCTCTCTTTCTCAGTCCGGCTCTAACTATCGCCTCCGCCACTTCCTTGATGGTTTTTCGCTTCATCATACTGTAGCGCTGAATGCGGCGGTAGGCTTCGCTTTCGGAAATATTATGGGCATCCATGAGTATTCCCTTCGCCCTGTCCAAGGTCTTGCGAAACTCCAGCGAATCCTTGGCCGCCTCCAGCTCCCGCTCCAGCTCTTTCATTTCCTGCCAGCGGCTGAGGGCGATTTCAATAGCCGGGGAAATGCTCTCCTCCCGGACAGGCTTAACGAGGTACGCCAGTACCCCGGCGTCCTTCGCCCGATTTACGATCTCCGAATCGCTGAAGGCCGTCAGCAAAATAACCGGGGCAATACCTTCGTCAGCGATTGCCTTGGCCGCGGTGATACCATCCATATTGGGCATTTTTATGTCCATCATTACCAAATCAGGCCGATATTTTCTCGTCAGCTCCAGAGCCTGTTTTCCATCATGGGCCTCCCCCACAATGGTATGTCCCTGCTCCTCCAGCATCTCCCGCAAATCCATGCGGATGATCGACTCATTATCGGCTATTACTATATTAAGCGGATTTTTCATGGGATCACTTCCTCCCGGCGGCCGGTATCCAGCGGCAGAGTTATGACGGCTCTCGTCCCTCTGCCCTCATTGTTTTCCATAATAAACGTCCCTCCCAGATCATCCCGGATAAAATTTTTTATCAGGGTAATTCCCAGGGAATTGATATTCTCCAAATCGAAATCATCGGGCAGCCCGCAGCCGTCGTCATACAGGACTAGCCGATGGCAGTCAGCCCCGTTGGAAATAGTCAGGCCGATGGTTCCCCGTACCCGATTGTCGTTGAAAGCGTGCTTGATAATATTGAGCAGTATTTCGTTTATCGCCAGGGCAAAGCCGGTTGTCATGGCCGGATTGAGCGGAAAGGTTTCCCCGGAAATCCGACGGATTATGGTGAAATCAGGTCGAACCATCGCCTCGATATTATTCAGGAGGTTCCTGGCCAGAGACATGGCGTCCACCATATCCGTCCCTCTGTTTGACAGATACTCGTGTATGGTGGCGATGCTCCGTACCCGGCCGGCGCTTTCCTTCAGCGCTTCCCTTGCCTCCGGCGCTTTCATCCGGCGGGCTTGAAGGTTCAAAAGGCTTGCGATGCTCTGAAGATTATTCTTGACCCGGTGATGGATTTCTCTGATCACTGCCTTCTGAAGCCTGATTTCCTTTTCCTTTTCCCGCAGGGCCGTGACGTCCTCGATCACCACGATCCGTCCCCGGAGATCCCCCTTTGACTCCACCGGGATATCCCGCATTACCAGAACCAGACCGCCGGCAGTCACTTCCCTTTCATTGGGCTGTCCCGGCTTTATGGTCTCGCTGGTAATATGGCGGTTCAGCAGCCTGTCCTTCCGCAGCAAGCCTACCGGATTGAGGACCCCCAGCACCCTGTACACCCTCTGGGCGGCCAGATTTGCAAAGACGATCCGGTCAAATTTATCAGCAATGAGTATCCCGTCCGTCTCCCTGATGGGACGGTACATCTCCTGGGCATAATCCTGCAGATTATCCTCCAACAGCAGCCTGGCCGCCTTCAAAATGTGATTGTAGCCGCCGGAATCATAAGTCTCCTTCGTAGTTTCAATCGTCACGACCGCCGCTGTCCGGCCATCTGCAAAAACTGGCGCCGCAGTCATGACAATGCTTGCCTCATCGACACCTGTCCCGATTTCCCGATGGCCGTGAATGGGCCTTCCCTCTTCAAAGGTATACTTTACCAAAGGCTCCTCGCTCAGGTTAAGCAAGGCTCCCCCCACGGGACCGCTCCCGAAAAAAATAGTCCGAGGTCGCTCCGAAACCAGCAGAACGATTGTACCGGCCGTTTTACCGGGTACGTAGACATTGACTATGGCATTGGTAAAATCAGCCAGAAAGGGCAGTAAATTCTCGATCTGTTTCAGGCGGACAATTTCCTTGCCGGAAAGTTCACACCGCCGCCAGATATCCGCCTTTATCATTTCAAAGCGCCTCACCTGTCTGACAGGGACAGTCCGGGAACCGCGTTCAGGGTCAGGTCATTGTGTTCATAATTATCGGTCAAAGACTGATAATACCCCCGGCAGGCAATCATGGCGGCATTGTCAGTGCACAGCCGCCGATTGGGAAAATAAAATTTATAACCGGCCTCTCCCGTGGCCCGCCGAAGCTCCGCTTCCAGGGCGCCGTTAGCCGCCACGCCGCCAGCCAGCGCCAGCGTGTCCAGTCCTGTTTCCCCCAGGGCGGCAAGAGATTTTTCCACCAGTATGGCAATGACGGCCTGTTGGAAGGAAGCCGCCACGTCAGCCTTGCGTACCGGTATATTTTTCAATTTCTGCGTATTCAAATAATTGAGCACCGCCGATTTCAGCCCGCTGAAGCTGAACTCGTAGCCATCCCTGGCCAGCGCCCTGGGGAAGTCGATTGCCTGGGGATCGCCCTCTCTGGCCAGCCTGTCGATTTCCGGCCCGCCGGGATAGGGCAGCCCCATGACCCTCGCCACCTTGTCAAAGGCCTCCCCGGCCGCGTCATCCCTCGTCTGGCCCAGAAGGCGGAAGCGGTCATAGTCTGAAACGTGAACCAGAGCCGTATGCCCCCCCGAGGCCACCAGAGCCACAAAGGGAGGCGTTAAATCAGGAAAGCTCAAAAAATTGGCAAATATATGTCCCTCCAGGTGATTAACGCCGATGAGGGGCACTTCCAGCGACCAGGCCAGGGACTTTGCGGCGGCTACGCCAACCAGGAGCGCCCCCACCAGACCGGGCCCATAGGTAACGGCGATCTGATCGATATCCGCCAGTTTCAGCCCGGCTTGCTTTACCGCCTCATCCACCACCGGCAGGACATTCAAAATATGATTCCGGGAAGCTATCTCCGGCACCACGCCGCCAAACTTACGGTGAATGGGCACCTGAGTGGATATTACGTCGGCCAGCAGCTCTCTTCCGCCCCTGAGGACAGCCGCTGCCGTCTCGTCACAGCTGGACTCTATTCCCAGGGTGATTCGCTCTTCCGCCGGTTTTGAGGCAATTCTTTCTCTGTTAAAGTATTCCACGGTTCTGCTCCCCTTTGGTCTTTCCTCAAAGCTTTAACATCCACATGATTATTGCATCTTCCCCATCCTCATAGTAGTGGGGACGGCGGCCGCAATCCACAAAGCCCAGCGAAGTATAAAGATTCAGGGCCGCCGTATTAGAGGGCCTGACCTCAAGGGTAAGCCGTTCTGCCCCCCGCTCCCTGATGACCGCAATAAGATTTTCCAGAAGCCGGCGGCTGACGCCCTGTCCCTGATAGTCAGGATGAATGGCCACATTTGTTATCTGCGCTTCGTCATCGATAACCCAGCAGCCAACGTATCCCGCCACCTGGCC
>CAZIKQ010000037.1:0-18191 GCA_964540025.1 uncultured Schwartzia sp. | reverse complement strand
CTTCGCTGACAGCTCCTACAAACTACTAAGCTCTGCCATCGTCTTGCAACTCGGCAATCGCTAAGTAGTTTGCATGGCTCGCACTAAAAGCCACTTTCAGTGGCTTAAGTGCTCATGCCAACCTACAGGGGAGCCAATGAGACCGATTATAGGTTACTATTATTTCCCTGCCGCCTTGATGGCGTTTTTCCTGGCCCGGCCCCGGGCAGTATGGTCAAGGACGGCTTTCCGCAGGCGGATGTTCTGTGGAGTGACCTCCACCATCTCGTCGTCATTGATGTATTCCAGAGCCTGCTCCAGGCTGAGGATCCGGGGAGGCACCAGGCGGATGGCCTCGTCGGAGGCGGAGGTGCGCATATTGGAAACGTGCTTTGCTTTGCAGGGATTGATGTCAATATCCAGTTCCCGGGTATTCTCCCCGACGATCATGCCCTCGTATACGGACTGGCCCGGGGAAATGAACATCACGCCCCGGTCCTGAAGGGTGAAGATGCCGTAACCGGTGGTCTCTCCCTGCTCGAAGGCCACCAGGGAGCCATGGGTACGGCTGGGCATATCCCCCTTGTAGGGAACGTAGCCGTGGAAGACATGGTTCATGATGCCGTTGCCCTTGGTATTTGTCAGAAGGGCGGAACGAAAGCCGATGAGCCCCCGGGCGGGAATGACGTATTCCATCCGGATGTAGGAGGCCACCTCCGTCATGTTCACCAGCTCTGCCTTACGGGTGCCCAGCAGCTCCATGACGGTTCCCATATATTCCTGGGGCACTTCCACTGTCAGGTTTTCGATGGGCTCGCAGAGCTGGCCGTTAATTGTCTTGTAAATGACCTCCGGCTTCCCCACCTGCAGCTCGTAGCCCTCCCGGCGCATGGTCTCGATGAGGATGGAAAGGTGAAGCTCTCCCCGGCCGGAAACCTTGAAGGTATCGGCGGAATCGGTTTCCTCCACCCGCAGGCTTACGTTTGTCTCCACTTCCTTGAACAGGCGGTCCCGGATGTGGCGGCTGGTGACGAACTGACCTTCCTGTCCGGCAAAGGGGCTGGTATTGACCCCAAAGGTCATGGAGAGGGTGGGCTCGTCGATATTGATGGCCGGAAGCGCCTCCGGAGCGGCGGCGTCGGCCACGGTCTGCCCGATGGCTACGTCGGCCAGGCCGGTGAAGGCCACGATATCCCCCATGGAGGCAGAGGGAACCTCTACCCGCTTCAGCCCCTGATAGACGAAGATCTTGCCGATCTTTGCCTTTTTCTCGTGGTCCCCATCGGTGAGGATAACGTTTTGGTTCACCGTGGCGGTTCCCCGGATAATGCGGCCGATCGCCACCCGGCCCACGTAATCGTCCGCCTCCAGGGTGGTCACCATCATTTGGAGGGGCCCCTCAGCATCTCCTTTGGGCGCGGGAAGCTCCTTGATCATCATCTCAAAGAGGGGGGTAAGGTCGCTGTTGTCATCCGCCATATCCAGCTTGGCGATACCGTCCCGGGCCGCGCAGTACACTACCGGGAAGTCCAGCTGGTCGTCATCGGCGTCCAGCTCCATGAACAGCTCCAGAACTTCGTCGTAAACGTCGTTCACCCGCTGGTCCGGCCGGTCGATCTTATTGATGACCACGATGGGCTTCAGCTTCTGCTCCAGGGCCTTCCGGAGGACGTATTTCGTCTGGGGCATGGGCCCTTCAAAGGCATCCACCAGCAGGAGAACACCGTCAACCATGTTCAGCACCCGCTCCACCTCGCCGCCGAAATCCGCATGGCCCGGGGTGTCCACGATGTTTATCTTCACATCCTTGTACATGATGGCGGTATTCTTGGAAAGAATGGTAATGCCCCGCTCCCGTTCGATATCGCCGGAGTCCATGACCCGTTCCGCTACCTGTTCGTTGGCCCGGAACACGTGGCTCTGCTTCAGCATGGCGTCAACCAGCGTGGTTTTGCCATGGTCAACGTGAGCAATAATGGCGACGTTACGCAAATTTTCCCTGGTGGTCATTTGAAAATCCTTCCTCCTGTTGTTTCTACAATAAAATATGGCTCCTGCGCAAAAGCGGTTTTCGACAAATAACGGCTGACCAAAAAAGCCCGCAAAAAACAACCTGCGAATTTTTTGTGTCAGTAAATTTCATAATATTATATAATCTTTTTGGTGTCAATGATTTTCTGTCCCGGCAAAATTACCCGGACGGGCCGGACAAATCCCCCATCCATAAAATACCGCGCGTTCCCGAGAGACCGCGCGGTATTTTTACGGGCTGACCTCAAAGCGTCCCGGTGGGCAATCCTTCAACAGCTTATTGCCCCAGGCCGATTTCCTCGGGGAGAGCCAGGAGACATTTGAGCAAGAATACCCGGGTGTGTTCGCCTTTGCCGCCCGCCGCCTCATCTAGCTCCGCCGCCTCCCGGCCTGCAAGGGCCAAAGCGGGGAGGGAAGAGCTGGCGGTCGAATGGGCCTGGACGGCTCCGGCCAAGGCCCCGCTCCGGTCATCCCCCAGCGCCAGGGCGGCGATGAACCCGCAAAAGGCCCGGTCGCCGCCGCTCAGCGATCTTTTCGCCCCGGACATTGGGCGGCTGGTATCAAAATTGGGAAAGAAATTCTTCACGGGAATATCCGGCAGGCGATACGCCGCTCCGTTCTCCAGCGGGGCGCCGTAGCCGCAAAGTTCAAGCACCCGCTCCGCTTCCCGGCGGGCCGTCGGCTCCCCTTCCGGCCAGAAGCGGCCTTCCCCGGCCAGTCCCATGACCGCCAGCGCCAAATGGGCCCAGACGTCCCCCTCGTCACGCTCCAGGCGTATCCGCAGCAGCGCCAGCGCCTGCCCGGCGTAGCGCTCTGCCTGGCCTATCCCTCCGTAGCCCCGGTAAATCAGGGAGCCCAAGGCGTAGCTCCGCCAGTAACGGGGCTCGGCGGCCAGGGAGCGGTTGATGGCTTTTATGGCCGTTACATAGCCGCTTCGGACCGCCGGGTCCACCGTCCGCCGCTCCGGCTCTTTTGCCCGGAGGCGGTCCCAAGCCGCCGCCAGCGTTTCTTTTGCCGCCAGATAATCCCCCCGGGCCCCGCCCTCTATTTTCTCCAGGTATAGGCTGGGTTCGGCCTTGGCCAGCCTGGCCGCCTCCTCCCGGCTTCCGCCGCCGGGCCCGGCCAGCCAGGCGGGGACTTTCTCCCCCGGCTCCCTGGCGGAACACGCTTCCGCATAGGCCCGGTCGGCCTGACCGGTCTCCCCGGCCAGCGCGGCCCCCTCCGCCGTCGGGGCAAAGCACGTTAGGCCGGTAACGAGGGCCAGCGCCAGCCCGCAGGCGGCCCCCTTAAACCCCTTTATCCGCTTGTTTGTTTTTTCCTCCATAGGTCAGACACCTTCCTAAAAGTAAAGAGCTCCGAATAAAACGGCCCTGGCCGTCCCTCGAAGCTCTCCTTTCAACTCGCCGCCGGATTCGCCGCCTTGGGGCGCTTCCCCGTCAGCGCACGAAGACAACCGCGCATTTGCTCAGGAAGCCGCTCTTCGCGTTCGCGTACAAAATCTTGTCGGCGTCCTCTACGCTCACCACTACGTTGACGGGGTTCGTGGAGTTCTGTCCGCCCCGCACTTCCACCGCCTTGAGGACCAGGGGATTCGTGCCCGCCCGGGAGGAGCCGCCGGTTGCCGCCGTAAGCTCCCGGGCGTAGCCTACCATGCCGTTGTTGATGGCCGCCGTGTAATCGATATTCTGCGCCCCATAAACGATTCGCCCGTTCGTGTCGTAGATCACCGGGGAGAAGGTGCCCTCCAGACCCATTCCCGCCGCGTCTACCACTACTCCAGTATAGGCAGCCGTCTGCACTTCCTGAGTTGGCGCATAGCTGGGCGTCACCGGCGCAAAGTCCTGCTTCTGGATGGTTTTAGCGTATTCCGGCATCACCACCGATGCCAGGCTGGTGGCCCCGTAAAGGGGAGCCGACATGGTCACGATGCAGCTTCCGTCCTCCAAAAACTTCGGTTCCCCTACCATCTTCGCCCCTTTAAGGGAGCCTTCCACGTGGGTCTTGATGGTGTCGTTGCTGACCATCAGATTTTCTATTGTCGTATCTGCCGACAGTTGAATACCCTCCGCCGTCGTCAGCAGATTCCGCATGGCTTCAATCCGGGCCGCCGTCAATGCCAGCGCCCGGCCCTGAGCCGGGGAAAGGGCGTTCGCCGGGGGCACGCCGATGCCGCAGGCTACGATTTTTCCCTCTTCCCAGGCGGTTACGCCTTTAGTGGCCGAGTTTTCCGCTTCCGCCGCCAGCGCTGCGTCGCTGACGTTGGCCAGAGCCAAAGGGGCGGCGTAAAGGGTGGTTCCGGTGACAGCCGCCCCCATCGCAAGGGCCAGCGCCAATTTTTTGCCAGGTAATTTTTTCATCATAATCTCTCGCTTTCTTTGTTTTTATTTTGCAGCGGCCCGCCGCCAATAGCGGAGAGCCGCCTTTTGCCGTTGCTTTGCCTGCCCCGCCGGTATCAGCCGGTGAAGAGCTGCGTCCAGTAAAATTTCATGGCCGAATCAGGCTCGGTGTAAAACCCCAGGCCGAAATACTTAAAGGCCGGGTTGAGGATATTGCGGCGGTGCCCCTCGGAGTGCATCCAGCTGTCCATTACCTCCGCCGGTGACCGCTGACCGGCGGCGATATTTTCCCCTGCCGTCCGGTAATGCCGTTTTATGGCCGTGAAGCAGTCCCGGCCATCGGGCCGGGTATGGCTGAACTGTCTCGTCAGCTCCTTCGCCCGGATTGCTGCCGCCGCCGTCAGATCCTCTGCCGGTTGCAGCGGCCTTACTCCGGTCCTGGCCCGCGCTACATTGACCAGCTGCAGGACCTCCGCGGGGAAATTGCTCCCGTAGTCTTCGGTGCCAGCGCCGTCAGAATGGCCCTGGGGCCGCGCCGCCATGGCGAGGCTTGTACCGAAAGTAAGCACTGCCAACATCACCGCTAAAACCCGCAGGATTTTTTTCATGGCTTTCCCCTCCTTGCAGTACCTCAGCGCAGATAATCTTTATATGTGGGTTTCTTATTTTTGCCATCCAGCTTGGCCAGCAATCCGGTTTTCTCACCGTAGATTGCCTTGGTGGCCGCCTTGATCAGGGCGTTTTCCACCTGCTTCTGGCTGATTTCGTAACCGCCGATACGGAAGGTCAGCCAGTTCCCCGCCGTGCGGCTGGTCTCCCCTTTGATTGTCCCGTGGGAGCCATCGGGGCCGTAAACGTCGATTCTGGCCGTGCGGCGGCTCCGCCTTTTGCTAAGATCGAACTCCGACCCGGTTCGGGAGGATTCGCCGCAGCCGCTGGCCATGGTCACCACCCGGCTGGTGGCCACCTCGATTACCCGGACGGTTATCCGCGCCGCTACCGTTTGCTTACTGTTGCCCACGCTGCCGACCCGGGAATCGGTGAGACCTACAGCGGAAGCCCTTGTACTAAGGCCATTGACGTTGCCCACGACCATGTATTCCGCCCCCAGGATACCGCCCACCCGGGCCGCCGTGGCGGAATCGTACAAGCCGCTCATACCGTTGGCCTGCTCGGCGATAACCGCGTCGATCTGCTGGCGGTCCACGATGTTGAACCGCCCGCTGTCCAGGAGCATTTCCTCCACCGTGTCCGTCACTATCGCTGATGACTCGAGAATCACCTCCGGCGAAGCGTTGGCCTTCAGCCCGAAGTCCAGCACCGCCACCGTGGGGTAATCGTTGATTCCCGCCGAGCAGACCGCCCCGTTCAGGGCCACCGCCAGACAAAGAATCAGCCATATCCGTCTGAGCATGAATTATTCCTCCCTTTTATGCCTTTTGCCTGATTTGATTAGCCGCGTCCGTTGCCGCCTTTAATATCGCTCCGTCCACTTTTCCGTCCAGCATTATTTTCGCCCCGCCGGAGACAGTGTACTCCTGGTACGTTACGTTCATATTCCGCGCGGAAGCTTTTCCTTCGCCGTGCACCATGAGAAGCTCCTTGCAGGTCTTAGGATCAAGAATCTTCACCATGATATCGACTTCCACCGTGCCCGAATCGCCCCCGGCTCTTTCTTCGCCCTTATCATCGAAGAAATGCATTCCGCTGGTATAGCCGTTGAGGCCAATCAGATAAGGACGGACGATATAAACCTCCCGGCCTGACGTATCCATTCCCTCTATGAAATCAGTCACCTCGAACCGGCCGTCATCGATCAGCGCAATCATCAGGTAATCCTTGATGGCGATAAGGGATGCCTCCTCGTCGCCTAACTCCAGCTCTTTCTCTTCGCGCTTCGGCAAGCGGCTCTCCGTCGGCGCCACGGCCAGCAAAGGAAGCGGGCCCGCCGCTTTCGCCGCTGCTACTTCTTCCGCCCGCCCCACTGCCGCAAACGCTGTAAAGGCAATAACCACGGTGAAAAATTCAAGGAAAAATCTCCTCCAAAAACCGCCTTGTCTTCTCATTCGCCCTTCCTCCCGCACTGCTTTTCCAGCTCTTTGACATACTGCTCCGCGCCTTTTTCCATGATTCGCTGCAAGAGCATTTCAAGGGACATTGTCTTACCGGCCGTAGCATATATTAAATACATCTGTTTAGCGGATTTCGACCGTTCCTTATGGGTACGATGTACTTTGCCCTCCAGAGTGTCGATAAGGTAATAATCCACCTGGGCGGAAATCTTGTTGCCGCTGCTCCACCCGTTATAGACAGCGCCACCCTTAATTCCAATCAAATGGCAGAAGAGGATATAGCGGGCCCCGTGTTCTTTCCCCAGCATTCGCAGCGGCTCCCGTAAATCTGCCGAAACCGGGTAGGGGCTGGTCTTTGTTACCAGCCCCCGGACGGTTTTCCGGCTGTAAGCGGTAAGCTTGTCGTTTGCCTCGTCCAGAGCGGCTTCGTCCCCTTTCAGCATAGCGTTCATATGGACCCGCCCCAAAAGCTCGTTCAGTTCCAGGGCGGCATAATAATCCGTAATGGCCTTCACTTCCGCTTGGGAAAGAGCTGCTTCCTCGGAAGGCTCGTCTTCTTCGGTGGACTCTGCAAGCCTTGGGGGAACAGCCGGCTCCGGCAGAGAAACCAGCCGCAGCTTTTTTGATTCTATAATTTCGGCTTTCAAAAGGGCCCGATAGGAATCGCAGATTGACTGTTTAACGGGATTCGCCTTGTAGCAGGCCACCTCACCCACAATGATTCCGGGCAATGCGTCTTTCTTCTCAAGCTCCTCAAAAATTGCCTCGGCAGGTGGCGCATTGAGCAAAAACACGGCCAGAAATACAGCCAGTGAAAGAATCTTACCATATCGTCGCATATCCATCATTACACGTATCATTTAACCGTCTTCTCCACTTCCCCAAAGAATTTCTTTACAATTTTTCCAAAGGCTTCGCTTTCGGTTCTGCCGCTTGCTTCACCCTGCGACGCCTTCACCACGGCGCCGGTTCTGGCGTCGATGAGCCGCACAGCCGCTTTGAGTGTCGCTCTGAACGAAGTATCTATCGGCTCGCTTCCTTTTTTACGGCCCGACTCCATCTTAACTGTGCAGTCCGTCACCGCCGCCTCCAGAATATAATCGCTCACATCCCCCTCGGCGGCACGGAGCGATTTCGCCTCGTCGGCGTTTTCGAGTACCGTCGTCGAGAGTGCTTTCTTAGTAATATCAACCTCCGCCGGGTAAGTTTCCTCCCCCTCAAGATAGTCCAGCGTAATCTCGCCAGCGCGTACCGTCTTTGCACTGAGCGGCGCTTTTTCTGCAGTTTTGGCCGCCATGAGCTTTTCCAGGTTATCGACCAGCCCTCTGACGAACGCGCTGTTTTCATTGTTTTTCTTTCCCATAGAAACGGACGGCGTTCCGTCGCATTCCCTCGGCACTTTCGCGCTGTAAGCCAGAATCTCCCTTCCATTTCCGTCATAAAGCGTACAGCCGCACGACGTATAAAGAGAAACCGTCACCTGCTTCGGCACTCCATAGTAGCCGGGAACACGCAGTGAATAGGTATCAACCTGATTCGGCGTATAAGGCCCTTTCATGAACCAGCGCAAATACACCGCTGCCCCGGTCGCCTCCCGCACTGCCGCCCCGCGAGCGTCTTCGCTCTCATAAGTTTCCATGAGAGCGGGATACTCTACTTTGTATAAATTTTCCTTAGAAAATACCTCCTCTGCTTCTTCCGGCGACAGTTTTCTCATTTCTCCAGGCGTCTTTCGATAGGCCGCATACGCATCCGAGGCTCCTTTGCGGGGTGTGTGGGGCGAGCCAACCCACCCTGTCGGCGTTACGAGAAAAACTGTTTTTATCTTGTTGGGGAATGTTTCTATCAATTGATGCTTCAGCGTTTCCTGTGTACTAACGCTGACCGAATAGGCGAAACTGTCCGGAAATATCGATGCCTTTTCCCACGACGATCGATCCCATTCCAGCGTTCTATGTATGTCCTGCGTAACATTTTCCCGCAAATCAGGATATTTTTCGTGAAACAACTGATTGAACTGTACGTCCATTGGGTAGACCGCGATGGAATCGATCGTCGAAAAATCGAAATTGCGGTCATACCAGACGTTACCGTCTTTAGCGGCATTCTGATTATGGTTAAATAAATCGTCTAAAAATGAAGCATAGGCTTGACTTGCTATCAGAATCATAGCCAGCGTCATGACCAAAACTCTCTTCATGTCATCGTCCTCTCTTCCTGCGCCCTCTTTATAATTCGCCCGTTCATTACGATTTCAGCTGCGGCTTGGCCTCCTCAAAGAATTTTTTTACAATTTTCGCAAACGCTTTGCTCTCGCTTACGCCGTCCGCCTCGCCGGTATAGGTTGAAACCGCCAGACCGCTCTTTGCGTTAATGAGCTTTACCGTGGCCGCAACGTGCGCTTTGACTTCAAATTCGCTCATGCCGCTCTTTTTAACGGTGCAGATTTTTCTCACCGTGCAATCTGTAATATCGGCTTCCATGATGTAATCGCTCTCTGCGTTCGTCGTCGGGCGGAATAAATTTGCGTCCTCCGCCTGTTGGCGGACGGCGGTATCCAGCGACCGCTTCATGACGCCGCTTTCCTCGTTGCCGGAAGGCGGAACATTTATTGTTCCAATGCGAAGCGTTTTGCCGCCTGCAAAATTTTTCTGTTCCTTTTCCTTGCGCAAATCCTTCAGCTCGTCGGCAAAACCATTGAACGCCACGGCCACGTCAGGAAGTGAGGCGGCCCCGTTCATTATGGCAACAGGAACAATGGCGCTGTAAGCCATAATCTCGTTTCCGTTGGCGCTGCGTAAAGAGTACGTGCAATACGCATACGAATAATTTTGCCAATACTCTCCTTTTATCTTTTTTTTGGGCATCTTATACTCGTCTGGATCGTATATTTCGGAAAGCCGCCACGTAAGGTAGGTGTCCGCGCCAGTCTCGGCGCGCACCGCCGCGCCGCGTTCCGCTTCGCTCTCAAAGGGCTCGAGCAGCGCGGGATAATTGACCGGGTTTATGGCATTATCATATTCCTGCACGGCCTTTTCTGCCGCCGCGGCGTCGTCTTCGGTAAACATATCAACCTGCGACATATTTTTTGCGGCCGCATTCCCCCTGCTGTCTGCAGCCTTATAGTCTACTACAAACACGGGATTCATCTCTTCGAGTTTACGCATAATCCTGTCATGCGTAAACCGTGTAATCGTCTGCTGGCTTATATCGTCCTGACTCGGCGCAACAAGTGGAAATACGACGATAGAATTGATCTTTGAAAAATCGGCCTTCGGATCGTACCAAAGATTATCCGCTCTGAACCGATCCCCCTTCCCCGCCGAATACACGGCGGAACCCATCATGCCGATATTGAGCAGCGTCGGCAAAAGGGCGAGGCCGGGAAAGGCAAACGCCTGTTCAGTTATCAGCATAAAGGCCAGTACCATCACGATAATTTTTTTCATGATTTCCGCTCCTTATTTTTACTCTCCCACCGAAAGCTCGGCCCGGTTCCCGCTCATATTTTCCACAAAGACCCCGATTTGGCCGCTCCTTTTGAGCATATTGACGAGAGCGGGAGCCTTCTGGGCGGAATCCGCTTCGATGGTGGCGGTGAGGCCCCGCCGCTCCCGGATATAGACGCTCTGCACGCCGGCCAGGGACCGCAGGGCGGCGACAAATTTATCCAGCGCTCCTTCGCTGGAGGCCCGCACCAGGAACTGAACGCCTCCCGAAACCTTGCTCCCTTCGTGCCGGAGGGCTTTTTCCACTTCCTCTGCCGCGCGGCTGGCTACGTCCTTCAAGGCTTTGCTTCGGGCGAGGCGCTCGGAAACGTCCAGTCCCGTCCCTTCCACGTGGAAGGTGCCCACGAGATTCCCCGTGTCCAGCTTTACGACCTTGACGCTCATTTCGGCAAAGCCCCGCTTAAAGGGTGTTTGGGTCGTCGTCATGCCATCGTACCGGGTAAATTCCACTCCCTCTGCGTCTCCCTCGCTTTTGCCCAAGACGAGAATATCAGCCCCGAACCCGGCCCCGTCGATGTCAAAATGACGCTGATCGTCGGCGTACATGATGGCCAGCAGGGAGTCGTCCATCAGCCGGGAAGCCGTTCCCGCGTCCAGCACGTGAGAAAAGCCCAGGGACAGCAGCCGCTCGTTGATGGCCGCCTCCAGCCGGTCGTCGTACATAACCCCGTCTCCGTCCCGCCGGAAGACGATAACCGCAATCCGGGGATCGTTGAGGGCCATGACCATTTTCAGCCGGTCCATCAGGGCCGAGTCCGGCGAGGTATCCACGTCGATCCGGGCGCTTACGGTATAGAGCCCGGCGGTCTCCCGGGCGGAGAGGATCTCCACGTTCCGGGCGAAGCCCTCGCTTTTGGCGTAAATCTCGTCGCTGACCACTTGGGACCGCTCGATGAGGGTTTTGGAGTCCACAAACGTCCCCACGACTACCTCCACCGCCCGCCGCATAGCGTCCCGCACCGCGCTTTCCCTGTCCGTGCCGGTGCCGTCCACCACGACCACCTGGGCCGATGCAGTGCCGATGAGAAGGGTCAGCCACGCGCAAAGCCCCGCAATAAAACCGGCGAAATTTTTCATTCTTTTCTCCTTCTTTCCCTGCCCGAAGCACAATACGGTTCCCCTCAAAGGGGAAGCCGCCGCCCCGCCGGCGGTAAAATCATTACCTTCAAATGATCGTGACAGTTTTTGAAATTCCCCATAAATACCTTCATGACGGACAAGCAGTTACGGCCCGGCGATGGTTATGACAAACGCCGAGCCGAACGCATTAGCTCAAATTATTATCCGGCAGTCCGGTGATAACAAAATTCGGCTGTCCTGTTGGCTGAACCACCGAACGGGGCCTTGGCGGCGGCGCTGGTCTCCGATGGGGCGGTGGTGGAGCCGGTCTCCGGTGCGGCGGCGGTGGTGCCGGTCGCCTATGGGGTGGCGGTGGCGGCCTGTGCCCGGGATGACGGGGCGGCGGAGGCTGCGGACGGCCGGGATGATGAGGCGGCGGTGGTGGCCTGTGCCCGGGATGACGGGGTGGAGGAGGCGGCGTGATATGGCGGCCCGGCGGTGGTGGTGGCGGTGGCGGCGGTGGCGGCGGATCATCCCGATGGGGCCGATCCAGCAGCACTTCGTCTCGGAACCGGGACCAGAAATCGATATAGCGCTTTTCCGGCCCGTTTATATCAGCCGCGGCAACGGCAACCCTATCGGGAACCTCCGCTGGCCTCGCCGCGTTGGCGCTCTCCGGCAGTCCCGCCGCCAGGCTGACGCCGATAAGCCCGGCGGCTATACAGGCTTTGATACGGTTTTTCATTTTTATCCCTCGTTATTATGTTATTTTGCCCGGGCTTCCTTACCGGCCCCGTCTTCAATGGCTTCGACCGCTTCGGCGTCTTCCTGAACCTCGGCCCCGATCTTCGCCTTGAGGACTTCCACATCCAGATGCAATTTATCCGCTACGTCCCGCCAGCGCATATTTAATTTCTTCATATCCAGCACGTCCCTGACGTCCTTGCCTGATTCCTTCGCCAGACGCCCGGCAATGCGAATATCCCGCGGATGATAATGATTTTTGAGCAGATCCTTGACGGTATCCACCGCCAGCCCGCTTCTTTCCGCGATGTCGGTAGCGATCATATCGTTTACTACCTTATCTATCTGGGATTCGGTAATGCCGAATTTCCGCTCTACCTCCCGCCAGTCGGCCTTAGCGGTGATTATTTCATGGAGGGATTTCCCGCTGGCCTTTGAGAGCAGCGCGGCGTAGTAAATATCTTCGGGATTTCTCCGGGCCTTCAGCGCCTCGCGAACGTCGCTCTCTTTTACTCCGTAGCGCTTAACGCAGTCGTTTACGATTTCGTCCTTGTCAGCTTGGGTAAGCTCCGGCGGAGCCTCGACGGCGGCAACGGGCGGAGCTTCTTTCGCCAGAGCAGGGGCGGCGTACATACCTCCCGTAAAGAGAACTGTTCCCGCCAAAATACCGGCCATTGTTTTTTTGCCAATCAGTTTCATAAACCCATCTCCTTAATAAAAATATGCTCAATATCACTTCACCGGCTGTCATCCGAACGTTTCGGATTCAGCCGTTTGTGCCGCCTCGTTCACTCTGACTGCGGATAAATACTGACATTTCCTAAATATGATAATATTCAAACCACTTAATGTCACATATTCTACATGAATTATTATCACATTTCAACCCCTTATTTCACATATTATACTTGTGATGAGAGGTGATGGTATTGACGGACGCAATGAAGGCTCAAATTGGCCATCGTATGCGCGAGAAGCGCGAACAAGCTGGATATACCCGTGAAAAATTGGGGGAATTGTGTTCCCTCAGCCCTCGCTTTATCGCCAATATTGAACTGGGGGACTCCTCTTTAAGCCTTGATTCCCTGGTGACCGTCTGCCGGGTGCTGTCCTGCAGCAGCGATTACATTTTATTTGGAGACAGCATTGACAGCGGAGCCTGGACGGAAACAGTCTCAAAGCTGGAGCAATTGGATGTGAAATATCAGAGCTCCGTTGACAAAACCCTGCAAGGCTTGCTGGAAGCGATTGCGAGAGCAAGTCAGTAAGGCCCTCCGACCACAAACCGGTGTAAGGGGCTCTGCTTATGCGCCCCTGCGCCTCGGTGAAAAGGCAAAGAAGCTGCACGGGTAAGGTGCCCGTGCAGCTTCTCGCTTTTATAATGCCCTTGTTCAAAATATGCCTTGGGCATTTTCTTTTTTCTTTGTATAAATCTCCTGATATGGTAGAATTGAAACCATCAAATGAACCGCTGGAACAGGAGGCAGTATCGTGGAAAAATGGGAAATTCCGAAATTTAATCTCACCGATGACCCCCTGCTGAACGATTGCTTGGCCGCCCTGATGGAAACTCCCTATTACTTTGAGAATTTTGCCTTCGGCCGCACCCTGCAATCTCTGGCCGATTCCTTTGATATAGACGCCTTTTACGCCGGGGAAGACGATGACTCCGGCTTCTCGGAGATCCATGAAGACGATGCCATCGTGGAGATTACCGCGGTTTTCGGGGAATCTACCTACTGCCTGGGCTTCGTCTTCGATCGCAATCAGGCTGACGGCGCTTTTCGCCTGGGCTATGCCCACGACGGGGAAAATGGTTTTGCCGATGAGGAAGCTGTGCTGAACGAGCTGGAGCCAGTTTTCACGGAAGCGGCCCTGGACCGCCTGGTGGATCTGGTAATGACCAGCGCTTATTATTTTGCCGGGTTCCCCTTTGGGGAAACGATCCGCCGCCGGGCAGAGGACTTCACCATAAATGCCGGTCTGGCGGAGAAGGACTCCGCCGACGGTATGTACCCCGTGTCCCGGGGCGAGGGCATTGTCGCCCTGGAGGCCCGCCTGGGGGACCGGGATTATTATATGGAGTTTGTCTTCAAGGACGGGAACGAAGAGGGCATCTTCTATATGTGCTACGGGGAAATTGACGGGGAGCCCGTGGAGGAATTTGAGGATTTTATCAGACTGCTGGAACCATTTTTCCCTCCGCCGGACAGGCCATAACTATTTTAGTCAGCGAATCCCTCCGCAAATATTCGAGATGATCATAAAAAATGCGTTACCCTGATGTGCCGCTCTTTGGCACATCGGGGTAACGCGTTTTTTTGAATCGTCGGCCGTCATTTGTTTTTTACAATGCCATTGTTCAGAAAAATACCACAGGTAGTTTTCTTTCTCTTTGCGGTCAGCCTCTCCTTCAGGGGGGTGGCCGTCTCCTCTAAAAGCCTCCCCTGTAGGGGAGGTGGCACCAACGGTGCCAGAGGGGTGACAAGACCAGTCAGTCGCCTGAATTTATCTCACTCCTCAGGCGTTTTCGGCTCCTTTTTCTTATAGTACAGCATGCAGTGGCAGAACCCCTCGAAATCAGGGTCGGCGATCTGCTCTCGAAACTCCCGGCACATACACTTTGTGTCCTCCGTTCGTTCCAGGCGGCAGGGACAGTAGCCGCCCGTCTTTTTCAGGCCCTCCCTTACCAGGTTGGCGATTTTTTCATCCGGATTGACAGAAATCTTCATGGTTTTCCCTCCGATCATTTCAAAGCCGCCTTATCAGCCGGTTCCCTTTCACGGCATCATTATAAATATCCCGGAACTCCCGCTTCATATTCTTCCCGTAAGAAATATTCATCAGTCCGATGATGCCATCGGTGATCACCACGTCCCGAAAGGGAAGAAGGGTTGCCGTCAGCGCCATGGGCAAGGGCCTCCCCCCAAACATCACATTGAAAGAGAGGCTTGTCCCCTTGACGATATAGACCTCTCTGGCCTGATTGATAAAGACCGCCCCTTCCCGCAGCTGCCGCTCATAGATGAAGTTATCGGTCCTGGCTCGCTTCCAGGAGCGGAGGAGATCCTTCTCTTCCTCTGACAGCCCGGATTTTTCCGCTAGGTACCCATCGATCAGGGACACGTCCGCCCAGAGCGTCTCCGCTATCCTTCCCACAATCTGCGGCATCATTTCCTCCTCCGCCGTCAGGTCGTCCGGCAGCGCCTGATACAGCTTCGCCTTTTTATTAACATAGGCCAGCAGCGGCAGCCATACACCGAAAAATTCATTGACCTCATTGGCTGAAAGATGAGACATCGTTCATATCCCCCGTGTTCAACTTGTTATTGCAATCTACAGACTGAGAATTTACCACGTTTATTTAGTTTTGTTTCTTTTCGCTGTTGTAAACGGGGGTTAAATCCCTTTCGTCTAGTATCCCCCGCTTTAGTTCTTCGCTTAGATTTTCCGTCCGATATGAAAACTTTCCCCGCTCCTTCTCCGGAGTCGAGCGTGGTTTATATGGCTTCTCTGACAAGATTGTTTACCCCCTCTTATTCTATTGCCGGATATTTGATTTCCGCTGTTTTACATAGTTCGCTGGCCTCACGAACAATTCCTGCCTCTTGATTATATTTCTCAATAATGGAAACTGCCTTCCCGTTAAACACGACAAAACAGCGGCCATCATTACCGCAATCGTAGGTAATATTTTCCATACTAACACTTTTCCGCAACAGCGAGGCATCTTTTTCTGGGGTTAAACTTCCCCCCCCTGTCTCACCTGAAAAACAACGTCTTTGTAAAACGCTTTTCCATCATTGGAACTATGAACGTCTTCATCTTCTGGAACTGTATAATAATCAGGTCGCGATTTATAGTCCTCCACTATCGCCTTCCTTACTTGAGGCGGCTGCGCATAAAGAGGTTTATCCTCATCAAGCATGACGGAGCTTTCGGGTACGTCAACTTCATAGAGAACGCCCCTTGGCATCTCTATGTTCCATCCATCCCGATTAGTTAAAATATTCTTGGCTGCTTCGTGAATGGTTATGTTCCTTGCATAAATTTCATATAATTCAAGGGCTCGCTCTTTCAGTCTGCCTATAGATTCAATCTTTGCCTGTAATTTGCTTATTGCCCTTTCAATGCTTCCTTCTGTATCATTGATCAAGTCAAGGGCAAGCTCAAGCAGGCTTTTCCCTTTAACGAACTCTCCTGAGTTTTCATTTACATAGGCCAGTCCATCTTTACTTACACGATATTTCTCACCCCTAAAATGTATTGCGATTTCACCGTTTGCATTACTCAAAATCTCTTTATACCTTTCCGATACTTCTCTGTCTTTGGCAAAGTAAAAACCCCAGCTGTGGGCCTGCGCTCCCTCACCTGTACCGATTGCGCCCAGGTCAAAGCGGTCAAAATCATAAGGGCTGCCGTGATAAGCCGCTTGGTAGAGTGTAAAATTGTTTTCTTGCCGTAGCTTGACAAGATCGGTTTCGTTGGGGATACTGTCATTAAATAAGTCGTTGATTTTTCCACCTTCGGGCAATTGGAGCCCTATGGTGTGGAAAAGTTTAGCGGCTTTGTTTTTATTCACATACAAAATATTAGCGGTTAACGCCTTCGCCGGGAAGAAATCCTCGGTCTCCGCTGTTTCTAAGCCGCCTATGCGGCGGTTAACGGCAAAATTGCCCAAAGCCTTGAATTTACTGGCTTTCTAAGCCGCCTATGCGGCGGTAAACAGCAAGCACAGGCAGTCAGTAACCGCCGACACATTTCTAAGCCGCCTATGCGGCGGTAAACTTGAAAAGAATTGCATGGTAGTGGGGTCTCAATTTCTAAGCCGCCTATGCGGCGGTAAACTTGAAAAGAATTGCATGGTAGTGGGGTCTCAATTTCTAAGCCGCCTATGCGGCGGTAAACAGCTTCAGCGCCTCTATGAGCGCGACGCTCGTTTTCTAAGCCGCCTATGCGGCGGTAAACTTGGAACAGCGGCAACCGGAACAGTGGCGATTTTTCTAAGCCGCCTATGCGGCGGTAAACGAATTATATTTGTATGGCTAAAGAAGCTTTTATTTTCTAAGCCGCCTATGCGGCGGTAAACATTGTCTCCCGTTCCGTGCATATAACTTGATCTTTTCTAAGCCGCCTATGCGGCGGTAAACTTGTACAGTTGGACGAACGCCGCCAGCAGCATTTCTAAGCCGCCTATGCGGCGGTAAACAAGTGCGTCAGCGAGCCGGAAAATGACGTTTCCTTTCTAAGCCGCCTATGCGGCGGTAAACGAAAAACTGGATAAATTACTTGAGACGTTAGGTTTCTAAGCCGCCTATGCGGCGGTAAACCTGAGAACGCAACTGTTCATTCTGTGATTTCATTTCTAAGCCGCCTATGCGGCGGTAAACGATTTTTCTAGGCGGTTCGCCGTGCACTCACTTTTCTAAGCCGCCTATGCGGCGGTAAACGATAGACCACATCCCGGGCAACGAATCCCAGATTTCTAAGCCGCCTATGCGGCGGTAAACAGTGTTAAGACGGCCGAATAAAGAACATTTAATTTCTAAGCCGCCTATGCGGCGGTAAACATTGTCCATAACAGAGGTAATAGGGGTATTGATTTCTAAGCCGCCTATGCGGCGGTAAACTTTCAAAATGCCTTTAGACGCATACGCGAGTATTTCTAAGCCGCCTATGCGGCGGTAAACACAAAAAAGAAGGCATAACAGAAATGAGGCAGTTTCTAAGCCGCCTATGCGGCGGTAAACGGCTGTAGCTCGTCTAATCTCATCAGAGGCACTTTCTAAGCCGCCTATGCGGCGGTAAACATTGCCGCACCGTGGATACATCAACCTTGAGCTTTCTAAGCCGCCTATGCGGCGGTAAACAGATACGAATCCGGAAACCCTTGCGGCAGTAATTTCTAAGCCGCCTATGCGGCGGTAAACTTGCCGACAGCAGACAGCAGAATACCGGCGCTTTTCTAAGCCGCCTATGCGGCGGTAAACGCGTTCGGCCTATGCCTGTTTACGGTGTGCCCTTTCTAAGCCGCCTATGCGGCGGTAAACTTAATATCCGTGCTGATCTCACGTATCAGCAATTTCTAAGCCGCCTATGCGGCGGTAAACGCAGCAGGCCGATAATCGGATAACAGCTTATCTTTCTAAGCCGCCTATGCGGCGGTAAACTCAGCGTAGCGGAGCAAAGAGGTGTTATCATATTTCTAAGCCGCCTATGCGGCGGTAAACGAAATAGATTGAAACCGTTCAGAACATTCTCATTTCTAAGCCGCCTATGCGGCGGTAAACAAGCAGCGCGCATTAACGCTGGATATAAGGTCTTTCTAAGCCGCCTATGCGGCGGTAAACGTGACTGCAACCATTGGGTCAAGATTGATTGTTCTTTCTAAGCCGCCTATGCGGCGGTAAACATTTTACAAACGGTTTCTCGAAAATTACCAAATTTCTAAGCCGCCTATG
>CAZIKQ010000036.1:0-18618 GCA_964540025.1 uncultured Schwartzia sp. | reverse complement strand
CAGGGGAGGCTTTTGGTGTGGCTCCCTTACAGGGGAGGCTTTAGCGCGGCCTCCTCTGCAGGAGCGGCTTCATCCGCTGCCTTTGGCAGATTTTCTGCCGTAAGAGCGTTGAATTCCGCAGGCTGCTCCTCCGCAAAAAATGGCACAAAGTCCGGCTCTTTTGCTTCCTCATTCCCCTCGGCGGCCACGTCTTTCAGCAGCTGGTCCACCTCGTCGCCGGTCTCGCCGGGTCCCGTTCCGGCAGCCGGTTCTCCCTCGGTTTCCGACGCTTCAGCCTCCTCCGATGGATCCTCCTCGGACTCCTCCGGCTCGTCAAGCGTGTAAAGGTAATCGTCGTCGTAAGCCTCGCTGACCCAGACGGAGTGCATTTCCTCGTTCCTGGCCACAAACAGGGGGATACCTACCCGATCCAGCAGCTGCTCCAAAATGAACATGCTGACAGATCCGAATAAAAATCCTACAACCGCACGGTGCAGTACCGTCGCAGTCTTATACTCGGCGCCAAAACCGGTCATCATTATTATGAGGGCCGCCACGATCCCCACCGCCAACGCTGCCGCCAGCTTAAACGCCTGACTTTGGCGAATCTGCACCAGCCCGGGGACTGGGATCGGCACCTCCAAATTTACTTTTTTCCAGGAAAGTTTACGCATTGTCAAATTTTCCTTTCGCCCTTTTCAACGGTCTTGACAAAATAGTCCCCGTTGTTCAGGTCGATAGATACAGTGCGGCCGCAGGTACCGCCTGTATCCTCTGCAACTATGGGGATCCCCAGCCTTTTTAGAATTTCCTTTGATACTTGAGCGTTCCTCTCGCCCACCCGCATAATGGACGTGGCGTTTTTGAAGGCAAACATCTGCGCCCCGCCGGCCAGCTTCGCCACCAGCCGCCGCTGAACGCCTCCGGCGGCAATCACCTCCTTAACGAGAAGGGGGATGCCCGTATCAGCGAATTTCGCCGGATTATCGCTCGCCCGGGACTGGGTGCTATCCGATAACATTATATGGAGAAGGCCGCCAACCTTTGAGTGGGGATCGTATACCGATATGCCAATGCAGGAACCGAGACCGTAGCTTATGAGGGTTGACGGGGCTTTGCCGACCTTGTAGTCGGCCATTCCGACCTTTACCAAGTCAGGCATAATCATTCAACTCCCACAGCAGTTAATATCGTCTCTAAAGAGCCCGGATCCGGCACCAGGAAAAAGTGTCCGCCGATGCCGTCATCCTCGGACACAAACTTCGTTTCGATAACGAGGGCATGATCCCCCATCTGGCCCAGTTGCACCAGGACCACGTTCAGAATCGCCCCCGCCATATCCATCGCCAGGGCGGGTATCGAGGGCAGCAGCGCCAAATGGGTAAAGTTAAACAGCGCATTAAGATATGCGCCGGAAAGAATATTGCCGATTTCCATCAGGGCCGACTCATCCATAAAGTCCAGTGTAACGGTTTCTCCCCGCTTCTTGCCCATCATGGTATCTACCAGATAAAAGGCTCCCTCCTTTGGCATCAGGAAGAGAATATTGCAGGGGGCCTTGCCGTAGGCTCTCAGAAAAACTCCCACCACCAGGGTTTCCGGTCCGCCTACCAGCTCCGGAACCTCCTCCAGCGGGACGATCGAAACATTGGGCACATTCATGTTAATGCGTCGATTTATCAGCTGAGAAAGCGCGGTTGCCGAGTTGCCGGCTCCGATATTGCCAATTTCCCGGAGCGCGTCCAGCTGGTTGCCGGACAAATCTTTCAATTCTGTCGGCATTTGTTACACTCCTTTTCCATTACTTCAGCTCATCAGTTATTCCCACAATGGCCTTCAGGTCAAGCATGATGACAAGCCGGTCATTTCGCTTGCCAATGCCGCTGATAAAGCGGCCGATCTCATTATCCACCGACTTCGCTACCTCAATCTCGCTCTGGTTAAAGACCAGCACCTCGGTAACCTCATCCACCACCATCCCCACGGAAATATCCTCTACCTTCACGATGACGATGCGGGTATCATCAGTATAGGGGGTATCCATGAGGCCGAGGCGCTTCTTCAGGTCAATTACCGGCAGAACGCTGCCCCGGAGGTTAATGACTCCCTTGATGAAATCAGAAGCATAAGGAACCCGGGTAATATCTGTCAGGCCCTTTATTTCCTGAACATTCAGGATGTTGAAGCTGTACTCTTCTTTTCTGAGCTTGAAGGCCACAACCTGCATTTCGCCCTCGGCCACGGCTTTCTTATCGATTTTTGCCACTTCTCATTCCGCCTCCCTTTTACATCAACGCGCTGACATCGAGGATGAGGGCTACCCGGCCATCGCCGAGAACCGTAGCGCCGGGTATAACCTTGAGGCCCGCCAGCAGCTTGCCCATGGTCTTAATGACGATTTCCTGCTGGCCGATGAGATTGTCTACCACAATACCGGCTTTGCGGTCGCCAATGTGAACGACTACCACGAAGATATCTTCATTCTCCTCTCCCTCCGCCTTTGGCACCTGGAGTACGTCGGCCCCGCGGATTATGGGGATGATCTGACCCCGGAGGACAATGACCTCCTTGTTCTTGACGGTCTTGATATCATCGGGGGAAATATTGATGGTGCTGTCGATGGAGCCAAGGGGAATAGCGTACATCTCGTCCTGGATTTTCACCAGCAGAGCCTGGATGATCGCCAGGGTCAGCGGCAGCTTGATCTTAAATACGCTGCCCTCGTCGATCTTTGTCTCCACGTCTACGTGGCCGCCCAGGGACTCGATCTTGCTGCGGACCACGTCCATCCCTACGCCCCGGCCGGACACGTCGGTAATCTGCTCGGCAGTGGAAAAGCCCGGCAGGAAAATGAGACGCACCGCGTCAGCGTCATTGAGAGCCTCCGCTTCCTCCGCGCTGATCATACCCTTCTCGATAGCCTTGCGGCGGATAACGTCGGCATCGATGCCCTTACCGTCATCGGTGACCATGATGACGACGTTGTTGCCTTCGTGACGGGCAATAAGCCCTACCTCACCGGTGCGGGGCTTACCCTTGGCTTCCCGGTCGTCCGGGTGCTCTACCCCGTGGTCAAGGGAATTCCGGAGAAGGTGCATGATGGGATCGCCGATCTCATCGATGACGGTGCGATCCAGCTCAGTTTCTTCCCCTTCAATCGTAAGGTTGATCTCCTTATTCAGCTCCTTGGCCAGATCCCGGATCATTCGGGGGAAGCGGTTGAATACCTGCCCTACCGGGACCATGCGGACCTTCATCACCACGGTCTGAAGGTCGGTGGTCACCCGGTCCATCTGCTCCAAGGTCTCCGTGAGCTCCGTCA
Organism: uncultured Schwartzia sp.; assembly: GCA_964540025.1. Lineage (GTDB taxonomy): Bacteria > Bacillota > Negativicutes > Selenomonadales > Selenomonadaceae > RGIG250. The sequence continues at coordinate 15,317 of CAZIKQ010000036.1, read as the reverse complement.
GCCGGTGCATGATGCCGATCTGTTCAAGGCGGACCTTATTGATTACCAGCTCCCCCACCAAGTTTAGGAGAGTGTCCAGCTTCTCGATATCCACCCGGACGGACTGACCGCTCTTCAGCTTCTTTTCGGGCGCCTTGCTCGCGCCGCTCGCAGGCTTCGCCGCTCCCTTGGGGGCCGGGGCGGCTGCCTTTGCCGCCGGGGCGGCCGGGACATCGGCGGGAGCTGTCTTTTTCTCCTGTATCTCCGTAACCGTGCAGCTCTCTACCTCGGAAATCTCCGCGACGATTTCCTCTACCTGCTTGGCCTCAATTTCGGTGACGAATACCAGTTCAAAGGAATTTCCAAACTTTTCCTGCTCCAAATCCTCCGCGCTGGGAACGGATTTAACCACGTCCCCCTGTTCATCAAGGGCGTTCATTACCATGTAGGAACGGGCGGCCTTCAGGATACATTTGTCGGACAGAACCACCTTCAGCGCGTATGCCCGAAGGCCGGTATTCTTCGCCTGGGCGATAACATCCAGGTCGGCTTCGTCCAGCTCAAGGCCTGCTTCATTTCCCGCCGGTTCCGGAGCCGGGGCGGCAGCTGCCGGGGCAGAGGGATCAGCGCCACTTTCCACCGACTTGACGATAGCGGACAGGGAAGCCACTAAATCAGTTACGTCCGCCACGTCCTCCGGGCCGCCTTCACCAACGCTCTCAATATTCTGTTCAAGGGCGTCGATGCACTTGAACAGCTTGTCGACAATGTCGCTGGAAACCTTCAGCTGCTCCTTGCGGAGGAGATCGAGCACGTTCTCCATATCATGGGTCAGCTCGGCTATTTTATTGTAACCCATGGTGGCTGACATACCCTTGATCGTGTGAGCGTTCCGGAAAATCTCATTGAGGACGGAAAGGTCATCCGGATTATCCTCCAGGCTCAGCAGTCCGTCATTTAAGGACTGTAAATGCTCCCTTGATTCCTCCAGAAACATTTCCTTATACTGATTTGCTTCCATCAAAGATACCTCCTGCTATCGCCTTAATGCCTTTACAGCGGCTTCCGCTATATCCTGAACCGGCAGCACCTCATCGGCCAGACCCCTGTCTACCACTGCCTTGGGCATACCGTAGACCACGCAGGTTTCCTCCGATTCGGCGATTACATATCCGCCGGCTTTTTTGATTTTTTCCATGCCGTTGGCCCCATCCTGCCCCATGCCGGTCAGGATTATGGAAACAACCTGATTCCCGTACCTTGCCACGGAGTCAAACAGCATATCCGCCGCCGGTCTGAGGGTTCCCAGCGGCGGCTCCAGATTGAGAGATATCTCCCGGCCCCCCGGTCCTTCGGCCACCGTCATGTGATAGCCGCCGGGGGCCACGTAAACCATTCCGGCCTTCAAAGGCTCGCGATCCTCCGCCTCCTTGACGCCGATGGGCGATATCTCATCGAGCCGCCGGGCCAGGCTGGCGGTAAAACCTGCCGGCATATGCTGTACCATCAGCACCGGACAGGGCAGATCCGCCGGCAGCCGGGGGACAACCTCCTGCAATGCCTGGGGCCCGCCGGTACTGCAGCCCAGGACGATGAACCGGCCGGAAGCCGGCCGTCCGGCCATGGCCGCCGCCTTCACCACCTGCCTTACATTTGACCGGGTGAGAGGCGTGGTCCTTCTGGCGGTGGGAAATTGCTTCTTCTCCGGCAAAGAAACCTTTATCATTCCCGGCGGCTTCTTTAAGGGCGGCGGGAAAACCGCCAGCCCGCCCCTTGGCCGCTTGATTATTTTCACTGCCGCCGCCACCCGGCACTTTTCCAAAACCTCTTCCGCTACCGTGTCCAGCTTGGAAATGGTGCCGTCAGGCTTGCAGATAAAATCTATTGCTCCCAGTCCCAGGGCCTTTATAGTGGCGTCGGAGCCCTCCCGGGTAAGGCTGCTTATCATCACCACCGGCAGGGGCGAATCCTTCATTATGATTTCCAGGGCGGTAAGACCGTCCATCACCGGCATATTTACATCCAGCGTCAGAAGATCCGGCTTCAGCTTTACGACCTTTTCGACAGCCTCCTTCCCCGTCCTGGCTGTATCCAGCACCTGAAAATCCGGCTGGGCCGCAAAAAGCTCCGTTATCACCCGGCGCATGAAAGCTGAATCATCCGCCACCAATACCCTTATCATGCTCCTGACCCCTTAATTGTATTTTATTCCCTTGGCCAAATTCTGCCGCTGAATATCAAAGATGAACTTTACCAGCTTGTTTCTTATGGGGCGGGTAAGGTTCAGCATCCGCGCCCCGATCAGATAGGTGGCGGCATCGTCCTTTTCAATCGCCATGCACCGGGCCACCATGCACATGAGGCTCAGCGTTCCAATTCCCGGAAGGTTATTTATCTCTATTGCCACCGAAGTGCCTTCTTTCACCCGCTTTGGCCAGGAGAAGGCTACCCCGCCGCCGCTGATATCCACCGTAGTGGTTTTGGTAAGCGGCCCCAGGGCCCCGTCCTCATCCATCATCCTGACCTTGATGGGCATAATCACGTGAACCCTTACGAATTCCCGGTTCTGATGGCGTTCCACCGTGTCCGGCATATCGACTATCCACACGGGGATCGTATCCATCGCTTTATCCCTGTACGTGGTAAAGAATCTGTACCGGCAGCCCTTGGATATGGCGGAACCGTAAATATGCTCGTTGCTCACGGGAATTACCGGCCGGTTCTTACTGTCAAGCGGCATCGCCACCACCAGCTTCTTCCCCTGTATATCCTCTATCCTGCTCGATACGCCCTCTGTCATGTTATCCAGAAAAAACTCCATACGCTGACCGATCTGCAAAACCCTTTCTGCAGGAAAAATATCTGGCATCTTTCATCTTCTCCTATTATGAAATTCTATCTGAAATCCGTTCTAAATGTTCCAAAACCTCGCCAGGAACTCTCGCCAGCCCCGCTTCACTGCGGGGCTTTTGCCCGTCAGCAGCCTTGCGGCGATGGCCCTGACGCACCGGCTGGCTATCGTCTCGCTGTCCGCCACCATGAACGGCGTCTGGCGGCGGACCGACTTCAATACATTTCTGTCCTCATATATGCAGCCGCTGTACTCCACGTCGCTGCCCAAAAACCGCCGGGCCGTCTGCCGCAGCTTCTCCACCGCGTCGCTGGAATCGGTCTCATCGTATACCCGGTTGACCACCAGCCGCAAAGTCCTGTCCTTCTCGAACCGGCTGTAGGCCTTTATAACCGCGTAGGCGTCGGTGATGGCCGTAGGCTCGGGAGTGGTCACCAGGATCACCTCATCGGCGGCCAGGATAAAGTCCAGCACATTCTTTCCCAGCCCGGCTCCCGTATCGATGAGGATTATATCGGCCCGATTGTCGCAGACCGCCAGCTTCTCCCAGAGAATCCTTCTCTCCTCCGGGGTGAAATCGGCAATATGCTCCATGCCGGAGCCGCCGGAAATGTAGTCCACCCCATGGGGCCCATGGGTCAGGATGTCATCGAAGGTAACTCCCGGCTCCAGCAGGCTCAGCAGCGTTTTTTTGCTGGAAGTTCCCAGCACCACGTCTACGTTGGCCATACCCATATCGGCATCGATTACTATGACCCGCTTGCCCTCCTCCCGAAGGGCCACCGCCAGGTTTACCGTCAGATTTGTCTTGCCGACGCCGCCCTTGCCGCTGGTGACGGCGATTATTCTCGTCCCGCTGAACAGGGGATGAACCGTATCCGCCTGACTGTCTCCATCCTCCGGGGCGGGCGCCGTTGCAGACTGCTCCACCGGCCCCCCCTGAAGCTCCATCCTCTGATACTCCGGATCCAGCGGCAGGGGCGGCGGCGCCGTCTGCGGCGAAACCATCGTGAGCTTTGGCGCGCTCCCCAAAGAGTCCGGGGCGTATTCTCTTTTATCCCCTACCAGGGCTCTTAATCGGGATGCCTGATCCATCATGCGGTGTACTCTCTTTCAATTCATTTCAGCAACATCCTGGCCAGCATATCGGCTCCTGCCGCCTCGATGTCGTCGGGAACGCTCTGACCGTTTGTAAAGTACGAAACCCGGGTGCGCCGGCTGCTGATCAGATTGACAACGGTGCCGATGGACTCCGTTTCATCGGTCTTGGTAAAGAGCAGGCGGTCCGGCTTCACCGGGGCGAACCTGTCCATGACATCCACCGCGTCCCGCTCCTTGGTGGTTGCGCTGAGAACAAGGTGCTTCTCGATGGCGGAATCCACCGCCAGCAGATCTACCAGCTCCTTGATCTGAAAATCATTGTGCTGGTTTCTCCCGGCCGTATCGATGAGGATTAGCCCCTTGGACCGGAACTTGCGGATAGCGCTTTTCAACTCCGCCGGAGAATAAACGATCTCCAACGGCAAACCGATGATGTCGCTGTAGGTCTTCAGCTGCTCCACTGCGGAAATCCTGTAGGTATCCGCCGTAATGAGGGCTACCTCTGTCCCCCGTTCCAGCACGAATTTTGCGGCAATCTTGGCCAGGGTGGTGGTCTTGCCCACGCCGGTAGTCCCTACCAGCGCCACGATCCGCGGCTTTCCCGCCTTGAGGGTTATCAGCCCCGGATCCCTGAGGAGCTGCTTACAATACTGGGTCACCGCCGCCAGCGCCTCCGGGGAATCCTTATCCAGGGAAAGGGCCCCCGCCGGCATACAACGGATCATTTCCTCCAGCACCTGCTCGCTGATGTCCTGATCCAGCAGGGCCTCCTTGAGGGTCACAATCCCCTCCCCCGCAGGCTCTACCTCTACCGCCTTCTTCAGCAATTCCCTCAGCTGGGCCACTTCGCTCTCCAGGGCGCTTATCTTCTCCTGCTCCGCCGGATTTGGCCCGGCGGCCGCCTTGATTATCCGGGCGGCCTCCATGGGGCGGAAATTCTCCGGCTCCCTTTCCTCAGCGGCGGGAGCCGCCGCTTCAACCGGCTCCTCATAAACGGTTGCCGCGGCCGGCTGGCGAATGATCTTCGGACTGGGAGCCAACTGCTCCAACGGCTGGTGCTGTACCGGCTGGGCGGGCGGCATACCTGCCGCTGGATCAGGCAAAAGCTGTTCCGCTGGCTGATACTGTACCAGCTGAGCTGACGGCGTGCCCGCCGCTGGATTAGGCACAGTCTGTTCCGTGGGCTGGTACTGTACCGGCTGAGCTGGCGGCATATCTGCTGCCTGATTTGGGGCAGGCTGAACCGCTGGCTGATATTGTACCGGCTGGACGGTTGGCATACCCGCCGCTGGATTGGGCACAGACTGTTCCGCTGGCTGATACTGTACCGGCTGGACGGGCGGCGTTCCTGCCACCGGCTGAGGAACAGGCTGCTCCGCTGGCTGATACTGTACCGGCTGAGTAGGCGGCATACCAACCGCCTGATTAGGGGCAGGCTGAACCGGCGGCTGATACTGCACCGGCTGGGCCGGCGGCGTGCTTGCCACCGGCTTCTTCCGCTGCCGTCTTGCCGCCGGCCCGGAAACAAGCTTCCGGCTGATTGCCGGCTTCTTTCCGGCGATCCGGGCCGCCTTCTGGGCAGACTCCTCCACCCCGGCGGCAGTACCGGCCGTCTTGTACTGGGTAAGCACATTGATGGGCTGGGGGGTTGACTGGATATCGATCTTCGGGACTGGCTGGGCTGACTGCACCCGGTTTTCCGGGGCTACCGGCCGGGTGCGGGCGATCACCTGCCGGATGCTTCCCGCGTCTATATCGGGATGAACCGCCGGAGGACGGGCGGGCGCTTCATTATCCTCAACGGCGGCGGTTACCTCCACCACCGATTTGCTTTTCAAGCCGAGAATGCCGGACTTCTTCTTGTAGCGCTTCGTATGGAGAATGACGGCGTCGCTGCCCAGCTCCTCCTTCACCATCTCCATTGCCGCCTTCAAATCGTCAGCCTTATATACTTTAATGCGCAATTAAATCTTCACCACCCCAAGGATTTGGATTTCAACATTCTGCTCTATCTCAGCATGGCTCAAAACGATCAGGCCGGCCACAGAGCGTTCCACCAGCTTGCGGAAGTACAAGCGGACAGCCGGGCTGGTGAGGACGATGGGCTGATAGCCCATATCGGTGAGCTTTGGCAGCTCCCGGTTCAGGGAGCCCAGCATCCGCTGCATGGTGTCAGGGTCAAGGCTCACGTAAGACCCCCGGTCAGTGCGTTTTACCGCCCCGGCAATCCTGTTTTCCAGCGCCGGATCCACCGTGAGGCACGGAAGGACGTTATTCTGGGCGTACTGCCTCGTAATGTGGCGGCTCATGGCATGACGGACATACTCGGTGAGCACCTCCGTATCCTTCGTGGCCCTGGAGTAATCCGCCAGAACCTCAAAGATGGTAGCCATATCCCTGATGGAAATACGCTCCCGAAGCATATTGGCCAGAACCTTTTGGATCTCGCCCACGGACAGAAGATCCGGAACCACCTCGTTTACCAGGGAGCTGTTTGTCTTCTTCAGGTTGTCCACCAGATCCTGGGTCTCCTGGCGGCCAAGGATCTCGTCGGCGTGGGCCTTGATTACCTCCGTCAGGTGGGTGGCCAGCACGGATACCGCGTCCACAACCGTGTAGCCGTTCAGCTCCGCCTGCTCCCGCTGCTCCTCCGTCACCCAAAGGGCCGGAAGCCCGAAGGCCGGCTCGATGGTTTCTATTCCGGCGATTTCTTCAAAGACCGTCCCCGAATTCATCGCCAAATAATGATCAAGTAATAGTTCGCCCTTTGCTATTTCAATTCCTTTTAATTTCACAATATAAGCATTAGGTTTTATTTGAATGTTATCACGGATGCGGATGGTCGGGACCACAAGTCCCAGCTCCAGGGCGCACTGGCGGCGGATCATGACGATACGCTCCAGCAAATCGCCCCCCTGTCCCGTGTCTACCAGAGGAATGAGGCTGTAGCCAATCTCCAGCTCCATGGGATCCACCTGCAGCAGCGAGATAATATTCTCCGGCTTCGTGGCCTCCTGCTTCTGCTTCTCCTTCTTCTTCTCCGTAGCCTGCTCATCCTCCACCACATCGGTTTTCTGAAGATTCCTCGCCACAACGAACGCCAGAGCCGCCAGCGTCAGGAACGGAATGGCCGGAAGTCCCGGCACCATAGCCAGCAGCACCAGAACGCCGCTGGCGATAAAGAATATGCGGGCGTTCCGGAAAAGCTGACCGATGAGATCCTCCCCCAGATTCCCCTCGGAGGCCGCCCGGGTGACGATGATACCGGTAGCCGTGGAAACCAGCAGCGCCGGAATCTGATTGACGAGACCTTCGCCTACCGTCAGGAGGGTATAATTCTGCAAAGCCTGCATGATGGTGAGATTTCTCTGAACCATGCCGATGAAGAAACCGCCCACGATGTTGATGATGATAATGATGATCGCTGCAATGGCGTCGCCCTTTACGAACTTGGAAGCACCGTCCATCGCCCCGTAGAAATCGGCCTCATGCTGGATCTTCTCCCGGCGCTTTCTCGCCTCCGCATCGGTAATAGCCCCCTGATTCAGGTCCGCATCGATGGACATCTGCTTACCGGGCATCGCGTCCAACGTAAAGCGGGCAGATACCTCGGCCACGCGCTCAGCGCCCTTGGTAATGACGATAAACTGGATGATGATTAGAATTATGAACACAATAAAGCCGACGACAGCATTACCACCGACAACAAAGTTGCCGAATGACATAATTACCTCGCCGGCGTAACCTTCAAGCAAAATAAGCCGTGTCGAAGACACATTCAGTGCCAGTCGAAACAGCGTTGTCAAAAGCAAAAGAGATGGAAAAACGGAAAACTCCAAAGGCTCCGTATTGTAGATGGCCACCATCATGATGACCAGGGCCAGAGTGATGTTCAGACAGAGAAGCATATCCAACACGATGGTGGGCAGCGGAATAATCATCATGATGACAATCATGATGATCGCTCCGGCCACTATAACATCACTATAGCGTTTTATGAAACCCGTCGATGCTGCGGGAGTTGCCATAATACCGCTCCTAATAATTTATTTCAAATCTATCTGCATTTATTGTTTATACCGATTCTTCAATCTGTAGACATAGGCCAGGACCTCGGCCACCGCCTTGTACAGCTCCGGGGGAACGCTGCCCCCAACGTCCACCATGGCAAACAGCGACCGGGCCAGCGGCCTGTTCTCCACGATGGTCACCCCCGCCTCCCGGGCTATCTCCTTTATCCTCTGGGCCACCATATCCTGTCCCTTGGCAACCACCAGCGGAGCATCCATCCCCTTCTGGTACTTCAGAGCCACGGCGAAGTGAGTCGGGTTAGTGATGACCACATCCGCCTTGGGAACCTCCTTCATCATCCGGGCCATTGCCATCTGGCGCTGTTTCTGCTTGATCTTACCCTTGATCTGAGGGTCGCCTTCCATCTGCTTGAACTCTTCCTTGACCTCCTGCTTGCTCATCTTCAACCCCTGCTTGTGCTGCCATCTCTGATAGCCGTAATCCAGCACCGCCATGACGAACACCACGATGAGCACCTTGAACACCAGATTGATGATGATACCGGAAATAATCGGTATGCTGGCCGTCAGATCCATGTACAGATACTTCGGCGCCTGAGGAATTTCCTCCTTCAGGTAAGTATAAATGAAAAAACCGATAATGCCAATCTTCAGGAAGGACTTTATCAGCTCCACCAGCGCCCGCTTGGAAAAAATCCGGCCAAACCCGTTGATGGGATTAAGGTTTTCCAGCTTCAGGGAAAGGGGCTCCGTGGTGAAGTTTATTCCAACCTGCATAAAATTTATGCACAGGCCGGTAACCATGATGACAAGCATCAGCGGCAGCGCCGTCTTCCCAAACAGCGTGACTATATCGATAAATATCCGCATCACCGACTCGGTGGAAACCTCCCCCAGGGGATGAGCCAAAATGTGGGACATATACCCGGTTATGTTCGTATAGATGCCCGCCCCCATCTGGTAGAGAGCAAAGAAGCCCCCCAGAAGCACAAAGGCCGTGCCCAGCTCCTGACTGCGGGCTACCTGACCTTTATTTCTGGCGTCACTCTGCCTCTTCGCGGTAGGCTCCTCCGTCTTCTCCCCCGCGAAGAGCTGCAAGTCGAAAACAAAGGGAAGCCCCGCCGTCCCCGGCGACCTGTTAAACTGTCTTTCAGCCTCCTCCCTACGGGGCGAGAGCCCTGAGGGCGGCTGACACATGGGCATACAGTTCATTAAACAACACATCCAGGAACAGCACGTAAAAAGGAATGACCACGGACAGCACAAACATACCGATAATGATATGGATGGGAATACCTACGACAAATATATTCAGCTGCGGCATGGTCCGGGCCAGGATGCCCAGGGACACATTCGTCAGCAATATGGCAAAAGTAACCGGCAGGGCCACCTTCATCCCGGTGGCGAAAATCCCCGCCGTGAAATCACGGATCATCAGGGCCAGATTGGGATTGACCGACATCCCCAGCACCGGCACCACCCGGAAGCTCTCCGCCAGAGCCGTCACAATCATGTGGTGCCCGTTTGTCATCACGAAAAAAATCAGCGTCAGATTATAAAGAAAACTTCCGATGAGCGGAATCTGCTGACCGGAAGTCGGATCCATAACATTGACGATGGAGAATCCCACCTGCATATCCATCAGCTTACCTGCCATGTGAATGGCAGAGAAGGAAATATATGCCACATAGCCAATAAGCCAGCCGATAAAAAGCTCCGAGAGAACCGCCCCGCCGTAAGCCAGTATCGTAGGCGGAGCCGCCGCCGCCACCGACCTGTCCACCGTGGGAAAAAGCACCACCGCCATCAGGATAGCCGTGGCCACCCGGAAGGTCTGAGGAATATTCTGAGAGCCAAAGAACGGAGCGATTATGAATATCCCCGTCGTCCTGGTCAGGAGAAGCAGAAAAACGGCCGCGTGATTTTGCAGCAGGTCAAACAAATCCACCGGAAATCACTCCCCCGTCAGCCTCATCCTATATAAAGCGGCAGATTCACCATTATATTCGTCACATACTCGATCATCAGCCGGAGCATCCAGGGTCCGAAGATGAGGATCGCCACGAAAACGGCGATGATCTTCGGGATAAAGGCCAGGGTCTGCTCCTGGATGGAGGTGGTAGTCTGAAAAATACTCACCGCCAGACCCACCAGCAGACCAAGCCCCAGCATCGGCGCCGATATCAGCAGCACCATCATCAGCGCCTCCTGCCCCAGCTGGATTACAACGTCACCCGACATACCATCACCTCATCAATTGAAGCTCATTACCAGCGACTTTATCAGCAGGTGCCACCCATCCACCATGACGAACAGCAGCAGCTTGAAGGGCAGGGAAATCATCGTCGGCGGCAGCATCATCATACCCATGGACATCAGGGTACTGGCCACGATCATATCGATGACGATGAACGGAATATATATCATGAAGCCGATCTGGAAAGCCGTCTTCAGCTCGCTGATAATATAGGCGGGAATCAGGGTGAAGGTAGAAACATCCTCCTGAGTCTCCGGCCGCTCGGCCTCCGAAAGATTTACGAACAGGGCCAAATCCTGCTCCCGGGTCTGCTTAAACATAAACTCCCGCAGAGGAGCCACCGTCTTTGTCAGAGCCTCCTCCTGAGAGAGCTGCCCATTGATATAAGGCTGTATCCCCTGCTGATTCGCCTGGCTCCAGTAAGGCTGCATTATGTAAAAGGTCAGGAACAGGGACAGCGCAATGACCACCTGATTGGGCGGCACATTCTGGGTGGACAGGATATTTCGCATAAAGCCCAGCACCACCACGATCCGCACAAAGCAGGTCGTCATGAGAATGATGGCCGGAGCCAGTGAAAGCACCGTCAGCAGCGCCAGGATACGGAGCGTAACCGCCACATCCTGGGGATCCTCCGAAGCCCCCACCCCGATGGTGACATTGGGAACCACCGGAGCCGCCTCCGCTGTCAGAGGCGCCCCGGTCAAATCAAAGAACCATAAAAAAGAAAGCAGGACGCCCGTCACAAGAAGCATCCAACGTCTGTTAAACAACGCCTTAGCCTCCTCACTGACGACCGCCCTTTAGTATTGAAGGTACACGACTCAGCAGCGCTTCCAGAGAGCCCAGCTGGCGGCTCAGGACGCCATCACCGGCATTGCCGCCGCCGATGCTTCCCGCCCGCTCTGACGCCCGGCTGCGGAGCCGTTCTATTTCATCTTCATCCTCTATCTCCCCGATGAGAGATATATTATGCTCTGTCACTCCCAGCACATATACCTGACCGGCCAGCTCCACCACCATCACACTGCGGTTGGGACCTACCGGCAGCTGAGTGAGGATCCGCCCGCCCTCCGCCTCTGCTGCCCTGGCAAAATGACCCCCCAGATAACGGGACGCCAGATAGGCCATCGCCACCACAAAGGCAAAGACCGCAAAGAGGCTCACCAGGTAAGCGATGGTGGACCACCAGGACACCGTAGCCGGTTTGGGCCCGGCATTTTCATAACCGGCCAGATACCCCCCGGCCGCCGACGCCTTCGCCGACAGAAGCAACACAAAACAAGCGGCGCCCGCGGAAAACCCGCACCGCTTAGAGCTTTTCACCACAATCAGCCGACAGCCTTGCGGACAGCCTCGAGAACCCGGTCAGCCTGGAAGGGCTTGACGATGAAATCCCGGGCGCCGGCCTGAATCGCTTCGATAACCATTGCCTGCTGACCCATAGCGGAACACATAACAATCTTCGCGTTGGGATCGATCTTGCGGATCTCCTTCACCGCGCTGATCCCATCCATCTCCGGCATGGTGATATCCATGGTAGTGAGATCCGGCTTCAGCTCCTGATACTTCTCCAAAGCCTTCAGACCGTTCTCTGCCTCGCCGACAACCTCGTAGCCGTTCTTGCTGAGTATATCCTTTACCATCATACGCATGAAAGCCGCGTCATCGACGACAAGCACTCTTACTGCCATTTTACTTCTCTCCTTATAATGAATTAACTTGATATGGAAAGCGCCCGGGCCAGGCTTCCCGCCCGGGCGTTTAACCTTCCGCTACTCCAGAGACGCGGCCCGCTCTGCCGGGCTCACAATGTCGGTAATGCGGACGCCGAAGTTTTCATCGATGACGACCACTTCACCCTTGGCCAGGAATTTGCCATTCACGAAAATATCTACCGGCTCTCCGGCCAGCTTGTCCAGCTCCACGATGGAACCGGAGGACAGCTCCAGAATCTCCTTGATGGTCTTCTTGGCGCGGCCCAGCTCAACGGTGACCTGGAGAGGCACATCGAGAATCAGCCCGATATTGGCCTCGTTCACCTGCACCGGCGTGGTGGACAGGGGCATAAACTGAGCCTGAGCGGCCGGAACGCCGGTGGCGATATGACTCTGCCCGTACATGGGCGGCGGCGCCATCATCATCGGCTGCTGCATCATGGGCGGCTGAGGCATCATCTGCGGCTGCATCACCGGCTGTTGGGGCATCATCTGCGGCTGCGGAGCCATCGCCGGTGGCGGCGTCGGAGCAGCCGGGGCCGGAGCCATTGCCGGTGGCGGCGGAGTGGCGGCCGCCGGTGGCGGAGCCGCCGCCGCAGGAGGCTCCGGCGCGGGAGGCGGCGGCGCCTCCTGGGAAGATCCCATGAGGCTGTCTACCATTCCCTTGGCGATGGGGATCGGCAGGATCTGCATGATCTCGCTGTTGATGAGACCCTCCACCTCCATGCTGAAGGAAATCTTCACCACCGTCTCATCTGGGTCCATCATCTCGGTTATCTTACCGTCGCTGCCCAGGTCAATCATATTGACGCGGGGAGGGGAAATATCCACCTTCTTGTTGAACAGAGACGACAGGGAGGTAGCCACCGACCCCATCATCTGGTTCATGGCCTCCGCCACGGCGCTCATGTGGATCTCCGACAGCTCCGGTTCGGGGTTCTGACCATTGCCGCCCATCATCAGGTCGGCGATAATCTTCGCGTCATCAGCCTGAATGGCCAGGACGTTGGCCCCGGAAATACCTACCGTGCAGCCTACCTCTACCACGAGATAGGGCACGGGGTACTCATCCTTTATCATACTCAGCGTATACAAAGACACCCGGGGCGTCGTAATCGATACCTTATGCCCAAGGAGCACGGACATGGTCGTGGCCGCGCTGCCCATGGAGATATTGCCGATTTCTCCCAGGGTATCCTTTTCCATATCGGTGAGCAGCGTTTGGTCAGGCTTAGCGGCTCCGCCGCCGGGCTCTGCTGCTGCCGGCGCCGGTTCTGAAGCGCCGAGACTGCCGCCATTCAGCAGGGCATCAATTTCTTCCTGAGAAATCCCATCACTCATCCGTATTTTCATCCCTTTCCGAAGCTATCCGCGTAATCTGTACAGCAGCCCGCTTGCCAAATGTGCCGGGGCGGCAGTAGAATTTCGGGTTGCTGCCGATTACCACGGGCAGCTCGTCTTCCACCATTGTATCCAGCTGGAGCACATCCCCAAAATTCAGGTTCAGGAACTCCCGGATAGATATTGAGATATTCCCCAGCTTCACAATCATCGGCACCCTGGTGTGGGTAACCTTCCGCTCCAGGATCTTCACCTGCTCGGGATGCTGCTCCTTGGTCGCGGAAGACGCGACCCAGAAGGTAGTGGTCAGCTTATTCATTACAGGCTCGAGAACAAGGTACGGCATACAGATGTTCACGAAGCCTTCCACCTCGCCAACGTTTACCTTCATGGTGATGATGACCACCATATCACTGGGAGGCACGATCTGGGTGAAGGCAGGATTCGCCTCCATCCTCTCAATGCGGGGGGACATGGCCACCACATTGAGCCAGGCGTCCCGGAAGTTTTCCAGGGCCTTTACCAGCGATCTCTTTACGACCGCCTCTTCTATTTCCGTGAGGGTACGGGGTTTAATCGAACTCTCACCTGCGCCGCCAAAGATTCTGTCAATCATGGCGAAGGCGATACCAGTATCGATCTCCAAAATAACATTGCCTTTAAGGGGCGGTATCGCCAGGATGGAGATGACGCTCGGATTTGCCAGAGACTGAACAAACTCCTGATAAGTAAACTGCTCTACGGAAACGACCTCCACGTTTATCAGCGTGCGGAGCGTGGACGACAGATACGTGTTCCACAGACGGCCGAAGTTCTCGTGGATCATGTACAGGGTACGGATCTGATCCTTGCTGAATTTATCAGGCCGCTTGAAGTCGTAAGTCTTGACCTTTTTCTGCTCCTCCTCGGCCTTGATCTCCTCAGCCGATACACTGCCGCTGGTCAGGGACGAGAGAAGCTTGTCTATCTCGGATTGTGATAGTACATCTTCTGCCAATCTTCATCCTCCTTCCTCAAAAAATTGAGCCGTCAGCCAGGGCCGCTCAGGCCCCGGCAGCGCTCGCTGTTACTGCAGGATGAAGCTGGTAATGTAAACAGTGTACACGGAAGCTACCCCAAGAGTCTTGTTCAGCTCCGAAATGATCTTCTCCTTGAGCTCCGCCTGTCTGGAAGCGTCAAAGCTTTCCAGCTTTTCCGAGCGCAGGATGTGGAGGACAGTATCCAGGATCTTGGTCTCGGCGATAGGCTGGACCTTTCCGTCCTTGATATTATCCTGCTTGCCGGGGTTCATCTCCAGAACGAGGCCGATCTTCAGGAACCGGCCGCCCTTGATACCGCCTACATTGACCATCAGGCCCTCGTCGCCCTTGCCCAGCTTTACAAAAATGCCGGGATCGTGGTTTCGGGCCGGGTCCACCGGATTGTTAGCCGAATGCAGGAAGTGCTGGACTACATAATATGAAATACCACCGGCAGCGGCCAAGGCCAACAGGACGCCGACAACTATCATAATGATTTTGGTTTTTCCGCTTTTAGGGGACCCTTCGGCGGCAGAGCTTTCCTCTTCCACCTCTTCAGCCGTGGTTTCTTCATCAGCCATGGGGTATCACTCCTTCTCTGTTGTTATTTACTTGCTTTATAATACACGGCGGTAGCCGGTATATTCAAATTAAAACTTGTGGAGAGCCCGCCGGTAGGTCATGACCCTTCTTACCACCTCGTCCATGGGCTGATCCACGATGAGCTTCTTGCCGTTAAGGAGAGTAATTACCGTATCGGGAGTTTCCTCAATAGTTTCTATTATTTCGGCATTGAGGATGAAATCTCCTTTTTTATTTGATTCGGAGTTGAATTTCGTGAGTTTTATCATAAAGCATTCTCCTTTTCTTGGCAAGGTTTGTCGCAAAGAAAAATGAACAATTGCGCCAGATTTCGTCAAATATGGGAATTTAGGCCAATCCCTTACGGGAAATATCAGCAGGGATCGGGCGGGTCCTGGGACCCGCCCGCCTGCCGGACATCAGCTGTCGGCACAGCTG
>CAZIKQ010000035.1:0-18933 GCA_964540025.1 uncultured Schwartzia sp. | reverse complement strand
GGACTCATTAAGTGAGTTAGTCGAGCCTGAGGGGTAACCTATAATCGGTCTCATTGGCTCCCCTGTAGGGGAGCCCTTATGATTGGCAATTTCTGTAGTAGTTTTGTCCCGCGTTAATGAGCGCATCGGGCAATTTTACTCATTTATGCGAAAAACTTCTTGCAATTAGCAGGAGTTTTCCTATATAACAAGAATAGTGACAATACGGCACATTGTCGAAAAACGATAAATTGCCGGCAATCACGCGCACCATTCACAATTTAACATGGGAGGATTTTCATCATGGGTCTTTTTGAAAAATTGACCAACTGGGTCATGCCCCAGGAGGAAATTTACGAGGACGAAGAAGAGCAGAACCTCGACGTCGCCGAAGAAAAGGCTGACGCAACGGCCAAGCGCACGGAAGTGCGCCGGGTGGCAAACGGCGCTCCGATTTTCATCACTGACCCTCAGCCCGTCAGCCATCGCCCGGAGCTGACGGTCCACACCAATCCCTCTTTCGTGGCCCCCGCCCCGGAGATGAAGGTGGCGGTATTCGCCCCGACGAAGTTCGAGGACGCCGCGGCCGCCGTCAATGCCCTCAAGGATAAGCGGGCCGTTATCGTGAACTTCGAGCGGACCGACGCCCGGGAGCAGCAGCGGATCTTCGACTTCCTGAACGGAGCCTGCTACGTGCTGGACGGCGGCGTGACCATGATCTCCGCCGGGCTTATCCTCTATTCCCCGTCTTTTGTCCGGGTGGAGGATCACCGGTAAGAAAGCTGCATCCCGATAACGAGCCCCTGGGGAATTGCGGAGCGGTTCCGCCGCCGGTCATTATCGGCAGGAGCCTTATAAAAAAATAATGCCCGGTCGGGGTCGGCCGGGCACCAACCACAACAGCTTGTGTTAAAGGGCGTGAAAAACACAGGAATTTCGGGGCTGGTTTACGGTTTACTTTTTTGAATCTTCAAAAAAGTGATGTTGCTGATAACTCCCAAGTGATGTCACTTTGATTGTAAAGTGTGCGAATTGTGATTGCCGGATCATACCAAAAAGACAGGAGGTTGTTGCGAAAAGCAGCAGCCTCTTTTTTGTGGGCTGGGGGAAGCCGCCTGAGGGGAAACTAATAGGCCCCATTGAGGGGAGGCAAGTAGATGAATTACAGGATATATGAAAGAGGGAAATAGCTTGATAGACTGGAACGAAGCATCCATTATTGATGAAGTAATTGCCGAATTTGCCGAATTAGCAAAAATTCCCCGACCCTCTGGCCACGAGGAAGCGGTGGGGGATTATCTGGCGGAGCGGTTCCGCCAGCTGGGGGCGGCGGTGAGCCGGGATGGGCAGGGAAATCTGCGGGCGGATGTGGCGGCGACCCCGGGCTTTGAAGAAAAGCCCCGGGTGATCCTCCAGAGTCACATGGATATGGTCTGCACCGGTTCGCCGGGCCGTCCTTTCAATTCCCTGACAGACCCCATCCGCCTCATCCGGGAGGCCCATACCCTGACCGCTGACGGCACCAGCCTGGGCAGTGACGATGGTACCGGCATTGCAATAATTCTTTATCTTTTCAAACACCGGGAGGAATTTTCCCATGGCCCCCTCCGGGCCATCATCACCGTTGACGAAGAAGTGGGCATGACCGGAGCGAGGGCTTTGGCGGCGGACTGGCTCACCGACGCCCAATATCTCCTCAACTGCGATTCGGAAAATATTGACGAGCTGACTATCGGCAGCGCCGGAAGCATCAATCTGAACTTTTTGCGGCCAATGTCCTTTGAGCCAATCAGCCCGGCGGAGGGCAATGCCTTTGAAATAAAGCTGACCGGGCTCCTGGGGGGCCATTCCGGGGAATGTATCGGCCTGGGCCGGGCCAACGCCCTGCGGGTCATGGCCTTCTTCCTTACGGAGCTGGCGGCCTTTGATATTGACTATCGGCTGGCTTCCTTCGGAGGGGGCAAAGCTCCAAACGTGATTCCCGACGAGGCGGCGGCGGTGATCGTCACCAACTCGCCAGAGGAAGAAGTGCAGAAAATCGCTGACCAGGCCGGGGAGAAGCTACAAAAGCTCTATCCGGCAGATAAGAGAGGGGCTTTCACGGTAAGGAGCTTGCCGCTGCCCCCGGCGGTGGCCGGAGCCGAGGATACCTTGGCCCTTATCGAATTGCTGACGAATCTCCATACCGGAGTGTACGGTATGTCCCCGGCAGTGCCCGGGCTGGTTGAAACCTCCGCCAACATCGGGCAGGTTATCTGGCCGGAGCAGTCAGAGGAGGGGACGGCCCGGGTGGCCTTTATGCCCCGGTCCGCCATTGACGAGCGGCTGGCGGAATTTCGGATGAGCGGGGCCCTGCTGGCCGCCGCCACCGGCTGGCAGCTGGAAGCGGGAGAGATTTCCCCCGGCTGGGCGCCCCGGCCGGAAAGCCCCCTGGCGGAAGTAATCAGCCGGGTGTACCGGGAGCAGAACGGCGCGCCCATGAAGGTGGGAGCCATCCACGCCGGGCTGGAATGCGGCTTCCATGCAAGAAAGGCCCCGGCGCTCGACATGGTTTCCATCGGGGTAACCACCCGGGACATTCACAGCCCCCGGGAAACTTTGGAGCTGGGTACGGTGCCGGTAGAGGTAAAGTTGATTGCCAGGAGTATTGAGGAGTTGTGACCGAAGGTGACGCATTTCGATATTTTTTGGAGAAAATGATTTAAGAAAAAACTATAACAGTCGATGTATGTATTAGGAGCAGTAATAAAAAGTAACATATAGTAAAAGGAGTGGTTTTGTATGAAAAAATTTTTAAGAGGTATGGTTTTTATGTTTGCCGTTGTTGGGATTTTTTTATCAGGGGGATTTGACGCAGAAGCTGGTCCAGCGCCTAACTTATCAGCGGTGCAGATAGTATATGTGTGGTCGAATGAAAGTCCAAAAAAGATTGCTGTTAGCCCTAAATATCCTAATAGAGTGGAAGAGGATGTTACTTTACAAGGGACGGATTTGTATATTCAGACTAAATTTACCGGCTATCCGAACTGGAGCTTAGTTTTTTATAGAAACGATTCTAGCAGTGGTCATCCGTATGCCTATACGGAAACTGAAAAGAAAGGGATCGGAAATATTGTTACCGGGTGGTATCAAACGGTAAAAATACCGTTCAAGGTGCTTAATAGCGATTATCCGACGATTTGTGTAACAGCTACCTCAATAAATGGCGGAGGTACATATAGTGCATTGGTGACAGGGATCCATATTCAAAGGTGAATATAGAAAGAAGGTAATTGCGTGGGAGTCGATGTGGGAGCGATAAGTGAGTGTAAACCACAAAGCGCATATGTCGTGAAACGCACATATACAGGATATATTCCACCTAATGATTTTGATTTTTTGTTCGATGCAACCCATAGCAGACGGATCGGAGATGGAGATACGCCGGCGAAGCGCTTGGGGATCTCTGAAGAAGAATATAATTCAACGGAGACTCCGGCTGAGGCGATCGGAATATCCAAGGAGGATTATTTTGAATTTTTTTCATTGACCTACGACGGTAAGGGAAAGACGCTATTTTTTCCGCCGGCTGATACTCCTATTGATGTGCAAAGGGCATGGTATGATACGGTGAGTTCTATGGACATTATATCCAGAGGACTGTTACTGTCGGATATATGCTTAGCTTTAACGCATGGCGACTATTATACAAATACAACGCCGGATTTGGCTACATGCAAGGCAAATATGATGGATCGCATAAAAAACTTGGGCGGTGTCGGCTGTTTACAGTTGGCATTCAATGCCATGTCCCATCAATTATCCGATATGGCATATAATGGAGCGACAGAAGAGCGGTATCGCTTACTCGAGCAGTCTCTGACGGACTCGGTCGGTCGTGTATTGGACAGGGCGAAAGAGAATTTAAGTGAGACACAACGCCGACAAATAAAATTGGCGAATAAAGACTTTTTATTACATATGGCAGTCAATGCCATGTCGCATCAATTATCCGATATGGGATATAATGGATCGACAGAAGAGTGGTATCGCTTATGCGAGCAGTCTCTGGCGGATGCGGTCGATCGTATATTGGACAGGGCGAAAGAGAATTTAGATGAGACAACACGCCGACAAATAGAATTGGCGAATAAAGACTTTTTATTACATAAACACTAAAAGTTCCCCTGCCTGTATAAGGCAGGGGAACTTTATACTTGAATGGAGGCTGAATCATGGATATTGAAATCAGGCCGGTGAACATAGAGGACGAAGCGGAAATGCAGGCCATTTACGCCATCGAGGACAAGTGCTTTCCCAAAGCCGAGCAGGACAGCCGGGAAACCATCTACCGGCGGGCAAAAACCTGCCGCGATTTTTTCTGGGTGGCGGTGAACCGGGAGACCGGGGAGCTGGCCGGTTTTCTCAACGGGATGCCGGTAGAGCAGTCCCAGTACACGGAAGCGGTCTTTACGGATTTTTCCCTGTACGCGCCGGAGGGACCCTGGGTCATGGCCATAAGCCTGAATGTGGACCCGGCTCACCGGCGGCAGGATATCGCCCGAAAACTCCTGGACTTCGCTCTGAATGAGCTGCGGCAGCGGCGGAAATATTCGGGAATGGTCTTTATCTGCAAGGAGCGCCGGGTACCGTATTTTTCCTCATTTGGGGCCATTGACGAGGGCATCTCGGAGTGTCGGCACGGCGGCGCTCTCTGGCACCAGATGCGGCTGCTTTTTTGAGAGCAGCGGCAGGGAACAGCGGTTTCTTTCCGGCCGTTTTTTTACAAGTCATATTGTAGTAAAGTAACCTGACAGGACGGATGGTATCATGACCAATTCAGCGGATTTTGCCTGGCAGCCCCAATATGTTTCAAAATTTCTCTGTGACGGTTCACAGTGCGATTCCCTGTGCTGCCGGGCCTGGGATATTACCGTCGATGACGAGACTTACGAAAAGTACCGGCGGCTGGAAGATCCGGCCGGCGAAAAATTTATTCTCGATAACATCAAAAATCTGCCCGGTGGCAGCGGCCGCCTGATCAAAATGACCCAGGCAAAGGTCTGCCCCTTCCTCTGCAATGATTTGCTGTGCCATATCCAGCGGAACTATGGGGCGGAAGCCCTGTCCCAAACCTGCCGTAGCTTTCCCCGGCACCTGGTCCAGCTGTACGGCTTTCAGCTCAGGTCATTGAGCATGGTCTGTCCGGTGGCCGCCAGACTGGCCCTGCTGTCAGCCGGAGCCATGACCCTGGAGCCGGTTGACCGGTCGGGGGAGGATACCGGCTGGCAGACCCTGAATTTTGAATGTGATGAGAAGTCCGAAGCCCTTTCCCAGCTGATTGAAGGGATTGTCCTGGGCGGAATATCCATCCTGCAAAACAAAACCTACGCCCGAGAGCAGCGGTTGTTTATTCTGGGACTTTACCTGGACAGGGCCGATGAGCTGCTGAAGCAGGAAAATGCCATCGAGCTCGTGGCCGACCTTACCAAAACATATCAGACCGAGAACTTCCAGCAGGAGCTCCGCCCTGTCTTCGGGGCTTTTGCCTTTGATGGGGAGGGGCACGCCGCCTTTATGGAGGAATTGATCAATGGGCTGAGAGCAAAGGATATTCTGCCGGATTCTGCTTTGCAAAAGGACTTCCTGAAGCTTTCGGCCCACTGCCCGGCGGTTCACTTCACCCCGGATGCAACCGGCGACAATATGCTGGATAACCTTCTGGCGCAGGAATTTATCCACCATGGCTATCCCTTCCGGATAGACGACACTCTGATGCACAATTACCTGATTTTTTTGCAGAGCTGGGCCCTGTGGCGGTACTGGCTTTTCAATGCCTATCGGAAAGCAGGTGGCTCCCTGAGCCCCCGGGAATTTATCAGGACGGCGGGAGAATACTGCAAGGTGGCCGACCATACGAAAGGATATGCGGAGGTATTGAGCCGGCTGGCGGAAAAATACCGGGATACGCCAATGGCGCTCATTCAGAAGCTGATTTGGCTGTAAACGCAGAGGCGTTCCAATGCCGGATAAACAAAAGAAAGGGCTGTCGCCTGATGAAAGCTCATCAGGCGGCAGCCTTTTCTTTTGAATGGCAACCAGCAAAAATTGCCCGGCAATTTTCCAAGCTGCTGCGGACTCACCGGGAGCCCTCTTTCTCCCGTTTATCCAGGAGCATCCCCAGCAGGAGTCCGGCCAGGGCAGGCGCCAGCCAGCCGAGCCCCTCCGCAAAGAAGGGCAGATACTCCACCGCCAGGCCGGAGGCCCATAAAAACAGCGGCCGGAGACTGCTGTCCTCCCTCAGCAAAGGAATCATGGTATGAGCAAAATCAAAAGCCGCCTCCGCCGCCGTCAGGCTCATCACGGACAGATACACGGCTTTGCCAAATTTCAGCCACTCCCCCAGAATGGCCAGCAGGATCAGGGCGATAGCCAGCGGATACAGGAACATCAGCACGGGAACGCACCAGGTGACGATGGTGGTCAGGCCCAGATTAGCAATCAGCATGGAAGCGAGAATGAAAACCAGGGACCAGAAGCGATAGCCCGGCCCGCCGGGAAACATTTGGGCAAAGGCTTCGGCGCAGCTGGTAACAAGGCCGATGGCCGTTTTCAGGCAGGCCATCGTCACAATGGCAAAGAGGAGCAGAGCGCCGCCGCTGCCAAAATAATGATGGGCAATTACTCCCAGGATTTCGCTGCCGTTTTTACAATCGCCGCAAAGGGGCGCGCTCTGGGCGGAGACCACCGCCAGGAGCAGATAGACGAACCCCATGAAGAGGCAGCTGAAAAAACCGGCCCGGATGGTGGCTCCCGCCACGGCGTCAGCTTCCTCCACCCCGGAGGCCCTGACGGCGTCTACCACAACAATGCCGAAGGCGAGCCCCGCCAGGGCGTCAAGGGTATTGTAGCCCTCGAGGAAGCCTCCGGCAAAAGCATAGCCTGCCTGGAGGTATTTTCCCGCGGGCGCCGCCGCCGCCAGCGGGGAAACCGGCTGAAGCAGGGCCGCGGCGATCAGGCAGAACAGCAGCAGGAGGAAAAGGGGATTTAAGTATTTGCCGATCCAGGTCATGAGTCCCCCGGGATGACGGGAAAAAACGAAAACGGCGGCAAAAAACAGCAGGGAGAAAACCGCCAGAGCAACGGCGGGGTCAAAGCCGTCCCCTAAAGACACCGCGCCGATGGCAAAGGAGGTGCTGGCGCAGCGGGGGACTGCAAACAGCGGACCGATAGTCAGGTAAAGGAGCAGGCTGAACAGGAGCCCGAATTTTCGGCTGACCTTCGCCCCGATTTCCAAAACGCTGCCGGTTCTCGTGATGCCCAGAGCGGCTACCGCCAACAGGGGCAGGCCCACCGCCGTCAGGAACATCCCCCCGAAGGCGTACAGGATATTATTTCCGGCGGCCACCCCAAGGGCGGCGGGGAAGATCATATTTCCCGCCCCGAAGAACATTCCGAAGAGCATACTGGCAATCATCAGGGTTTCCCTTACTGTTAAATTGCGTTTCAAAAAATCACCTTCGATTTATTATTTGTTTCGGATGGGGTTCTTTTGCCGAAAAACTGACCGTCGAGTGAACGGGCAGAATATCCGGCAGACTTTTCATATCATGGGTTCAATGGTATAATGGAGAGGATCGAATGCCGATAGATCTCATTGAGAGGACTGTCGGCGTAATCGACTGAGGATGTTCATAAAAAAGCCGTTTGGCTGGTCTGTCACCCCTCCGGCGGCTACGCCGCCACCTCCCCTACAGGGGAGGCTTCGAGTGGTGGCTGCCTTGTAAGTTGGGCGAGCAAATAAGCTACTGACTGAGGGATGAATAAGCAGACCGGATTTTACGGTAAACTCTCTCAATTATACATTATTATACATTGCTTCCCGGCCAATATAAAGAGAACTTTTGAAGATGGTGACATTTATGAAGAAATTATTCCTGCTGGACGGCAGCAGCCTGCTGTTCCGGGCCTTCTTTGCCCTGCCGCTGCTTACGGGCCCCGGGGGAGATTATACCAACGCGGTGACCGGCTTTGCCAATATGCTGCTCAGGCTAATCAGGGAGCACCAGCCGGACATGATGGCGGTAGCCTTTGACAAGAGCCGTCAGTCCTTCCGGACCAGAATGTTTCCCGAATATAAGGGGACCCGGGGAGCCACGCCGGAGGAATTCAAGTGTCAGGTTCCGATTCTGGAAGAAATGATGAACGCCTGGGGCATCCGCTTTCTGGAGCTGGAGGATTACGAGGCGGACGACATCCTGGGCGCCCTGTCAAGGGCGGCGGAGGACCGGGGGGAGATCGAAAGCTTCATCGTTACCGGCGACCGGGACGCCTTGCAGCTCATCGGGGAGCGGGTAAAGGTCATCTACACGAAGCGGGGAATATCGGATACCGTCACCTATGACGAGGCGGCGTTCGCCCGGGAGTACGGCGGACTTAAACCCCATGCCCTCATCGATCTGAAGGGCCTCATGGGGGACAGCTCCGACAACATTCCCGGCGTGCCGGGGGTGGGGCCGAAAACCGCCCTGAAGCTCCTGCAGGAATACGGAACCCTTGAAAACGTGCTGGAGCATATACCGGACATCAAAGGGAAAAAGCTTCAGGAAAACCTCGCCGCCAACGCAGAGCAGGCAAGGCTCAGCAAGGATTTGGCCGCCATCGTCCGCCGGGCCCCCTTGGAGGGCATATTCAGCGGCTTCGGGGAGCTGGCCATAAAGCCCGATGGGGAAAGGATGGCCGCCTTTTGCCGCAAATACGGGCTGAATGCCGTAGGCAGGAGCTTCGCCCGGCAGTACGCGGCGGAGATAAAAGCCCAAAGGGCGGCAAAATCATCTCCGGAGCTGATTGACGAGGAAGCGGCAGCGGATGAAGGAACAGCCCTCTTTGACGAACGGGAATATCCTCCCTGTCCCGTGCCGGTGGTTTACGACCTGAAAGCCCTGTACCACCAGGATCCGGAGAGGGCAAAGGAGCTGGAACGGGAAAACGTCCTTGATCTTTCCCTGGGAGCTTACCTGGTGAGTCCCAATGAGGGGGACTACAGCCTGGAGCGGCTGGCGGCCCGCTATGGGGTTCACGGGGAGCTTGCGAAGCTGGAGGAGAAGCTGGGCGGGGCAATATACGAAAGATTGCGGGGGCCGGAGGAGAACCCCTCAAAGCTCTGGGAGGTATACACCCGGCTGGAACGGCCCCTCACCGGCGTACTGGCGGAGATGGAAAAAGCCGGTATCCTCGTGGACCGGGAGGCGCTGAAGGCCGGCAGTACTGCCGCCGCTCAGCGGCTGGACAGACTCCAGGCGGAGATCTACCAGCTGGCGGGAGAAAGCTTCAACGTCAATTCCCCCAAACAGCTGGGGGAGATACTCTTTGAAAAGCTGGCCCTGCCGGTGGAGAAGAAAACAAAGACCGGCTACTCCACCAGCGTGGACGTATTGGAAAACCTTGCCCCCTTCCATCCCATAATCGGGAAAATCCTCACCTTCCGCCATTGGGCAAAGCTGAAATCCACCTATCTGGACGGACTGGAGCCCCTCATCGGGCCGGACGGCCGGATCCATACCACCTTCAATCAGACGGTGGCCGCCACCGGCCGTCTCTCCAGCACAGCCCCCAATTTGCAGAATATTCCAGTCCGGACGGAGGACGGCCGGGAAATCCGCCGCCTGTTCCGGCCGGACAAAGCCGCCGGTTACAATTACCTCATGTCCGCCGACTATTCCCAGATCGAGCTGCGGATCCTGGCCCACCTGTCGGAGGACAGGAGCTTCCTGACCGCCTTTAACAGCGGCGAGGACATTCACGCCCGAACGGCGGCGGAGGTCTTTGGCCGCCCCATTGAAGAAGTAACCCCCGAAGAGCGGCGGCGGGCGAAGGCGGTGAATTTCGGCATCGTCTACGGCATAAGCGACTTCGGCCTGGCAAAGAGCATCGGTTGCAGCCGCAAGGAAGCGGCCGCCTACATCGAGCAGTATTTTGCCAAGTGCCCCGGCATCAGGAAATTCCTCGATGAAATCGTGGCGGCGGCCCATAAAAACGGCCGGGTGGAAACGGCCTTCGGGCGGCAGCGGGATCTGCCGGAGATCCGCAGCAACAACTTCAATCGCCGGAGCAACGCGGAGCGGATAGCCATGAACACCCCCATTCAGGGGACGGCCGCCGACGTGATAAAGCTGGCCATGATCGCCGCCCATAAGGCAATAAAGGAAGCGGGCCTGAAAAGCCGCCTGCTGTTACAGGTTCACGACGAGCTGGTGCTGGAGGTGCCCGCCGAAGAAAAGGAAACGGCCGCCGGGGTGATCCGGGAGGCCATGGAGAAGGCCGTGCAGCTGAAGGTGCCATTGCCGGTAGAGGTGAATTTTGGCGAAAACTGGGCCGAAGCAAAGTAAAAACTGAAATCGCCTTTGCCCGGTAGGCAGAGCGTCAGGGAACGTCGGGCAGAGGCAAAGTAAAAGAGGGTGACAATATGCCGGAAATGCCGGAAGTAGAAACGATACGAAAAACCCTTGCCCCCCACATAGAGGGACGGCGGATAACCAAGGTGGACCTGCGGCTGGAGCGGCTGGTGAAGCTGCCGGCTGACCCAAAGGATTTTGTGGCCAGGCTGGAGGGCAGGCGGGTAGAGTCCCTGAGACGCCGGGGAAAATACCTCTGCTTTCAGCTGGATGGGGCCGGAGATATATTCATCGTCCACCTGCGGATGACCGGGCAGCTCTATTTCAGCCCGGAAGGTAAAACCGACCGGAAATATACCCGGCTGGCAATGCTGCTGGACGACGGAAGCTCCCTGCTTTTTGCCGACCT
The DNA here is from genome assembly GCA_964540025.1 of uncultured Schwartzia sp. Taxonomy (GTDB): domain Bacteria; phylum Bacillota; class Negativicutes; order Selenomonadales; family Selenomonadaceae; genus RGIG250. The sequence goes on along the minus strand of CAZIKQ010000035.1, from coordinate 8,172 downwards.
GCGGACCCTGGGGGCATTGTACTTGGCGTCTCCGGGGGAAATCTCCCTGATTAAGGGACTCCACACCCTTGGCCCGGAGCCCCTGACGAAGGATTTTACCCAAAAGTATTTGCAGGACTATCTGGCCGCCCGCCAGACGAAGATCAAAAGCCTTCTCCTTGACCAGCGGGCCATCGCCGGACTGGGGAATATCTATGCGGATGAAGCCCTGTTTCTGGCGGGGATCCATCCGGAGCGGAAGGCCAAAACCCTGAACGGGCAGGAAACCGGCAGGCTTTATGAAGCGGTGAACAAGGTGATAAAGGATGGTATCGCCGACGGCGGCACCACCTTCAGCGACTACCGGGACGCCCACGGAGAAAGCGGCCATCATCAGGAAAACCTGTACGCCTACCAGCGGACAGGAAAACCCTGCCGGGTTTGCGGCGCGGCCATACAGCGGCTGGTCATCGGCGGACGCAGCGCCCATTTTTGCCCCGTTTGCCAGAAATAGGAGAGGAACCATGATTGTACTGGGGCTTACCGGGGGAATCGCCTGCGGCAAATCCACCGTTTCCTCACATCTCAGGGAGCTGGGGGCGCCGATCGTGGATGCGGACGCAATAGCCATCGCCCTGGCGGAAAAGGGACAGCCAGTCTACAATGCCTTTTTGGAGCATTTCGGCCCGGAGATTGCCCTGGGGCCGGACGGCTCATTGAACCGGGCCGCCATCGGGGAAATGGTCTTCCGGAACAAAATGGAACGCCGCTGGATGGACAGCGTGACCCATCCCCTGATCCGGGGCCGGATGGAAAGCTGCCTGGAGGGACTGGCAAAGCAGGGAGCAGGGATCGCCGTCATTGACGTTCCCCTGCTCTTTGAGGCAGGCTGGGAGAACCTCTGCGGGATCGTCTGGGTGGTTTCCGTATCCCCCCGGGTGCAGCTGGAAAGGCTGATGAAGCGGAACGGCCTTTCGGAAAAGCTGGCCCAAGACAGGATCAACAGCCAGATGGCTTTGGCGGAAAAAATCCGCCGGGCGGACACGGTAATCGACAATTCAGGAACCATGGAAGAAACACGCAATCTCGTCCTTAAAGCGTGGGAAAGGCTAAACGCAGCTCAATGCGTCTGACCATAAAGGCACTGAAACCGAAAAGAAAACCGAAAAAGCTGAACGGCAAGCGGCTTGGCCGTCGGGAAAAGCGCCGCCAGAAAAGATGGAGCTCCGTTAAGTACGCCCTGATTTTTTCCCTGGCCGCCGCCCTTATCGGGGCGTATATGTATTTTCTGCCCTTCTTTGAGCATCAGTACAGAAGCTCCGCCCCTTATCCCTTTTACCTGACAATCGAACGGGAAGCGGCCCGGCGGGGCGTGGACGAATATCTCGTGGCCGCCGTCATAAACAATGAAAGCAAATTCCGCCAAAGGGTTTCCTCCCACCGGGGAGCAGTGGGGCTCATGCAGCTGATGCCGGAAACCGCCCAATGGATAGCCCACAAGCTGGAGGATACAAGCTACCGGGAGGAGCGGCTGTGGGAGCCGGAGCTTAATATCCGCTACGGCACCTGGTATATAGCCCATCTCCTGGAAATGTTCGAGGGAAACGAAATCCTGGCCCTGGCCGCCTACAACGCCGGGGCAGCCGTCGTCCATGAATGGATGGAAAATAACGGCTGGAGCGACCGCTTCGCCGAGGTGGAAAAAATACCCTACGGCGAAACCCGCCATTACGTGAAAAGCGTCCTGTCCGACCGGGCCCGATACAAAAGGCTTTACGCACCCCAGAAAAATAAATAAGGGTTTCTAATAAACTTTTAATCCTGCCTGTAGTTTTATCTAATGGAGAGCGGCTATACTTCAAGAGCAATAAAGATTTCAACCACAGCTGGAAGGAGTTGGTGATCGTGAGGAAAAAGATTCTTGCCGCCTTTATGGCCGCGGTATTCTGCGCCGGGACGGCAATGACTGCGGGAGCCGCTCCCAAACCGGCTGATAAGCCAGCTGTGATCCATCAGATCAAGGAAAAGCATCAGCTGCCGGGCCATGACCCCGAAGACCGTCAAATCGAAATCAAACATCATAGGCCGGGACACCACCGACCAAAACCAAGACCTTTCCATCGGCCGCCGCCAGGGCCCTGGCACTTTCACTGGTCAATGCCGGGACATTTTCACCGGCCGCCTCCGCCGCCGCCAGGACATTTCCACCGGCCGCCGCATCATCGTCCCGGCCCCAGACCGTTTCATCGCTGACAATCGAAGTAAAATTGACGATCTAAGAAAAACAGGACAAGCCAAAAAGCTTGTCCTGTTTTTTTATAACTTCTTCCCTTGTATTTACTTCTTATAATTTCTCATTATCGGAAATAATGTCCCTGCCGGTTTTCAGGAGTTTTCTCAAGTCCCCACAATCCGCAAAAAATCAAGTGTTTTTAAGTACAGCGTAAATATGACATAGAATCACATCAAGTAAATTCTGCCAATCGGGAATCGCAATACGTCATATCAGGGCAAAGATCAACGTCATCATTCCAATATACGCACATACCATCAGCCTTGGCCGTCTGGAAGAATGCTTTATTTTTTAACGGTCTGTAAATTGGTAACTCCAACAACGGTTTCACATCAAAAATCCGCCGCTCGCCATTCTTAAACGTAATCAACAGTTCATAATCTTTTAGCGGCTCAACCGCTACCGGGCGGGGATTCATAGTTGCCGCCTCCCTTCCTCTCCTGTTTTATAACCGTGCCGCAATAAGGTCAGCTTATTTTAGCGGTTCAATCTTAAATGCTGGTTCGTTTTCGCTTAGTAACTTCCAATTAGCCTCTAAATCTTCGCGATGTATTTCTACCCACGCCTGCAACAACTTCATTTTTCCGGACGGAAAAGACCCCGCAAGCTGTTCGCCGTCAAATGATAACACAACCTCATTGTCACCGAATATGGCATGAATATGCGGCTGTCTATGCTTGCCGCCTTTTTCAGCGAACATTCTAATGATAATCCCGTAAAACATTGATATCGTCGGCATAATTATTCTTCCTTTATCATTTCACTCCGCCCTTCCGGGCGGTTTTTCGTTTGCCATGCCAGAAAAGATCAGCTCATGGCGAATTTGTTCGCAAACCAGATTTTTAATTCCAGTCTTTATTCGGCAAGAAACTGTTCCCGTGCCTTAGCGGCAAACTCATCGGCTTCCTCTATACACAACCCCCTCTAAATCAGCATATTGATGGTCATTGCGCTCTGCTCCGCCTGGGTTGGCGCCCGGTCAGGCAGGGTTCCCAGCCGTTCCCTGGCGGCTTCAATAAGCTGTTTTACCTTCGCCACCTCGGCTTCGTCACACATATTCTGTTTCAGACCATTTTCGACTTCCTGCAAGTCCTGTTCCAGAATGGCCAATACCGCCTGCATATCGTTCCTGGTCGCCGCTGCCGCGATTTGCCGCCGGCGCTTCCCTTCATTTACCGCTACCGTCGCTTTGCCGGACTCTGATGAAACCTCGCCGTCTTCGTCAATTGTAATCTGCATCCCCTGGAAGCCTACTTCATCCTTGCGGCTGGCGTATTCTTCATCTGCGGCCCGCAAAGTATCAAAAAGCTGTTCCCGGCTGTCGCTATCCGTTAAACATTTCTGCAAATACTTACTGGAAATGCTTGCCATGCCGCCGCTGACTACCTTGAAATTTTCCCGCAAATACGCGGTCAGCTCATCAACGCTGCCAAAATTTTGACCTTCCCCAGTAGTCCGTTCAGCCTCAGGCTGCTGCTGTTTCTCAGGTAGATCGGAAATATCTTCTTCCCTTTGCGCCATTTCCTGCTTTTCCGTTAAATTTTCCTGCCTGGCCTCCTTTTTAGCCGGGGTAAAACCGTAGGCCATCACCGTTCCGTAGCTTCCGCCTATTCTCATCGCCATTTTAGACCCTCCTCATTATTTTTATCAGCCGCAAAGCAAACTATTTCACATATATAATCGTCAAGCGCAGCAAATTCCTTAAACCTCAGCAAGAACTACCGGAATAAATGTCTGCCTGAAGCAGCTTTTTACCCCAACCCTACGTCCAGGGCCATCATCAGGCTGAAACCCAGGGCGAACATGACCACGCCGATATTGGAATGCGGGCCGGAGGACATCTCCGGGATCAATTCCTCTACCACCACATAGAGCATCGCCCCGGCGGCAAAGCTCAAAAGATACGGCAGGGCCGGCACGATAACGGAGGAAAAGGCAATAGTAAGGGCGGCGCTGACCGGCTCCACGGCCCCGGACAGGGCTCCGTAGTAAAAAGCCCTGCCCTTTCCCGCGCCGGAAGTATGCAGGGGCAAGGAAATAATCGCTCCCTCGGGAATATTCTGAATCCCCATACCCACGGCCAGGGCCATCACTGCCGCCAATTCCGTATTCCCGGCGCCCATATACCAGCTGGCGCAAACGGCCCCCACCGCCATACCTTCCGGAATATTGTGCAGCACTACCGCCATCACCAGCTTGGTTACATGAGACAAATTGCTGGGGAGACCTTCCTCCTCTCCGTTCATATGCTCATGGGGAATTATTTTATCCAGCAGCAGCAAAAACAAAATGCCGCCCCAAAAACCGGCCGCCGCGGGCAGAAAGCTCAGCCGGCCCATTCCCCCGCTTTCCGCCTGATCCATGGCCGGTATCAGCAGGCTCCAGACGGAAGCCGCCACCATCACGCCAACGGCAAAGCCCATCAGCCCCTGCTGCACCCTGAGGGATACGCTGCTTTTCATAAACAGCACCGCCGCCGCCCCAAAAACCGTCCCCAAAAAGGGAATCATCAAACAAATCAGAATATCTGCCGTCATCACGCCACCGCCTTTGAAAAATTATTACCTGCGATAAAAACTGCCTCGAAGGCTTTAGTGTCACTAACCCTTCGCCAGGAAGACCGCCCCTCAGGGCATCACAAGAGATCATGCTTCCAGGCCACGATCCGCCGCACGATGATGGGATACGCCAGCATGATAAACAGCAGCCGCGCCATCTGATAGGCGGTCATCATGGCGCTGTCCGCCCCCACGGCCAACGCCGTAACACCCATTTCGGTAATGCCGCCGGGGGCGCAGCCCAGGAAAGCGGTAGTAATGCCGATCCCGGTCAGCTGGCAAATCCCCAGCGCCGTCAGCATGGAAGCTCCCAGGACGATCACGATTCCCTCCAGGATACTTCCCCAATAGCCCCGGTAATCATGAAGTCTGGCCGCGTCAATGCCTGCCCCTACATAAGTACCGATACCTATCTGAGCGATGGACAGCCAAAACCTCGGCACTGCCGGAGCCGTGCCGCCGGTAGCAATAAGGTACGCCCCGGTGGCCAGAATGGGACCGATCAGCGAAGCGGTAGGGATATGGATCAGCTTGGCAGCGATCATCCCCGCCACGGCCAGCAGGGCAAAAAGCCCCACCGTTGACCATTCCGCCGGAGGAAGCGGGGCCGCCGCCGCGGCCGCCTGGACATCTGCATCAGCCAGGGCATGGATCGTCAGGAAGGGGATCACGGCCACCGCCGACAGCATCCTGGCCGTTTGCAGAATCGTTACCGCCGTAAGGTCTGCTCCCGGCATCTCATCAGCCAGCAAAACCATCTGACTGAGCCCTCCGGGAACACAGCCCAAAAGACAGCTGGTCAGATCGATATCCGAATGCTTTTTCATCTGCCAGGCGCTGACCAGCCCGGCGCCGACGGTCAGCATCGCCGCCAGCAGCATAAAGGGGAGCGCCTGAACGATCAGCAGGGCCGTCTCCGCCGTGAAGGACCGCCCCATGGCGTAGCCCAAAGGCAGCTGGGCAAGCTCCCTGACCCAGAGGGGACACGCTATCCGCTTTCTCTGCCGGTACCCCCGATAAGCGGTGACGATCACCGGCCCCAGCATCCAGGGCAGCGGCGCATCGATAAGGCTCAGAAGAAAGCCTCCCAGAGCCGACAGGCAAAATGATTTTACAAGCTCCAGCAATTTAAGTTCTCAACTCCTGTTTCGGGGGACGATCCCCCGCCAGACTCACGCCCTATTATAGCAGAATTTCCTGCGGAGAACCAATGTATATGCCCGTTAAGCCGCTCAAAGGAAAACCGGCCCGCCGGAAATTTTTTGAAAAATATTTACCACGCAAGCCCTTGAGGGTATATAATGTCTCTGTAAGGAGGGATTAACCATGGCTAAACTTGACGGACAAAGACCAAAGCTTCTTTTTCTTCTGAAAATTCTCAACGAGTACACCGACGAGGAACACGGAATCTCCATAAGGGAAATCATCGAAAAACTGGCGGCCTACGACGTCCCCGCGGAAAGAAAATCCATCTACGCCGACATGGACTGCCTGAAAGCTCTCGGTTACAGCCTGACCATGACAAGGCGGCGCCGGGAAGCCTATTACACGCTTCACAAGCGGGACAAACAGGATCTGACCATCGGCGAGCTGAAAATCCTGGTTGACGCCGTTCAGGCTTCCCGATTCGTCTCGGAAAATAAATCCCGGGAGCTTATCGGCAAGCTCAGCCGCCTGGCCAGCCGCTACCAGGCGGCCCAGCTCCGCCGTCAGGTGTACCTGGCAAACCGGGTGAAATCCATCAATGAAAGCGGCTTCAAAAACATCGACAAGCTCCACGAAGCCATAAACCGAAACAAAATCATCACCTTCACCTACCTGAAATGGACGGCGAAGAAAAAGCTCGTTCCCCGCAAACCCGAGCCTTACCGGGTCAGCCCCCTGGCCGTCACCTGGTCCGATGAAAACTACTACCTCATCGCCTACGACCCGGCGGAGAAGATAGAAAAGAATTTCCGGGTGGATAAGATGGAAAACATCGCCGTCACCGAGCAGGACAGAGAGGGAACGGCGGTTTTTGATAAGGATTCCTTCGGCTCCTATTCCAGCCGGCACTTCGGTATGTTTAACGGCCAGGAGGTATATGTCAAACTCCTCTGCGAGAACGACCTTGCCGGAGTTATCATCGACCGGTTCGGCAAAGGCGTCCCCATCCAGAAGCAGGACGAAAATCATTTTTCCTGCACCGTGAAAATCTACGACAGCCAGCAGTTTATCGGCTGGGTAGTGGGGCTTGGCCAAGGCATAAAAATCACCGGCCCCGACTCCATGGTGGAGAGGATGAAGGAGGCCGTCAGGCAGCTCCAGGAAGCGTACCTCTGACCGGCAGCAGCGCAAAAAAAACAACAGCACCTCGATTAAGGAAGTGCTGTTGTTTTTTTGCGCTTGTCAGGAATACGCCATTTCCAAACTCATACTTATCAAGCGTCTACTAATAGACGGTTTGAGCACCATCAGGCATTACACCATTTTCAAACTACCGCCTTGCAAGTATGGCAGTGAATCATTATCCTGTCAGTATAGATACCTGATAACTTTGACAAACCATAAAAAAATACATATAATATTATTACTTAGTAAGTTTACTTAGTAATATGGGAGGGATTATGATGAGTAATGCTAATACAGTAACCTGCTCGTTCACGATGGATAGGGATATATATAACGCGTATAAAAGCATTGTTTCTGGAAACGGCGAAAATGTAAAAGGCAATATTATCCGGTATATGAAAAGTGTAATTCGCTATGAAATCCCTAACGCCGATACGATTGCCGCGATTGCAGAAGTGCAGCGCCTGAAATTAAATCCAAACAAAAAAAGTTATGGGTCGTTTGCTGAACTTCTAGAGGATCTGGATAATGAATAAGTATAAAATTGTCCAGACCGTTAGATTCAAAAAAGATTTGAAGTTGTTGATAAAACGAGGTTACAATATAGACCTGTTAGGCGTAGTGGTGGATACCTTGGCTGCGGGGCAGAAGCTTCCCGCCAAATATAAAGACCACGCGTTAACAGGTAATTATAAAGGCTGTCGTGAATGCCATATTACTCCAGACTGGCTTCTGATTTATGAAGTTGATGGAGACGAGTTATTTTTATACCTTACTCGGACAGGAACTCATAGCGATTTACTTTAGGAGAATTGATTTCAAGCGATTATATTTACTCTACCCTTTGAAGAAAGAACCGGGTATTGTGATATTCTGGACTCAGAAATTGATAAACATCATGTGTTGATTAAAGAAAAATCTCCTCACGGATGATGCCCATGAGGAGATTTTTCTTTGGAGATAATATCTCCCGTATCATAGAGTGATACTAAGATATAGAGGCTGTGTACC
>CAZIKQ010000034.1:0-19691 GCA_964540025.1 uncultured Schwartzia sp. | reverse complement strand
ATTAAGCGCTCATGCCAACCTACAGGGGAGCCTATAAGGCGGAGCGTGGAAAATTTTCTAAAAACAGGTGTATCCGGCTGACGGGGAGTATGTTATAATACGCTCGAATCGACGGAAGCTTTCCGCCGGGGATGTTTATAGTTTATAGGGAGGAATTAACTGTGGCTAAATCTTTAGCAGGAACCAAGACCGAAAAGAATTTATTGGAGGCATTTGCCGGGGAATCCCAGGCCAGAAATAAGTACACCTGGTTTTCCATCGTGGCCCGGAAGGCCGGATACGACCAGATCGCGGAGCTGTTTTTGAAGACGGCGGACAATGAAAAGGCCCATGCCTATATGTGGTTCGAGGAGCTGGGGCTTCTGGGAGAGACCCCGGAGAACCTGAAGGCAGCCGCCGAGGGTGAAAATCACGAGTGGACCGATATGTACGTCCGCATGGCCAAGGAAGCCGATGAAGAGGGCTTCCCGGAAATCGCCGCCAAGATGCGGGGCGTAGCGGCCATCGAGAAGCGCCACGAGGAGCGCTACCGGAAGCTCCTGGAGAACGTGGAGAAGATGCAGGTGTTCACCAAAGAGAGCGGCCTTACCATTTGGGAGTGCCGTAACTGCGGCCACATCGTGGTTGGCCCCAGCGCTCCGGAGGTCTGCCCCATCTGCGCTCATCCCCAGGGCTTCTTCGAGATCCACAAGGAAAATTACTGATAGGCCGCTGAACGTTTCAATAAGGGCTAAAAGATGTCCCCCGCTTTCCTTTGAGAAGCGGGGGATTTTTGCGTTCGCGACATATATCCTCCCTCTGCGTCCAATTTCTGTTTACCACTACAAAGGAATTTGCTGAAAATCAGTTAGAGAAATTAGTGCGATTGTGGTATTCTGTTAGCAGCACAAATCGGGATTGGAAGGGATATAAAAATGATTTCCGCAATTTATGACAGACGAAGTATAAGAAAATTCTCAGATAGACCTGTATCCCGGGAAGATATTCTTGATATTATTCAAAGCGGGGCAAAAGCGCCTTCTTCCAAAAACAGACAGCCCTGGAAATATATTGTGGTACAGGGAGATGCGAAAGCGAAAATGCTCAAAGCTTTCCGCCAGGGAATTGAACGGGAAGAAAAGGGCGGCGCATTATTACCCAATTGCCAACAATATATATCGGCGGCAAAAAATACGGCGGACATAATGGAAAAAGCTCCGACTATAATTTTTGCGGTCAATTCTTTAGGGGAAGATATTTTGTCGGAATTGACCCCGGAAGAACATATTTATGAAATTTGCAATATTCAATCCGTAAGCGCTTCCATACAAAATATGCTTCTTGCCGCTACTGAAAAAGGAATAGGCAGCCTTTGGATATGCGATATTTATTTTGCCTATTCGGAGCTGTGTGAATGGCTGAATAGCGACGGACAACTTATCGCGGCGATTGCCTTCGGCTATCCTGACGAGTCTCCCATAGAAAGACCCCGCAAAAAACTTGACGATATAGTTCAATGGAGAAATTAGACCGGCGCAGCAAGACCGGCAATTACAGTTTGTCTGAACAGGCATCGCCGCAAGCGCAGCAGAATAAGTAACGCGGCGTCAGAGCGTATAGAAACAAATCTATTCGCTCTACTTTTACTGTGACGTCATAATAAAACAGCCGCTGATCTGATGGTCAGCGGCTCAGCTTGTCGACAAAGTCACTTATTCTGTCTGAGGCTCCCCTTTAGGGGAGCTGTCGCTGGAAGCGACTGAGGGGTAAAATATAAACCGTTCGCCTGATCTATCACCCCTCCGGCGGCTTCGCCGCCACCTCCCCTATAGGGGAGGCTATTTTTATACAGATTTTACGGTTTTCCTGTCAGGCCCGCGGGATCATTTCCGCAGCCAGCGCTTCAAGAGCTTGGTGAGCTGGTCGTAGTCAACGGGTTTGGAGATATGCTCGTTCATGCCGGATTCCCGGGAGGCGATGATGTCCTCGGCCAGGGCATTGGCGCTCATGGCGAAAATGGGCAGGTTCCGGGTGTAATCCCGGTCGATTTTTCTGATGGCTTTAGTGGCTTCATAGCCGTCCATCAATGGCATCTGAATGTCCATAAACACCACGTCGTAGTAGCCGTCGGCGGAGGCGGCCACCTTGTCCACGGCTTCCTTGCCGTCGCCGGCAAAATCCACCGTCATGCCCAGCATACCGAGAATTTCGGCGGCGATCTCAGCGTTCAGCTCGTTGTCCTCCACCAGCAGTCCCCGGGCCCCGCTGAAATCAGCGGCGGTTGCTTCATCAGCCGCGCCCGGGAGCCCGGCGGCGGTTTCGCCCGTCTCGCCCTTGGCGGTAACATCGGCAAAGAGCTGCCGGAGGCGTGACCGGAAGAGGGGTTTGTTGATGAGGAAGCCGACGCCGGATTCCTTCGCCTCGCTTTCAATCAGGGAAATGTTGTCGGAGGCGGCGATGAGCGCCGGGGTGTCGTTGACAAGCTGGCGGCGCAGGCCGGAGATGATTTCTATATTGTTGATGGAAGAGGAATCCCAGTCAAAGATGATGGCATCGAAATCAGCGCCGGATTCATGGGCTTCCACCGCCTGCTTGATGGCGGCGTCGCCGGAAACGATCCACTGGGCCTCGACGCCAAGCTGCTTCATGGTTTCACAGAGGGCGTCAGCGGCAATGGGCTGATCGGATACGGCCAGCACCTTCAGGCCCAGGCGTTCCTCGCTGCCGGCGGAGACGACGCCCTTGTGAATGGGCAGGGAGAAGGTGGCGGTAAAGGTGGAGCCTTCCCCATAAACGCTTTTCACCTGAATGTCCCCCAGCATCATCCGGGCGAGATTTTGGGCGATGGGGAGCCCGAGGCCGCTGCCCTGGAAGCGGGCGATTTGGGGCTCCTTCGGCAGGAAGAAGGGCTCGAAGATGTTGTGGAGATCCTCCTTCCGAATGCCGCAGCCGGTATCCTCAATAGTGAATTTGAAATGGGCCACATCCAGCCGGTTGCTGGCGGTTTCCTCGGCGGTTATCCTGATGGAGCCGCCCTCCGGGGTGAAGCGGATGGCGTTGTCCACCAGGCTCATGAATATCTGCTGGATACGGCGGCTGTCTCCGACAAATTCCTCGTGATAGAAATTGCTGACCGTAAATTCCAGCTTTTGCTTTTTCTCGGCGGCCATGGAGGTAATGAGAGGGGAAAGGTCGTCCAGCAGCTCCGGCAGGGAGAAGTCTTCGCTGATGAGCTCCAGGCCGCCGGATTCGATCTGGGACATATCCAGGATTTCGTTAATGAGGAAAAGGAGCTGTTTGCCGGACTGGTTAATCCGGTTGAGGCAGTCCTTGACCCGGTTTATATCGTCCAGATGGGTACCGGCAATGGTGGTGATACCCAGAATGTCGTTCATGGGGGTGCGGAGGTCATGGCTCATCCGGGCCAGGAAGTTGCCCTTGGCGGCATTGGCGCTGGTGGCGTTGTCCAGGGCGGCGGTGAGGGCTTCCTGCATTTCCATTTCCTGCCGCTTCTGCTCGTCGATGATCAGAACAGCCAGGAGGACCCGGCGGGGCTTGTTCTCCTCGTCCTTTTCCGCCAGGATCAGATAGGCCCGGCACCAGCCGTGGATCTTGTGCTTAAATTCGGCCAGCATACTGCCGCCGCTTTTGAGGAGCCGGTCGGCCATGGTATCGGCGTCCAGGAAAGCCAGCATTGCCTCCTGGGATTCAGGTTCAATAACCCGGTTTATAATTCCCTCCCGGACGAAGTCGCTGCAATCGCCGGAGGGGGGGACGATTTCCCGGAGCTCCTGAGGCTGTTTCATGGCCACGAAGGTGCAGGGCTGACTCCGGTCCGCGGGCAGATCAATGTAGTAGGTTTCGCAGTAGATACTGCTCATGGTGGATACCAGCTTCAGCTGGTCCTGCTGGTTCTTTTCGGCGATTTCTCGGACTTCCTGCTCATGGGTCTTCTTGGCGATGAGGTAGGTTTCCCGCTGCCAGAGCATGGCCAGGTTAATGATGACCATGGCGGCGGACAGGGCGATAACGGTCTGGAGACTGAGGGAGGCTAGTCCTCCGAGAAGCTCCGGGAGAAGGGGTGTTCCCGCCATTTGCAGGAGCCCTTCCCGGCTGCCGGCGGCATAGAAGAAGAGGGCGGAGACGAGAGCCAGAAAGGCGATGTCGGAATAGACGAGCGTCCGGCTAATTTTGGCGTCCGGCTCGGCGGATACCTCCTCGTGTTCCTTCAGGAGGTTCAGAATTTTGGGGTTGGAAAGCAGCCGGTAAACCCCTGCGGCGGCGATGGCGCACAGGCCCCATTTAAGGAGGATGAGAGGGCTGAAACCGGGAAACACCGCCTGGCTGACGGTGAGGCCGCATTTGGGGAATACCCACCAGAGGATGAACAGGGACAGAAAGCGGTGAAGGTAGAGCCCCAGGCAGGACAGCACCGCCACTCCCGCCGGCTGGAGTTTTTTTGGCAGGTGGCTGAATATGAAGCTGAAGGCCAGCCCCATAACGAACCCCGCCAGAACGTTGGGGAGGATGGCCGCTATGAGGCTGGCGGCAAGATCCCCGCTATAATAGGGAGAAAGGAGCCGATCCAGCGGGGAAAGGGGGGAGGTGCCGCTCCGCCACACGCGGCAAAGGCCGAATACCAGCCCGGCGGCGGCTCCGGACAGGGGACCGAAAACCATGGCCGCCAGCGCGATGATAACGCTCACAAAGGAGACGGATAACGACACGGCTGCGCCTGACGGAAAGAAGCCCAGGGCGGAAAAGGCAAAAATAAGCTCAAGGGCCAGGAGGAGAATAAGTAATCTTCGGGTGATAGTTGGCTTGAAGTCCACGCCGCTGAAGATGGCAAGGTTGCTTTTCATATTCCGGATTCCTTTCTGAAGCGCGGGGGTAACTACATCAGAATTTTGAGCCTTCAAAATGGAGGGTGGCGAAGTAGTCCGCCTGGGTCTCCGCCCGGCGGATGAGCTTCACGCTGCCATCCTCCCGCAGGAGAAGCTCGGCGCTGCGGAGCTTGCCGTTGTAGTTGAAGCCCATGGCGTGGCCGTGGGCCCCGGCGTCGAAGATGACGAGCCGGTCCCCCCGGTCGATTTTGGGCAGTTGGCGGTCGATGGCGAATTTGTCGTTGTTTTCACAGAGGGAGCCGGTAACGTCGTAGGTGTGGTCATGGGGGGCGTTTTCCTTGCCCACCACCGTTATGTGATGGTAAGCGCCGTACATGGCCGGGCGCATAAGGTTGGCCATGCAGGCGTCCAGGCCGATGTAATTTTTATAGGTCTGCTTTTCATGGATGGCAGTGGCCACCAGATAGCCGTAAGGACCGGTGATGCAGCGGCCCAGCTCCATGGCCAGGGACAGTCCCTGGAGCCCGGCGGGGATGATGATTTCCTCGTAGGCCGCCTTTATTCCGGCGGAGACGTTTTCCATGTTCACGGCGTCCTGCTCCGGGCGGTAGGGAATACCGATGCCGCCTCCCAAGTTCACAAATTCCAGCTTGATGTCCAGCTTTTCCTTTATTTCCGCCGCCAGATTGAACATGAGGCGGGCGGTGTTGATGAAGGACTGCTCCTGAAGCTCGTTGGAGATGACCATGGTGTGAAGCCCGAAGCGCTTTACTCCCTTATCCCGGGCAAGGCGGTAGGCGTGGATTATCTGGTCGTGGGTGAGGCCGTATTTCGCTTCCAGCGGGTTGCCGATGATGTCGTTCCCCTTTACGGCGCCGCCGGGGTTGTAGCGGAAGGAGAGGCAGGCCGGGAACCCGGCGTTTTTCTCCAGAAAATCAATGTGGGAAATATCGTCAAGATTGATGATGGCTCCCAGCTGGATAGCCCGCTGAAATTCATCGGCGGGGGTGTCGTTGGAGGTGAGCATGATATTTTCGCCCCTTACCCCCGCCATGTGGGCAAGGTTCAGCTCCGGCAGGCTGCTGCAATCGCAGCCGCCCCCCTCCTCCCGGATTATCTCCAGCAGGTAGGGGTTGGGAGCGGCCTTTACGGCGAAATATTCCCGAAAGCCCGGGGCCCAGTCAAAGGCCCTGAAGAGGCGGCGGAGGTTTTGGCGGATAGCCGCCTCGTCGTAGATATGGAACGGAGTCGGATACTCCTTGATGATTTCTTCCAGCTTGTCCGGGGCCACCGGGAAAATCTTTTCTGTCATGGGGATATGCTCCTTTATTTGAATATTTCTCTGATTAAAAATCGTTGTATTTTTGTATTATAACACAAACAGGCGCAGAATAACGACTAAAAGATTTCTTCCTCCTGCTGAGTTGAAGCGCGAGATATCTTTCTGTCGTCATCTGAGTTTTGAGCGCCGGGTTATCGATAAACTTACCCGAAAATACAGTTCCCCAGAAACACATTCTCATTCGGTTATCCACGCAACGGTACATAGCCTCTGACTGCGGCCAGTGCCTTGTCAATCGCCAAGTACCGGCGTGGATAAACGGTTTCTTTGGGAACTGTATTTTCCGGGATTTACATTGCGGATGGAAAATGCCTGTGGCGTTTTCCTGAACGACAGTGTTATAATGAGGTTCATGATAGTGAACAGCTTTTAGCTTATGGGAAAATTTACCGGATCAACAGTATTGGATAGAAGAGGTAAGGCATGAAAAATCTGCTGACGAGAAGCGAGGCGGCAGCGCTTTGCGCCGCTGAAAAGGCAAAGGGCCGCCGGGTGGTTTTTACCAACGGCTGTTTTGATATTCTTCACGCGGGCCACGTCCGCTATCTCACGGAGGCCAGAGAGCGGGGAGACCTGCTGATGGTCGGGCTGAACAGCGACGGCTCCGTCCGCCGCCTGAAGGGGGCCGCCCGACCGGTGAACGGAGAGCGGGACCGGGCGGAGGTGCTGCTGGGACTCAAAGCCGTGGATTATGTGACGATTTTTGCCGAGGATACGGCCGCCGAGACCATTGCCGCCCTGAAGCCATCGGTTTATGCCAAAGGAGCGGATTACACCCGGGAAACCCTCCCGGAGGCGAAGCTGGTTGAGAGCTACGGAGGAGAGGTGGCCTTTATCGAGCTGGCGCCGGGACGATCCACCTCCATCATTATCGCCCGGGTTTCCGCCGGACAGTCAGGGGCCGGTGAACGGCCATGAATAAGCCCTTGTCAATTCTGGTGGTGAAGCTCAGCGCCATCGGGGACGTCATCCATGCGCTGCCGGTATCCTACGCCATAAAGGAAACCTATCCAGACGCCCGCCTCGTCTGGGCAGTGGAACCGGCGGCCCGCCCCCTGCTGGAGGGGAATCCCCTGATCGATGAAATCATCACCTTTGAGAAGAAAAAATTTAAGTCTTTAGGAGGCTTCCTCAAAGAGTTTGGCCCTCTGCGGCGGAGGATCCGGGCGGCGGCGGTTAAGCCGGAGGGTTTTGATTATGCCCTTGACCTGCAGGGACTTTTTAAGTCGGCGGCCATCGTCTGGGCTTCCGGGGCCAGGAAATGCTACGGCAGCGAGTATATGCGGGAACTGAGCGACCGGGTGTCCACGCCGGTGGTGGGGCCCAACGCCAACGGCCACATCGTGGAGCGGTATCTTGACGTGGCCCGGGCCATCGGCTGCCGGGTGAATGAAGTCGTCTTTCCCCTAGCGGTCTCCGACAGGGAAGAATGGTCGGCAGGAGAGCTGCTCCGCCGGGCCGGGGCCGGGGAGGGAAAGCCTCTGGCCATCCTGGCGGCCGGGGCAAACTGGCCAAATAAACGCTGGCCCGCGGAAAAGTACGCCCGGCTGTCCGACCGGCTTTTTGAGACAGGCATAATTCCCGTTTTCGTGGGAGGCGGCGCCGTTGACGAAAACCTCAGAGAAGAAATAAACAGCTATGCATCAATTCCCCCCGTGTCCCTGGTTAATCAGACCAGCCTGAAGGAACTGGCAGCGGTGATCCGGAAAGGAGCAGTGATGCTGGGAGGAGACACGGGCCCGGTCCATCTGGCGGCGGCCCTGAAGACCCCGGCGGTGATGTTGATGGGGCCGACGGCGCCGGAGCGCAGCGGCCCCTACGGGATGGAGGAGGACTGCCTGCTGGCCGGGCGCCCTTGCGCCAACTGCCGGAAGCGGGCCTGCCCGAAGGGAATAGACTGCCTCGACGCCATCAGCGTTGACCGGGTTTATGATAAGCTGATGGAGGTCCTGGGGCGGAGGTGAGCCCTGGCGGCTGAACGGCCGCAAGCCTTGCGGCGGCTGGAAGCTGTCGGGCAGAGATGAGGCCCGTTTATTAAAATTTCCTTAATCTTTGACTTTTTCACCTTTATTTCATTGAAATCTGGCATTTTATAATAAGTCAAAAGGTTGAATATTACAATAACATCGTAAAATGGAGGAATAAAGATATGAACACGTTCAAAACAGCGGCCCTTATGGCCCTGCTTACCGCCCTGCTGGTGGTGGCCGGCGACTCTCTGGGGGGGCACGACGGGGCGGTTCTGATGCTGGTTATTTCCCTGGGCATCAATCTGATCAGCTACTGGAAGAGCGACAGCATCGTCCTGAAGATGTACGGGGCCCGGGAAGTTTCCCGGTCCCAGGCGCCGGAGCTTTACGATTTGGTGGCCACTCTGGCCAAACAGGCGAATCTTCCCATGCCCCGGGTCTGCATCATCAATGACGAGTCCCCCAACGCCTTTGCCACCGGGCGGAATCCCGAACACGCGGCAGTGGCGGTCACCACCGGCATCATGCGAATCCTGGATCAGGAGGAGCTGGGGGGCGTCATCGCCCATGAGCTGAGCCACATCAAGCACCGGGACACCCTTATCTCTACCATTGCCGGTTCCCTGGCGGGGGTTATCTCCTCTATCGGCCACATGGCCCAGTGGGCGATGATCTTCGGGATGGGGGGACGCCGGAGCGATGACGATGGGGAAGGTCTGGGGGCGCTGTTTACGATCATCGTGGCTCCGTTGGCGGCGGCTCTCATCCAGCTGGCCATCTCCCGCTCCCGGGAGTATGAAGCGGACCGCTCCGGCGGCGAAATTTGCGGCAATCCCCTGGATTTGGCCAGCGCCCTGGAGAAGCTGGAATATTACTCCGGCCGGATGCGCCCGGTGGCTGCGGCCGGACCGGCAACCGCCCATATGTTTATCGTCAATCCCCTGAAAAACGGCAGCTTCTCCCTTAAGTCCATGTTCTCTACCCATCCGGCTACTGAGGACAGAGTGGCGGCCCTGAAGGAGCAGGCCCGGGAGATGGGGATTCGCCGCCGGTAAGCGAAAATTAAACCTGAAAAAAGAGCGGGCCTCCGCTCTTTTTTCTTTACGGCGACAATGATTGTGTTGTAGAATATATGCGGATAAGCAGCTCCCTCAGGGAATGTATTTCAGGGATTCATAGGCGATAACATGAAGCGACTCATAAATCCAAAGGGGTACCCGAGATGATGACCACCTTTTTAACAAATTTAACAAAGAAACCGGGCTGGCTGGCCGCCTGCGTCACCGGTATGGCGCTGGGGGCCGGGCTGGCTCTGTGCCCGGCGGGGCTGAACAGGGCCGAGGCGAGCTTTCTGGACCGGCCCTACGACTCTGACGCGGAAAGCGGCGTCGAGGCGCTTGACTGGATCGAAAACCGGGACCGCAGCATCCGCAAGAATATGGATACCAGGGAGCAGCAGCGGCTGAAAAAGGACATTGCCGATATGAAGCGGGCCCTGGACCGGGACGAACGCCGGGACGCGGCGGCGGCAGCGGCCGGAACAGCCGCGGCTCAGCCGGAGCAGACGGACGGAACCTTCGGCAGCGTACCAAAATCAAAGCGGAAGAATGAACAGCCCCCCATCGCCTTTGAGGGGGACGACATATTCTACGATCAGAATACGGGCAACGTATATGCCAGGGGCAGCGTAAAGATCACCCGGATCGATGGGAAGCGGGTGATTACCGAGCAGGCGGACGGCAATACGAAGGATCAGAACGTAAGGCTCCCGGAGGGAGGACAGTTCGTCAATATTACCCCCGGGGAAAGCAAAACGGATATGACCGGCTACCGGATCCTTTACAATTACGGGCGGAGGACCGGCAGTCTGGAAAATGGCCGGGGCAAGGTCCAGGGCTGGTACATTACCGGAAAGCGGATAGAGATATTTCCCGATCAGATGATCATTTACAACGGCACCGTCAGCGGCTGCTCCGCCAGGCACCCGGATTACCACATGTCCGCCAAAAAGGTGGAAATCTGGCAGGATACCATGGTCATGCACAGCGTCGGCTACTGGCTGGCGGGAGTGCAGATTGGCTGGGAGCGCCGGACCACCCAGGACCTGACAAAGGAGTCAAAGCACCCTTACTATCCTGACTTCGGCTATTCCAGCGACGAAGGGTTTTACGTGGGAGATACCTTCCGCTGGGGCATTGCGAAGAACACCCAGGCCTACACGAAGCTTCATTACTCCACAAAGGAGCAATGGCGGAACGTTTACGGCCTGAACTATAATGCAGCCGGTCACAGCTTCACCCTGGAATACGGTAAATATTCCGACGACGACGACCGCTACCTGAAAAAGGAGCCTACCTTCCGGTATGCCTTCAGCCGCCGGATCGGGAAAAGCCCCTTTACCCTGGGGCTGGGCTATGAGCGGGGCCAGTGGAAGCAGGAGGCTAAGGAAAATAAAAATGCCAAGGGCCGGGGGCAGGATATAAGCTCCTTTCACACGGAGTACAATGTTTCCCTTACGCCGGACAGCATTCCCCTGGGCAGAAAGCTCAGGATGAACAACAGCTTCGGCTACAGTATCATCAAGGAGTCCTACGGCGATTCCACGGACAGCGGCTTTGAATACAACGGCAGCTTCCTTTACACGCCAAATGACGACTTCGTAATTTACGCGGGCTACAAGCACACCCAGCGGGATTACGATACGGCCCTGTTCGATTATGATACGGAAAACTACGGCAGCCTGATTAAATGGGGGCTCAGCTGGCGGATCGCCCCCAAGGACAGGCTTGTGGTCGGATTCAGCAAGGATGTCAAGGGTGGAAATTTGAATAAGGTGGACTATTACTGGTTCCACAATTTCCACTGTCTGGAGCTTATCTTCAATTACCGGATGGACCATTACAACGATGACCACAAGACAAAAATCCAGGTACAATTCGCTCCCTGGTAAAAGGCTGTCAGTCGTGTCCCAAAAGCCAAAAAAGGATCCTTTGCTGAGAAAAACATTGTCGGGGCGGATTTTTTAGGTATAAGTCACACAATAGGGAGGTACGGTACATGGCAAAGGAAACGCTCTGTATTGCCTATTGCGGCGATGCAGTAGACAGCGGCGTAATGGACGTTAATGCTCTCGCGCCGGCGCTGCTGGCATTGGGCGACCTGTTGAATGAAAGTAATAAACTGTTGAACAATGATGGGTCAAAAATACAGGTTTATATCAAGTCTGATTTCCGAAAGGGTTCATTTGAAATTGGCTTAGAGATGGCCCGGACACTGGCAGACCAGCTGCGGATGATGTTTGGTACACAGGAGTATTCAGTAGCGGATATTCTTCAGGCATTAGGCCTGTTTTCCACGCTGTCCGGCATTTCTGTATTTGGCTTGATTCAATGGCTAAAAGGGCGCAAAATAGATAGAGTCGTGCAGCTGGACAAGGACACAAGAAGAGTATTTGTGGAAGGCGAATACAAGGATATCTCTGTGGCCGGGCTGGAACTATTTCGTTCGTACGCCGTGCGCGGGAAAATTGAAGAGACGCTGGCCCCGTTGAGAGAGGACGGTATCGATGCGTTTGAGGTCAGAGACAGGGAGACCCGGGATGCCGTCCAGCATATTGCGAAGGAAGAACTGGATTATTTCAAGGCTCCTGAACAGGCAGTTGAGGAAAAAGAACTCATAACCAGCGCGCGTTGTTTCGTTCATATATCCAGCGTTAATTTTGAAAAAGACTTAAAATGGCGCTTCGATAATGGCGAGCTTAAATTTTTTGCCGCCATTGAGGATGAGGAATTTCTCTCCCGGGTGGATAGGGGTGACGTCTTGTTTGCGAAAGGCCTTACCATGGAGGTAGAGCTGAAAACAAAGCAGAAGCTTCAATCATCCGGGATAAAGACCGAGTATATAATCACTAAGGTTTACCAAACAATAGGCAAATCTGAACAATTGTCGCTGAATTTTACAGAGGAATAAAAAAACCGCTCAGAGATGGGCGGTTTTTTACGACAACCCCAGATTAGACCGGATGGTCAGCAAAAACCTCACAGGGACAAGTCTTTAGAGAAAAAGACCTCCTATGATAAGATATAATTGCGGGTTGTTACTGCAATGAATAAATCAAGGAGGATATCAATGCCCAATGGTCATGATGTACACAGTTTGTCATATGCGAAGGAGCCTTTGCTTCGGCAAAGGCTCCTTTTCTGTTACCGCCCCCGGGCCGGCTGGCGGGAATGTTCCCGATCGAGAGGTTTGTTACAGGGCAGCCAGCTTTTCATTGATGGCCGCCTCGCCGGCTTTCATGGCCTCGATGGTTTTGCCGGTGAGATCGCCGATTTCCCAGCCAAGCCGCCGGGCTCCTTCGCTTATTATCTCCCGGGAGCAGCCGGCGGCAAATTTTTTGTCCTTGTACTTTTTCCGGACGCTGGAAACCTTCAGGTCCCGGACGCTCTTTGAGGGGTGCATAAGGGCCACGGCCCCAATCAGCCCCGTCAGTTCGTCGATGGCAAACAGCACCTTTTCCATTTCCTCTACCGGCTCCACATCAGAGCAATGGCCGTACCCGTGAGAGCAGACGGCGTGGATCAGATCCTCGGCGACTCCGGCCTCCCGCAGGAGCTCCGGGGCTTTCCGGCAATGCTGGTCGGGATACAACTCGTAGTCGATGTCGTGAAGCAGGCCGCACGTCCACCAGAAATCAGCCTCCCCCTGATAGCCCAGCTCCCCGGCAAACCAGCGGAGGGCCCCGGCGACAGTGAGGCCGTGGCGGAGGTGGAAGGGCTCCTTGTTGTATTTTTTCAGCAGCTCCCAGGCCGCCTCCGGAGAAATGGTACACTGATGCATGGAAATGCTCCTTTCAAAGTCGGTAAAATTAAAGTCCCCGGCCGTCAAACGCGGGGATGAAGGATTCGCTGACGGTTCCCCCCTGCTGAATATAGGCGTTGGTAAAGCCCGCGTCCCAGGCGGCGTTTACCACGCTGTCATATTCAAAGCCGGTAAGCTTCCGGCGAAGCTCCGGGAAATCCTTCAGGTACGGAGCCCCGGCAATTGGGGTATACTGGTTCATAAGGGACAGGATGATGCCGTCGCCAAACCGCCGGGAAAGCTCCTCTACCAGAGCGATGCTCTCATGGCGGCGGCCGGGGAGAACGAGATGGCGGACGATGACGCCGCTTTTTAAGCGGGCTGAGGGCTCCGGCCGGTCAGAGGAGGAAAAATTTTCTGCCGAAGGAGCGGCGGGGGAACAGCTTACGGCCTGCTCCGGCCGGTCGTGGGGAACGCAGGGAACAGAGGCCGGGGCGTAAACCGGCGGTCCCTTTTCCTCGACCATGGCCGTAACCGCCGCCATGGCCCGCTCCGGATAGTCGGGGGCATTGGAGTAACGCCAAGCCGTATCGGGGCTGTAGTATTTGAAATCCGGCATGAATATGTCGATATCCCCGGCAATCGCCTGGACCATTTCGGCAGTTTCATAGCCGGAGCTGTTCCAGACGGCGGGAATGACCAGTCTTTCACCGTCCAGCCCCTGCCGGGCCAGGCGGAGGGCCTCGATTATCTGCGGGGCGTAGTGGGTGGGGGTCACCAGATCGATGGTGGCGGCCCCCAGACCCTGAAGCCTGAGGAATGATTCGGCCAGGGACCGCGGGGAGATTTCCTTCCCGAAGGGCGGCTTGTCAGACTGGCCGGAAGTCCGGCTGATGGCATAGTTCTGGCAGTAGACACAGCCCAGCTGACAGTAGGTAAAAAATACGGCGCCGGCCCCTTTGTCCCCGGAGATACAGGGCTCCTCCCAAGGGTGGAGGGACGCCCGGGCGGCGGCGAGCCAGGCGGGCGCGCCGCAGAAGCCCCGGCTGGTGAAGCGGTCAGCCCCGCAGCTTCGAGGGCAGAGCCGGCAGTCTGTCAGGTCAAAAATCGGATTATCGTCTAACATAACATTATTGCGGGCCGATCCTTCGGCCCGGTCTGTTCCACGGAAATTCACCTGCCTTGCAATTTTTTTGCTAATGGTATTATAATGTAGGGGTTCAGGGAAGTTCCATAGGAATTTCCTACCTAATGCCATTCAACGGTCGGAGACCGTTATGATGTAGAGGTTCAGGAAACTGCAAGTCTATTCCTGCCATTAGCGTAAGGGGCTTGTCGTTATAAGGACATATCCAAGGGAGGCGGCAATCATGAGATTATGGAAGCCTTTGACCGTAAAAATTATCTTTGTCCTGATGTTGCTGACGGTTTTTTCCGGCTGGGGGGCGAAGGGGGCCCGGGCGGAAGAAACAGGCGCCGGGGCAAAAAAACCGAAAAATATTGCCCTGCTGCCGGTGGAAAATCTGGGGCTGCTGGCCGACTGCGGCGGCGATCAGTATGTCAGCCGGCAGCTGGAGCGGGTCGTCCACGTTCCCCTGAACGGAGTAACGAAAATGGCGGCCTACATAGATCCGGGGACAGCCCGGCGGGAGCTGGCTTCTCTGGTAAACAGCGGCCGGTACGTGACGAAAAAAAACCGTCCGGACTACGAAGCCATAATGCCGGCGCTGGCTGATAAGCTGGGGGCAGACCTCATCATCCTTCTCCGGGTCAGGGGGGCTTATGAAGAAATTTTCCCTGACTGGTGGGGACGGATGATTATCCGGGCGGCGGTGGATATGGAGCTTTTGGGCTTTGACCGGCAGGCGGCCGGGTCAGCTGTCCCCGGGAAAAAGGGCCGCCCGGCCGGAGTTATCAGGGAGACCGCCTACGGGTGGATCAATGACGAGTACTACGGCAAAGGTCTGTACGAGCTGACGGAGGAAGCGGTGGACGAGCTGCTGGAAAAAAGCCGTATGCGGCAGCGGGTCTTTCCGGTGAAGGTCTCCAAATCAGAAGAAAAAGGGAACCAACCGGACACCGCTAAAAAATGATTGCGGCCCGGTGGAGATTGTGGTATATTAAACATAAAGAAGGGCATCTGCACAAACAGACGCCCTCCGGGAGTTACCGATAGACGGTTAGCCCGATTAGTGAATTACAGCTATAGCCGCATCCTTTGGTCGGGGGCGGCTATTTCTGTGTCTTGCTATTATCTTTACCTATAGAATATCCATTGGCTCAGCCCTCCCTTCCCAGATTCCCTTGCGGGTTTCTATGTAAACGGAGGGTCACAGTCCCTCCGAAGAGGGCTAACCGCCTGCCATCCTGGTAGTCCTGAAAGGATATTAACATAATTCGCCAGGACGTTCAACCTGCATTATGAAGGGAGAAAATAAAATGCTTTCATTTCAATGCGATTACGCCGAAGGATGCCATCCGGAAATCCTTGACCTGATGGCCAAAACAAACCGGGAGGGCATCGTAGGCTACGGCTGTGATGAATACTCCGCCCGGGCGAAGAAAAAGATTGCCGCCGCCTGCGGGTACAAGGCCGGTGAGCCCCAGCCGGAAATTTTCTTTCTGGTGGGAGGCACTCAGGCAAATCAGGTGGTCATCAGCGCCATGCTGGCAAATTATCAGGGGGTCATCGGGGCGGACACCGGCCATATCGCGGTCCATGAAGCCGGAGCGGTAGAGTATACGGGCCACAAAGTGCTGACGATCCCCCACAAAAACGGCAAGCTGGCGGCGGCGGACGTAAGGGGGCTGCTGAAAAAATTTTACGGGGACGGCAGCTACGACCATATGGTCTTTCCGGGGATGGTATACGTTTCCCATCCTTCCGAGTATGGTACCCTCTACACTCTGGCGGAGCTGACGGCCCTGTCGGCGGTCTGCCGTGAATACGATATTCCCCTGTTTCTGGACGGGGCAAGGCTTGGCTACGGCCTCATGGCGGAGGGGACGGACGTGACCCTGGCGGACATTGCCCGGCTGACGGACGTCTTCTATATCGGCGGCACGAAAATGGGAGCCCTGATGGGGGAGGCGGTAGTCTTTGCACCCGGTAAAGCCCCAAAGCATTTCTACACCATGACGAAGCAGCACGGGGCAATGCTGGCCAAAGGATGGCTGCTGGGATTGCAGTTTGACGCCCTGTTTACGGACGGCCTTTATTTCCGGGCCGGAAAAAACGCCGTCGAAAAGGCGGACCGCCTGCGGAAAATGCTGGCGGCAAAGGGCTATAAATTCTTTATGGAAAATCCCACCAATCAGATTTTCGTGGTGTTGGAAAACGAAAAGCTCCGGGAGCTGGAAAAGCGGGTAAGGGTGGGTTTTTGGGAAGCTGTAGACGAAAGCCATACCGTGGTCCGCTTCGCCACCGGCTGGGGAACCACGGACGAGATGCTGGATGAGCTGGAAACCTGTCTTTGAGGTTGCGCGATGACAGAGCAGGAACGGTTGATAAAGGTTAGACAGCTGATTGCCTTTTACAAGGACGACAATAAAAACTTTGTCCCGGTGGACGAGCGGGGACGGGAACACGCCGTCGCCGTGATCGTTTACCGGCTTGACCTGCCGGAGCTGCCGCTGAGCCGGGAGCAGGAAAGGGGCGTGGCCCGGCTCTATCAGGAGGGGCTGAACCGGATCCACCTCACTCTTTCCCAGCTGGCTATGGTGCAGCTGGGGGAGTCCTCCGCCGGCCGGGAAAACCCGGAGACCTTCACGGTGGTGGACGATCGGGCCGAAGCCCTCCGGGGCGCGCTGTCCGGAGTGATAGAAACCCATCCCCTGGGGGCGGTATTCGATATCTCCGTCTACGATGATACGGGCAGTGAGGCGCTGCCCCGCTGGCAGCCCCCCTGCATCATCTGCGGCGGAGATCGGGCTGAATGCAAAAAGCAGCGCCGCCACGGGCCGGAGGAAATTCTCTCCCGCCTTGACGCGCTGCTTCTGGCGAAGGGGTACTACGACTAAATTAAATCGGCTGACCGCGGAAAAATGATTGCGACGGCCGGGAGATTGTGGTATATTAAACGTAAAGAAGGGCATCTGCGTCAACAGACGCCCTCCGGGAGTTACCGATAGACGGTTAGCCCGAATTATAATTTGACAGATAGTCGCCTTACTTTTGCGGGCGGGGCGGCTATCTCTGTGGCTTGTTGCTATCTCTGCCGATAGAGTATCCTATGCCCAAGCAGGTCAAGCCGAAGCTCAACACCGCTGTAAGGGCTAAAATATCCATTGGCTAAGCCCTCCTTTCCCAGATTCCCTTGCGGGTTTCTATGTGAACGGAGGGTCACAGTCCCTCCGGAGAGGGCTAACCGCCTACCATCCTGGCAATCCCAGGGAAATACTATCATAATCTGACCGGATATTCAATCCGGTTCAGCTTGTCGACAAAGTCACTTATTCTTTATGAGGCTCCCCTTTAGGGGAGCTGTCGCTGGAAGCGACTGAGGGGTGAAACAGGAAAACCGTTGATTTGTCTGTCACCCCTCCGGCGGCTACGCCGCCACCTCCCCTATAGGGGAGGCTATTTTGTCAACAGTCTGGATCGGATGTTCAATCCGTTTTTTTTCATTCGGTGAAAAATCCCCCATTGGCATTTTTAATGCAATGGGGGATTTTTGCGTCTCTATTATATATTATACCTCCGGCTTCAGTTCCGCTCCATACTCCTGAAGGAACCGCTGCCGGTACCGGTGATAGGCGGGATCAAGCGGCTTCTCGGCGGGACAATGGATGCACCAGAAGTCCGGTGACTGACGGGGGACCACCACCGCCAGTCCCCGGCGGCGGTATTCCCGGCAAAGGGAGCTGTCGTAAAAATGCCAGCCGTCAAAGAGGTCACAGCGCCAGGAAATGTCATAAATGCTGTCGGCTGCCGCCGCTGCCCCAAGGCTCCCATTGAGGGGGGCTGCCGGCGAAGCTGACTGGTAACCGCCAAGGCTGACTGGCTCCTCTATAGAGGAGCTGGCGGCGGAGCCGTCTGAGGGGTAAAGAGTCAGCGACTCGTCTTGCCTGTTTACCCCACCGGCCTGACGGCCACCTCCCCTAAAGGGGAGGCTTGGGGGGGCGGACGCTTTTCCAAAGGCCGGGCCCCTTGCGGCCAGGAACAGGCCGTCAACGGCTTCCACTCCCTGGCAAAGCTTTCCGCCGGAAGGCTCGTGGTGACTGGCCAGGGAAATGCTCTCCGGCTCGCAGGCGTGGAGCACCTGCCCGGTCAGCCGCCGCCCGTCCCACCAGATACCCGTTTCCGGCAGGCGGCGGCAGCCGATGACCCCCACGAGGCCAATTCTGTCGGAGCAGGCGAACAGGGACAGGAGATTTTCCACCAGCTTTTTATTTACCACTAAAACGTCCTGATGCAGGTAGACGATGATGGCCGCCTGGCGGGCCAGCCTTCGTCCCTGTTCATAACCGGCGGCCATTGAAGCCGCTCCCCTGACAGGGATAAGTTGGGCGGACCAGCCCGCCGGCAGAGACAGGGATTTAAGGTAGTGGCGGCACTCGGCGTAGGCGGCTTCGTCATTTACGCAGGTAACGAAGGCGATTGTGTGGGGCTGGCCGTCAATAACGGGAGCCGGGATTTCCACTTTCTCCTCCGGCTCGGATAAATCCGCAAAATCCTCAAGCTCCCTCTCCTCCCGGGTTAATTCTAATTCTGCCAAAATCTCTTTTAATTCCCCGGCGGCGGCTTCCGTCAGGGCGGAGGAAATCCGCCGGAGAAAATTTTCTCTGTGGGAAGAAAAAATAATCGAGCTGATAAAGACGGCCAGGCGGCGTATGAGGATTTCGGCAATCGAGTCCCGATCCCCGTCCTTTTCTACCTCATATTCAATCCGGCGGAGCCGGGCGGCAATGACCCCGTTTTCCCCGGGGTATTTTTCCTCCAGTTTCAATTCTCTGACGATGGGAGTATGGGGGCGGCAGAGCGCCAGCCAGAAGCGGTTGTTTTTGCCGTCAACCGGGCGGCCGGTGTCCTGCCCCAGCGGGAGCAGGGCGACGTCCTTGTAGAAGGAGGCGTACATCAGATCGCTGATTTCCCGCCGCCCGTAAAGGTGGCGGTCAAAGAACCGGTGCCATCCTTCCTGAGCCTCCTGAAGGATCGGCCGGTAGTCGGCATTCAGCTGGGCGGTAATGAGCAGGCCCGCCGGGGTCAGGCGGGTTTTCAAAAGGGCCAGCAGACTGCCGGCATCCACGACGAATTCCGCCAGCCGGGGGATGATGATATAGTCGTAGCGGAGGAGCTTCCCGCCCGGTTCAGCCTGCCGCTCCCGTTCGGCGGCCAGCCGTTCCGCCAGCTGTTCAAGGCGGCGGGCAAAGGCGGCGGCGGTGATGAAAAATTCATCGTAGCAGTCCCCTTCCTGGAAAATATCTTCCCCGGCAGGGGCAAAGAGCTCCCGGAGCCTGGCCGCAAATTCCCGGGAGGCGAGAACGTAAACATGGCGGGGCAGCCCCTTTGGCGCCCCGCTTATGATGTTCTCTATAACGTTCAGCAATTCCTGATCCAGGTCATAGCTTCGCAGCCAGACCGGCGCGCCGATGGACATGGTGCCTCCTTAATGAATGAATGCGATTGCGACTTATCGTGCCCTCTCAGGCCGGCATGAGTATTTAACCTGCTGAAAGCGATACCCCATAATCAAACTGAAAGGCTCCCCTGTAGGTTGGCGTGAGCACTTAGCCCCTGAAAGGGGCTTTAGTGCG
>CAZIKQ010000033.1:0-20409 GCA_964540025.1 uncultured Schwartzia sp. | reverse complement strand
CCTATGAGACCGATTAGCAGTTGCCGCTTTCAGCGATTTAAGTGCTCACGCCAACCTACAGGGGAGCCTATTAGACGGATCATCAGAAGAGGAAGTTGAATATCTGGGTAAGAATGCCCTGACGCTGCTTGGCGTTCAAGGGGCCCTTGCCGTCAAACCTCATGGTAGTGTCCGCCACCTTGGTAGAGAGGATCGTGTTGTTGGAGGATATATCGTCCCGGCGGATAACGCCCCGCAGGGTGATTTTATGCTCGTTCTTGCCCTGCCAGATGGACTGGACGCCCTCCACTACCAGATTATCGTTGGGCAGTACCTCGGTAACGGTGACCGTAACCTGGGCATTCACTCGGTTGGAGGCCGTGGCCGAACCGTCAGCCTGGAAACTGTCGCTGCCGCTGGCGCTGGCGGCCCGCAGGAAATCAAAAATTCCAATGCCCGCACTGAGATTCGTGGAGCCTGACTTGGAATTGGAGGTAGACTTGTTTGTGCTCTGGGTAGTGGATTCGTTGATGACGATGGTCACTATATCCCCCACATTGCGGGCCTTCCGGTCAGAAACGATGTTCCCGGGGCCATGGTCGCTCCAGAGGGACTTGGCCCCGGCTGCCGGCACGGCTGCCGCCGCTGTCATGATTACCGCCAGAAGCAGCGCCAGGCAAAATTTATTGTATTGGGAACGAAAGCCTTTCATGTCCTTTCCCCCTCTTCAGTTCAATGATTTCTAATGGTCTCCACGGTAACGGCGTCCACCACCCGGGCATCGATTACCTTCCGGGTAGCCGTATTCTGGACCTTGATGACGGAGCCCTCGCGGCCCGCCTGCATTGCCTTGCCCTCCGCCCGGATCTCAATACCGTTGTACCGGGAAATGATGACAACTATTGTCCCGGAGGGCATTATCACCGGATTTTTCACCATACCGGCGGTAAAAATCGTCCCTTCCCTCACCAGGCGATTCAGCTCCCGACCGATAACGCTCTCCAGATCCGTCAGGTAATGGACGGCAGTAAGGCTGACATCCCGCTCCTCCAGCTGTACGTCCTTTGCCTGAAGGATTCGCCGGGGCTGGAGATTGCGGGCGGCTACCGCCACCTTATCGTAGACCTTGACCTTGAAGGAGCAGGAGAGCTGGCGGTAGGGCTGTCCGTCTACGGACACCGTCACGTAGACAGGCACCGTAAGGCCGTAGCGGATACCGCTGGGAGCTACCGCGTCCAAGGCGATCTCTCCCGCCGGTACCTTCATATCCTTCGGCTGTCTTACGGTCACTATTTCGTAGCGGCGCTCTTCCCCATCCTCGTTCAGCTCTGACACAAGCCTCTCTCTGGCCGCCGCTTCCACAGCTTCATGGGAGAGGATTGCCTTCGACTCCTGCACCGGAGCCAGGGGAGTACCGGCCACCGCCTCAGCCCTGCCTCCCAAAAGGAGCCACCAAATAGCCAGCGCCACCAGCCACCCCAGTCTTTTGACCACTCCCATAACCGATTATCAGCGCTTCAGCCCGTTGGCGATCTCCAGCATCGAATCGCTGGTGGTAATTGCCTTTGCATCAGATTCGTAAGCGCGCTGGGCAACGATCATGTTGACCATTTCCTCCACGACCTGCACATTGGACATTTCGATGACGCTCTGAACGAGAGTACCGGCTCCGTCCTCGCCGGGATTTCCCTCCAACGCCTCGCCGGAAGCGTCGGTGACAGTAAAGAGGTTCTTGCCGCTCGCATGGAGACCGGCGGGATTTACAAACCGCGCCAGAGTAATCTGCCCGGCTACGGTAGCCGCCGTATCCCCGGCAGGAATATTGGAAACCTGCCCGTCGGCCGCGATGACGATGCTGTCAAGGGGAGCGTTCTCGTCGATGGTGATGCCGTCCGCCAGAGGATAGCCGTCGGAGGTTACCAGACGGCGCTGCTCGTCCAGCTTGAAGGAGCCGTCCCGGGTATAGGCAATAGTGCCGTCCGGCAGCTCCACCCGGAAGAAGCCCTCTCCCTCAATCGCCACATCCAGCGGGTTTTCCGTGGACTGGAGATTGCCCTGGGAAAAAATCCTCTGGGTGGCCGCCACCTTTACGCCGAGACCCACCTGCAAGGCCGTAGGATAACGGGAATCCGCTCCGCTTTCAGCTCCGGCGTCCCGCAGGGTCTGATAGAGCAGATCCTGAAACTCTGCCCGAACCTTCTTATTGCCGAAGGTATTAACGTTTGCCAGATTATGAGCTACAACATCCATGTTGGTCTGCTGAGCCTTCATACCGGAGGCGGCTGACCACAGCGATCTCATCATGATACAAAACTCCTTTAGTTTTAGCAAAATCCCTTTTATTATTTTGAATCCTTATTTTGAATCCTTCGATTGTAACTTTATTATATGTCACTAAAAGCCTCCCCGAAAGAGGTGCCGTTTAAGTGATTGGGGCTAACAAATTTACCGGTTGGTTTGTCATGTCACCCCTCAGGCGGCAGGGGAGCCTATGAGACGGATTATAGGTTACAGCCTGCCCACCTGATTTACCGAGTGGTCAAGCATCGTATCCTGGGTGGTTACCGCCCGGGAATTTGCCTCGTATATGCGATAGTTGTCGATGAGCTCCACCATCTCGTTGATGACGTTGGCATTTGACATTTCCAGGACCCCCTGCTCTACGGAACCGGTAGCCGGCTGCGGCCTTGCGCCGGGCCTGGCCACATAGTGGTTATCCCCTTCCTTTACCGCCGCTCTGGGGTCGTCGAATTCTACCAGCTGCAAGGTACCAAGCTCCTCCCCGTCAGCAAAGACCGTCCCGTCATGGCCTACGGCAATCCGCGTAGCCTCTTCGGGAATATTTATCGCCCGGCCCTGCCGGTTCAGGACCCTTTCGCCCCGGTGGTTCGTAATATCCCCGTTTGCCGCCCGGATAAAGCTGCCGTCCCGGGTATAGCGCACCCCCTGAGGGGTAGCCACCGCGAAAAAGCCATTGCCGGCAATGGCCAGATCCAGCTGATTGCCGGTATCCTGCATACTGCCCTGACTCAAATCGGTGACGATTTCGGCTGTCTTGGCCCCCAGACCGAGATTTCCTACCACCGGGGGAATGGTATCCCCCACGTGGAACTGCTTTATCCTGGTGATATCCCCATTGGGGTCACCGTCATTGATCCGGCGGATAAGCATCGGGCCAAACTCCTCGTCGACGACTCTGTCCCGCTTGAAGCCTGATGTCGCCGCATTTGCCAGATTGTTGGCAATGACCGACGTGCGGTTCATCTGGGTCATCATGCCAACGCCCGCTGTGTACAATCCACGCCACATATTATCCCACCTCGAAATGAAAAACAGATTAAATATATCTTTATTTATGCTTAAAGCAGAGGGAAATGGGAACCCCGTCATCCATCTGCCCCATGTATTCAAGGGCCTTGCCGGTACCGATGGCCACGCAGGAAAGGGGATCCTCCGCCACGAATACCGGCACCCTGGTTTCGTGGGCTATCCGCTTATCCAGGCCGTAGAGCAGCGCGCCGCCGCCGGTGAGGACGATGCCCCGTTCGGCAATATCGCTGGCCAGCTCCGGGGGAGTTTTCTCCAGGACGCTCCTGACCTCATCAATGATTGACTGCACCAGCTCGGAGATCGCCTCGCTGGCCTGAGCGGTCGTCACCTGTAATATCCTCGGCAGGCCGGTGAGCAAATCCCTGCCCTTAACCTCCAGCACGGCATTTCTGGCCTCCGGATACGCCGCCGCTACATTGTACTTGATTTCCTCCGCGGTACGCTCGCCGATAAGGACGCTGTGTACCCGGCGGATATAGCTTATGATGGCCTCGTCAAATTTATCTCCCGCCACCCGGAGGCTGGATTTTGTGACGATGCCCCCCAGGCTGATGACGGCGATATCGGTGGTACCGCCGCCAATATCCACCACCATTGAGCCGGTAGCGTCGCCTACCGGAAGCCCGGCGCCAATCGCGGCCGCCATCGGTTCCTCGATGAGCTGGGTGTGACGGGCCCCTGCCTGCTCAGCGGCCTCCTGAACGGCCCGCTGCTCCACCATGGTTACCCCGGAGGGAACGCAGATCATGACCCGGGGACGGAACACGATCCGCCGTCCCACCACTCGCTCGATAAAATACCGGAGCATGACCTCGGTGATATTGTAATCGGCGATAACGCCATCCTGCAGTGGACGGATTGCCTGAATGCTGCCGGGGGTACGGCCGATCATCCGCTTTGCCTCATCGCCCACGGCAAGAATTTCCTTTGTATCCCGGTTAATTGCCACTACCGAAGGC
Organism: uncultured Schwartzia sp.; assembly: GCA_964540025.1. Lineage (GTDB taxonomy): Bacteria > Bacillota > Negativicutes > Selenomonadales > Selenomonadaceae > RGIG250. Next base: position 16,141 of record CAZIKQ010000033.1, on the reverse strand, counting down.
TCCCGGAGGACTATACCCTTGCCCCGGACATAGACGAGAACATTCGCCGTCCCCAAATCTACGCCGATATCCATATTCATGCCAAACATTTCCCAAAACCTTCCAACTGCTCTAAAATTACAGACAAATATCCGCCTATTACTATATTACAAAAAATAATCTTTGGCAATAGAAATCAGGATCAAACAATATTGCTTTTATCCTCTTTGGCAGTTACAATTATGGAGAAATCGAAAGGAAGCTTGCCATGACTGACGACAAAAAACGCATAATTATCGGCATCACCGGAGCCTCCGGGGTCTTCATGGGCTGCCGTCTGCTGGAAACCCTGAAGGAGTTCCCCCGGATAGAAACCCATCTCGTGATGACGGGCAGCTCCCTGCTCACCCTTAGAAGCGAAACGGATTTAACCGTGGAAAATCTCCGCTCGCTGGCGGACTTCAGCTATGATATCCACGACTTCACCGCCCCCATCGCCAGCGGCTCTTTTGTGACTGACGGCATGATAATCATTCCCTGCAGCATGAAAACCCTGGCCGGTATCGCCACCGGCTTCAGCGGCAATCTCCTGCTGCGGGCCGCCGACGTCTGCCTGAAGGAGGGACGGCCGCTCCTCCTCTCGCCACGAGAATCCCCCTTATCCCTCATCCACCTGAAAAATCTTCTGGCCTGCAAGGAAGCCGGAGCGTCAATCGTTCCTCCCATGCTCACCTTTTACAGCGGAGCGGCCACCACGGACCAGCAGATAACCGCCCACCTTGGCGCCCTGCTCCGCCAGCTGGGACTTACCCCGAAGGAATATAAACCCTGGAAATGAGAGGCTATCATGAAAACTCCCGGAAAAATCCTGCCGCTTATCGCCGCCGCCCTGCTGTACACCGCGGCGGCCTGCGCCGCAACCGCCGCGGACTCGGTGAACATCTACTCCGCTGACGGCTCCCTGATCTCTGCCTGCACATTTTCCCCGCCGGAAATAAAGGAAAATGATCCCCTGGCCCAGGTCGGCGATCTTTATCTGAGCATGAAGCACCGCCGCTTTCTCCAGCGGTGCAAATCCCTGGAAACCGATATGAACCTCATCTACGAGGCCTGGAAAGCCGGGGCCGGAGAAAATGACAGCTTTGGAAGATCCGGCAGTCAGAACAGCCCCGCCGCCGGAGGGAAAAATCTTCAAAGCTCCGGCAGCGGCTACTCCATGACTACAGAGCTTTTCCGGTCTCCTCTCAGGAAAACCGCCTCCCTTGTCACGAAAGAAATCTCCTCCATTATCGGTCAGAGAAGCGTCACTACCTACGCCGCCACCTTCGATGCCGCCACCGGCCGCCGCCTGTCCCTGGCGGATGCCTTTGGCGGAGATAAGGCTGTCGCCGATAAAATTGCCGTGTACGTCCAGCGGTACCTTGTAGCTTCCCCTTACAAGGACAGTCTTGCTCCCGATTACAACAGTCACGTTTACGACTTCTGCACCGGAACCGTGGAGGACGGCTGGTATATTGACGGGGACAAGCTCACCGTCATTTATCCAGCCGCCGCCATCACAAAAAACCACGACTCTGAACTGCTCGTCACCCTTCCCCTGAAGGAACTGACAAAGATATAGGACAGCAAAAGGCTCCTGCCTAAAATGGCAGGAGCCTTTTTATTTCCCCCTGTGCCGCCCTCCACGGGGACGCGTTTATCCATAAGAAGTGGCTGGCTAACTGCCCGGCCACCTGAAAATCCCGCAAGCTTCTAATCATCCACCCGCCGGATATCTGCCCCGAGACCCACCAGCTTTTCCACCAGCCGGTCGTAGCCCCGGTCAATATGATGGATATAGCCAACCTGAGTAGTCCCCTTAGCGACCAGCCCCGCCAGAACCATGGCGGCCCCGGCCCGCAAATCAGTAGCCTTCACCTGACAGCCCGCCAGGGAATCCACTCCCTCCACCAGGGAAGTGCGGCCATCGATCTTTATGGTAGCGCCCATGCGCTTTAGCTCGTCAACGTGCATGAAGCGGTTCTCAAAAACCGTCTCCGTTACCATGCCTACTCCTTCGGACACCGTCAGCATCGCCATGAACTGAGCCTGCATATCGGTGGGGAATCCCGGATAGGGCATCGTCTTGATATCCACCGCCTTTAAGCGCCTGTCCGCCCGCACTCGGACCACATCCACATCCTCTTCGATGATGGCTCCCGCTTCCTTCAGCTTGGCAACTACCGGCTTCAGGTGCTCGCAGATGGCATTTTCAATATAGACGTCACCGCCGGTCATGGCCGCCGCCACCATGTAAGTTCCTGCCTCGATCCGGTCGGGAATAACCGTATAGACAGCCCCCTTCAGCTGGTCTACTCCCTCGATCTTGATGAGGTTGGTACCGGCGCCCCGAACCTTTGCCCCCATTACATTCAGGAAATTAGCCAGGTCGATGATCTCCGGCTCCTGAGCCGGGTTTTCCAAAATGGTGGTCCCCTCAGCCAGAGACGCCGCCATCATTATATTCTCGGTAGCGCCAACGCTGGGAAAATCCAAGTAGATCCGGGCGCCCTTCAACCCATTCGGCGCGGAAGCGTCAATGAAACCGTGGCCAATCTCAATCCTCGCCCCCAAGGCTTCAAAGCCCTTCAAATGCAAATCGATGGGACGGGTGCCGATAGCGCATCCCCCCGGCAGGGAAATCCGGGAATGGCCCAAGCGGGCCAGCAGCGGCCCCATGATGAGGAACGAGGCCCGCATCTTCCGCACCAGCTCATAGGGAGCCTCCCAGCAGCTGAGTTCAGTGGCGTCAATGGTAAGGGTGTGTTCCTCCTCATTGAACTGAGTTTTTATGCCCATTGCCTCAACCACCCGGGAAATCGTATGCACATCCTCCAGGTTCGGGACCTCTTCCAGGCGGCTGGGCTGTCCCTTTCCCAGCAAAGTCGCGGCGATGATCGGCAGAACGGCGTTCTTGGCCCCGGAGATTTTTACCCGGCCCTCCAACCGTTTTCCGCCGTTTATTACAAGTCTTTCCATATTATATAAATTCCCCTCGTTAGTGGAATCAAATATCTGCAACCCATCATATAATCCATTACATGATAGCATGGAAAATCCAAACCTGCAATATCTAATCCCCATATTCCCGCCCGTAGCCCCTGCCGGGAACATCCGCTCAAATATAAGGCCCCGGTTCAGTCCAACGGGAAGGACAATCTCAGTTTTCTACTCCCCGGCGGGCCGCCACGCCCTTTGTATAGTAGTGCTTTATCTCCTTCATCTCCGTCACCAGATCGGCCCGCTCCACCAGCCAGTCCGGAGCGTTCCGGCCGGTAATCACCAGCTCCGTGTCCGCCGGCAGGCTGTCGATGAAGGCTTCCACGCTCTCCCGCCGGGCCAGGCCAAAGAACAGGGAAACGTTCAGCTCATCGAGGATCACCAGACCGAATTTCTCCCGGGCGACAGCTTCCCGGGCCTCCTTCAGCCCTGCCTCCACCATGGCCACATAGTCGGCGGGGGGCTCCCCCGGCGGAAAGATCACCACGTCCTCTCCCCAGGCTGCCTTTTCCTCCTCGCTGAGCATTCCCTCCGCCGCGATGAAGAAAGGCTTGCCGGTAGTTTTCAGGACGAGCCGGGGCGCGAAGCCCTGTAACACCTTCTGCTCGCTGTAGGCCAGGCTCTTCATAAACTGCATGATGTAGACCCGGCGGCCCGCTCCCAGCATTCGGACAGCCAGGCCGATGGCCGCGGTGGTTTTTCCCTTCCCGCCGCCGGTATAAATCTGAAGCATATTTACCTCCTCCTTATCGGTTGTCCACCTTCTCAGGCCCATTGGCATCGTGCATTGCCAGCCTGTCCCAGGCCAGCTTTTCAAATTTCGTCCCCGGCTTGCCGTAATTTGTATAGGGATCAATGGAAATGCCCCCCCGGGGCAGGAACTTTCCCCACACCTCGATATAGCGGGGAGCCATCAGCTTTATCAGATCATTCATGATGACGTTCACCACATCTTCGTGAAAATCGCCGTGATTGCGGAAGCTGAAAAGATACAGCTTCAGGGACTTGCTCTCCACCATGCGCTCCTCAGGGATATAGGAAATATATATGGTGGCAAAATCAGGCTGTCCCGTGATGGGGCAAAGGCTCGTAAACTCCGGGCAATTGAACTTCACCCAGTAATCCCGGTCGGGATGGCGGTTCTGAAAAGTCTCCAGCACCGACGGGTCATATTCAAAGGCGTACTTAGTCCCCCGGCTGCCCAGCAGGGTCAAATTTTCGGCGGCCTTCTCTCTCTCTGACATACTATTCATCCTTTCTGATCAACGCTTTCATGTAACATTTTAACGGCAATTTGCCTCACTGACAAGGCGGCGGCGGAAATTGCCTTGCAATTTCCGTAGAAGTGGCATTATAATGTCTCCCGTAAGTGAAGAATATATTATGGAAACTTTACCCTGAAATAAATTCCTTAAAGAAACTGTTGCGTGAATAATCGAATGAGAATGCGTTTCTGTGGGAGTGTATTTCACGGAGTATGATTGCAGGGAGGTGTCTCCAGCGAAAAAGCTATATCATCTATCGGTTTTCCTCCTTCTCTTGTGGGCCGCCGCTCTGCCCGCCACCGCCTTTGCCATGCTTCCCCAGGCTCTCTACGAGGCTGACCTGCGCTTTGTGGACGCCAAAGAAGCTACCGGCTACTATGTGGACATGAATTCCGCCTCCGTCACAAAGGAGCTTATCTGCGCCAAGGTCGCTATCATCCAGGCGGACAAAAACCGGATTCTCCTCTACTCCATGCACTTTCGCCCTGCAAAAAATACCTACGGCTTTGACAATGTCCAGATGTTTACCTACGATGAGAAAAAGCCGCTGGGCTTTACCCGACTGAAAGCAGGCCCCTTCAATATCGCCCCCGGCTCTCCCATTGAAGGAATTATCGACTACATCCATCACCCGGATAAATCAGACCTGATGCAGGGGCTGTGATAAATGAGCGATCATTTTTCACAGCCCCTGCCTGACACCATATCCCTTTAATAAAAATATAACCTGATCTACAGGCTATTTCCATCCCCAAACCTTAACATAAATCGCGGAGAAGTATATGCGCCTTACAATAATCGCCAGCGGCAGCAAAGGCAACTGCTCCCTGCTGGAAATCGGCAGCGTCCGCCTCCTCCTGGACTGCGGCATCAGCTGCAAGCGGATCAGGACGGCTATCGGTTCCCTGGGCCTTGCCCCGGATGAGCTGGACGGGATTCTCATTACCCATGAGCATACCGACCACACCGCCGGCCTCCGGACAATGCTGAACCACCATCCCATTCCGGTGTATACCCGGCCCAAAACAATGACCGCCATCAGCCGGACATGTCCCAATATCGGCGACGCCTTTACCTCTCTTTTTGATAAGGTAACCATCGGAGACGTTACTGTGGAAGCCTTCCCCACCTCCCATGACGCCGCCGACCCCATCGGCTTCTCCATATCCTGCGGGGAAAAATTCTCCCTGGCCACGGACCTGGGCATCATGACCAACAGCGTCCTCGCTAACATCGCCGATGCCGACGTCCTCCTGCTGGAGGCCAACCATGACCGACAGCTCCTGCAAAGGGGAAGCTACCCGCAGACTCTGAAGCGCCGGATCCTTTCCCCCCGGGGCCATCTGGACAACCGGACGGCCGGAGATACCCTCTGCCGCCTGATAAAACGCCCTGACCATGTCGTTCTGGGCCATATGTCGGAAGAAAACAACCGCCCCCTGCTGGCCCGTCAAACGGTGGAAACAGTCATCAGCGAAGCGGGCATGATCCCCGCCAGCTTTCATATTACCGTGCTGAATCAGGGTAACGGCGCCACCGTTACCACCTGAGGCAAATTATTTTATTTAAGCATATCCGAAACAGTTTAAGGAGCGATAATTATGAATTTTAGCAGAAAACCCCGTTCCCATCAGCTTCGCACCGCCATCTGCGGCCTCTTGGTAGGCTTCGCCGCCTTCGCCGCCGGCTGCACCCTCTCCGGCACCCCGAAGGACGCCGTGGCCGCCCCTCAGCAGGCCGTCACCACCAGTTCCGGGGCAAAGCTCTCCCCGGCCCGGGATACTCCCGTAGTCCGCGCCGCCCGCGCCGTTGGCCCGGCGGTAGTGGGCATCACCAACAAGGCCGTGGCCCGGGACTGGTTCAACAATCAGATCCAGGTGGAGCAGGGAGTAGGCTCCGGCGTTATCTTCAAGGCTGACGGGTACATCGTCACCAACAACCACGTCATAGAAGGAGCCAAGGAAATAATCGTCTCCCTGTCTGACGGCCGCACCGTAAATGGCAAGCTCATCGGCGCCGACCCCCTCACGGATATTGCCGTGGTAAAGATCGACGCCAAAGACCTCACCGCCGCCCCCTTTGGCAACAGCGACGAAATCGTGGTGGGCGAACCGGCCATCGCCATCGGCAACCCCCTGGGGCTTGAATTTCAAGGCAGCGTCACCACCGGCGTAATCAGCGCCCTGAACCGCACCCTGGATATCAGCGACAAACGGCTGAAGCTCGTTCAGACCGACGCCGCCATCAGCCCCGGTAATTCCGGCGGCGCTCTGGTGAATGCCGACGGCGAAGTCATCGGCATAAACAGCGCCAAAATGGCCGCCAGCGGCGTGGAAGGCATGGGCTTTGCCATCCCCATCAACACCGTTCAGGAAATCATCAGCCAGCTGCTGGACAAAGGCTACGTGATCCGCCCCTACCTTGGGGTATCGGTCTTTGACAAGGCCTCCGCCGCCCGTCAGGGCTACCGCCTGAACGCCGAGCACGGCGTGTACGTCCAGGCCGTCACCCTCCGGGGCCCCGCCGACCGGGCCGGCATCCAGCACGGCGACCTGATCCTCTCCATCGACGGAACCGCCACCGACACCTTCACCGACCTCCGCAACGCCATTTCCGAGCACAAGGTAGGGGATACCATAAAAATCACCATCGACCGGAATGGGACGAAGCTGGAGCTGGAAGCAAAGCTGGAAGAGATCCCGAGAAATGATTAAAGTCACCGTCCTGGCTATCGGCAAAATCAGGGAGCCATACATCAGCGCCGCCATCGGCGAGTACAGGAAGCGGCTTTTGCCCCACGCCAGGCTGGAATTTATCGAGCTGCCCGAGGAAAAGACCCCCGACAGCCCATCGGATTCCCAGCGGCAGGCAGCGGTAAGGGAAGAAGGAAAGCGGCTCCTGAAGCGGATTCCCGGCGGAGCCTGTACCTTCCTGCTGGACCTTCACGGAAAGGAAATGTCCAGCGAGGAGCTGGCCGCCAAACTGGCCGGACTTCAAACCGCCGGCCACAGCCATTTCTGCTTCATTATCGGCGGCCCCTTCGGGGTTTCCGATGAACTGCGCTCCGTCAGCGACTGCCTCTCCTTCTCCCGCCTCACCTTTACCCACCAGATGATCCGACTGCTCCTCATAGAGCAGCTCTACCGGGCCTGCAAAATAAACCGGGGCGAAAAATACCACTGGTAAACGCCGGTTCATTTCTCCCGGCCTGGAAATACCCATAAAAAAACCTGATCTCCAGCGAGACCAGGTCAGCTTGTAGGCGAAGTCTCTTAATTTAAGGTAACAAGAAGAACTGGTCGCTGGAAAGCTGTATATTAACGGAGGTTCACTCCCACCGTTTTATTGACTAATGATACAAATGGAGGTTTGTCGACGGTGGAGTGATAGACAAGGCAACTGCTTGGCTTATACACCCCAGTTGCTTTCAGTGGCAATCCCCTGGAGGGGAGCCTGAAAGACTGCATTATAATTTCCAAAAGAATCTACCGGCCAACAAGGAGGAAAATATATTGGAAAAGAAACTTGGCACTATCTGCGTGCAGGGGGGGTACGCCCCGAAGAATGGGGAGCCCCGCCAGATCCCCATCATCCAGAGCACCACCTTTAAGTACGATACCGGGGAGGACATGGGAAAGATTTTTGACCTGGAAGCCTCCGGCTACTTTTACACCCGCCTGCAAAATCCCACCAACGATCTGGTGGCCGCCCGGATCTGCGCCCTGGAGGGAGGCAGCGCCGCCATGCTCACCTCCAGCGGGCAGGCCGCCACCTTCTACTCGGTGTTCAATATTGCCGAATGCGGCGACCATATTGTAGCCTCGGCGGCCATTTACGGCGGCAGCTACAATCTCTTTGCGGTGACCATGAAGAAGATGGGCATCCAGTTCACCTTCGTGGATCCGGAGTGCAGTGAAGCGGAGCTGGACGCCGCTTTCCGGCCCAACACGAAGGCGGTCTTCGGAGAAACCATCGCCAATCCCGCCCTGACCGTGCTGGACATTGAAAAATTCGCCCGGGCGGCTCACGCTCATGGAGTCCCTCTCATCGTGGACAACACCTTTGCCACCCCCATCAACTGCCGCCCCTTCCAGTGGGGAGCGGACATCGTCACCCACTCCACCACCAAGTATATGGACGGCCACGGGGCCGGAGTGGGCGGCTGTATCGTGGACAGCGGGCGCTTCGACTGGCGGGCCAACGCAAAAAAATTTCCGGGGCTCACCCAGCCGGACCCCAGCTATCACGGCATCGTTTACGCGGAAAAGTTCGGTCAGAGCGGCGCTTTCATCACCAAGGCCACCGTCCAGCTCATGCGGGACTTTGGCGCCATCCAGTCTCCCCAGAACGCTTTCCTGCTGGGACTGGGCCTTGAGAGCCTCCACGTCCGCATGGAAAAGCACTGCGCCAACGGCCTGGCTGTGGCCAAATTTCTGGAAGGCCAGCCGAAGATCGAGCAGGTCAACTACTGCGGCCTGGAGTCCAGCCCCGATTACGAGCTGGCGCAAAAATATCTGCCCAACGGCTCCTGCGGGGTGGTCAGCTTCGAAATAAAGGGCGGCCGCCCCGCCGCCGAACGGTTCATGAAGGAGCTGAAGGTGGCCGCCATCGAAACCCACGTGGCCGACGCCCGCACCTGCTGCCTCCATCCGGCCAGCACCACCCACCGGCAGATGAACGATCAGGAGCTGGCCGCCTGCGGCATATCCGCCGGACTGGTCCGCTATTCCTGCGGCCTGGAGGAGCCGGATGATCTCATCGCCGACCTGAAGCAGGCCCTCGGCAAGGCGTAAAAATCATGAACGTGATTGCGGATGAAATAAAAGCCCTGTCGGCAGAAATCGCCGGTTACGTGGTGGATATAAGGCGGCAGATCCACCGCTGTCCGGAAACCAGCTGGCAGGAATTCCGGACCACGGAGCTGGTTCGCCGTGAGCTGGCCCGGCTGGGGATACCCTGTACCGTTGGTGACAAGGGAGTGGGCGTCGTGGGCCTCCTCCGGGACCCTGCCGCCCCGAACCCCGGCAGGGCAGTTGCCCTCCGGGCGGATATGGACGCCCTGCCGGTTACGGAGGAAACGGGACTTCCCTTTTGCTCAGAGGTTGCAGGAGCCATGCACGCCTGCGGCCACGACGGCCACACCGCCATGCTGCTGGGGGCCGCCAGAATCCTCGCTGCCCTGAAGGACCGCCTCGCCGGAACCGTCTACCTGATATTCCAGCCTTCGGAAGAAAACGGCCAGGGGGCCAGGTACATGATGGAGCAGGGAGACTGGTACGAAAAGACCGGCCGCATTTTCGGGGCCCACCTGTGGATGGACGTCCCCGCCGGAAAAGTCTCCCTGGAGGACGGTCCCCGGATGGCGGCGGGGGATCTCTTTACCATCCGCATCCATGGCCGGGGCGGCCACGGGGCCCAGCCGGAGAAAACCATCGATTCCGTGGTGGCGGCTTCGGCGCTGGTGATGAATCTCCAGACCATCGTCTCCCGCCGCTATGATCCCCTGGACAGCGCCGTTGTCACTATCGGCAGCCTGAAAGCCGGAGATACCGGCAACGTCATCGCCGGTGAAGCGGAGCTGCGGGGGGCCGCCCGGTACTTCGACCTGAAAAAGGGCGGAGAGATCCGCTCCATGATCGAAGCCGCCGCCCGGCATACCGCCGCCCTGTACGGGGCAGGCGCCGATATAGAATACAGCCAGCGAAACCCCTCGGTGGTAGAAAATGACCCAACCGTCACGGCCTCCGCCCGCCGAGCCGTCATCAAGGTACTGGGAAAAGCGGGACTGGTAAAGGGCTCCCCTACCATGATCGGGGAGGATTTTTCCTTCTATCTGGAGGGAAAGCCCGGCTCCTTCGCCTTTATCGGCATCGGCAATCTGGAAAAGGGCATCCTCCATCCCCACCACAGCAGCCGGTTCGACCTGGACGAAGGAGTGCTGGCTGACGGGGCCGCCGTCTACGCTCAGGTGGCGGCGGACTGGCTGGAGGAGCTGCGGAAGCTGTGAGACACAGGAGATTTATCACGACAGCTGCCCCTTTGGCTAACCTGTAATCCGTTTCACGGGCTCCCCGGAAGGGAGCCCGTGAAACAATTCCCTGAAAACCAGTCCCAGGGTACGATTGACAAAAGGCGGCGCTGCGCCTACAATAAATTCCGGCAGAAAATCCCGGGGATTTCCTGCCCCGGTTCTTCCATATTTCAGCTGCATTATTATCCACAAAGAAAGGGGCTTTTCCGCCATGGCTTTTCATGCCCTTGCCGTGAAACCGGACGTCTACTGGGTTGGCGCCATCGACTGGTCGGTGCGCAATTTCCACGGCTACTCCACCAATCGCGGCTCCACCTACAACGCCTACCTGATCCTGGACGACAAAATCACCCTCATTGACACGGTGAAAGCGCCCTTTGCCCAGGAGCTTCTGGAGAGGGTGGCTTCCGTCGTCGACCCGGCCAGAATCGACGTCGTTATCGCAAACCACGCTGAACCCGATCACTCCGGCGCAATTCCCGCCGTGGCCAGGGCGTGTCCCCACGCCACGTTTTACGCCAGCGCGCCAAAGGGCGTGGCGGGCCTCACATCCCGTTACGGACAGCTTCCCTGTCAGGCGGTACGAACCGGCGAATCCCTCTCCATCGGCCGCCGCACCCTGCGCTTCTTTGCAACCCCCATGCTCCATTGGCCGGACAACATGGTCACCTACTGTCCCGAGGACCGCATCCTCTACTCCAACGACGGCTTCGGCCAGCACCTGGCCACCGGCGAGCGCTTCGACGATGAAACCGACTGGGCGGTTCTCCTTCAGGAGGCCCAGAAATACTACGCCAACATCCTGATGCTCTACGGCAAGCAGGCCCAGAGGACGGTGGAAGCGGTCTCCGGCCTGGATATCGACCTCATCGCCAACGGCCACGGCGTCCTCTACCGCTCCCACGTCAAAGACATCCTCGCCGCCTATCGGAAATGGAGCGCCGGGGAAACCGACCATACGGGAGCTGTGGTCTACGACACCATGTGGGGCTCCACCGAGCGGCTGGCCCGGACCATCGCCGAGGCCATGACCGCCGCCGGCATTACCGCAAAGCTTTTCGACCTGCGGGAGGTTCACGTCTCCGACATCATGACCGACCTGCTGACCTGCGAATATCTGGCCGTGGGCTCGCCCACCCTCAATAATCAGATGATGCCGTCGGTGGAAGGCTTCCTCGGCTATTTCCGCGGCCTCTCCCCCCGCCGCCACAAGGCTTTTGCCTTTGGCTCCTACGGCTGGGGCGGTCAGAGCGTCCCGCTGGTGGAAAAGGCGCTGGAGGCGGCGGGCTGTACCATCGTCCTGCCCGCCATCCGGGCGGTGGACGTACCCTCCGAAGCCCAGCTGGAAAAAATCTACGAGGACGTTAAGACCCTGGGCTGAAAACCGGCAAAGAAAAAAGACGAGCAAGAAGCGATTGCTTTTTGCCCGTCTTTTTTCTTTCCGTTACGCAGTAGAAACGCCATTTTGACGATACAATTAACCTGCCCTGAACGCACTCTGAAAGCCGCCTGAAATCAAATGAAATCTTCATATTTTTGTATAAGTTGACTTTCGAGTTCTTTGATGTACCGTTCCATAAAATTGTAATCTGGTTCTCCATGGTCGTCAACTGGAAGCATTATTTTCTGTTTTTTTAGTCTCGCCGTCCCCATTTTTATACTATAATTGTATTTATCTTTTTGCTGCATAACCTGATTCGTCATAAAAAGCGCTGCATATTCATTATTATGTTTTTTCAATCTCAATTTTCTGCAATCATTTGAATAGAGAGCAGGATATTTGTGATAAAAAGAATAACCAACAGAACCATTTCTATTCACGGAAATACAATTCGATTCCAATGTTACATTATTATTTCCGACAAAATATTTGATTCCGTTATTCATTGCTGACGATGTAATATATGGTGTACTTCCAGAAATTCTCTCCGCGTCATAAATATCACAACCCGATTCAATATCACAAATATCTTCGATGTAAAATGCTTTCCATTTTACTGATTTAAGGTCTGGCCGTACCCCCCGATTTTTTATTTTTACTAATGAAATCTTTATATTTTTGTATAAGTTGACCTTCGCGCTCTTTGATATATTGTTCCATAAAGTATAAATCGAGGTTTCCTTCGCTATCTATGGGAAGCATGATTTTTTCCCTTGAAATTCTATTGTCGTTAATCTCTCTGTTAAAATTGTATTTTTGCGAAAGCCGGTTCATAATTGACACAATAAACAAATAGTGATATTTATTATACTTTTCGTTCTTTAGGTGTGTAACATGGTCGCTTGCGACAAATGAAAATGGTTCATAAAAACTTGACCCAACACTACCGCTATTAGCAAGACTGATACAGTTAGAAAAAATCCTGACTTTTTCTGTATTGGAAATAAAGTTATCAACGCCGTTACATAATGCAGAAGAAGATATATATGGCATTTCCCCCGGTATATGGTTTTCTGACTTCAGACGCTTGCCCCGTTGAATTACAGGAAATAGTTCCGTTAGAAAAAATGGTTTCCATTCCCTGTCGTTCAAATTCAGCATTGTTCCTCTCCTTCCCTGAACAGATATTCCCTGCCCTGCATTACCATTGAAAACTGAAAGGATAAATAATCGCCAATTGTCTTGATAAAATCTTCCTCCGCAGGGATTTCATCGTTGAAATAATAAAAGCTGTGCAGCCACTCGTCTGTGGCTTCAATAGTCGTTTCCACGCAAAATTTCGTCTCCGCTTTTATCCTGCCAAACCAGACGTCAAGCAAATGCTGTTTCTTATCTTTTGCCGATTCTGTTTCAATCAAGCCAATATGCGGGGCAACTTTGTACCCGTCATTTTCAAAGTTGATAAATTTACAAACTTTTTCTTCCGGGTGCGATTCTCCCGCTGTAAACACGGCAATACAGGGAATCGTGCCGATGCCGTAGAAAGTGTCCTTGTTCAAAGAAATAACGCCCTCTAATGTATGATGCTTCAATATGTTTTCCTTTAACGCCTGTTCTTCTTTTGTCTTTCCGGTCATGGATGATTGCGGCACAATGACGATACATTTTGCCCCCGCCACAAGAGAATCCAGCAAATGCTCCACAAAAGACATCTCGTATAAGTCCGGATTTTGCTTTGAACCCTGCGAATAAGGCGGATTCATCATGCCGACGGTAGATTGCATCAGCTGCAGCCTGGTTGCGTCCTGTTTGATAAAATCGTCGTTTATCAGGTTGCTCTTACCGTCGCCGCGCAAAATCATATTCGTGGTGGCGATTGCAAACATATTTGGGCGCATTTCGATTCCATGAAGCTGTTTCTGCCGGATACTTTTTTTCTGGGTGGCATTTTCCGCTTTCGCTAACATATTGTGCAGAGCGGCGATTAAAAATCCCGCCGTTCCGTAGCAAGGGTCGAATACTATGTCTGTCGGCTGCAAGTCCGCCAGATCGCAAAAAAGCTGCGTGATATGCCTGGGCGTGAGGATGATTCCCAACGTCTGCCCGTCGCCGCCGGAGTAACTCATAAATTCGCCGTAAAATCTGCCGATATAATCCTCCGCGCTGCTTATGTACCGGATGGATTTATAAATTTTTTCATTCAGGTATTCCGCAAAATGTTTCAGCGGAGTCTTCTTTAATTTCGGCTCGATTTCGTTCAGCTTCACGGTATCTTTGATAAACGCGAACTGACTGAGGATTTTATCCTTCTTGACCTCCGGTGAAACGTTCGCCCTTTGCAGATTCGCGTTGATAGCGTCGTATATTTTTTGCCCGTCCGTTTTTACACTGTCGCCCGTAAGGTCATCGACGGAAAAATTTTTGTATTCGCTTTCCCGGATCGCAAGCAGGATACCGGAAACAATCAGCGGTTTTTCTGTATCAAGGAGATTGCCATAATTTCTCAAATCCTCGTGGAGTACGCTCGCGTCTTTCAGAATCTCGGCAGTTTCCTTTTCATAATCAGTATCTTCTTTTAATACTTCGCGAATATAATATTCGTCGATATTGTCCTCGTTAAAGGAGATAAAGGATTCCACCTCCGGCAATTCCCGGTAGAATTCTGTTTCATCAACATAAATCGGCGTGATTTTATGCTTTTTCTCATCGCCGGAAACGCCAAAAACAATTACTTTCCTGTAGGAGGTGCTTTCCGCAAGATGTTTTCCGTAAAAGAACGCGCCGTTTACCGCATAGTCGGTGACTGCCGTCGTTTCTGTGCTGATGTTTCCCTTATCGTCTAATTTGACGTGCTTTGCTAAATCTGCTTTGTCCTCAATCACCAGAAGATAATCTTTCACAACGCCTACGTATTCAGGAAATCCGACCTTTCCCGTCCCTTTTTTGGACGCGGTTTTGAGGGCTGTGTCAATCTCTTTTATGGAACTCCCCTGCGGGTCGAGAGCAATGTTTGCCTGTTTTAACAAATCATAAACCCACAAATCCGTCCGCGCTTCTTTTTTCGCCATGATTACACCCTCATTCTTTCTCTGATAATGGCTGTTTCATCAGTATTGTCATAAAGAAAATCAAAAACATCTGCTGGGATTTCATCCCGCCCTGGGGCGGTAATATTAAAAAAACATCTTTTTCGTTTCCCGTCAACCCCAATACAGAAACAATTTTTCCGGCATTGAATATTGGGTCTTTACAGAAGACCTGTAAAGCGGAGAAACGGCATAGCCCGCAAGCTACGCCGTTTCCCGAAAACATTTCTGATACTGTCTTATGAGCGCTCCCGAAAGCGGGAGCTTTTTTTTGCCAGCGTTTGCCTTTGGCCGGGGGTATGGGTTCACCAGGTGGGGAATGCGGAGCCGCCGAAATGCTCGTTGACGAACTGCTTTATCTCCGAGGAATGGTATGCCTTGATGAGCCGGGCCACTCTGGGATCGTCCTTCATATTTTCCCGGGTGACGAGAATGTTGGCATAGGGAGAGCTGTTATCCTCCCGAGCCAGGGCGTCCCTGGCCGGAACGAGACCGGCGGACATGGCGTAGTTGCAGTTGATGGCGGCGATAGTGACGTCCTCCAGAGTACGGGGGATCTGGGCGGCTTCGCTTTCAATGATCTTCAGATTTTTCCGGTTTTCAACGATATCGGCGGGGGTCGCATTGATGCCCAGTCCCTCCTTCAGCCGGATGAGGCCGATCTTTTCCAACAGGACGAGCGCCCGGCCCCCGTTGGTGGGGTCGTTGGGCAGAGTGACCACGGCGTTGTCCCCTACTTCCTTGATGTCCTTGATCTTCTTTGAGTAAATGCCGATAGGAAAAATCATGGTCCTGGCCACGGCCACCAGCTTGTAGCCCCGGTCCTTCACCACATTGTCAAGGTAGGGCTGATGCTGGAAGCTGTTCACGTCGATTTCGCCGTCCGCCAGAGCGGAGTTGGGGGTAACGTAGTCGCCGAACTCGATCACCTGGATCTTCAGTCCGTCCTTTTCCGCAATCTTCTTTACCTCATCCATGACCTCGGCGTGGGGCCCGGGGGTAACGCCGACCTTCAGGGGAGCGCTGTCCCCGGCCGCCTTCTTGACGCCGCCTCCGCAGCCGGCGAGAGCCAGCAGGCTGACAGCGGCCAACAGCAACAGGGAAAATTTCACAAATTTCTTCATGCCAACATCTCCAAACATTTTATATTGACGAGGATTTTACCACTTACCAATTAACTGGTCAATGGAATCAGGGCAAGTCGCTGAATGCCTCCCCTTTAGGTGAGGTACCTGCGCTACCCAAAAGCCTCCTCTGGAGGGGAGGCGCCCGCAAGTGCGACTCCCTAAGCTCTGCCATCGCTACGCTCGGCAATCGCTAAGGTCGCATGCATGACACTCACTAAATGCGTCCATCATTT
>CAZIKQ010000032.1:0-20442 GCA_964540025.1 uncultured Schwartzia sp. | reverse complement strand
ATTAAGTGAGTTAGTCAAGCCGGAGGGGTGACAGATTAGTCGAGAAGTTTGTCATTTCGCCTATCAATCGCTTTTAGTGACAGCTTCCCTACAGGGAAGCCGTCAAAGTGACGATTCACCTGCTCAGGTCTGTGGCTTCATTGGCAGGATATCAAGGGCAATGACCTTCTTATGCTCCTGACCTGAAATGTATCGCATTGGAGCATCATCACGATCCGTCAGCACAATATAGGACACGGGCGCGTAGGCATTGGAGTTAGGGGACTCCTTTGCCAGAAAGAGGTGTAGATACAGCTCCCGGTCTTTCTCATGGACGAGGAAGGCAGCTTGGATGCGTGTGTTTCCGGCGCGTTCGGGGTAGAAACGAAAGATATCGCCGTGTTCCATCAGGTGGCCTATATACGTGAAAAACTCAATGCGATACTTGATTTTAGCATAACCCGCGCGATTCGTGTCTTTCAGCTGCCGTATGTTCAGCTGGCCATTTTGTATACGTTCGTAGCCAGTCCGGCCGATGTAGCGGCGGTTCCTGGTGATATGCTGTATGCCAAGGAGATGGCAGAACGCCTCTCTGTAGAAGGTGATTTCAATTACAGTGCCGTTAGAGAGCGTATATCGAAAAAGCCTGTCGCACAGGCGTCTTTCATAATAGCGCTGGATTATCTGTAGGTCTGTCATGCCGTGCAATGCTCCTCCTCAATAAAACAGGGAGAACTGCTAAAGCAATTCTCCCCACCCTTGAGCAGCGGTGAATTTCCCTACCTTCACCGACGGTCAACTCCGCTGTATTTTTATTGTCCCCAAACGGAAGGGATGGCTACAGCCGCTCGTAGTAACCATATACTCTCTTGCTCCTAATATATACGAGCCCAGGGTTTATGTCAAGAACCAATTTTCTAGGTGATACTGCACTGTAAAGAATAATTATAGTAATATCGGTAACTGATACTTATGCGCAATCAAGGATTCTTTCAGGTAGATTGTAAAATGTAAATTGAACATGGAACTCCGGCGTTTTTGTGTTATAGTAATCTGTAAATGATGAAATTTTACGGCCGGGGAGATTTTCCGCCCGTTTATGAACATACGAGGGGACAGATACAATGACCGATACAGCAAAAGCGTCGGCCAAAAAATTTGCGGCTGACTGGAAAGGCAAGGGCTACGAAAAGGGACAGAGCCAGACCTTCTGGCTCACGTTGCTTTCCGATGTGCTGGGCGTGGAAGATGTGGCCAGCTTCATCACCTTCGAGGAACAGGTTCACCTGGACCACACCAGCTTCATTGACGGCTATATTCCCAGTACAAAGGTACTGATCGAGCAGAAGGGTCTGGGCAAGGATCTGAACAAACCCATCCGGCAGTCGGACGGCACCCTGCTCACTCCCTTTCAGCAGGCCGGGCGCTATATCACTGAGCTTCCGGTTTCCCAGCATCCCCGCTGGGCCGTCACCTGCAATTTTGAAAAACTCTTCCTTCGGGGCGGTTTTTGAAAGCACCCTGAACCCGGAGAAGAGACGCTCCGGCGGGATGCACTACACCAGCCTGGAAAATATTCACAAGGTGATCGCCCCCCTGTTCCTTGACGGCCTGAAAGAGGAACTGGCGGAGATAAAGGCCGTGACCGTGGAGCGCGCCCGCAGGACGGAGCTGGAAGGTTTTCAGCGCAGGCTGGCCAGGCTGACATTCCTTGAAAGCAAAGTGCAGACTATGATACAATTCAGCGATTACCTCGCCGCCTGAAAATCAAGGGGATGCAAACTCATTTTAGGGGGTACATTTAACAGGTAGAGGATGCAGCGCTGTAAATAGGGATTTGACAAGGTGAACGAATATGAGAAATGGGAAAAAACCAGATCCGAATGTAATTCATCCGATTGCAGGATATAATAAGGAAATCTATGTGAAACCAACTATAAAAAATCCAAATATCAATGTTGGAGATTTTACCTATATCGCTGATTCAGAATTTGAAAGCCATGTGACACACTTTTATCCATGGAGCAGAGACCACCTGATAATTGGCAAGTTCTGTCAGATTGCTTCAGGTGTGGAATTTGTGATGAATGACGCGAATCACCAGATGGACGCAGTATCCACCTTCCCGTTTTATACGCTTGAAGGCTGGGACATGGATGCTCCTTTGCCGTCAGATATGCCATTCCGGGGAGATATGGTGATTGGTAACGATGTGTGGATTGGACAAAATGCAGTGATTCTTCCCGGTGTACATATCGGAGACGGCGCGATCATCGGAGCAAACAGCGTGGTGGGCAGTGATGTTGAACCTTACACCATCGTTGCCGGCAATCCGGCAAAGGTTCTGCGAAAGCGGTTTAATGATGAATTCATCGATCTCTTGCTCAAATTCAGATGGTGGGACAAGAGCATAGAAGAAATAGACGGTCTGATTCCGCTCCTGACCTGTGGTGATTTTGAGAAAGTCAGGGAAGAACTGAGGGCAAGATTATGATTGTTTTGATAACAGGATCCTCCCATACCGGTAAAACGCTGCCGGCACAGAGATTGCCCGGAAAATACAAGTACCCGTATTTCTTCATTTATCATCTGAAGAGGGGACTAATTCGTAGCGGAAACACCAAGGCTGTTTGATGAAGAGAGAGAATGCGAAACCGATTATGTGAGAGTCCCCAAGGTGTTCTCTGAAAGCCGGCGCTATATTCCAATGGACTATCTTCCCACTGAAATTATTCCCGGCGATAAATTATTTATGATGCAGAATGCGGCATATAAGGGGGATAAACCTCATGGCTGAATTTTTGGAAAATGTCTTTAAGCTGCGGGAGAATAAGAGTTCCATAAGGGTGGAGGTCACCGCCGGGATCACAACCTTTATGACCATGGCGTACATACTGGCGGTGAATCCGGATATTTTAGGGGCTGCCGGTATGGACAGAGGGGCGGTTTTTGTGGCTACGGCCCTGGGCGCCGCCCTGGGTACGCTTATTATGGCCTTTGGGGCCAATTACCCCTTTGCTCTCGCCCCGGGCATGGGCTTAAACGCTTTTTTTGCCTACACGGTTGTGGGGCAGCTGGGCTGTTCCTGGCAGACGGCCCTGGCGGCGGTATTCGCTGAGGGTATCATCTTTATCATCCTTTCCCTGACCCCTGTCCGGGAGGCGATATTCAACTGCATTCCCAATGCCCTGAAGATTGGAATCAGTGGCGGTATTGGCCTGTTTATAGCCTTTATCGGCCTGCAAAACGCCCGGATCGTCGTGGATGGTCCCTGTCTGGTGGGGCTTTATCCCTTAAAGCAGGCTGTAGCCAGCGGCGCGTTCCACTCCACCGGGGTGGGGGCGCTGTTGGCATTGATTGGCTGTATCGTGACCAGCGTTCTCATGCACAAAAAAGTTCCGGGGGACATCCTTTTGGGGATTCTGGTCACCTGGGGGCTGGGCATTCTCTGTGAGCTGACGGGGATTTACGTTCCGGACCCGAAGGAGGGAATGTTCAGCGTCCTGCCGGATTTCTCCAACGGGTTCTCGATCCCCAGGCTGGCTCCCACCTTCATGCAGATGGATTTTTCCGGTCTGCTGACCTTCAACTTTATCACGATCATGATTACCTTCATGTTTGTGGATCTGTTTGATACTCTGGGCACGCTGATCGGGGTGGCCAGTCGGGCGGATATGCTGGATGAAAAGGGCCGGCTTCCCCGCATTAAGGGGGCGCTGCTGGCTGACTCCATCGCTACGGCGGCGGGAGCCGTCCTGGGCACTTCCACCGTTTCCACCTATGTGGAAAGCTCGGCGGGGGTAAGTGTCGGCGGCCGCACCGGCCTGGCCTCCACGGTTACGGCCGGGCTGTTTCTGGTGAGCCTGCTTTTAGCTCCGCTTTTTCTGGCCATTCCGGGCTTTGCCACGGCTCCGGCTCTGATAATGGTGGGCTATCTGATGATTAGCAACATCCGCCGCATAGATTTTGATGATCTCACGGAGGCGATCCCGGCCTATGGGGCGATCATTGCCACCCCCTTCAGCTATTCCATTTCCGAGGGTATTTCCTTCGGGGTCATGTCCTATGCGGTTTTGAATCTCTTGACAGGGGAGAAGCGGAAGAATGTCAGCCTGCTCCTGATAGGTCTGGCTATCCTGTTTGCCCTGAAATACGTTTTTATCTGATACTGTTAAAGTGTTTCTTGTGCAAAGAAAACCGCCCCGGCAAGCCAGGGCGGTCAGGCAGTCGATAAATCTCTGACGGTTCGCTTTATAGTCTAATAAAGGAATATATTGGAATATTGACGTCGTAAATAAAAAATAGTATATTGCATATAAAGAGGAGCGAAGGAGCGGTTACTTATGGCAAATACAAATATCAATATTCGCATGGACGCAGACTTAAAACGGCAGTTTGAGGCGTTCTGCTCCGATATGGGAATGACGATGACGACGGCTTTTAATGTTTTTGCGCGCAAGGCGGTGCGCGAGTATAGAATACCGTTTGAGATCGGCGGAGATATACCGAATCCTGAAACCGTCGAGGCGGTTCGGGAAGTAAAACGAATGAAGGCTAACCGAAATCTTGGCAAGACTTATTCCGATGTCGATCAGATGATGGAGGAATTACTTGCCGATGTATGACATAAGACCAACTGTAAAATTTCAAAAAGATCTAAAGCGCGTTAAAAGGCGCGGGTATGATATTTCTTTACTGACGAATATTATTAAGCGGTTGGCGGCGGGAGAGACGCTACCGGAAAAGAATAGAGATCATCCGCTATCGGGGGATTATGCTGGCTGCCGCGAGTGCCATATTACCCCGGATTGGTTATTGGTTTACGAAATAGACGGCAACGAGTTGATATTATATCTTACCAGAACCGGCTCGCACAGCGATTTATTTTGAGTAAAGTTATGACTAAAGACGCGGTCAAAGGTATAGTCGAAGTAAAAATTGAAGGGCGACTCAAGTCGATCCTGCTATGTAAGCAACTAACGCTCCGAATAATCAAAACCGCCCCGGCTTGCCGGGGCGGTTTTTGCGTTGTCCGTGAAGCCGGTTCAGGCAGGATTTTTCAGCCAGGGTAGAATCAGCCGTCATAATCCTCGGCGGCGGCTTTTGCCGCCGCCAGAATGGCGTTGATATCCTTTTTCTCCCGGGGAGCGGGGAGGTTAAGCTGATTGGCGGGGGGCTTCGGGAGAGCAGAGGGAACGGTCTGGAGCGTCAGGGGCATGATCCGCTGGGTCGGGGGCTTTACCTCCGGCAGCGGACAGTTGCGGGTTGGATTCACCCAGCGGCGGGCGGCGTTGGCGGCGGCGATTTCCTCCGGGGTCTTATCGCTCCTTATGTAGGGCAGCTTAAATCTGGCTTTTGCCCGGTCGTTTTCCGTCTTTGATTTTTTCCTGAGGGCGTTCACCACCATTTCCTCAGCCCAGGGGGGCGGGGTCAGCTCTTCTTTTTCCCATTTGATGATCGTATCGTAGGGAATTTTGAACATGGCGGAGACTGCCTGGGGGGTGAGCCCGGCTTGCAGCCGGTACTGCTTGATTCTGTTTATCATCGTGCGCCTCTAACGGGATTCATAAAGCTTGGTCAGCTCAGCCTGGGGGAATAATAAATCAATGAGGTTTTGCAGGTCTTCCGGGGGAGGAGCGGTGAGGGAGAGGAGCTCGCCGTTCTTCCAGGGCTGGGTCAGAAGAATTTTGTAGGCATGGAGCGCCTGCCGGGGGATTGGGTCGTTCTCCTCCCGGGGCGGGCCGTACAGGTCATCTCCCAGAAGGGGGTGGCCCAAGTGGGCAAAATGAGCCCGGATCTGGTGGGTGCGGCCTGTCTCCAGAGAGACATCCAGCAGTGAGTACAGCTTTCCCTGATAATTGCCGGTGGCAATCGTCTGATAGCGGGTAACGGCGGGCTTGCCCCTTTCATCGGTTCGGACGCACTGCTCGATTAGGCTGCCATCCTTTGGCCCCAAGGGCAGGTCGACGGTTCCCTGTTTTTCGGGGAGCTCGCCGCAGATGACGGCCAGATAGCTGCGGGAGAAGCATTTTGCCCCGTCCTTCATGAGCTGGTGCTGTACCTGAGGCTGTCGGGCGATGATGAGAAGCCCGGAGGTATTCCGGTCCAGCCGGTGAACCAGGTGGAAGATGCTGTCTTCTCCCCGCTCCCGATAGCGGCGGAGAACGGCGGCTCCCAGCAGGGAAACCGGCTCCCGGGGAGTAGGATGAACCAGGAGACCGGAGGGCTTGTTGAGAATCAGGAGCCGCTCGTCCTCGTACAGGACGTTCAGCTCCGGGAGGAGGGCGTCCGGGGGCGGGGGCTTCAGATTGTCTGTTTCCGGCAGCTCGCCGACGAACTCATCCCCGCCGTGCAGAGTGGTAATGGCGACTCTCACCTCAATGCCGTTTACGGTGGTTCGCCCCTCCCACTTCAGCCGCTTCCACAGCCGGTGGGACAAACCAAGATAGCGGGTACAGAACGCCCGGGCCGGGATGGCATCGATTTCCGGGGGAACAGTGAAGCGATAGATCATTTCATGGCCCTTTGCAAATAATTTGTATCATTCGGTCAGGATAAAAGGAAAGACAAAAACTGCCATGCCCGGCAAAGCACGGCAGTCCTGTCTGGCGGAAATTATTCGGCGTTCCCCATGTTTCCGGGGTAATAGGGAAGGGAAAAAGCTTTTTCGTTGTCCATCTGGAGATAATCGAAAGCCAGGCCCGCCGTATTGCCAATCAATTTCAGGCACATTTTCCGGCGTTCCTTTGAGTGCCAGTCATCATACTTGCCGCAAATATCCCGGCAGAGGACGCCGCCGTTTGCTTCCTGAAAATCATGAACCAGATGATTGTAGCGGCGATAGTACTTTTCAGCGATTTCATGGCCGCGAACCTCAGGATCCACCGACCAGGGATCAGAGCGTCCATAGACGGCTCCGTTGGCCATAACCGCCGCGGAAAGGGCGCCGCAGGTGAAGCCGGAGAGACCGATGCCGCCGCCGAAGCCGATGGCCATCGCTCTCGTTTCCGGGGCAGCATTCAGCTCGCCGGCCCGAAGGAGAGCGTCGTAGACGCATTCCGCACAGTTGAGCCCGCTCTTGAAGTTTTCGATGGCCAGGGCTACCACTTTTTCCCGGCGCCCTTGAAGGTCAGCAGTATTGTTTTCCATGAAAATACCTCCTTTTATCTGTGGAATGATACCTCACTGGTATTTCTGTTGTAATCATTATAATGCCTGGGCCTGGTATCTGGCAACGGATTTTTCTGGAATGAAGACTTTCGAGGGGCAGGAAGGAGAAATTCCAAAATTGTTTTGCATTTTGGCCGGAGCTGCGTTATAATATGCAAGATAGTGATTTGTACGGCAGACATTACAAAACCGCCGGACAGATGGGTTGGCTCGGAATATGCACCCTTCCTGCCGGTGGAACGGAATCATGATTCACCCGTGAGGGCGCTGTTTTTGTGTTCAATTTCGGCGGTTTTTAGGGGGATTGTTTTCCTTTGTCTCGGCAATCATTACAGAATATGGAGGTGTAATTTTGGCAAAAAAATCAAAACTGCAAATAATTCCCCTTGGCGGTCTGGGAGAAATCGGCAAAAATATGACCGTCATCCGCTACGATGATGAGATGATCCTCATCGACGCCGGGCTTATGTTTCCGGATGAGGATATGCTGGGCATCGATCTGGTGATCCCGGATATTTCCTATCTGCTGGAAAATCAGGACAAGCTGCGGGCTATTTTCCTGACCCATGGCCATGAGGATCATATCGGGGCCTTGCCCTACGTGTTGAAGCACCTGAACGTGCCCGTGTACGGAACCCGCCTGACCCTGGGCATTTTGGAGGGGCGGCTGAAGGAAAACGGCGTAAACAGCGGCGGGCTGAAGGCGATATCAGCCGGGGAAAGCGTAAACGCCGGCTGCTTTAACGTAGGATTTATCCGGGTAAATCACAGTATTCCCGACGCGGTAGGCTTCGCTATCAGGACGCCCATGGGGATGGTCGTCCACACCGGTGACTTTAAGCTGGACTATACCCCCATCGACGGCAGCATGACCGATTTCCGCCGGTTCACGGATCTGGGCAATAAGGGCGTGCTGGTGATGATGGCGGACAGCACCAATGCGGAACGCAATGGTCATACCCCCAGCGAGAAAACGGTGGGAGCCGCCTTCGAAAGGGCCTTTCGCACCGCCCGCAAGCGGATAATCGTCGCTACCTTCTCCTCGAACGTTCACCGGATCCAGCAGGTTATCGATACCGCGGTAGAGTATAAGCGCAAGGTAGCGATTTTGGGCCGCAGCATGGTAAACGTTGTCAGCATTTCTTTGGAGCTTGGTTATATCGATGCCCCGGAGGGGACGATCATCGACATTGACGAAATAAACCGCTACACCCCTGAACAGCTGGTCATCGTTACTACCGGCAGCCAGGGAGAGCCCATGTCGGCCCTGACCCGTATGGCCAACAGCGATCACCGCAAGGTGGCCATCGAGCCGGGCGATACAATCGTCATTTCCGCCAGCCCCATTCCCGGCAATGAAAAGCTGGTGTCCCGCACCATTGACAATCTGATGAAGTTGGGCGCGAATGTCATCTACGGCAAGAGCGAAGGGGTCCACGTGTCAGGCCACGCCAGTCAGGAGGAGCTGAAGCTCATGCACAACCTGGTGCGGCCGAAGTATTTTATCCCGGTTCACGGCGAGTACCGCCATCTGGTGACCCATGCCAGGCTGGCCCAGTCCCTGGGGATGCCCAAGGAAAATATCTTCATCGGGGAGAACGGGCAGATAATCGAGTTCACGGCGGAGGGAGCAGGCTTCGGCGGCAAGGTCACGGCCGGCCGGGTCCTCATCGACGGCCTTGGCGTAGGCGACGTGGGAAATATCGTCCTCAGGGATCGCCGTCAGCTTTCCCAGGACGGAATCATCATCGTGGTAATAACCATGGATGGGAAGACCGGGGAGATCTTGGCGGGTCCCGATATCGTCTCCCGAGGCTTCGTGTACGTGCGGGAGTCGGAGGAGCTGATGGAGGAGGCTACGGTAAGGGTTGAGAACGCCCTTGACCGCTGCCTCTGCGGCAACGGCCGAAACGTGGAGTGGTCGGCCATCAAGAGCGGCGTCCGCGACGCCCTCAGCCGCTATCTGTACGAGAAAACCCGCCGCCGTCCCATGATATTGCCGATAATCATGGAGGTTTGATCTGTTTGGAAAAAACAAAGAGCTGTGAAATTTTCACAGCTCTTTATCTTTTGTAGTCAAAATGTCCAGGGAGTGGTTGAATTGGCGGAAGGAATCGGAGAGCAGCTGCTGATGCTCCGGCTTGAGGCGGTCCAGCCGGTGTAAAAACCGGGTATACATACCGGATAAATAGTCATTGATTATAGCGGTGCCTTTTTTTGTGAGTTTTATCCCACTGTAGCGGCGGTCGCTGTCCTTTGAAGTGCGGCTGATACAGCCGACAGCCTCCAGACGGCTGATGATCACAGTCATTTGCTGTTTCTTTATCTGCAGTCTTTCCGAAAGCTCGTGAATGGCCAACGGGTCGGCTTCACTGAATAAATCAATGAGAACGGCGAACTGGTTCAGCGGCAGAGGCAGCTTTTGTTTGCGGAGAAAGTTGTTGTGGATACTCCAGACGGACGTCATGAATTCCCTGGCAATATCCTCTCGGTTCGTCTGCCCCATACTGTACCCTCCGTTCAAATTCAGCTTTTTTTCATTGTACACTATTCGCTCTGAATAGTAAATATATATTTACCATTAAATAAAAGGATGGGAGGGGAAAACCGCTCTATGCCAACAGGAGCAAAATGCCTTGCATTTTCTTGAACAATGGCATTATAATATTTAAGTTAAAATTTTTTCAAAGCAGCATAATAAGGATAGAAAAAGTGGCGTTCATTGAAATAGAGAATCTCGTTCACCGCTATGAGGGAAGAGACGAGGCAGAGCCTCCGGCGCTGAAGGGAATAAATATCTCCGTCGAAGAAGGAGAGTTTTTGGCCATCGTGGGCACTAATGGCAGCGGCAAGTCCACGCTGGCCAAGCATCTAAATGCCATATTGCTGCCCACAGCGGGCAGCGTAACCGTTGACGGCCGAAACACGGCGGACCCGGCGGAGCTTTGGGAGATAAGAAAGACCGTGGGCATGGTCTTTCAAAACCCGGACAATCAGATAATCGCCGCTATCGTTGAGGATGATGTGGCTTTCGGCCCGGAAAACCTGGGGGTTCCCCCGGAGGAAATCCGGCAGCGGGTAAAGGAAGCCCTGGACAGTGTCCGCATGGAGAAATACCGGGAGTTCGCGCCCCATCTTCTTTCCGGCGGCCAGAAGCAGCGCGTTGCCATTGCCGGAGCCCTGGCCATGCAGACCCGCTGTCTCGTGCTGGATGAACCTACCTCCATGCTTGACCCGGTGGGCCGCCGCAGCCTCATGGAAACGGTGAAGCGCCTCCATCGGGAACAGGGGATAACCATAATTCTCATTACCCACTTCATGGAAGAAGCCATCGGGGCAGACCGGGTAATCGTCCTCAGCAAGGGACAGGCCGTTATGGAGGGAACGCCCCGGGAGGTTTACTGCCGGGAACAGGAAATGAAATCACTGGGGCTTGAGGCGCCATTGGCGGCGGAAGTAGCCGCCCGCCTGAGAAGGAATGGACTGAAGCTGCCGGAGGGTATAATGACCGATGAGGAGCTGGCCGCTGCGCTATGTCAATAGAAATTAAGAATGTAAGCTACACCTATATGCCCGGAACGCCCTTCGAGAGCAAGGCGCTGGATGATGTGAGCCTGACGGTGGAGGAGGGTTCCTTCGTTGCCATTGCCGGTCACACCGGCAGCGGCAAGTCCACCCTGATCCAGCACATGAACGGACTGCTCCAGCCTACCTCCGGAGAGGTGGCAGTGGACGGTCAGAGCCTGTCCGGTAAGGGCAAGGAGGTCAAAGCCGCCCGGGACAAGGTAGGGATGGTGTTTCAGTATCCGGAGCATCAGCTTTTCGAGGAAACGGTAGAGGCCGATATCGCCTTTGGGCAAAAAAACCGGGGCCTTTCGGAAAAGGAGATAGCGGCCAGAGTAAAAATGGCCATGGAGTTTGTGGGGGTTGATTACGAGGCCTACCGTAAGAAAAGTCCTTTTGGCCTCTCCGGCGGCGAGATGCGGCGGGTAGCAATTGCCGGGGTCGTTGCCCTTTCCCCTAAATATCTGGTATTGGATGAACCGACGGCCGGCCTCAATCCCCAAGGCCGGGACGAGCTGTTGGAGAAGATCCGGGAGCTCCACGAAAAACGGCACATGACTATTATTTTTGTCTCCCACGATATGGATGCCATCGCCCGCTATGCGGAAAGGGTTATCGTCCTGTCCGGGGGCAGGCTGGTGCTGGATGCCGCCCCCTGTGAGGCCTATTCCAACAAGGAGACGATAGAGTCGGCGGGACTGCTTTTACCACGACTGATTACCCTGCTGCGGACGGTGGAGGCCCATGGGCTCAAGCTTAATTTGAAGCCGAAGGATATGCTTACGGTGGAGGGGGCTGTCCGGGCCATTATGGCGGCAAAAAGGCCAGCGCCAAAGGCAAAGAATAACCAGAGGGGGGGCAAAGGCTGATGATTTCGGATATTACGATTGGTCAGTTCTTCCCCGGCCAGTCAGTGCTTCACCGGATGGATCCCCGGGTAAAAATCATCCTGATGTTTTTCTTTCTGGTGTCCCTTTTTCTCATTGACGGACCGGTTCCCTACGGGGCGCTGACTTTTCTGACCATTATTCTGGGCGCCTTATCAGGAATACCGGCCAAAATCATCATCCGGTCGGTAAAACCCCTCTGGTGGATACTTCTGTTTACCTTTCTCATTCATTTTGCCTCAATGCCCGGCCGGGTGGTGGCTCAGGTGTGGATCTTCCAATTTACGGAGGAAGGTTTTTGGCGGGGCTTTTTCATCTCCCTGCGGCTGGTGCTGCTCATCGTCCTTTCCTCCTACCTTACGCTGACCACCTCGCCGTTGATGCTGACAGACGCCCTGGAAAGACTGCTCAAGCCACTGAAATGTATCGGCGTGCCCGCTCACGAGCTGGCTATGATGATGACCATTGCCCTGCGGTTTGTTCCCACCCTGCTCCAGGAGACGGACAAAATTATGAAGGCCCAGCAGTCAAGGGGCGTGGATTTTTCCTCGGGGAATATGCTCACTCAGCTGAAAAATATAATTCCCATACTCATACCGCTGTTTATCTCGGCGTTCCGCCGGGCGGACGAGCTGGCCATGGCCATGGAAGCCCGCTGCTATCACGGGGGCGAGGGGCGCACCAGAATGAAAGCCCTGGCGGTCAGCGGCGTTGATTATGGCGCGGTGGCCTTTTCGGTAATATTTTTGGGAGCGGTGATGGGAGCCAGCTTCTTTCTGAAGCAGTCATGAAGCGGGAGCATAAGAGCCTGATGAAGGCCCGGAGCCGCAACATCTGGCTTCGGCTGGCCTACGACGGAACCGATTATCACGGCTTTCAACGGCAGGTACCGCCGGTAACGGCGGTTCAGAACGTTCTGGAGGAGGCTCTGGAGAGAGTCTGCGGCGAGCTGATCGAGCTTACCGCCTCCGGCCGTACCGACGCAGGCGTCCATGCCCGGGGTCAGATCGTAAACTTCTTTACCAGCAGCGCGATTCCTGTGGACAGGCTGCCGGCGGTGGTAAATAATTTCCTGCCCGGCAGTATCGCGGTGATCGGGGCGGGGGAGGCGGATGAATATTTTTCGGCCCTCCATAGTCCCCATGACAAGACTTACTCCTATTGGCTCAGGGAGACGGACGATTTTTTCGATCCCTTTCTGGCCCGCTACAGCTGGCAGGTGAAGGAAAGGCTCGACGTGGCCCCTATGCAGCAGGCGGCGGATTTGCTCCTGGGGGAGCAGGACTTTTCCGCCTTTCGGTCAGCGGGCTCCAATGAGCAGGGTAATCTGGTGAAGAACATATACGAAGCCCGTCTGACCCGTCAGGGCAGGGATATAAGGTTTTTTATATCTGCCAGCGGCTTTCTCTACCACATGGTGAGAAATATTGTGGGAGCTCTGGCAAAGGTGGGAACGGGAAAAATGACGGCAGAGGAATTTGCCGCGGCAATCGAGGGGAAAAACCGAAGCTTGCTGCCGACCATGGCTCCGGCTAACGGCCTCTGCCTGGAAAGCGTATTCTATCCCGGCTATCCGGAGATAAAAGCCGACCGCTAATCGGGCTCGCTAACTTTAGATGATAAAAGGGAGAAATTCGGGTGAATTGGGCATTTATTGCAAAGTATCTGCCGATGTATGAGCAGGCGGCCTGGCTTACGGTGAAAACCGGCACAGCCGGAATCGTCCTGTCGGTGATTATCGGCATTATCTGCGCGGGGATACTCTATTACCAGGTGCCGGTGCTGCGCCGTCTGGTAAGCGCGTATGTGGAGATCAGCCGCAACACGCCGCTCCTGGTGCAGCTGTTCTTTATTTACTACGGCATCCCCAAGGTCACCGGTATCAGGACCGACGCTTTCACCTGCGGCATCCTGGGGCTGGCGTTCCTGGGGGGCAGCTATATGTGCGAGACCTTCCGCAGCGGCATCGAGGCGGTGGAACCAATTCAGGAGGAAAGCGCCAAAGCCCTGGGTCTGAACCGGTTCCAGATCATGCGCTACGTCCTGCTGCCCCAGGCTTTCTCCATCAGCTTCCCGGGGGTGGTGGCCAACGTCATCTTCCTCATGAAGGAAACCAGCGTGTTCTCCGCCATCAGCCTGATGGACCTGATGTTCACCGCCAAGGATCTCATCGGCGTGTTTTACAAGACGAAGGAGTCCCTGTTCCTGCTGGTGGTCTTTTACCTGATAATCCTCCTGCCGATCTCCCTTTTGGGCAGCTTCCTGGAAAGGAGGCTGCGCCATGGCTGATTTTGATTTGGCCGCCCTTGGTCTCGACGTGTTGTTCAAAGGGAAAAACTTTGCCCGCCTGATGGGGGGATTGGGGGTGGCCCTGAAGATAAGCCTGCTGGCGGTGGCGGTCAGCATTCCCTCGGGCATCCTGCTGGGAGTGCTGATGACCTGGGAAAATAAGCTGGTGCGGTTCCTGCTGCGGGTCTATCTGGAATTTATCAGGATAATGCCCCAGCTGGTGCTGCTGTTCATCGTTTTCTTCGGGTCCACGAAGATAATGAAGCTGAACGTCAGCGGCGAGCTGGCCTCCATCATCGTCTTTTCCCTGTGGGGAACGGCGGAGATGGCGGATTTGGTGCGAGGAGCCCTGGCCTCCATACCGAAGCACCAGTACGAGAGCGCGGCGGCCCTGGGCCTTACAAAAACTCAGACGTTTATCCACGTGATCCTGCCCCAGACCCTTCGGCGGCTGCTGCCCATATCCATAAACCTGATCACCCGGATGGTGAAGACCACCAGCCTGGTGCTGATGATCGGCGTGGTGGAGGTGCTGAAGGTGGCCCAGCAGATAATCGAGGCCAACCGGGCCACCAGCCCCAACGCGGCCTTTGGCCTTTATCTGGTGATATTCGCTCTGTATTTTCTGGCCTGCTGGCCAATCAGCCTGCTGGCAAAATACCTGGAAAAGAAATGGAAGGTGTAACGATGGCGGAACCGTTGCTCTTTGTGGAACATCTCCTTAAACAATACGGCGATAAAGTAATTCTCAACGACATAAATCTCACCGTAAACAAGGGGGAGGTAGTAGTGATCGTGGGCAGCTCCGGCTGCGGCAAGAGCACCTTTCTCCGCTGCCTCAACGCCCTGGAGCCGATTCAGGGGGGCGTGGTCCGGCTGGGGAATGAGTCCATCACCCATGACAGCAAAAATCTCACGGACATCCGGCAGAAAATCGGCATGGTCTTTCAAAGCTACGACCTGTTCCCTCACCTTACCGTGCTGGAAAATATTCTCCTTGCGCCGACGAAGGTGCAGGGGCGGGATAAAGCTGAGGCCGCTCAGGAAGCCCTGGCTCTTTTGGAGCGGGTGGGACTGAAGGACAGGGCGGACAGCTATCCGGCGGAACTGTCCGGGGGCCAGAAGCAGCGGGTGGCCATCGTGCGGGCTTTGGCCATGCACCCGGAGGTCATGCTCTTCGACGAGGTGACCGCCGCCCTTGACCCGGAAATGGTCCGGGAAGTGCAGAACGTTATGCTGGACCTGGCGGACGAGGGGATGACCATGCTCATCGTCACCCACGAAATGCAGTTTGCCCGGGCGGTGGCCGACCGGATATTGCTCATCGACGAGGGGCAGATCATGGAGGACGAGGAGCCGGAGGTGTTCTTTACCGCTCCCCGGACCGACAAGGCGAAGCAGTTCCTGAACCTCTTTGAGTACCACCGGTCAAAGCGAAGTAAATGACGAAATAAAAAGACGCCGTGAAAATGATCGTTCATTTTCACGGCGTTTTTATAATGCAGTTCTTAAAGAAATCAATTGGCAATTTTTACCGATCGTCTTCGGCGGTCAGGGAACGTTATGAGGTCAGGGAATCGGCACCTGGCTGGCCAGGGTCGACAGTCCCATATTTTGTAAACCGGTTCTCACCGCGTACATCAGGGAGAGGGCGGGAATTTTTTCGATTCGGAGGCGGAAGTGCTCCAGCTCGTTTTCCAGATCCCCGAAGACGGGGACTCGCTGGAGGCTCAGCAAATCGTCCCCCGGCCGGACCGGGCCGTAATCTACCGTGAAGGCGGCCTCATAGCCGGCCTCCTTCACCAGCTGTTTTACGGTATCATCGTAGTACCCGCAGGGATAGGCAAGGGCCCGGGCGTTTTTCCCGAACTGCCAGCGGAATACCGCCTGACTTGTTTCCAGCTGGAACCTGGCGTCCTCGGGATCGTTCTGCGACAGCTTTGAATGGCTGAGGGTGTGGCTGCCGAAGGAGATCCCCTGCTTTTCCATCTCATGAACCTGGGGCCAGGTGAGATAATTTTTCTGGGTGCCGATATAGTCGGTAATAATGAAGATGAGGGCGGGCATATTCCGCTCCGTCAGCAGGGGAAACGCCTCGGTGTAATTGTCCCGATATCCGTCGTCAAAGGTTATGAGAACGGGCTTGTCCGGCAGGGGAGTACCATCCTGCTGATGGCTGATGAATTGGTCAAGGGAAATGACATGGTAGCCGTGTTCCGTGAGATAATCAAGCTCATCGGCAAATACTCCGGGCCGGACGGTGAGGGAATTGTTATCCCGGTTATTTATTTGATGGTAATTCAGAACCAGTACCTCATCGGAGGGGGTAACCTGAACGTTGAACAGGTAATAAAGCCCGCCTGTGATCAGCAGGCAGATGACAGCAAGTCCCCGGATAGGAGACGGGACTTTTTTCAAGCTATTCACGACCTTGTTTTGATTATCATTCCTACGAAGAATAATGCCTGAAAGGCATTTTTGGAATCATCGCATTATAATGCAGCCGGTGAAAAGTGTCAAGAACGTTGGTTTACCCTATGCAGAACCACTGATTTGTGATAATATTAAACGATAAATTTTTTCAAAATGATACTGAGGTCGTATTCTGGAAGGAGCTTCGCGGTGGATAGAAACGATAACTGCTGGTGCGGCAGCAGGAAGAAATACAAGAACTGCCATTTGAAATTTGATGAAAAAATCAAAGGGATGAAGTACAGCTGGCTGCTGGGCCAGACAAAGCCCCCCCGCCACATCATCAACAACGAAAAGGACATAGA
Organism: uncultured Schwartzia sp.; assembly: GCA_964540025.1. Classification (GTDB taxonomy): domain Bacteria; phylum Bacillota; class Negativicutes; order Selenomonadales; family Selenomonadaceae; genus RGIG250. Next base: position 3,776 of record CAZIKQ010000032.1, on the reverse strand, counting down.
GGGTATCCGGGCCAGCGCCGTTATCAACAACGGTTGTCTTGATATGGTAGGCGAAATGGTAAAAGCCGGGGTGGACACGGAGACCCTGGATCAGGCCTGCTACGATTACATCACTTCCCGGGGCGGCATTCCCGCCTGCCTCAACTATCAGGGCTATCCCAAGAGCGTCTGCATTTCCCTGAACGATGTAGTCTGTCACGGAATCCCTTCAAAGAACACCGTTCTCAAAGAAGGGGACATCCTTAATATTGACATCACCACTATCCTGGACGGATACTATGCCGACGCTTCCCGGATGTTTATGATCGGCCGGGTGAGCCCCGAAGCGGAGAAGCTGGTACGGGTGACGAGGGAATGTATGGAGCTGGGGATTGCCGCCGCCAAGCCCTGGCATTTTCTCGGGGATGTGAATGCCGCCTGCGGAAATCACGCTATGGCTAACGGGTTCAGCGTTGTTACGGCCTTGGGCGGCCATGGGGTAGGCAAGCATTTCCACATGGAGCCCTACGTGGCTCACATCGGTGAGCCCAATACCGGGATGCTCATGGTACCGGGGATGGTATTTACCGTGGAGCCGATGATTTCCGCCGGCCGGCCGGAGGTTGACGAGGACAGGCAGGACGGCTGGACGGTTACCACCAAGGACGGCTCTCTGGCTGCCCAGTGGGAAAAGACGATACTTATTACGGAGTCGGGAGCGGAGGTGCTGGCCTGGTGAGCAAGAAATTTTCTGAGCTTGGGGTAAATGAAGCGGGGCTGGCGGCCCTGAAAAAATCGGGAATAGTGGAGGCCACCCCGGTACAGGAAGCGGCTCTGCCGGTGGTGCGCGGCGGCCGGGACGCCATCGTAAAGGCTCCCACCGGTACCGGCAAGACAATTGCTTTCCTGCTCCCCTTGATGGAGCGGATGAAGTCAGAGGTTGACGTCATCCAGACCCTCGTCGTTACCCCCACCCGGGAGTTGACCATCCAGATCGCCAGGGTGGCTCGCCAGCTGGGGGAAGCCTATGGGATACGCTCCCTGGCTCTTTACGGCGGGCAGGACATTCAGCGTCAGAAGGCTAAGCTGGAACGGCTGCCCCAGCTGATCATCGGCACTCCCGGCCGCCTGCTTGATCATTGGCGCCACGGCAGGTTGAATCTTGCCACCGCCAACAAGGTGGTGCTGGATGAAGCGGACGAAATGCTGAAACGGGGCTTTATCGAGGATGTGGAAAAGCTTTTGCGGGAGCTGGCGGGAGACCATCAGCTGCTGCTGTTTTCCGCCACCATCCCTGAAGGACTAAGGGTCATTACCCGCCGCTTTATGAATGAACCGGCGGAGATTACCATCGAAGCGGAAAACGTGACATTGGACACCATTCGTCAGGTGGTGTACAGGACGGCGGAAGAAGCGAAGCTGGATAAGCTTTGCGGCTATATCAACGAAAAATGCCCCTACCTGATGATGGTGTTCTGCTCCACTCGGGAGCGGGTGATAAAGCTTACCATGGAGCTGGCGGCCCGAGGCTATCTGGTGGACGAGTTTCACGGGGAGCTCACTCAGACCCAGCGGACGCTGGTAATGAAGCGGTTCCGGGAGGCGAAGCTGCAAATCATCGTCACCACCGATATTGCGGCCCGGGGCCTCGATATCGAGGGAGTAACCCATGTAGTGAACTACGATATTCCCCGGACGGTTACCGACTACATCCACCGTATCGGGCGCACCGGCCGGGCCGGCCGGGAGGGTGAGGCCGTAACCTTCGTCAGCGACAGACAGCAGGAACAGCTTCGCCGCATCGAGGCGGGAATAAAGGCTCACATCCGCCGGGAATCATTGAAAAAACGCCCTGAAAAGGCAAAGAAAGAAGCCTCGGCCACGGAGCAGGACAGGGCGGAAACCCGCCGGAACAAATCGGCCGGGCCGGAAAAGCGACGGAAGCCCCTTGCCCGGGCCAAAGCAAAAGCCGCCGCCCACAGCGGCCGGGATAACCGCGGCCGCCGGGGCAAAAAGGCGAGGCCCGGGGCAAGAGCCGCCGAAATCGGCGCGCCGATAAAAAAGCGGAATAAGCGGCGGTAAACAGGAGCGATCGCCGATAGCATATCAGTACGACCGTAATTTTCGGGAGAAACCCGGCGGAGGGAGAACAATATGTTTGCGAGAACATACGGAGCAACCACCCAGGGGATCGATGGCTTCATCATCGACGTTGAGGTGGATGTTTCAGCCGGACTGCCCGGTACGGATATCGTGGGAATGCCAGATACCGCGGTGCGGGAATCAAAGGAAAGGGTCCGTACGGCCATAAAAAATTCCGGGATCCGCTACGCTCCCCAGCGTCATACCATTAACCTCGCTCCGGCGGACATCAAGAAGGACAGCTCCGGGCTGGATCTGCCCATGGCCCTGGGACTCCTGATTGCCCACGGAATAATCAGCCAGGAGAGCGTCCAGGGGGCGATATTTGCCGCCGAGCTGTCCCTGGAGGGGGAACTGCGGGGGATCCACGGCATTTTGCCCATGACCATTAAAGCCCGGGAAAAAGGATTTCGGAAAATTTTCCTGGCGCCGGAAAATGCCAATGAAGCGCTGCTGGTGGAGGGAATCGAGGTCTACGCTGTCCGAAGGCTCAGCGAGATCGTAGACTGCCTGAAGGGAGCGGTGAAGCTTGCCCCGGCGTCACCCTCTGATAGTGATGATGGCGGGGCGCTGGCCGAGGATGATTTTGCCGACGTTCAGGGACAGTTTCAGGCGAAGCGGGCTATGGAAATTGCGGCGGCCGGCGGTCACAATCTGCTGATGGCGGGCTCCCCCGGCGCCGGTAAAACAATGCTGGCCCGGCGGTTCCCTTCCATACTTCCGGCCATGACCAGAGCCGAGGCTCTGGAGGTCACAAAAATCTACAGTATCGCCGGACTCCTGGAAGGGGGACGGGGACTCATAAGGCAGCGTCCCTTCCGCAGCCCCCATCACACCACCTCGGCTACGGCCATCATCGGCGGCGGCAGCTTTCCCCGTCCGGGAGAGGTCACCCTGAGCCATCACGGGGTGCTGTTTCTGGACGAGCTGCCGGAATTTTCCAAGCAGACCCTTGAGGTGCTTCGCCAGCCCATTGAGGACGGCCGGGTAACGGTGTCGAGGGTTCATGCCTCCCTGACCTTTCCCTCGCAATTTATTCTGATCGCGGCCATGAATCCCTGCCCCTGCGGCTGGCAGGGAGACAGCAGTCACAGCTGCAATTGTCTGCCCAATGAGATAAAGCGGTACACCCGGAGGATTTCCGGGCCCCTCTTAGATCGCATCGACATTCATATCCGGGTGCCCAGAGTCGACTACAAAGAGCTTACCGCCGAGGCGCAGGGAGAGTCCTCCGCCGTTATCAGAAAGCGGGTGACAGCGGCCAGAAAGCGGCAGCTGGATCGTTTTTCCGCCTTGGGAAGCAATATATTCTGCAATGGCCAGATGAACCACGCGCTGCTCAAGAAAACCTGCCAGCTTACTCCCGCCGCCCAGAACCTTTTGGGAAATTTCTTTACGGCCAAACACCTTTCCGCCCGTTCCTACGACAGGATTATCAAAGTCGGTCGGACGATAGCCGACCTGGCCGGGGAGAACAATATAACCGAGCGGCATATTGCCGAAGCCATCCAACTGAGAAACGACATTGGCCTTGACGGAGATTATTGATGGATGAAAAAAGGCGCCGCCTGACTGATTGATCAGGCGGCGCTTTTTGTTGCTAGTGTGCCCGGCATGGGCAACAACTAGGTGGTGAAAGTCCACTACGCGCTCGG
>CAZIKQ010000031.1:0-21837 GCA_964540025.1 uncultured Schwartzia sp. | reverse complement strand
CCGTTAGGGCTGACTGAGAGGGCGAAATGCTGATCCGTCTAAAGGCCCCCTACAGGGGAGCCTATGAGATGGATTATAAGAAGCAGGAAAAGGAACAGCTATGGCAAAAGGAAAGCTTATCGTCATCGAGGCCGGGGACGGCTGCGGCAAAGCCACCCAGACGGCGGCCCTGTTTGCCCGGTTACAGGCAGAGGGCTGCCGGGTGAAGAAAATCGAGTTCCCCGACTATGACAGCCCGGCGGCAATGCCGGTAAAAATGTACCTGGGGGGCGATTTTGGCAAGACCGCCGACGCGGTTAATGCTTATGCCGCTTCGACTTTCTTTGCGGTTGACCGCTTCGCTTCCTACCGGCTGAAGTGGGGCCGGGACTACGAGGCGGGGACGGTAATTCTGGCTGACCGCTATACCACCAGCAACCTCGTTCATCAGGCAGTGAAGCTGACGGATGAGGCGGAGCGGCAGGCTTATTTTGACTGGCTGACGGACTTTGAGTATAAAAAGCTGGGGCTTCCAGCGCCGGACGGGGTCGTCTTTCTCGACATGAAGCCGGAGGTAGCGGCATCTCTGATTGCCCAAAGGGCGGCAGGACAGGAGAAGGATATTCACGAGCAGGATGAAGGATATCTGGCCCGCTGCCATCAGGCTTATGCCGCTCTGGCAAAGCGGGAGGGCTGGAAGACGGTCTGCTGCGACGATGGAGAGAAGCCCCGGAGCATCGAGGAGATTTCCGAGGAGATCTACCGATTGGTGAAGGAGATTTTGGCGTGATAAAAGAAGTGATCGTGGTGGAAGGTAAATCCGATGTGGCGGCAATAAGCCGGGCATTGGAGGCAGACTGCCTCATCACCGGCGGCTTCGGCCTGTCCAAGCGGGCCATGAAGGATATAAAGGCGGCGTATGAGAAGCGGGGAATAATAATCCTCACCGACCCGGACGGAGCCGGGGAGCGGATCCGCCGCCATCTGGAGAAAAGATTTCCCCTGGCAAAGCACGCTTACGTCCCTCGGGAGGAGGCTACAAACCCGAAGGATGGGGACGTGGGGATCGAGGACGCCAGCCCTGAGGCCATAAGAAAGGCCCTGGCCAAGGTCCACACTCCTCTGGAAATTGAGGAGGAAATTTTTACCGCCGCCGATTTGCTGATGAACGGTCTTTCCGGGGCGGCGGAGGCCAGCGGCCGGCGGGCAAAGCTGGGGGAGATCCTCGGCCTTGGCTACGGCAACGCAAAGGTCTTTTTGAAGCGGCTCAACCATTACGGGATAACCAGAGAGGAATTTCAGCAGGCGGTGGCAGAGCTGTAAAGCCGATTTTCAATAATGCGTAAGGAGCAATATGACAGAGCAACGGACAATAATGCCCCGGATAGCGCTTCCGGAGGTTACCCACCGGATTTTGAAGCACTTTAGCCTGAAGGCCAGCCACCGGCTGGGACAGAATTTCCTCATTGCCCCGGCCGTGGTGGGGGGGATCCTTTCGGCGGCGGAGCTCCAGCCGGAGGATCGGGTGCTGGAGATCGGCCCCGGCATCGGGACCCTCACCCAGGCCCTGGCGGAGGCGGGAGCCCGGGTAACGGCGGTGGAGCTGGACAAAAAGCTGCCGGCGGTGCTGGCGGAGACGCTGAAGGGCTACGATAACGTTACCATCGTGGCCGGGGATATTCTCAAGGTAGACATCGAGGAGCTGATGGGCGGGGAGCCCTTCAAGGTGGTGGCGAACCTCCCTTATTACATCACGACGCCGATCCTGCTGGCGCTGTTGGAGAAGAAGCTGAATATCTCCCTGATCGTGACGATGGTGCAGAAGGAGGTGGCGGAGCGGATGACCGCGCCGCCGGGGGGCAAGGATTACGGAGCCCTTTCCGTGGCGGTGCAGTACTACACGGAGCCGGATATCATCCTCACCGTTCCGCCGAAATCCTTTTATCCGGCGCCGGAGGTGGATTCGGTAGTCATCCGCTGCCGCCGCAGGGAGACGGCCCCGGTGGAATGCCGGGATGAAAAAATGTTTTTCCGGGTGGCGAGAGCTTCCTTTGGCCAGCGGCGCAAGACGCTGGTAAACGCCCTGAAGGGGGCGGGATTTTTGCCGGAGGATATCGACCGGGCGGTGGCCCGCGCCGGTATCGACCCGGGACGGCGGGGCGAGACTCTGTCCCTGGAGGAATTTGCCCGGCTGGCGGATGGTTTTGTGAAGGGAGAACAGTCATGAGCGCGTATATCTATAAAACTACCGGCACCTGCAGCAGGGAGATCACCGTTGAACTGGACGGGAGCACCATCAAGCGCGTAAGCTTTTTGGGAGGCTGTCAGGGAAATCTGGCGGCGATTTCCAAAATCGTTGCGGGCATGGACAAGGATAAGGTGATTGAATTGTGGCGGGGGAACCGCTGCGGCAGCCGGGGAACCTCCTGCGCCGACCAGTTGACCTACGCGCTGGAAGAGGCTTACGAGGCAAACCGGCAATGATTTACGACAGTCACATTCATACGGAATTTTCCGCTGATTCGGAGATGAAAATTGACGAGGCACTGGCGGCGGCGAAGGCACAGGGCTACGGTCTCGTCTTGACGGAGCACTACGACCCGGATTATCCCGAGGGCATGATTTTTGAATTTTCTCCCCAGGATTACTGGCGGGAATACGAAGCTTTAAGAGGCGGGAACGATGATTTGAACAGCGGGCTGTCCCTGGGGGTTGAGTGCGGTTTGATCCCCGGACACGCAGCGGTGTTACGGGATTTTATTGCCAAAGTTCCCTTTGATCAGGTTATCGGCTCCATCCACCTTGTGGACGGGGAGGATATTTACAAAAAGGAATACTATCCGGGACGGGACAAGGACGCCGTATTTACCCGCTATTTTCAGGTGATGGGGTCGATGGTGCGGGATAATCCCTTCATCGACACCCTGGGCCATGTGGATTATATCTGCCGGGTGGCTCCCTATGAGGAGCCGGGGCTGGAATACCCCCGGTACCATGAGTATATCGACGAGGTTCTCCGGGCGCTGGTGGAGACCGGCACGGCCATGGAAATAAATACCCGCCGCTTCGGGGACCGGTCTGTTTTGCATGAGCTGGCTCCCGTTTACCGCCGCTACCGTCAGCTGGGGGGCAGAATGGTCACCGTGGGCTCCGACGCCCACACCCCTGACCGGGTGGGAATGAATATCAGGCTGGCCCTTGATTTTGCCCGCAGCCTGGAGCTGACGCCGGTAACCTTCCGCAACCGCAAGGCCGTGATATTATGCTAGACGACGTAATTTTTCTCTGCAAGTTTGCCGCCGCCTGGCTGCTGCCGCCGGGGATATTCCTGCTGGCCCTCCTCTACCTTGTCCGCCGCCTGTGGAGAGCGGCAAAGCGGCGGCTGGCCGCCTTTGCTTCCTCCCTGGCCCTGATTATGTATCTCCTCTCCACGCCGCTGATTTCCTCACTGCTGGTGAAGGAGCTGGAGGGAGTGTACCCGCTGCCGGATAATCCGGCGGGAGATGTGATAATCATGCTGGGGGGAGGAGCCTTCGGCGATGTGCCGGATTTTGACGGGATGGGAGTTCTTACCAGCATCCCCTCCAGCCGCCTGCTGACGGCGCTAAGGCTCCACAAGCGGCTGGGTCTGCCGATCCTCCTTTCCGGGGGACAGGTTTGTCAGGACTCCGGCAACGAAGCGGAAATTGCCCGCCGGGTGTTGCTGTCCCTGGGGGTTTCTCCCGATAAAATAATTTTGGAAAACAAAAGCCAGACCACCGGGCAGAATGCCCGGTTCTCGGCGGAAATCCTCCGGGCGAAGGGTCTGCTTCATCCGATCCTCGTTACCAGCGCCACCCATATGGAACGGGCGGTGCTGAATTTTGCCAAAAACGGTATCCAGGTTACGGCTTATCCTACGGATTATCTGTCGGGAAAGGGGACGGCCTTCCACTATAATTACCTCGCCCCCTCCGCCGGGGCATTGTATGATACCACTATCGTCCTGCGGGAGAGACTGCGGACAATGGTGACGAAATATATCGAATAGAGAAAGAACGATGACAAAAAATCTTACTGAAGGAGAGCCCGCCAGTCTCATCTGGAATTTTACCCTGCCCCTCATCGCCGGCAATATTTTTCAGCAGCTCTACGCCTTCGTCGATACGCTGATCGTGGGCCGCTGGCTGGGGGTTCATGCTCTGGCGGCGGTGGGTTGTACCGGCTGCCTCATGTTCCTGCTGGTAGGGTTTGTCCTGGGCACCACCAACGGGCTGGCTCTGATTATGGGTCAGCGGTTCGGGGCGGGGGACGAAAGGGGAGTCCGCCGCAGCGCCGCCACCTGCCTTGTGTCCAGCCTGATAGTTGCCGTTGTCCTCACGGCGGGTTCCCTGCTGTCCATTCCGGCGGTCCTTTCCCTCATGGAGACGCCGCCGGAAATCTACGCCGATGCCAAAACCTTTATAATGGTCATTGCGGCGGCCACCCCGGTCAGCGTGTTGTTCGGCCTGCTGGTAAACGTCATCCGGGTGCTGGGGGACAGCCGGACGGCGACGGTGATGCTGGCCCTGTCCCTGGGGCTGAATATCGCCTTTGAGCCCCTGTTCATTTTGTGGCTGAAGTGGGGCGTGGCCGGGGCGGCTCTGGCCACCCCCTGCGGTCAGGTCTTCAGCGTTTTGGCCTGCCTGATCCACATCCGGAAAAAGCTTCCCTTTATCATTCCCCATGGGGAAGACTGGCGGATAACCCTCCGGGATTTGTTTGAACACCTGCGGCTGGGTCTGCCCATGGGCTTTCAGATGACCATAATCGCCATCGGAACGATCGTCCTGCAGGTGGCCTTGAACCGGCTGGGCCCCGTACCGGTGGCCAGCTATGCCGCCGCCATGAAGGTGGAGAGCATTGCCATCATGCCGATGATTTCCTTTGGCCTGGCCATGGCAGCTTTTGCCGCCCAGAATTACGGGGCCGGAAAGCAGGAGCGGATCAGCCGGGGAGTCAGGGAAGCCGTGAAAATGTCCGGCGGCTTCAGCATTCTGGTGGGGATTCTCCTCTATACCTGCGGCGGCTTCTTCATGGAGATATTCGTGGAGGGGGAAAGCGCCGCCCAGGTGGTGGAGTACGGCCGGATCTTCCTGACGGTAAACGGTTGCTGCTACTTTATCCTCAGCCTGCTGTTCATCCTGCGGAACACCTTGCAGGGACTGGGACAGACGGTAGTTCCAACCATTGCCGGGGCGATGGAGCTGATCATGCGGAGCGTGGCCGCCTTCTGGCTCTGTGATATATACGGGTACATCGGAGCCTGCTGGGCAAGTCCCATGGCCTGGCTGGGCTCGCTGCTGCCTCTGTCCATCGCCTATTACTACACCAGTAGGACTTTCGTTCGCCGGTCGGAATTACCTTGACAAAATTGGCACAGTTAGGTATATTTACCTATAGAATTGTTGTTCTGGGACTTGATATTTGGTAAAAATGCGGTTTTTTCGGGAATTGCCGGACAATTCCTGAATTTTTAGTATTGGGCCGACAGTATCAGAGTGTGAGGTGGGTAACATGGAAATTATTTCTACCAGGGCTTTCGGGGCCTATGACCTGCGGGGCATTTATCCGGAGGAAATCAACGAGGAATTGGCGTACCGGGTGGGCCGCTGCTTCGGAAAGCTGTTCGGGGCGGAGAAGGTCGTCGTGGGCAACGACATCCGGCTTTCCGGTCCGGCCATCAAGGCGGCTCTGGCCAGGGGCCTGGCCGAGAGCGGCGTGGAGGTCAACGACATCGGCCAGTGCGGCACGGAGATGGTTTATTTTGCCACGGCCCATCTGAAGGCCGGCGGCGGCGTGATGATTACCGCCAGCCACAACCCGAAGGATTACAACGGCATGAAGCTGGTTCGGGAGGGAGCCCGGCCGATTTCCGCCGACACGGGGCTGAAGGATCTGGCGGCGGCCATCAATGAGGAGCTGCCGGCGCCGGCGGCGGCTCCCGGAGAAATCAAACAGGTGGATATTGCCGAGGCATACATCGATCATGTTCTCAGCTATATAGACACTGCGAAGCTGAAGCCCCTCACGGTAGTGGCCAATGCGGGCAACGGGGCGGTGGGGCCCTTCCTGGATCTGGTGGAGAAAAAGCTGCCGGTGAAGCTCATCAAGCTGTTTAACGAGCCGGACGGCACCTTCCCCAACGGGGTGCCGAATCCGATTCTCGTGGAGAACCGGGACGTGACCAGCAGGGCGGTCATTGACAACAAGGCGGATCTGGGCGTGGCCTGGGACGGTGATTTCGACCGCTGCTTCTTCTTTGACGAGAAGGGAACCTTCCTCGAGGGATATTACATGGTGGGCTACCTGGCGCAGAATTTCCTGAAGAAATTCCCCGGGGGCGGCGTCATCTATGATCCCCGGGTCATTTGGAATACCCTCGATATCGTGAACAAGGCCGGCGGCAGGCCCATCCTTTCCAAGAGCGGCCACGCCTTTATCAAGGAGAGGATGCGGCAGGAGGATGCAGTTTACGGCGGTGAGATGAGCGCTCATCATTACTTCCGGGACTTCAGCTACTGCGACAGCGGTATGCTTCCTTTCCTCATCGTGCTGTCGCTTTTGTCCGAGGCGGACGCGCCGTTCTCTGCCCAGATTGAGGAGCGGATGAAAATGTTCCCCTGCTCCGGGGAGATAAACAGCACCGTGGCTGACGCAAAGCCGATTCTGGCCGCGTTGGAAGCGGAGTACGGAGCGATGCCCGGGGCGGAGGTAGTGAAGATCGACGGCATATCCGTCACCTTTGACAGCTGGCGCTTCAACCTCCGGATGTCCAACACGGAGCCGGTGATCAGGCTCAATGTGGAGACGAAGGGCGATGAGAAGCTTTTGGCGGAAAAGACCCAGGAGCTTTTGGCAAAGATAAGAAGGTGACGGGGGACAGGGAAAGGACGCCTGCCCGTCAGACGCCCGCAGGGATAACCATGAATAACAGAATAAACATTCATAAGGCGGTAATTCCGGCGGCAGGACTGGGAACCAGATTCCTGCCGGCCACCAAGGCCCAGCCCAAGGAAATGCTTCCCATCGTGGACAAGCCCGCCATTCAGTTCATCATTGAGGAAGCGCTGAAAAGCGGCATCGATGAGATTCTTATCATCACCGGACGGAACAAGCGGGCCATCGAGGATCATTTCGACCGAAACATTGAGCTGGAGCTGCAGCTGGCGGAAAACGGCAATTACGATTTGCTGGAGACCATCCGGGAAATAAGCGATATTACCATTCACTTCATCCGCCAAAAGGAAACGAAGGGCCTGGGCCATGCAGTCCTCTGCGCCCGGCAGTTTATCGGCAATGAGCCCTTCGCCGTCCTGCTGGGGGACGACCTGGTGGATGCGGAGGTTCCCTGCCTGAAACAGCTCATTTCCGCCTGGCGGGATGCGGGCGGATCGATCCTGGGCTGTCAGGAGGTTCCCCGGGATAAGGTCAGCGCCTACGGTATCGTGGACGGGGTGAAGAAGAAAGAAAATATCTGGCAGGTAAAGGACATGATCGAGAAGCCGGCTGTCGGGGAAGCTCCCTCTCAGCTGGCGGTTCTCGGCCGGTATATTCTGGCGCCGGAAATCTTTGATATACTGGAAAAGACCGAGCCCGGCAAGGGCGGGGAGATCCAGCTGACGGATGCCCTGAAGGTGCTGGCAGGCAGGGAGCCCGTATACGCTTACCGATTTACCGGCAGGCGCTATGACATCGGCGATAAGGAAGGATTTCTGGAAGCTACCGTGGAGCAGGCTTTGAAGCGGCCCGAGCTGCGGGAGCGGTTCATGGAATACCTAAGCCGGACCTTACCGGCTCTGGTGAAACAGGAGCTTTAATGAATCAGGCGGGGCCGGACTGACAGGGGAGCTTTCCCTGTCAGCTGACGCCTGATGGTGTTGCGAAAGCGAAAGAAGGAAAATGAATTATGGCCATAACGTTACCTTCTGGTTTTTCTTTTGATTACGAGAATCTCTACAATGAAAACGCCGTTACGGAAGAAGACCTGGCCGGGCTGGCCCCGGAGCTGAAAAAAGCCTGCGACGCAGTAGCCATCATGCGGCAGACCGGGGTCATCCGCGGTCATCTCTCCAAGGACGGAACCCCGGAAAAGGTGCTGTTTTCCCAGTTGCCCTATCTGGCTGACGACCATCTGAACAGCGAGGCGTCCCTGGCTCGTTTGCAGGAGCTGACCGACTCCGTCAGAAACCGGGTGGACGCCGTGGTGAGCCTGGGCATCGGCGGATCCTATCTGGGCAATAAAGTCCTCTTCGACGTGAAGTGCGGCGAGTTTTGGAACGATAAAACCATCGGAGAACGAGAGGGACTGCCGGAGATATATTTCTCCGGACAGAATATCGATCCCCGGCGGACGAGAGATTTGATAAATCATTTGAAGCACAAGGCGGAAATCAGCCGCAGCCACCGGAAGCGGGAGCTTACGGTGCTCCTTCTGGTCATCAGCAAGTCCGGCGGCACGCTGGATACCATGTCCAGCTTCATGGTCATTTATGACCAGCTGAAAAAATGCCAGGATATAAAAACCGAGGTGGTGGCGGTAACTGATCCCAACACTGAAAAGCCCACCCTGCTGAAAAAGCTGGCTGTGGAAAAGGGGTGGCCCCAGTATTCCGTTCCCGATGGAGTAGGGGGCCGCTTCAGCGTGTTCTGCGAGGTGGGACTTACTCTGGCCGCCTGCATTGGATTTGATATCCGTCAGTTTCTGGCCGGAGCCAGAGCCATGGATGAGGCCTGCCAGTCAGATGACGTGAAGAAAAATCCGGCCCTGATGAATGCTGCCCTGAAATTCCTGGCGGCGGAAAAGCACGGCCGGGATCTTGAGATTATGATGCCCTACGGGGATTATTTGAAGTCCCTGTCTGAATGGTACATCCAGCTGCTGGCCGAATCCCTCGGCAAGGGGGAGCGGCGGACCGGCGAGAAGATCCCCTACGGCCGCACGCCCATCGTGGCCGTGGGCACCACCGATATGCACGCCCAGACCCAGCAGCACCAGGAGGGAAAATTAAACAAGGTCGTCCAGTTTGTCAGGGTAGTCGACTGGGGGGAGGACTACGTCGTTCCCGACGTTTTCCCCTCCGCCCCCAAGCTCAGCGAGATCGCCGGGGTTACCATGAGCGCCGCCCTGGAGGTGGCCAGGTCGGCCAATGCCCAGGCCCTGAAGGAAGGGGGGCGCTACAGCGCCGTCTTTAACCTGCCGGAATTGAATGAATATCATCTTGGGGAGCTGATGTACCTGTTGGCTCTGTCCGTCGCCTATGAAGGGGAACTGGCGGATGTGGATGCCTTCAACCAGCCGGGGGTTGAAGCCTATAAGCGGATTATGGGGCCCGGGCTGAAGGCGGCAAAAGAGAAGAAATGAGGGCGGTAATATGTCGATTAAGGTGTTGATTGCCGATGACCACGCGCTGTTGCGGCACGGAATCAAGCGGGTGCTGAACTTTGAGGACGATCTGGAGATCGTCGGAGAGGCGGCGGACGGACAGGAAGCCCTGGCCCGGACCCTCGTGCTTCAGCCGGACGTTCTCCTGCTGGATATCAATATGCCGGTTCTCTCCGGAATAGAGGTTACCCGTCAGATTTTGGCGGCGAAGGTAAAGACGAAGATCATCATTCTGACAGTCCATGATTCCTCCAACTACGTGCTGGAGATGCTCCGCATCGGCGCCCACGGCTACCTGCTGAAGGATGTGGAGCCTGCCACGCTGGTGAAGGCGATCCATGCCGTGGCGGCCGGCCATACCTTCGTTCATCCGGCCCTTATGGAGCGGATTTTCGGCACGGTTTCCGATGACGGGGATTTGGAGGCGCGGATCGCCGAGCTGTGGCGCAACAGCCGGGGCGGCTGCCTCACGGAGAGGGAGATGGATGTGCTTACCTGCATTGCCAAGGGCTTTTCCAATCAGGATATTGCCGCCGCGCTCTTCGTCAGTGAGAAGACGGTTAAGAACCATCTCACCAACATCTTCCGGAAGCTGGGAGTAAATGACCGCACCCAGGCGCTTCTGTACTGTCTGAAGCGGAAAATCATAACCCTCGACTGATACCGCCGGAAAATAAATATAGCGAATAAAAACACTGCCCGGGGAGATTCATCACCCGGCAGTGTTTTTTATTTTCTCCGGCACCATTGAACTGTAACTGAATTCAGTATATAATTCAGCCATAAAAATCACAAAGGAGGCAGTCAGATGCAAATCGTTCCCATAAAAGCTCTTAAAGATACCGCAGGCATTGAAAAAAGATGCGAAAAGGGACCGGTGTTCGTAACAAAAAATGGCTATGGCCGCTTAGTCATCATGGATATAGATTATTTTGAAAAGCGTCTTGCTTCGACGGATGAGGCCGATTTTATCAATCGTGGCCTGATGGACTATGAAGCGGGTAAAATCCAGGATGGAAAGAAGGCCATTGAGGCGGTAAGGTCACGCTATGGCATCTGATTATCAGTACGAGCTGACAGACATTGCCCTTCAGGATATCGACCATATTGTGGCCTACATTGTCCGGCAGCTTTTTAATCCGGCAGCGGTGGCCTCTCTGACAGACGCGCTGACGGAAAAACTGGAAATGCTTTGTGGCCAGCCGGATATGGGGACGCCGGTCAGAAACAAATATGTGATGCGGGATGACATTCGCAAATTATTTATAAAAAATTTGGTAGTCTATTATTTTCCCGACCATGAAGCGCAGAAAATAATCGTGATCAGAATCGGACATTCATTACAGGATCAGTTAAGACTGCTGAAGGAAATTTGCGGCGCTCCCAAGAGTTAAATTCATTCAGGTCAAATAAAAAGGCGCATGGAATGGAGTTCTATTCTTCATTCCATGCGCCTTTTTTGAATGGGGCGTCAGATTTTTGAATATAACCACGCTGGTTTTGATATTTTTTATATTTCCCGCGGCTTTTTCCAGTAAATGGAAAAATAATTTTCCCGGAGAATATAGTAAACAGCTATTTACTATTTTTGATAAAGTTGCTAAAATAAAGCGATATGATGAACCGGGACGCTGTACACACAAGCGGCTGAGCCGCGATTGTTTGAGGCTGTTTATGAATGATGTTTCGCGCCGGAGCCGTTTCCCATTCGGACTGGCAAAGCTGATGGCCATAGGCTACCTTTTGGCAGTGTATCCGCTGGCAAGGATAATCCCTTATGAAATGACCTGGGAAAACGGGCCCATTGAAAATTTTCAGGTGCTTCTGCTGCTGGTGGGATCCTTGATAAACTGGAGGCTGTACAAAAATTCTGCCGGTAAAGTGAAAATGTATCTCTGGCAGGCGGTGTTTTTTGCCGTGCTGACCGCCCGGGAGCTTTCCTGGGGCCGGGTGTTTTTGGTGGTGGGGGCCAATGAAGACGGGCCCATCTTTCAGGAGTTTGGTCCGAATCAAAAGCTGATCCTCCACTGTATCGTGGGGGTCCTGATTCTTTGGCTGCTGGTGAATCTGATAAGATGGGTTCCCTGGAAAAGGGTCCTCAGGCTGGGCTTAGAGCTTCCCTGGGGCTTTCTGATAGTCATTCTCGCCAGCGTTTTTCTCATGCATATAGGGGAAAAAGGACTCTTAGGTCTGGGGCATAAAGTGGGCCAGAGCCTGGAAGAGCTGTCGGAATTGAACGTTTATTTTGGTCTCTGCTGTTTGTCTGCCTGGTACAATGTGCATTTCTGTCAGGGCAGAGCAAGGTAAATAAAGGAGAGGAGGAAAACCTATGCTGTCAGTTCTGGAAAAAACCGGTGCGGCGGTAATGCGCTGGCTGGGACTGATCGGCGAGGTTGTCATCCTCGTTTTTGACACCTTCCGGGCCTTGAGGAAGCCGCCCCGGATGGGGCACGTAGTAGCTCAGATGGCTCATTTGGGGGTTGATTCCCTGCCGATTGTGACGTTGACCCTGTTTTTCACCGGTGCCGTTATGACCTTGCAGATTGCCACGGAATTTATCCGGTTCGGGGCCCAGTCCACCATTGGCGGGGTGGTGGCAATCGCCATCTGCCGCGAGCTGGGGCCGGTGCTGGTGGGGGTCGTTTCCGCCGGACGGGTAGGGGCGGCGATTACGGCGGAGATAAGTACCATGAAGGTTACCGAGCAGATCGACGCTCTCCGGGTCATGGCCACCAGCCCCATCGGCTATTTGATCGTGCCGAGGATGCTGGCCTGTATGCTGATGGTGCCGGTGCTTACGGTATTCGGGGACGCGGTGGGGGTCTTTGGGGGCTGGGCGGTGGCTACCGGCTACAGCGGGGTGTCAAGCCTGACCTATATGGATTCCATTGATGTGTTTACAAAGGCCCACGATATTGTGGGCGGGATGATAAAAGCAAGCGCTTTCGGCGTAGTCATTGCCATCCTGGGCTGCCACATGGGGTTGAAATCCCCCGACGGGGCAGAGGGCGTCGGCATTGCCACGACCCGCTCCGTGGTGGCCTCCATCGTGGTGATTTTCATGCTGAACTGCTTCCTGTCGCTGATACTCTTTAGCAAGTAGGGCGGTAGCTATGATTCGATTGGTAGATGTGCGCAAGTCCTTTGGCGGGAAGGAAGTAATCCGCGGGATCGACCTCACGGTAAATGACGGCGAGACACTGGCGGTAATCGGCGGCTCCGGTTCCGGCAAGTCCACCCTCCTGCGGCTGATGATCGGTCTCATTCCCCCAACCTCCGGGGAGATTTGGATCGGGGATAAAAACATTGCCGGATTGGCGGAGGAGGAGCTGGACGAGATCCGCCTTCACATGGGAATGGTATTCCAGTATTCCGCTCTCTTCGATTCCATGACCGTGGGGGACAACGTGGCTTTCGGACTGCGGGAGCACACGGCTCTCAGCGAGGAAGAAATAAAGAAAGTGGTGGCGGAAAAGCTGGAGCTGGTAGGACTGCCGGGGGCGGAAGGCATGATGCCCACCTCCCTTTCCGGGGGAATGAAGAAAAGGGTAAGCCTGGCCCGGGCCATCGCTTTCGGGCCGGAAATAATATTTTACGATGAGCCCAGCAGCGGCCTTGATCCCATAATGACAGCGAAGATCGACGAGCTTATCACCAGCACCCAGAAGGCCTTGAAGGTGACCAGCGTGGTGGTGACCCACGATATGCACAGCGCCTGCCGGATAGCGGACAGGATCGCCATGGTGGCCGCCGGTGAGCTGGTGGCCTGTGAGCCGGTGGAGGAGTTTTTGAAGCTGGAGGACGAAAGGGTCAGGGAGTTCCTGGCGGCGGCTCATATTGTTTGAATGATCTGACGAGGAGATTGAAATGAGCACAGAGGCAAAGGTGGGGGGATTTACCCTGCTGGGAGCGGTGATTCTGACGGTGGCCCTTATCCATCTGTCCGGATTTTCCTTCGGGGGGCCGCCGGTAAATACTTTTACGGTGAGCTTCTCCAACGTTACCGGTCTGAAGGTATCCTCCAGCGTCCGCTACGCGGGGGTGGACGTGGGCACGGTGAAAAGCATTACGCCCATGGGGTACAGGGTGAACGTGGTCTGTACCGTAAATAAGGACGTCCCCATTCCCGACGATTCCCTGTTTATAATCGCCGCCGACGGCCTCATGGGGGAGCGGTTCATCAGCATTTCTCCCGGCAGCAGCGGGAATAATTATCTCGACGGGGCCGAAATAGAGGGCGGCAGTGAAGCCACCATGGACGGCATGATGGCTCAGATGGGGGGATTGATCCAGCAGATGCACACGATCCTCTCTTCCATAAACGAGATTACCGGCAGCGCCGAGCTGAAAAGGGGACTCATCGATACGGCGGTAAATATCCAACGGGTCACCGGTTCCCTGGCCAGAGTATCCGAACAGAACGAAGCTCATCTCATCAAACTGGTGAAAAATATGGAAATCATTACCGGCCGGCTAGGTGACGCGGCGGATGAGGCGGCGCGGATGATGGAGGAAGCCCGGGACGGGGGCAATACGGCGGCCGGTCTCCGGGAGACGGTGGCCAGCCTTGCCATGGCGGCAAGGCGCATCGACAACATGGCGGCGGCCATGGAGGGAACGGTCACCGACCCGGAAACCCAGGACAATTTGAAGGAGACGGTGAAAAATGCCCGGGAGGTAAGCCGCAAGATGAATAACCTCTTGGGGGGCAATCTGGCGGAGTTTGCCACTATCGGCCTGGAGGTAAACGCGGCGGCTCCCCGCCGTGATGACAAGCGGATTCAGGGCAATGTTGACCTGACATTTGGCGGTAAGAACAGCTTCGTCCAGCTTCGGGACGAGAGCATTGGCAACGACGATAAGTTTTCCGCCCAGTACGGGAAAAAATACGGCAGCCTTACGGCCCGGGGCGGTCTGATCCGCGACTACTTCGGTTTGGGCTGTGATTATGACGCCGGGGACAGATGGCGCTTCTCGGCGGACGCCTACGACGCGAACGATCTGCGGCTCCGGCTGGGGGTCCGGTACCGGGTGGCGGACAAGACTTATCTTTTTACAAATGTAGATGACGTGACAAAGCACATGGGGAACCGTACTACCTATTTCGGCGTCCGTCAGGAATTTTAGCCGGGCGGTTCAGGGGATTTGCTTTTTGACTAATGGAGGTTTGTATTGTGAGAAATTATAAAAGACTTTGCAGACAATTGGCGCTGGCGCTGGCATTTTCCACGGGAGTCGCCGGCTTCGTTCCCTCGTCCTTTGCCATGGAGACACAGGCTTCCCGGGAGATCGCGGCGGCGGAGGCAAAGTCCTCAAATACCGTCTACCTCACCCTGGAAGAGGCCCTGGCAATGGCGGAAAAAAATAACCGGGATATTCATCTGGCTGAATACGCCAGGGATCTGGCCCGGTGGCAGCGGTCCGAGATCCGCCGCACCCACGGCCTGAAAGTAACCCTGGAGGGCCGGGGCGGGCGCATCGACGGCAAGGCATATGACAGCGCCCGGATCATGGGGGAGAAGTATAACCATGATTATTCCGGCACGGCAACGGCGACCTTCCCGATATTTACCGGAGGCAAGCTGGAAAATTCCATCAAGGCGGCGGACTATAACTATGATGCCGCCAATCTGACGGCGGAGGCCACGAAGCAGACCATCCGCCAGGTAACCACCGCCGCTTATTACGGGGTGCTTCACTGCTTCAATCTGGTGAAGGTAAACTCCGATTCGGTGGAAACCCTCCGGGAGCACCAGAAGAATGTAGACGCCGCTTACGCCGTGGGCACCGTGGCCAAGAATGACGTGCTCCGCAGCCAGGTTCAGCTGGCCAATGCCGAGCAGTCCTTTACCAATGCCCTGAACGATTTTTACGTAGCGGTTTCCCAGCTGAATAATATCATCGGGCTGCCCACGGCGAACGATACCCGCCCCACTGACGAGATGGTTTACCGGGGCTACGATCTGCAGCTGGATAAGTGCCTTGAGTACGCTTTGAGTCACCGGCCGGACGGCATTGCGGCCCGGCGGAAGGCAAAGGCGGCCCGGTACGCCCTGTCCGCCGAAAAGGGCGGGGCTCTGCCGGAAATATCCCTGGTGGCTACCCGTTCCGTAGCCGGGGAGGAAATCGACAGCCGGGACCATGAGTCCGGGGATAATTGGTTTGCCGGGGTATCAGTCAGCTGGAACGTCTTTGACAACGGCATAACCCGGGCGAAGGTCAAGCAGGCAAAGGCCCAGTACCAGCAGGCGCTGGAGACGGCCCTTCAGCAGGAGGAAAACATCCGCCTGGAGGTTCGGGAAGCCTTTCTGAACATGACGGCGGCGGAGCGGAATATCATCACGGCGGGCAAAGCGGTGGAGCAGGCTAAGGAAGACTTCAAGATTGCCAGCCTCCGGTACGAAAACGGAATCGGTACCCATATCGACGTAATGGACGCCGAGGACAATCTGAACAAGAGCCGCACCAATTACGCCGTGGCCCTGTACAGCTACAATATCGGCAAGGCGGAGCTGGATCGCGCCATGGGTATAGCCGTTGACTTGGACGTAAATGCCTATATCAATGACGAGCATGCGGTGCCGCTGAAGAATACCAAATACCGGGAGGCGAAGAAGCAGGAGGGCTACGAGAGCGCTGTGGGAGAAGCGCCTGACGGAGCAAAGGAGACCGGCGAAATACAGAGCGCCGTTTCCGTTTCCGGGCGCACCATGGGCTGGCCTCCTGCCGCTCCCAATGTAAATCCCCGGGGATAAACTGTTAAAGAAGTGTTGCAGATGACGGAGTTCAGGAAGTACCGGGAAATGATCCGGCGGAATCCTAAGGAAACGGCCGCTCTGGGTATCGGAGGGGTTCTGTTTTCCTGTGCGGTCATCTGGTATATCATCCTCAGTGAAGCCTTTATAACGGGGGTGGCCGATTATCTGAGCCGGGAGGCGGCCGCCGCCTTAAAGACAAAAGTCACGGTGGGCAGAGTGGAGGTATCCTCTCTCCGGAGCGTGACCATCAGGGATATTGTCATCTTTGATAAAGCTGACGAAAAAATTGCAGAGGCCGAGGCGGCAGAAGTGCGCTTCAGCCTCTTTGCTTTACTTAAAGCGCCGGTGAAAGCCGTCGATGAAGTGGAAATAAACCGGCTGCGGGCCAATATCAGCCAGCGGAAAAGCGGCCAGTGGAACTATGAGGACCTGATAAGCGAGGAGAAGTCGGAAAACGATTTTTCCGGTTGCATTATCCTGCGGGAGGGCAGGGTGGACCTGTCCCTCAATGACGGCCGAAGGGCCGCCCTTCAGCAGGTGAACGGCAGGCTGGATTTCGGCGGCAATCCGAAGCTTGCGCCGGAGCTTACCGCTACGGTCAGAGGAGCGGCGGTTGCCATCACCGGCGAGCTGGACACGGTGACCCTGGAGGGGAATTTGCAGGCGGCGGTGGAGAACGCGGCCGTCAGGGATTTCCTTGACTTGTTGCCGGAGGGAAAGCTTCCGGCGGAGGTGGTCATTGGGGGCGGCCTCATCGAGAAGGCAAGGGTGACGGCAGACCTGGCCGGGGAGGAGTCCCGGTACGGGGTGAAGGCTTGGCTGAAGGAAGCGTCTTTCCAGGCTTACGGGGTGGAGCTGGCCGATTTGAACGGCAGTCTGGAATACGACGGCGGCGAGGATAAGCTGCTGGCGGATGTGAGGGTCAGTTACAATGGGGAACCAATAAATTTGAAGGGTAAGGTCATCCTGCGGGATGGCATCATTACCGTTCCTCAAATAACGGCGCAAATGCTGGGGGGCAGGGTGAAGCTGGCCGGTGAGCTGGGTCTGTCCACCGAAAGCTACCTTGGTAAGATTGCTGCCGAGGGGATAGACTTGACCCGCCTGGCCAACCTGGCCAACCTGGGAGAAAGGCTTGGCGTTCCCGAAATAGGCGGCAGTCTGACCGCTGACCTTGACTTTCAGGGCCAGGGCTTTGACGAGGCGGCGGAAGGCCGGCTGACGGTGTACGGCAATACGGAGCTGCTGGCTCCCTCTTATGATGGAATTACCGGGGAGAGGCTGTCCGTGTCGTTCTTCCGGAAACCTACGGAGCTGAAGCTGGATTATCTCAGCCTCCTGTTGGGGGAGGATTACGGCCGGGGAGAGCTGGGAGTCGAGGGCAGCGTTTTTACGGGTGAACGGGGAAAAAGCTATGACCTCACTCTCCGGGCCACCCACTTTGATTTGGGAATGCTCAATCGGTTCAAAGAGAATCTCTTTATGAAGGGCTTCACGGATATAACCGCTTCCCTCCGGGGCCCGGCGGCGGACCCGGAGCTGACGGCGGATATATCAGGGGTCCGGGGGAAGCTTTTTGGGGTTCCTTTCGACAGCTTTACGGGATTGCTGGCGGGAAATCTGTCAGGCCTCCAGGTGAAGGGCTTTTCCTTGGAGCGGGAGGGGATTGAACGCTGGATCGCTCAGGGCACGGTGGGATTTGCCGGGGAGAAGAAGCTCAACCTGCGGATAGATACCATGAAGGAGCGGGCGGAGAACCTTGTGCCGGTGATTTTTCCCCAGGAGCCGCCACCGGTTACCGGTGAGTTTGACAATGTGGTGACCATAACCGGCACCGTGGACAAGCCCTTTGTTACGGGCTACCTGCATCTTTACCGGGGCTCCTATGCCGGTTACCTGCTGAACGGAATGGACGGGGACTATACCTTTGACGGGGAAAGCTTCGATCTGACGGATTTCCATGTTTTCTCACCGCTGGTGGATATGGACTTGAACGGCCGGTTCAGCAAAAAGGGGGAAATCAGCCTGACGGCCGCGGTTCACGATGTGAACATGGATCGCTTTGACCGCCTGCTGCCCTATCCTGTCAAGGGACATGGAAGGTTTTCGGGGACGGTTACCGGCACTGTTTTCCGGCCGGTATTTGACGGAGAATTGTCCGCCGACCGGCTGGAGCTAAACGGGGCGGCGGTTGAAAGCTTCCGGGGTAACGTCCGCTTTGCCGACGGGATCATTTCCCTGAAGCCCTGCGGGTTCCTGCAAAACGGCGGCCGCTACGAGGCGGACTTTGCCTTGAATACAGGCACCAGGGGAATTGGCGGCGGCTTCAAGGTGAAGAATGCCGATCTGGCCGGCCTGCTGGCCATGGCCGGGCTCCCCACGGAACAGGTCGGTGGCCGTCTGGATGGGACAATAACGGTCGGGGGCAGCTATGATAACCCGGCTGTGTCCGTCAGCGGTACTCTCCTGAAGGGGGATATAAAGGGTCAGCCCCTCAGTGACGTGCGGCTGGAGGCGGATCTCCTGAACCGGGTCATTACCCTGAAACAGCTTTCCGGCGTCCAGAGCGGCGGAACATTCTCCGGCTATGGCACGGCCGATTTGGACGGAGCCGTTGACATTAAGCTCACGGCCCGGAATATTGACGCCGGGATAATACCGGGGCTTACCGGCTCATCCATGACCCTGCGGGGCGCAATCGATATAGATGCCGGCCTGGGCGGGACCTTTGCCGCGCCGGTGGCAAATTTCTCGGTGCTGGTTACCGGCGGCGGCATGGGAGGATCCAGCTTCGACCGGATGACGGCCACGGCCGTTTGTTCGGATGGGGTCATCCGCCTGAAGGAGGCGGCAGCCGAGAAGATGGAGCTGAATAAGACCTACCGGCTGCTGGCCAGAGGCGACATTCCCCTCGAGGCGCTGGGGATTGACCGGGGAGAGGACGAAAAGGGCCGCCAGCTGGATTTGTGGCTGTCCCTGAAGGAAGCGGATCTGTCCCTGCTTCCCATCCTGTCCGGCAGCATCGACTGGGCAATGGGGCCCGCGGATGGTTCCCTGCACCTCAAGGGAACGGCAGACGCACCCTTGCTGTATGGAAGGCTGGGGGTCAGGGACGGGTCCCTTAAACCGAAGTACTTCCTTACCCCCTTCACGAATATAAGCGGCGAAATGGTCTTTGACGGAACCCGGATCGTGCTCCGGGAAATTTCTGCCGCGCTGGGGAAGGGCAAGCTGTCCCTGGCAGGGAAGGTCAGGCTGGAAGGGCTTGAGGCGGTGGATTACGACCTGGACTTTAAGGCCGACGGCCTGGAGGTGGACTGTCCCTTCTATAAGGGACCCTTCAGCGGGGCGCTTACTGTCACCCAGGATATGTTTATGGGCAGGGAGATCCCCCTGGCCAGCGGCTGGATAGACATTCACAACGTCCAGCTGGGTATGCCGCCCCTGTCCGATGAGGAGACTCAGCTGCCCAGGCTGCTGATGGACGTGGATGTGAACGTCGGCCCCGAGGTCAGGGCCTACAGCTCCCAGCTGTACGACATGAGGCTGGAGGGTAAGGTGCATCTGGGAGGAACTACTGGCTATCCGGTAAACAGCGGTAAAATTACCGTAAAGAAGGGGAAATTTTACTACCTGCAAAACCAGTTTACTATCTACGAGGGAGAAGTCCGCTGTAACCAGCAGGGAACCTACGAGCCCTTTATCGACCTGTTTGCCTATACCCGGGTGGGCAGGACGAAGGTCTACCTGTCAACGAAAGGCTCTCTGGGAGCGATGGATTTCCGGCTTACCTCCAGTCCGGAGATGAGTCAGACGGAGATAATGCAGCTTTTGACCTTCCGCCGGGAAAGAGGGGAAGACGGCGATGACAAGGAGCTGGCCTATTCCATTCTGGATATGGGACTCCATATGAGCTTCCTGGGCCAGCTGGAGGACAGCCTCCGGGATCTGCTGTTCCTGGACGAGTTTAAGATTTCCAGCCGCGATTATTCAATGGGGGAGGGCCGCGGTGATAATGACCGGGAAAGAGGGCAGAGCGAGTACAATGTCCAAATAGGCAAATACATAAGCGACAAAGTCATGCTGAAATATACGGTTGGCGTGGGTAATAAAATAAACCGGGCCGGTCTCAGGTATGATTTTGACGACCGGCTGAGCATGTCCCTGGAGCAGGACATGAACGAGCATGACACCCGGGTCGGGATGGAAATCAGATTGAATTTCTGAGCGAATTTTAAGGGAAAGGAGCTGATGGGGATGGAGTGGCAGGATTATGTGAACGAGCTCAGGCGGATCGAACTGCTGGCGCCGGAGCAGGAGAGAAAGCTGTGGGCTGACTTTAAGGAACGGGGCGACCGGGAAGCCCGAAGCTGCCTCATCCGGGCCTATCAGCCTCTGGTCTTTCGCTGCGCGAAGCCCTTTGCCGGCCTGGGGGGAATAATGGATGTAGTGCAGGAGGGAACCGTGGGACTCATCGAGGCGGCAGAGAGCTACGACCACCGGCGGGGCGTCGCTTTCAGCCTCTTTGCGGTCCACCGGATCCGGGGTCGGATGATGGACTGGCTGGCCGCGGAGGCGAAGGGAGGCGCCCTGACCAGAGATTTTTCCGGGCTGGCGGGGGAGCGCTGCCGCTGGGAAACGATTCCCGACGCAGGGAGCGACGTATCGGCCCGGCTGGAGCTGGCGGAACTATATGACCGCCTGCAAAAGGCCGTGAGCCGTCTGCCGGAAAAGGAACGGCGGGTTATCAGCTCCCTTTATATGGAAGAGGAAAAAGCCGCCGACGTGGCGGCGGATATGGAGCTGTCGGTAGGCAGCATTTACCGTTTGCAGAAGAAGGGCATCCGGCGAATCCGGGGGATGATGTCCCGGTTCATGGCAAAGTGACGCTGGCGAGGGTTCGTATTTGAAGAGAAAATTGCCTTGGGCATTTTCTTAAGCAACGGCAGTATAATTGTTTCGATAGGCGGAAAGGAGGGAGAGCATGGCAGACAGCACCCAGCGGGACAAGGTGAGAAATCACCTGGAGGCGGCCCGGGAGTGGCTTGGTTCAGCCTCCGGGGCCTTGGAAAAAAGAGAAGATATCAAAAGCGAGCTGGATATAATGCTGGCGGAGGCGGAGCTGGCCAGAGCCAGAGAGATGAAAAACTCTCCCGGCGGAGAAAAGGGACTCCGCCGCCGGGCAAAGCTCCTCCGTCAGGTGATGAGGCTCGCCCCGCTGGCGGCGGCCTTGGCCATCGCCGCCATGTGGCTGAGATTTTCCGCCGTTACCCTGCCGGTGAAGCCAACTCCTCCGACACCGCCGGTTGTGGCAAGGCCCCAAGTTCCCCAGGGGGCGAAACCGGCGAAGGCTGAGCCGGAAGCCCCGGCGGAGGAAAAACCGGGATATACTGCCGGGCCTCCGATGGGCAGGGAAGAGAGGACAGAGGGACAGCCGTCCGCTCCCGTTCCGGAAGAAGCCACCGAAGGAAAACTGCCCCCGGACAGCGGGGAAAATGCGGAAAGCGCGGAGGATAACGGAGCCAGCCAGCCGGAGAGGGGGCCGGGGACGATCCCGGACGGCTCCACTCAGCAAATGATGCTGGATGCGGCGAAGATTTTGCGGCAGGCTAAGTGAACGGGCGTTATAACACAGGCAGGCTCCCCTGGAGGTTGGCGTGAGCACTTAGCCCCTGAAAGGGGCTTTAGTGCGAGCCA
>CAZIKQ010000030.1:0-22208 GCA_964540025.1 uncultured Schwartzia sp. | reverse complement strand
ACAAGGGCTTATAGCCCTTGAGCAAACCACCCGTTTGACGGGTGGTGCTGATTTTTCTGAATGACGGCATTATAATAGCCGTTTATAAAACTTGATAGAATCCACTTCACAACTTTATTGATATATGTTAAACTCACTTTAGTTACCAATGATGCTTATCAACTGGTCTTATTTAAGGAGGGGTTATTGTGCGTGTTATTCAGGCTGAAGCAATTACCGAAGCTGTGGCAAAGCTCTGTAAAGAGACTTCCTACTACCTGCCGAAAGATGTCTATGATGCCCTAAAGAAGGGGCGGGAAACGGAAAAATCTCCGGTTGGCTGCGATGTTCTTGACCAGATTATAAGAAATGCCGAGATTGCCCGGGACGAAGATCGTCCCATATGTCAGGATACCGGCATGGCTATTGTTTTTGCCGAAATAGGGCAGGATGTTCATATTGAGGGCGGAGCCTTTGAAGATGCCGTTAATGCCGGTGTGGCCAAGGGTTATGTCGACGGCTACCTTCGTAAGTCTGTCGTTAAGGAGCCTATTTTTAATCGCGTTAATACAAAGGACAATACTCCGGCAATAATTTATGTTCGCATCGTGCCTGGTGATAAAATCGTGCTGAAGCTGGCGGCTAAGGGATTTGGCAGTGAAAATAAGTCTGGCTTGAAGATGCTTGTTCCGGCCGATGGCGTTGAAGGGGTAAAAGCTGCCGTGCTCGATATTGTAAAGCACGCGGATTGTAATCCCTGTCCGCCAATCGTGGTAGGCGTTGGGGTCGGCGGCACAATGGATGCAGCGGCTGTCCTCTCGAAGAAAGCCCTGCTTCGTCCTACTAATGTTCGTCACTCTGAACCGGAATATGCAAAGCTGGAAGAGGAACTGTTGGAAATGATCAATAAAACCGGTATTGGCCCTCAGCTTGGCGGTACGACGACTGCTCTGGCAGTGAACGTTGAATATTTGCCGACCCACATTGCCGGATTACCGGTGGCGGTGACTATCAACTGCCACGCGATGCGCCATAAAGAATGTGAGCTTTGATCAGGGGAGGAAACGAAAATGGCTGAAAAGATCAGAATCAATACTCCGCTTACCCAGGAGCAGTCCCGTAAACTTAAAGCTGGCGACAGTGTTCTTATTACCGGCGTAATCTACAGTGCCCGTGATGCCGCCCATAAGGCAATGACCGAGGCCCTTGCCCGTGGAGAAAAGCTTCCCATCGACTGGAAAGACCAGATAGTTTATTACCTTGGCCCCACACCGGCTAAGCCGGGAGATCCTATCGGTTCTGCCGGGCCTACCACCAGCGGCCGCATGGACGCTTATACTCCCACGATGCTCGAGCAGGGAATTACCGGCATGATCGGTAAAGGCTCCCGAAGTGCTGCGGTCGTTGAGGCCATGAAGAAGAACGGTACGACCTATTTTGCGGCTGTCGGCGGCGCGGCAGCTCTCATTGCAAAAACTATCAAGAAGTATGAAGTAATAGCCTATCCCGAGCTTGGACCAGAGGCCCTGGCCGCGCTTACCGTTGAGGATTTCCCGGCTATTGTCGTAATCGATACTGAAGGCAACAACTTCTATGAAATTGGTCAGAAACCATATCGTCAGATTTGATCCGGAGGCCAATAATGTTTAATATTACTTTTTACCTTCGCCGCCTGCATTCTTTAGTGGGACTATTTATGGGAGCCTTTCTTGTGATGCACATTGGCAACAACAGCGCTGTTTTACTGGGGCCGGATATGATGAATACCGTCATTGAGGCGCTGGATAAGATCCCGGTGTACATCCGGTTGCCCATGGAGCTGGCCCTCGTAGCGGCGCCCTTTGGCTTTCATGCTCTGTACGGTATATATATTGCCCTTCAGGCCAATAATAATCCGATTCGTTACGGGTACCTTCAAAATTGGCAGTTCGCCCTACAGCGATGGACAGCCTGGTACCTGGTGGTATTCCTTGCCTGGCATGTTTACTACATGGCTATCCATACCCGTATTACCGGCATTCAGCTTTGCTTTGAGTTTCTTCAGAGCTACTTGTCGAATCCCGTGTATTGGGTGCTGTATGTTCTGGGTATGTGGGCGGCCATATTCCATTTTACGAATGGAATAAATACCTTCTGCATGACCTGGGGCATTGCAAAGGGGCCCCGCATTCAGATGGTGATCAACATGGCCTGCATGGGGCTGTGCGGCGCTCTGTGCCTTGAGACGCTGGCCCTGATGCTGATGTACATTCTGCCAATATTCTGAGGAAAAGGAGAGCTCTATCGTGGCAAAGAAAAAATTTAAGGTTATCGTTGTCGGCGGCGGCCTCTCCGGCCTCATGGCTGCTCTTAAAATCTGCGAGGCGGGCAGTGAGGTTGATATATTCTCATATTGTCCCTTCAAGCGCAGCCATTCCCTCTGCGCCCAGGGCGGCATGAATGCCTGCATGGATACCAAGGGCGAGCATGACAGTGTTTATGAGCATTTTGACGATACTGTTTACGGCGGCGATTTCCTGGCGGATCAGGTGGCGGTGAAGGGAATGTGTGAGGCTGCTCCGGCCCTTGTCCGTATGTTCGACCGTATGGGCGTGCCATTTACCCGCTCGGCAGAGGGTGTCCTCGACCTGCGGAATTTTGGCGGTCAGAAGAATAAGCGGACAGTTTTTGCCGGATCAACCACCGGCCAGCAGCTCCTTTACGCTCTTGACGAGCAGGTTCGCAAATGGGAAACAAAGGGTCAGGTCAAGACTCACGTTTTCTGGGAGTTTTTGCGGATCATTAAGAACCGGGAAGGCGTATGCTGTGGCATAGTTGCCCAGAATATGAACTCCATGGAAATTGAGGCTTTCCGCGCTGACGCGGTGATTCTGGCCACCGGCGGCCCCGGTATGATTTTTGGTCGCTGCACGGCGTCTACTATCTGCAATGGATCGGCTGTTTCAGCTGTTTATCAGCAGGGCGCCCGCATAGCTAACCCGGAATTCGTACAGATTCATCCCACGGCGATTCCCGGCTCTGATAAGAACCGCCTTATGTCTGAAGCCTGCCGTGGTGAAGGGGGTCGCATTTGGGTATATAAGGACGGAAAGCCTTGGTATTTTCTTGAAGAAATGTATCCGGCTTACGGCAATCTCGTCCCCCGAGATATTGCTTCCCGAGCCATCTATGATGTCTGCGTGAATCAGCATTTGGGGGTTAATGGAGAAAATAAGGTATACCTTGACCTTTCCCACATTCCCAGTGATTATCTGGAGAAAAAGCTTGGCGGTATCCTTGAAATGTACTCTGAGTTCATGGGTGAGGATCCCCGTAAGGTGCCGATGGAAATCTATCCTTCCGTTCACTATTCCATGGGGGGAATTTGGGTAGACAGAAAGCATAATACGAATATTCCCGGGTTGTTGGCTTCCGGTGAGTGCGATCACCAGTATCATGGCGCAAACCGCCTCGGGGCAAATTCGCTGCTGTCCGCCGCTTATTCGGGGACTATTTCCGGGCCTGAGGCGCTCAGGTGGGCAGAGAAGGGTGAGCGTGGTTCCACTATTACCGATGGTGAATTAGAGGAAGCCCGCATGGAATGTGTTCATGAATATGAACGCATTTTGAAGATGGATGGCAGTGAAAATCCCCGCCAGCTTTATCATGAGCTGGGAGAATTGATGAACCGTTACGTAACCATTGAACGGGTAAACGCCGACTTGGATTACTGCTATGATGAGGTAAAGAAGATCCTTGCCCGGTGGAATGATATCGGCGTTACCGATCGAGGTAAATGGGCAAATCAGGAATGTATGTTTGTGCGTCAGCTGCGTAATATGATCATTTATGCTCTTGTGGTCATCAAAGCGGCCCGCCTCCGGGATGAATCCCGGGGAGCTCACTTCAAACGGGAATTTCCCACTCGCGATGATGAGCATTTCCTGAAGGAAACTATTGCGGACTTTGATCCGAAAACTGAAGGCCCGATAATTACCTATGGTGATTTTGATCATTCTATAATTAAACCACGGCCCCGCAATTATGCGGTGGCGAAGTAAGGGAGGGGCAGAGAAATGGCATTACAGAAAACTGTAACTTTTATCATTGAACGCCAGGACAGCCCCACCGGCAAGCCTTATACTCAGGAATTTGAACTTCCCTGGCAGCCAGCCCTTAATGTTGTTGCTGCACTGATGGAAATTCAGAAAAATCCGGTTACTAAGGATGGCAAAAGGGTTTCTCCCGTAGTATGGGAATGCAACTGCCTTGAAAAGGTTTGCGGCGCTTGCATGATGGTCATTAACGGAAAGGCACAGCAGGCTTGTTGCGCCCTTGTTGATAATCTCAAGCAGCCGATCCACCTGGCTCCGGCTCGGACCTTCCCGGTAATACGGGATCTTCTCATTGACCGTACCGTAATGTTTGAGAACCTGAAGCGCATTCAGGGCTGGATCAACGTTGACGGTACCTGGGAAGTCCGTATTCCGCCCCGTCAGAATCCTAATACTGCCGCGACAGCCTATGAGATTTCTCATTGCATGACCTGTGGCTGCTGCCTGGAGGCTTGTCCAAATGTTGGGCCCCAGTCAGATTTCATTGGACCGTCCCCCATTGCTCAGGCTTATATGTACAACATCAATCCCTTAGGAGCGTATGATAAATCAAATCGCCTTAATGCGTTGATGGAAAAGGGCGGTATCACCAGCTGCGGCAACAGCGGCAACTGCGTGAAAGCTTGTCCTAAAGGGATAAAGCTTACCACCTATTTAGCACAGATAAACCGGGATGTGAATATCCAGGCCCTGAAGAATATTTTCGACCATTGATTTTTGGAGAGGCTGCCGTAAGGCAGCCTCTCAGTTTATCACAGAAGGCTCCGGCTATTTTCCCTAAAAAGAAGTCTGTTTTGAGGACGGCTACCTTCCCTGAAGGGGAAATTTTTTTTCTTCAGATAAACAATATATAAAATTTACCGGAGAGGAAATCCATAAAAAACAACAGAAATTCCCAAATATTCACGATGATTATAGGTGAATTGTTTGACAGTTTTATAAATTTACACTATAATGTACATAATGACTTTAATCCCTTATGGATATGAATGAAAGGTAAAGGTGAGTTTCGTGGATCTCAATCAGGAAGCAATGGTAGTGCATAGAGAAAATAACGGCAAGCTCGCAACTATTGGCAAAGCGAAGCTGACGGATGCCCATGACTTGGCGATTCTTTATACTCCCGGAGTTGCAGAGCCCTGCCGGGCCATTGAGAAGGAAGAGGATCTTTCCTTCGAGCTTACCATGCGCGGAAATTGCGTAGCAGTAATCAGCGATGGTACCCGCGTACTCGGTCTTGGAAATATCGGCGCAGCTGCCGCTATGCCGGTTATGGAAGGTAAAGCTATCCTCTACAAGACTTTCGGTGATATTGACTCGGTTCCTGTTTGCCTCGACACTCAAGACAAGGACGAGTTCATCAAGACTGTAAAGATCCTCCAAAAGAATTATGCGGGTATCAATCTTGAGGATATTCAGTCCCCTAAATGCTATGATATAGAAGATGCTCTGAAGGCAGAATTGGATATTCCTGTATTCCATGATGACCAGCATGGTACCGCTATAATATGTGCGGCGGCCGTTCTTGGCGCTCTTCGCTATGTGAAGAAGGACATCGGTGAGGTTAAGGTAGTTCTCTCCGGCGCTGGTGCAGCCGGTACCGCTATCTGCCGCCTCCTTCTTGATTTGGGCGTAAAGAATATGATCATGCTGAATTCCAAGGGCGCTATGTATGAGGGAATGGATATGTCCCGGGTCAACCGCGTACAGGCGGAGCTCCTGAAGCGTACCAATCGGGAAAAATTCCAGGGAGACCTTGCCGCCTGCGCAAAGGGAGCTGATGTGCTTCTCGGTGTTTCCTCGGCCGGTCTCTTCACCCAGGAAATCATCAAGAGCATGAATAAGGATGCGATTGTATTCGCTATGGCAAATCCGGTTCCTGAGACCAGCTATCAGGCTGCCAAGGAGGCTGGCGCTGCTGTTGCCGGTACCGGACGCAGCGATGCTCCGAACCAGGTCAACAATGTTTCCGTATTCCCGGGAATTTTCCGCGGCGCCCTCGATGTTCGGGCCCGCGCCATCAATGAAGAGATGAAGCAGGCAGCGGCCCGGGCAGTTGCTTCTATCATCCCTGACGAAGAGCTACGCGATGACTATGTTGTTCCGCCGGTCTTTGATGAGCGAGTCGCTCCGGCCGTGGCCGCGGCGGTTGCGAAAGCTGCTATGGACACGGGTGTCGCCCGCATTAAGGTTGATCCGGAGGTTATCCGTCAGCGGACGCTGGAGCGTATCCGCAAGAACCACGCCAATGCCGCAAAGGTACTGGAGTAATTTCTGAATATAGATATTCTTTAAGGGCTGCTTTACGGCAGCCCTTTTTGTATGAGAATTTCCTTTGAAAAATAATTTAGTCAAAAAGTCAAAAAGTGTTTGACTTTTTGACTAAATTATATATAATGGGTTTAGTAAATCAATTGTGAGCAATTGCAATAGATTGAAGATTGAATAGAGGAGGAATAAATCATGCAACAGGATAAATACACTCAAAAGGCACTGGAGGTCATTCAGAAGGCACAGCAGGCCGCTGTGGTCAGGTATAATCAGGAAGTAACCGGGACTCATCTGTTTTGGGCGCTGTCTAACGATCCAGACGGACTTTTGGAAATTATCTTCAAATCAAATGAGGTGAATGTCCCACAGCTTAAAGAAAAGCTGGAGAAGAAGCTGGACACATTTCCCCAGGTAAAGGGTGTTGACTATCTGAATATCAGTATAGATGCCACCCGTATCATTGGCAAGGCAGAGGCTTTGGCAAAAGAAATGGGGGATGAATATGTATCTACCGAGCACCTTTTACTGGCAGTTGTCAGCGACGGCAGTCCGGATGTTCAGGAACTGGCAAAGAAATCCGGTCTCACAGAGAAGGGAATCCGCAATGTGATCCGAAAGAATCGCAGCGGGGCAGTGGATGGAGAAAATCCGGAGGAACGCTATAAGGCCCTGAAAAAATATGGCCGGGATGTTACGGAAGCCGCCGCAAACGGAAAACTGGATCCGGTCATCGGCCGTGATGACGAAATAAGGCGAACGATTGAGATACTCTCCCGCAGGACAAAGAATAACCCGGTGCTTATCGGTGAGCCTGGCGTTGGTAAAACGGCAATCATTGAAGGGCTGGCTCGCCGGATCGTTGCCGGGGACGTTCCGGAGTCTCTGAAAAATAAGACTCTGTATTCTCTCGATATGGGCGCGCTTATTGCCGGAGCTAAATTCCGCGGTGAATTTGAGGAACGCCTGAAGGCGGTTCTCAGTGAAATAGTCAAGTCCGATGGCCAGATCCTGCTATTTATTGATGAGCTTCATACTGTCGTCGGGGCAGGAGCAGCCGAGGGGGCAATGGATGCCGGTAACCTCCTGAAGCCGATGCTGGCCCGGGGAGAGCTGCGCTGTATCGGCGCTACTACCCTCAATGAATATCGAAAGTATATTGAAAAGGACACGGCTCTGGAGCGCCGTTTCCAGCCGGTGATGGTGGCAGAACCGACTGTCGAGGATACCATATCAATTCTTCGCGGTTTGAAGGAGCGATACGAAGTTCATCACGGGGTACGCATTCGGGATGCGGCGCTGGTGGCGGCGGCGGCGATGTCTGACCGCTATATAGCCGACCGGTTTTTGCCGGATAAGGCAATTGATTTGGTGGACGAGGCTGCGGCCAAACTCAGGACGGAGATCGAATCCGTACCGGCTCCCATTGATGACGTCCGCCGTAAGATCCTCCAGCTTGATATTGAAGAGCAGGCCCTGAAAAAGGAAAGCGACGAGGCATCAAAGGAACGGCTGACTAATCTTCTGGCTGAAAAGGAAGACTTGAAAAAGAAGGAGCAGGAACTGACCGCCGGTTGGGAAGCAGAGAAAAAAGAGATTCTCAGGGTGAAGTCAATTAAGGAGGAAATCGACAATATCGGCCGTCAGATGGAGGCGGCAGAACGGGAAGGCAATCTTAGCCGGGCCGGTGAGCTGAAGTACGGCAAGCTGCCGGAGTTGCAAAAGCAGCTGGCCGAGGCGGAGAAGCGAAGCAGTGAGAAATCGGAGCAGGGCAATGAGGGACGACTGCTCAGAGAGGAGGTGGGCGAAGAAGACATTGCCAACGTGGTCAGCCGCTGGACTGGTATCCCGGTATCCCGGATGCTCACGGGAGAGCGGGAGAAGCTGATCCACCTGGGCGATATTCTGCACAAGAGAGTTATTGGGCAGGATGAAGCGGTTGACGTTGTCAGCGACGCCATAATCCGGGCCAGAGCGGGCATCAAGGATCCGGCCCGTCCCATCGGCTCCTTTATCTTTCTGGGGCCTACCGGCGTGGGCAAGACGGAGTTGGCCAAGACGCTGGCGGAAGTGCTGTTCGATGATGAACGCAGCATGATCCGCATCGATATGTCCGAATATATGGAGAAACACAGCGTTGCCCGCCTTATCGGCGCGCCTCCGGGTTATGTGGGGTACGATGAAGGCGGTCAGCTGACGGAGGCAGTCCGCCGCCGTCCCTACAGCGTCATCCTGCTGGACGAAATCGAGAAAGCACATCGTGACGTGTTCAACGTTCTTTTACAAATCCTTGACGATGGCCGCCTGACCGACGGAAAAGGCAGAGTAGTAAGCTTTAAGAACACGGTCATCATCATGACCAGCAACCTTGGTTCTGAGGCCATTTTGACAAAGGGTTTCAAAGAGGCTGAGGAAACCGTTCACGCAATGCTGAAGGAATATTTCCGCCCGGAATTCCTCAACCGGATCGATGATATCGTCGTGTTCAAAGCTTTGGCTAAGGATCAGGTGGAAGGGATCGCCCGCCTGCTGTTGTCCAATCTCTCCAAGCGGTTGGAGAAGCAGTTGAAGCTGAATATTACCTATAGTGATGAGCTTGTTTCTTATCTGGCAAAAGCTGGCTTCGATCCGGCGTTCGGCGCTCGTCCCTTGAAGCGCCTTATCAGCCATCGCCTGGAAACTGAGCTGTCCAGAGAAATCATCAAAGGAGCCATAGCTGAAGGGGATAGCGTAGCTGTAGGGATTGATGGTGAAAAACTGACCTTTGAGAAAAAGTAATTTACCCTAAATAAATATCCCCCGGCTATGCCGGGGGATATTTATTTTGATAGTAATCGCGTTTTACTTTTTGGCGGGCCCTCAGCGGATAATTCCCAGTCTTTGCAGCAGTGGAAATTTGATGTTAGTTTTTTGCTCCGGGTGCGTCGAAAGATAGTTTTGCTCCGACTGGGCGGCCGGTTCAAATATTTTCAGTCTCCCGGCTTCGGCGTAGCACTGCCTGGCTCCGTTGGGATCGCTGTTCGGATCGTTTATGGTGAGCTGGGCTTCGGTTGCGGCAGGAATCTTTCGGCGGTTGCGGAGGAAATTCATATAGTATTCGACTGTTGGCCCGTCGTCGTCCGAAACGTAGTAGACGCCGCTGCGGTACATACGCCCTTCGCACACGCCCTGCCTGTCCCTGAGATAGGGATTGACGACGGCGAAGAGAATATCCATTAGGGAAGACAGGTCTATTTTTTTCGGATCGTACTCAACCTCCACGCCGAATACCGCTTCCGTTTTGCCAGAAACCACCGCTTCATAGTCCAGTCCCGGCGCTTCGCCGTTTATATAACCGGCGGTGGCTTTTATTGCGCCTTTCACGCGGGAAAAGACTTCCTGAAGCTCGTAGAAACTGCCGCCTGAAAAATAAATTTTCTTCGTGTACACGAAAATCCTCCTTGCCTTTGGCTTACACGCTCCCGGGGTGGAAAATATCCACGCGGCGGTCAGTCGCCCGTCTTGCGTCGAAGATATGGATAAGCTCCGCTACGGCCTGGGTCGGCGAAATAACGCCTTTAAGAACCGCTTCCTGTATTTCGGGGAAACGACCGAGAACAACCTGATCTTCAAAGAACAGATTGTGAAGATGTTCGTCGATCATGCTGCGCACCCAGTCGAGGAGCTGCGTATTGCGGCGACGCTGAAAGACTCCCGATTCGGTGGTAGTTTTATGAAAGAGGCGAATTACATCCCATAGTTCCTTTAGACCGGTTTTTTTCACGGCGGACGCGAGGTACGCATTCGTCTGCCAGCCTTCCGTCGCCGGGCGGATAAATTCCAGCATACGCTGGTATTCACCTCGGGCTACTTTGGCTTTAAGGAGATTATCTCCGTCGGCCTTGTTGACGACGATGGCGTCGCCCAGCTCCATAATTCCCTTTTTATGCCCTGGAGCTCGTCGCCGGCGCCTGTCAGGACGACCAGCATGAAGAAGTCTACCATCGAACGAACCGTTGTCTCCGATTGACCTACGCCGACCGTTTCTACCAATATGATGTCGTAGCCTGCGGCTTCGCATAAGAGCATCGTTTCCCGGCTTTTTCTGGCCACGCCCCCCAGAGTACCCCCGGCGGGGGAAGGGCGGATAAACGCCTCTTCCCGCCGGGAAAGGGTACCCATGCGGGTTTTGTCGCCGAGGATAGAGCCGCGGGTCACGCTGCTGGTGGGATCCACCGCCAGGACAGCCACTCTGTGACCGAGATCGCAGAGCATATTGCCGAAGGCTTCAATCATGGTGCTTTTGCCCGCGCCGGGAACGCCGGTGATACCGATGCGCAGCGCTTTGCCTGTGCGGGGTAAAAGTCCCTGCAAGACCCGTTGGGCCTTTTCAAAGTGATTGGGATTGTTGCTCTCAACTAGGGTTATTGCCCGGGACAGGACGCTCCTTTCGCCTGCGCTGACTCCTTTTATGAAGTCGTCCACGGAAAGAACCGTCTTCAGCTTGGGCTTTAAGGTGCCGTTTTTGATCAGGGGGTTTATATTTCCTACGGTGGTGTCAGTAATGCCCTCGATACCGCTCATGACGCTACAGGCGAATTTGTCGTTGTCCTCCTGCGGCGCCCATTCCGGTTTCGAGTTCGTGTAGCCGGCCATAAGATCAGCCTCCAGTCGTGCTTTCCGCCTTTGCCCTGTCGATAAGGAGATTTAGAAGTTTTACACCGGCTTCCGGTATGTTGGTGCCCGGCGCGAAGATGGCGACTGCGCCGCTATCGTAGAGGTGCTGATAATCCTGCACCGGGATAACGCCGCCGATGGCCACCATAATGTCCTCCCGGCCCCGCTTTTTAAGCTCTTCCACCAGCTGTGGCAAAAGGGTAGCGTGTCCTGCGGCCAGGGAGCTGAAGCCGACCATGTGAACGTCGTTGTCCACTGCGTCCTGAGCCGTTTCGGCCGGAGTCTGGAACAGGGGGCCTACGTCTACGTCCCAGCCCATATCAGCGAAGGAAGAAGCGATGACCTTTTGTCCGCGGTCATGACCGTCCTGACCCATCTTAGCCACGAAGATACGGGGACGGCGGCCGGAAAGCTTCTCAAACTCATCGGCCAGGGAGCGGGCATTGTCCAATGCCGTGCGGTCGGTAAATTCAGAGGAATAAACGCCGGAGATGGTGTGAATGACCGCCTGATAACGACCGGACACCTTTTCCACCGCATCGGATATTTCGCCCAAAGAGCAGCGGACCCGGGCGGCTTCCACGGCACATTCCAGAAGGTTGCCATTTTCGCGGCTCTCGGCGGCTTTCGTAATCGCCTCGAGAGCGTTTCGCACGTCGTCCTCGTTGCGCTCGGCGCGGAGTTTTTCGAGGCGCGCGATCTGCGAATTGCGGACGGCGGTGTTGTCGATGGCGAGGATTTCCAGCGGATCTTCCTTTTCCAGGCGATAGCGGTTCAGGCCGACGATGGATTCGTTGTTGGAGTCGATGCGGGCCTGACGGCGGGCGGCGGCTTCTTCGATGCGCATCTTCGGCAGGCCGGTGGGGATGGCTTTCGCCATGCCGCCCAGAGATTCTACTTCCTGGATATGCGCCCAGGCCCGGCGGATGATCTCGTTCGTGAGGGCTTCCACATAGTAAGAGCCGCCCCACGGGTCGATGATCTTGCAGACGCTGGTTTCGTCCTGGATGTAAAGCTGCGTGTTGCGCGCGATGCGGGCGGAGAAGTCGGTGGGCAGCGCAATCGCTTCGTCAAGAGCGTTGGTATGGAGCGACTGGGTGTGACCCAGCGCCGCGCCCATAGCTTCCATCGCCGTTCTGGCCACGTTGTTGAAGGGGTCCTGCGCCGTGAGGGACCAGCCGGACGTCTGGCTGTGAGTGCGCAGCGCCATCGACTTATCGTTCGTCGCCCCGAAGGATTTGACGATCTTGGCCCATAGAACGCGGGCGGCGCGCATCTTAGCAATCTCCATGAAGTAGTTCTTGCCGATGGCCCAGAAGAATGACAGGCGCTTGGCGAACGCGTCGACTGGAAGGCCCGCTTTAATGCCCGTTCTGATGTACTCGAGGCCATCGGCCAGGGTGTAGCCAAGTTCAATATCAGCCGGCGCGCCCGCTTCCTGCATGTGGTAGCCGGAAATGGAAATGCTGTTGAACTTGGGCATATACTTCGTGGTGTATTCGAAAATATCGCCGATGATACGCATTGACATATCTGGCGGGTAGATGTAGGTGTTGCGAACCATGAACTCTTTCAATATATCGTTCTGGATCGTTCCGGCCATAATCGCTTTATCGACGCCCTGCTCAACGCCTGATTGGATAAAGAAGGAGAGTATTGGCAGGACCGCGCCGTTCATCGTCATGGAAACGGACATCTGATCAAGGGGTATACCGGAGAACAGGATGTTCATATCCAGCATGGAGCAAACGGAAACGCCCGCTTTACCTACGTCGCCGACTACGCGGGGATTATCGGCATCGTAGCCGCGGTGAGTAGGCAGGTCGAAAGCTATCGAAAGTCCTTTCTGACCGGCGGCCAGGTTACGGCGGTAGAAAGCGTTCGACTCTTCGGCAGTGGAAAAGCCTGCGTACTGGCGAACTGTCCACGGACGGAAAACGTACATCGTCGAATAGGGCCCCCGCAGGCACGGCGGTATGCCGCTGGCGAAATCGAGATGGCTCATGTGGTCATACTCGTCGTGGTCGTAAAGGGAGCGTACTTTTATATGCTCCATCGTGGATGTTACAACATCGTCGTATTTTTCCCGCACTTCCGCTTCAAAGCGTTTTTTCCATTCTGTTTCGCCCGGCGAAGAGAGCGGTTCGAGGGTCATTTTCGTGAAATCCGGATTCTCAGCCATCAACTAATCATCCCTTTCTTGAGCTGCAAATTCTTCAGAATCTGGTAACAATTGGCCTTGACGGAA
Organism: uncultured Schwartzia sp.; assembly: GCA_964540025.1. Lineage (GTDB taxonomy): Bacteria > Bacillota > Negativicutes > Selenomonadales > Selenomonadaceae > RGIG250. Next base: position 8,963 of record CAZIKQ010000030.1, on the reverse strand, counting down.
ATGAAATCGTCCACGCCGGCCTGACGATATATGGCTTCCAAGTCTTTAGGAGCCGCTCCCGCCAGATACACGGTGGCCTTCGGCAGAGCCTCTTTGAGCTTTGGGGCCAGTGCCGGAACGATCTCAGGATAAGTTTTATCCGTAGAGCAAATGACAGCGACGTCCGCTCCCGATTTTTTAGCGGCTTCAGCCGCTTCTTCCACCGTCTTGAAGCCGTCGTTGCCCTCTACCTGGAACGCTCCTACCTGCAAGAAGCTGGTCGAAAAATCGGCTCGGGCCTTATGCTGCGGAATGGGCCCCATGTTGGCCAGGAAAACCTTTACGTTGTCTCCCGTTTTTTCCCTATAGGCTTCGGTAGCCATGCGAAGGGCTTCGTAGCGCTCGCTCCAGCGATGGGGAGCGATGGCTTTGACGCTTTCCGGGGAACCGCCCTTATCCAGCGCCGTCCGCAATTCGCCGATTGTCGCACCCGCTTGAACAGCCTTCACGGCAGTGGATACCATATCCTCTACCGAAGCCATCGCCAATTCGTTTAGGCTCTGCTTTTTGTGTTCCACGTCCAGGTCAGAAAGGTAGGCATCGATATCGGCCAAGCGACGCTTTTTGATCTCTGCCGTATCCTCCTCCCGGCGATCCAGCAGCTTTTCCGTCATGTTCGGGTACATATTCGTGCCCACGATGCGGTCCTTCCTGAACTCCAGAGCCTTAAAGCGTTCTTCCAGTGTTTGTTCAATATCTGTCTGGACCTTGCCCTCCAGCACGGCCTTGACTATGCCGCCCTGAGCTTCCACTTCCTGGAACTTGGCCCAAACCTTTTCCTTCATGAGTCTGGTCAGGGATTCTACCGCCCAGGAGCCGCCAGCAGGATCGATCGGCTGTAACAGGCCAAATTCCTCCTGTAGCATGATTTGGACATTGCGGGCAATGCGGCGGGAGAAAGCGTCGCCCTTTCTGATTGGTTCGTCAAAGGGTGAGCTCTCAAAGGAGTCCAAGCCTCCCACGACGCCGGAAAAGATTTCCGTCGTGTTCCTGAGCATATTGACATAGGGATCGTAAACCGTCTTAAAGAACAGGGCGGGACGACCGTGGACATGCATAGCCCGATCCTCCTCGCCGCCGCCGAAGGCTTTTATGATATTCGCCCAAATGGGCCGGGCAGCCCGAAGCTTAGCGATCTGCATAAAGAAGTTTGCCCCCATGGAAACCCCGAAGAATATCTGGCTGGCGGCTTCCTTGATGGTAAGTCCCCGCTTCATGAGCTGGCGGATATACTCCACGGCGCAGGCGATGATATAGGCCATGTCCTGCACATCATTGGCGCCGCCCCGGCTGAAGGTATCATCCCGAACCATGACAGTCCTCAGCCCCGGCGCATTTTTCACTGCCCACTTGGCGCAAGCGGCCATCTCGTCGTAAAGGGCGTCCAGGGTGGCATAATTTTTGCCGTTGGCGGCCAATGCCCCTATGGGATCGGCTCCGATAAAGCCGGAAAGCTTCTCGGTAGACCTCCCCGAAGAACGCATGGCTCCCGCTACCAGCGAAAGGATGGGCAGAGCCGATGCTCCCCCGTAGATATAGAGGGGATATTCGTCCAGCTTCAGACCGTCCAGTGTCCGGTGCATATCGTCCAATGTAGTAATGCTGGAGCCATCGTCGCCAATTTTTTCAGCATCCTTCGCATCCCTATTTGCCAGGGTCGCCACATCCAGGCGAATATTGTAGACCGTAGAACCCTTTTCGATCTCCTGCCTGAGCAATTTGTTGTTGTCCTCAGGAAGCGTTTCATCGCAGGACTGAGCCACGCCCCAGGGCTTTCCTATGTAGCCCTGAATCCGGGAACCCCGCAAATAATCCCCCATTCCGGGGAGGGAGCCCTTCGGCAAAATATCCTCGGTATGCTTGCGGGTATACATTGGCTCGAAAGTGATTCCTTCGTAGGTCCTGGTAAACATTACCTTGTCGAAGGGCGCCCCCTTCAAAAGGGCGAGGCAGGCCTCCTTCCATTCCTCGTCCGTCGGCGGAGTGAACTCGTCCAGGGAAACTTCCGGAAAATCCGTCTTGCTTTCGGCTCTTTTCAGAAGCTCCTGAAGATCTAAATCTTCCTCCTTTACCGGCGCGCTTTCTGGCGTCTTGTTAGTCTCTTCCATTTGAACCCTCCTTACGTTTAACTATACATAACTATGGAAAAACTCTCCTCGCGAAAGGCGAGTGGAATTGCGAAGCCGCAAGACGACGCGGCTTTGGGACGAAAAACCGACTCAAAAGAATCGGAAGAAAACGCCGCGCCCAAAGCAGAGACATCTGTGGCATCGGAATCTCCCTCCCTGTCTTTCGCAGGTGCAAGCGCCTGAAAAGGCGCTAACGGTGATGTTGAAGCGGGAAGGTTTTCCGACTGGGATCGAAGCCGGTAGATTTTTCGTTAGCGCATAGGTCGCTGGTGAAAATAGGCCGACTACTTTTCTTTACAGTGGCGGAACCGCTTCGGTTTTTTACCGAATTGCCCTCGTGACCCCCGAAAGGGTTCCCGCTTCCAAAGCTATTTGCTTGTCGTTTTTCATTGTAAAAAAGATTATGAATTGTGTCAATATATATTATAAATATATTTTATAAAATAAATATTATGAAATATATAATCATATAATATTTAGGTGTTTCTTCGTGAACTTTGAGACTTTTAGTGCGCATATTTCGTATGGTAATCAAGGGAATGGCTCATAAATAAGTTTCACCAGCTTATTATTTCTGACATTGTAGGGAAACGGATAAAATAATCTGATGTAAAAGTTTTTTATTTGGATTGCCCATGCCATATCGGCGTGGCTTTTTTATCAGCCATTGGCAGATTGTCTGGAATTTCTGAATTGTGATATAATTCTGGATGGAGAATAGGGAACATTGGCAATTTTGTTGCTTCTAAAGGAGCGGTTGATCATAATGACAGCGGAAAAAAAAGAGACCGACGGCAAGGCCAAAAAAGCCCTGCTGGTTTTACTGCTTTTTGGTTTTCTTACGGTAGCGGGGCGGATTCTCACCCTCACTGAGCCGAACAGCTTCGGCTACGGGCTCCTCTATCATATAGCAATGGCGGCGACCATCGGCGGAATGGCCGACTGGTTTGCGGTAACGGCTATTTTTCATCGTCCCCTTGGTATCGCCTGGCGGACAGAAATCCTGAAGAAAAACCGTCAGCGCATCATGGAGGCGCTGGTTGATTTTTGCGGCCGTGACCTGCTGGGAGTAGGGAAGATAAAGACCATAATCAACCGGGAAAGCATTTCGGATATGATGATTACCTATATCGATGAAAAAGGTGGAAAAGAGAAAATTTTGGCGGCGGTGGAAGCGGCGGGAGTAAAGACTCTGGCGGCTATTGATATTGACCGGCTGGCAAGGGAGCTTTCTCCGGTTATAACGAATATAATCTCATCTATTCCCACGGTTAAACTGGTTCAACATGGCCTCGACGATCTGACGGATCGGGAAATCGGCGGCCCCGATACCCTTGCCTCCTATGGGGCGAAGCTGTGCGGGGAGCTTTTGAACGATGAATGGACTCAGCAGCTGCTCCTTATGGAGGCGGAAGGTCTTCGCAGAGACTATACCAATGGAAATCCCATGCGGGAAATGGCCTTGACCATGGTAAAACTGACACCGGAACGCATAAGGGAGCTTATGAATGAAGCGGCAGGCAAGAAATTGACGGAAATGGCCCAGCAGGGAACACCTGCCCATGAGCAGTTGGTGGCTTGGATAAGCGATAGAATAAAGGCAGGAGAGCTTGAAGGAAAGCTGACAGCCATCCTGACCGAAAAGCAGCAGGAGCTGGCTTCACCAGAGCTGATTGCCGGATTACTTGCTTCTTTGATGCGCCAGTCCTTCGGTGACGGGACCGGGGATTCAGCCGGCTCTCAGGCTTGGCGCGAGCATTTCCGCGCCATTGCGGCTGAAAAGCTGACGGAGTTTACGGAAAACAAGGCCTGGCAGGTAAGATTTGACGGATTCGTGAAGGAATATCTGGTCAGTCAGCTGGAGGAACACCACGACTTCATCATTGACCTTATCAGACAGCGGCTTGAAGAGCTTACGGATGAAGAGCTTATTGAACTGAGTGAGAACTATGTGGCCGATGATTTGCAGATAATCAGAATAAACGGCTCTGTAGTCGGCGGGATCGCCGGTGGGCTGCTCTACATTGTTGTCAGCCTGGCAGGAAGGCTGGTGGCGGCATGAAAAAGGGATTAAATAATGCCGATAAGGTGCTGATGCTGGCTTTTGTCCTGTTTTTGACGGCATTGGGCGTAGATCATTCCTGTAAAACAATATGGTCAGCCTGGCTTCTCTTTGTGGCTGAGGCGTCCTTGGTGGGAGGTATCGCCGATTGGTTTGCGGTGACGGCGCTGTTCTCCAAACCCCTTGGCTTCCCCTGGCATACTGCCATTCTGCCAGCTCATCGGCAGGAGTTTACTGAGGCTACAGTAAAAATGATTAAAAGGGAATTCCTCTCCCGGCGGAAACTCTTTGACATCATTCGTAAGGAAAGCTGGCAGGGGGCTCTGGTGGACCGCCTGTTTAACAGGGAAATGAGAGAGGAACTCACGGCTGCATTGGTAAAACTGCTGGGGGATTTTCTTCGTTCCATGGACTTAAAGGTGGCCGAAAGCGCAGTTGCCCAGTCAGTTCGCAGGCAATTGTGGCAGCTGACACCCCGGCAGTCGGTAGAGTATATAAGAGATTCCCTGAAAAGCGGCGGCGATAAAGAACTGTTTGCGGCCCTCGGCCGTTATACAGAGACGGTCATTGATGATCCGGACTTTGAGGCACGGATATCGGACCAGCTGCGCAAGCTGGTGGAAAAGGGCGAAACCAATCCTCTGATGGCAATGATGAAAGGCTTTGCCAATATGATGGGCATTGCCAATTACGATGAGGCCGCTCACCTTATCAGAGCGCGGCTGGGAAATTTAGGAACGGCCCTTCAGGAGGACAACTCGAGGCTTCGGGATAACTTGTCCGCAGCTTTGTCAGAGTCTTTAGAGCGGCTGGCTTTTGATGAGAAATTCTGCGCTGATTTCCGCGCCGTCAGCGATGAGGTGATCGCCCGCCTGCCGGTGGAAAAGGCCGTTGAACAGGTGTTTAATGGCTTCCGCAGCGATGTTTCTTCCGTTTCCACCTTGAAGCCGGGAGAAATTATCAGCCTGCTGCCTAAGGCTAACCGAACAGAAAAGGTGGCGGTTTCCGAGGAAGGGAATCTGCCGGTAACCACGACAAATATCGCTAACCTGCTGGTCCGGCTTGCTCCGGAGCTGGTAGAGAACTTCCTGATGAATTTAAGAAATGAACCGGCCACGGCGGCGCTGCTGTTTGATATGGGGGGAAGAACTGCCCTGAAAGCGAGAGAGCTGGCCGGAACAATCGCCCGCGAGGTTGTGGGTCATCTTAGTGATGAGGATCTCAACGCCCTCATTTATGACAAGATCGAGCCCGATCTTCTTTGGATAAGGATGAATGGCTCGATTGTGGGAGCGGTAATAGGCTTTTTTATGTTCATATTATTGGAAATTGTTCCCAGAATGATAATGCAATGTTATTGAAAATTTTCCTTTTCCGGAGGTTGTCCTTTTGAAAATAATCCTTATATGATATACTTTTGCCTGTAACTTGAAGAAGGAAAGTTGTTAGAAATATCAGGAGGCTTCTATGTTCAATTACAAGAAGAAGGACACAGAATTTTATGAACTGTTCGTTGAAAGCGCAAAACTTTTTTATAAGGGCGCTCTCATCATGGACGAGGTTATGCTGGATTATCACAAGGGCGAAGAAAAAATGCAGGAAATCATCAGCTTGGAACATCATGCCGATGATGTGAATGATAGAATTATTGACAAGCTGAATCAGACTTTTATCACCCCTATTGACCGGGAGGATATTTATTCACTGGCAAATGGGCTTGATGACGGTGTTGACATCCTGCAGGACACCCTGCAAATGCTGGTCGTATACAAGGCTGGAGCTGCCATGGATGGAGCGGTCAGGTTGACGAAGCTGATTATCGAGTCCACTGAGGAAATAATTAAGGCTTTGGATATGTTGTCAGATATCAAGAAAAACCAGCTGGCGATTTTGGATGACACGCACAGAATCGGGCGCCTGGAAAGTGAAGGGGACCGGGTTTATCGTCAGGAGCTGGCAATGCTGTTTGATCGGGAAAAGGATCCCATCAATTTGATTAAGTGGAAGGATGTTCTGGCTAATCTTGAGGAATCCCTTGACCACTGCGAGAGGATTTCCGATATGATCCGCGGTGTGGTGATGAAGTATGCCTGAGGTGAAATACCTGATACTGACGGTAGTTGTATTGGCGTTGATATTTGACTATATCAACGGCTTTCACGATACGGCGAATGCTATAGCTACTTCAGTTTCAACAAGAGCGATAAAACCTAATCACGCCATATTGATGGCGGCGGTACTGAACTTCCTGGGGGCTATGTTCAGCACCGGCGTGGCCAAGACGATAGGCGCCGATATTGTCGTCTCAGCAAGCCATATTGACGAGAGGATAATCATCGCTGCCATCAGCGGGGCGATTATCTGGAACATTCTCACCTGGTATGTAGCCCTGCCATCCAGCTCCTCCCATGCACTGGTTGGCGGCATCATCGGAGCAATGCTGGTTTCAACGGGAGCCGGCGGTCTGAATTTTATTGGCATTGGAAAGATCGTTCTTTCCCTGATAGTATCTCCGATAATAGCTATTATCAGCGGCTGTATTGTCATGAATATACTGTTCGTTTTGTTTGGCGGCTCAAATCCTTATGTCGTCAACGGGCTGTTCAAGAAAATGCAGATAATTTCCGCCGCTATGATGGCATTTTCCCACGGCTCTAATGATGCCCAGAAATCAATGGGTATTATCACCCTGGCGCTTCTTTCCGGCGGCTTCATCAGCGAGTTTGAGGTTCCCTTTGTCGTAAAGCTTATGGCGGCCGCGGCGATGGCTATCGGTACGGCTATGGGCGGCTGGCGGATAATCAAAACGATCGGCGGAAAGATATTCAAGCTGGAGCCCATCTCCGGTTTTGCGGCAGATCTCAATTCATCGCTGGTTATTTTTTCCGCAACTCTGCTGCACTTGCCGGTATCTACTACTCATGTAGTGTCCGGCTCAATTATGGGTGTTGGGACAGCAAAACGTTTCAAGGCAGTCCGTTGGGGCGTGGCCCAGCAGATGCTTATGGCATGGGTACTTACGATCCCCTGTACGGCGGTGATGGGAGCGCTGGCTTACTGGCTTGTCCAAAAGATTTTCTGAAATTAAGAAAATTTCCTTGACAAGCTTTCGCCGCTTACGTATAATATCACATTGCAGGCGTCAGCCGGCGTGTATGTGATTCACTAGCTCAGCTGGTAGAGCATCTGACTTTTAATCAGGGGGTCCCGGGTTCGAGTCCCGGGTGGATCACCATCATGGCGCGTTCGTCAAGTGGTTAAGACACCGCCCTTTCACGGCGGGTTCATGGGTTCGAATCCCGTACGCGTCACCAGCCGTTATCCGCCCGGAGCTCCGGGCGGTTTTTTTGTTGTTGCCGTTTTTTGCCGCCGGTTAGGATCATGCCGCTGGTTCTTCATTAAACGGAAATTTGTATTGCAAATTTTTCCGCCATTCTGTATATTATGTTTTGATTGTCTGTGGGAAGAAGGATCGTTCCGTTGAAAGAGGGAGCTTATGGAGAGTTCATTGCCGGGAAAGTTTTATCTTGGGGCCCTGAGTCAGGCTCCGGGGCTGGGAGGAGTCTCCCTCGCCCGGGTGATGAGGTTCTTTGAATCACCGGCGGAGGCCTGGGACAGGGGAACGGTCAATGACTTTCTGGCCGCCGGGCTCACGGCCCTCCAGGCGGAGAGCGTGACCGCTCACATAAAAAACCGGCGGGAGCTTCCTCAGGAGCTGAAGGAGCTCTGCGATGAAAAGGGGATCAGTCTCATCGGCCTGGACGAAGATGATTACCCCCGCCTCTTAAAGGAGATTTTTACCCCGCCGGCAGTGCTGTACTGCCGGGGCTGTCTGCTGAAGGAAGACCCTTGTCTGGCTCTGGTGGGAAGCAGGCGGATGACTCCCTACGGGAAAAAGGCCGCCGAGTTCATCGCCGGCGGACTGGCCAGGGCCGGAGTTACCGTAGTCAGCGGAGCGGCTTACGGGATAGACAGCGCTGCCCACGTGGGCGCGCTGAAAGCTCCCGAGGGCCGGACAATAGCCGTATTGGGCTGCGGGGTGGATGTGGCCTACCCCAGGAGCCACGAAAAGCTGCTGGAGGAAATCGCCCAACGGGGAGCCGTCATCAGCGAGTACCCGCCGGGGACAACGCCCCAGCCGGGCTTCTTCCCCCAGCGGAACCGGATAATCGCCGGAATGAGCCACGGAGTCGTGGTGGTGGAGGCGGCGGAACGAAGCGGCTCCCTGATAACGGCGGAGCTGGCCCTCAGCGAAGGCCGGGATGTCTTCGCCGTGCCGGGAAGCATCTTCTCCGCCACCTCCGAAGGGACGAACCGCCTCATCCTTCAGGGAGCCAAGCTGGTCCGGTCGGCGGCGGATATAATTTCTGAATATCCCTGGCTCCAACCGGTGGACGGCAAGGCTGGAAAGGAGACCGGCCCCCGGCTCAGTCCTGAGGAACAGCAGATCTATGACCTGCTTCTGACGGATACGCCCCTGACTATCGACGACGTTATTTACCGTCTCCACGGGAAAGGCGAGGCTTCCAATATTGCCTTTGTCCTTTTACAGCTGGAAATGAAAGGGCTTGTAGAGTCTGACGCCAATCACGGCTATACGAAAACTGTAATGTAACTGCTATAAACTCCTGTAGGAGAGGCAATAACCTCTTGGCTCCCCCTCTGGGGGAGCTCAGCTTGTCGACAAAGGCCACTTTACCCCTTGGCTCCCCTGTAGGGGAGCTGTCAGCGTA
>CAZIKQ010000029.1:9896-22372 GCA_964540025.1 uncultured Schwartzia sp. | reverse complement strand
GTTGAAAGTACTTGGCTGGCGACGGCCCGGGAGGATAGATAGCCGCTGATTACAAAAGAGACCACTCTTACGGGTGGTCTTTTTCTATGCCTGTTATGATATAGGCATAGAATTAGCCTTGCAATTTATAGCCCTTTAGCCTTATAATAAGACAATATGTTTGACAGTGCAGACTTCAGGGAATTGGCTGACAATTCCCTTGTATCAGAAATTCAACGGTCAAAGACCGTTGTCATAAAGAAGGCTTTTTATGAAGCGAAGGAGTAAGCGGGGAATTATTGCCTTTGCCGCAGTGCTGGCAGCGACAGTATTCCTGTTGCCGTTTATGTCCTGGCTCTATGCTGACAGCCAGCGGGGAGCGAAGGATGGAGGACGGTTTACGGTTCTCACGACTCTGCCGGTGGCGGCGGTTGCCCCATTGGCGGAGGAATATGGCCGGCTCACCGGGGTGAAGCCGGAGTTTGTTCCGGTGGAAAGGCGCGAGCTTTTAGAGCGTGTGCGGGACAAGCGGGGGGAAATGGTGCTGGCCGATGGGGAAACCCTGAGGCAGGTAACGGCTGCCGGAGGGTTTGTTCCCTATGTCAGCGAAGCTTCCGATCAGGTGCATGAGTTGTTCCATGGGCCGAATGATGCCTATGTGGGCGTTTGGTATGACCCGATGGTCATTGCCCTCAACAGCGATTACTGCAAATCCCTTAAATCTCTGCCTCTGACCTGGGGGGAATTGGAAACGCTTCCCCCCAATACCAGATTGGCAATGACGGATTTTCCGGCGGCGTCAGCGTCGGCGGAGCTTTTTGTGTGTCTTTCCAATACTTACGGGGAGGACAGGACCCTTGCTTTTTTCAAACGGCTCCATCCCCGGATAATCCAGTATGCTAAATACCTTTCAACTCCGGCTAGGATGGCCGGCATGGGAGAGGCGGATGTGGTTATCGCCTGCGGCAGCGAGGCTGTCCGCTACATTGGGCAGGGCTATCCTCTGCGGCTCATCTGGCCTGAGGATGGAACCTCCTATGTGATGACGGGAGTGGGGATCACTTCTTCCGGTGGAAAGTCAGCCCTGGTGACGGCTTTTGCCGATTGGCTGTTTACGGATGAGGCGGTCCTGGTAATGAGAAGCCATGACCTTTTCTATATGCCTACGAATCCCACGGCCATGACGACTAAGGCTTTCGTGGGGAAGGGGCACGTGCTTTTTGAACAGCCGGAGAAGCCGCTGGCGGCGGAGGAGCGGCAGAAAACCCTTGACCGCTGGGTCAAAGAGGTAAGGATGAAGTAACCGTGAGCGGACGGAAAAGGAGGGGAGCAGGAGTGAAAGCGGGATTTGTCAGTCTGGGCTGCGCAAAGAATCTTATCGATACGGAAGTTATGCTGGGCCTTTTGCAGGAATCCGGGAGCGAAGTAATTCAGGAGCCGGCGGAGGCAGATATCCTTATCGTCAATACCTGTGCCTTTATCGAGTCGGCCAAGGAAGAGGCGATCACCACTGTTCTTTCCATGGCGGAATACAAGACGGCGGGCGTTGGAAAATGCCGGGCGCTTATCGTGGCCGGCTGTCTGTCTCAGCGGTATGGGAAGGAGCTGCTGGAGGAGCTGCCGGAGGCGGATGCCATTATCGGCACCGGGGCCTGCGACCGGATCATGGAGGCAGTGGAGGAAGCATTAGCCGGGCACCGGGTAGTTCTGACGGGGGAAGATAAGCTCCTCTACCAGGCGGATACCCCCCGGCTCCTTACGACGCCTTCCTACACGGCGTATCTGAAAATTGCCGAGGGCTGTGACAACCGCTGCGCTTTCTGCGCCATTCCTCTTATCAGAGGACGGCTGCGGAGCCGTTCCATTGAAGATATCGTAAAAGAAGCGGAGGGGCTGGTGAAAAAGGGCGTCCGGGAGATAATTCTTCTGGCGCAGGATACAGCCAGCTACGGTAAAGACCTTTACGGGGAGCCGAAGCTGGCGCAACTTCTCCGGTCCCTGTGCCGGATCGAAAAGCTGGATTGGATAAGGGTCCTTTACTCCTACCCCAGATTCTTTAACGATGAGCTTATCGAGACGATCGCCCGGGAGCCGAAGGTCGTAAAATATGTTGATTTGCCCCTTCAGCACGGAGACGATATGGTGCTCAGGAATATGCGCCGCCCCGATACGAATGAGGGAATGCGGACCTTGATAAAGAAGCTTCGGGAGAAAATTCCCGGGGTGGCAATCCGTTCGACTTTTATCGTGGGTTTCCCCGGGGAGACGGAGGAGCAGTATCAGACCCTGCGGAAGTTTGTAGAGGAGATGCGCTTTGACAAGCTGGGGGTGTTTACCTACTCTCGGGAGGAGGGGACTCCAGCCTATGATTTGCCTGACCAGGTGGCGGAGGCGGTCATGGAGGAGCGTTATCACGACCTGATGGCCTTGCAGGCGAAAATCAGCGAGGAAATAAATCAGTCCCTGGCGGGCCGGGAGCTTGACCTCCTGGTTGAAGGACGGGAGATAGATGATGAGGGCCGAGATGAAAATGTGGTCTACGGCCGCTCCTATCGGGAGGCCCCGGATGTGGACGGCAGCGTCTACCTGGAAGGGGACGAGGATTCCCAGCCCGGTGATATCGTCCGGGTGCGGGCGGTTGCCGGTTTTGCCTATGATGTGGTCTCGGAAAGAGTTAATGAGTAGTATAGGAGTTATTTAGTGCCTGCCATAAAATACGAGCTGATTGCCAAAGATGAGAAAACCGGTGCCCGGGCCGGAATGATCCATACTCCCCACGGCAGTTTTCCCACCCCGATTTTCATGCCGGTGGGAACTCAGGCCAGCGTTAAGGGGGTATCTCCGGAGGAACTGCTGGATATTGGCGCCGGTATCATCCTCAGCAATACATATCACTTGTTTCTCCGGCCCGGTTCGGAGCTGGTGAAGAAGGCCGGGGGGCTCCATAAATTCATGCATTGGCCCCGGGGAATCCTTACTGACAGCGGCGGCTTTCAGGTTTTTTCCCTGGGAGAGCTCCGCAAGATAACCGAGGAGGGGGTCACCTTCCGCTCCCATCTGGACGGTTCAAGGAAATTTCTCTCCCCGGAGATTTCCATGAAGGTACAGAGGGATTTGGGGTCGGACATCGTTATGGCCTTTGACGAATGCGTGCCGTATCCGGCGGATTTTGAGTACACGAAGCAGTCGGCTGAGCGGACTACCCGCTGGGCGGTCCGCTCAAAAAAATCAATGGAGGGAGCGGAGAGGCAGGGTCTCTTTGGGATCGTTCAGGGGGGTATGTACAAGGAGCTTCGCCGCTACAGCGCGGAGGCGCTGATTGAGCTGGACTTTCCCGGCTACGCGGTAGGGGGGCTTTCGGTGGGAGAGCCGCCGGAGCTAATGAATGAGATGCTTGATTACACCCTGGAGCTTTTGCCGAAGGATAAGCCCCGCTATCTTATGGGCGTAGGTACTCCCGATTACCTCCTGGAGGGTGTTGCCCGGGGCATAGATATGTTTGACTGCGTTTTTCCCACCAGGGTGGCGAGAAACGGGATGGCGATGGTTCATGCCGGGCGCATCGTAATCAAGAACAGCGAGTACACGGAGGACGAGCGGCCCCTGGAGGAGGGCTGCGGCTGCTATGCCTGCCGCAACGGTTACACCCGCGCCTATATCAGACACCTTTTCCGGGGGGGAGAGATGTTCGGTCTGCGGCTCCTGTCCCTGCACAATCTTTTCTTCCTCTGTCAGTTTATGCGGGACATGAGGCAGGCGATAATTGAAGGACGGTTCGGAGAATTCCGCCGGGAGTTTTTGGAAAATTATAAGCCTGGAGGGAAACAGGCCACGGCTCCCCTGTAGAGGAGCTGAGTGGTGACATAAGCCTTTTCCGTCAGGGCTGACGGCATGAGGGAGAGGCAAGGACGAACCCCTTGACTCCTCCTCTGGGGGAGCTGTCACCGAAGGTGACTGAGAGGGATTGGCAGGTTTTCTGCCGAAATTAGATATACTAAATTTTGGAGGTTAAGGAATGGAGACAGTACTTAATTATTTTGTCACTTATATCCCGGCTATCGGCATGGCGTTTATTTTCTACTTTTTGGTGTACCGCCCCGGCAAAAACGAGGAGACCCGCCGGAAGAAAATGCTGGCCGGGCTCCATAAGGGAAACCGGGTCGTTACCATCGGCGGTATTTTCGGGGAAATTCAAGACATAAAGGACAATGTCATCAGCCTGAAGATCACCGACAAGGTAGTTATCAAGGTTTCCCGGGCCGCTATTCAGAAGAACATTTCTCAGGGCAAGGAAGAGCTGGGGATGGAGGACGAGCTCCGCCTCAATGAGAAAGAGGCAGGTCTGGACAAGTGATGACGGCGGTTGCCGGCAGAAAGAAGCTGTTCCGCAAAGAGGCGCTCCGCCGCCGCCGCAGTATTCCTGACGGCCTGCGGCGGGAGAAAAGCAGGCTGATCGCCGGGCGGCTCCTGTCGGACGAGCGGCTCCTGTCGGCAGGAACGGTGCTGGGCTTTTTCTCCATGAAGGACGAGGTGGAGATGGAGGACATTCTCCGCCAGCTGCTGGAGCTGGGAAAGCGAGTGGCGCTGCCTCTGGTTACCGGGCCGGGGAGGATGGAGGCGGTGGAGCTGAAGTCCTTTGCTGACCTGGCGCCGGGAGATTTTAATATCCCCACGGTGAGGGAGGCGGCCAGGGAAATAATTCCTCCGGAGGAGCTTGACTGCGTAATCGTTCCGGCGGTGGCCTTCAGCGAGGATGGTTACCGGCTGGGCATGGGGGGAGGCTTCTACGACCGCTATCTGGTAAGGGCCGGTAATGCTTTCCGGCTGGCGGCGGTCTTTGACTGCCAGATTTTTCCCGGGGAGGACTTTCCCCGGGAGGAGCACGATCAGCAGGTTGACGCCGTTTTTACGGAGAACAATACATTAGAAATTAAATGAGAAAGGGAGAACCGAGTTGAAAAAATCCAGTTTGATTCAGCTCCTGGTGACGATTGCCCTGGTGGTAGGCGTTTTCTTCGCCTTTGTAAAGCCGCTGGCATTCTCTATCCGCCAGGGGCTGGATCTGCAAGGCGGTACCCACGTGGTGCTGGAGGCGGAGGATACCGCGGAGGCAGCTGTCAATGAAGATGCCATGGGCCACGTAGTCCGCATTATGGAAAAGCGCGTCAATGAGCTGGGCCTCACGGAGCCGATTATCCAGCGTCAGGGTGACCGCCGCATTATCATCGAGCTGCCGGGCATCAAAGATCCGGACAAGGCCATCAACGTTATCGGCAAGACGGCAATGCTGGAATTCAAGGATGAAGCCGGTACCACTGTTCTCACCGGCACTGACCTGAAGGACGCCAAGGAGCAGACTGATCAGAACGGCCAAAATCTGGTTGGACTGGAATTTTCTCCGGAGGGCGGCGAGAAGTTTGCCGACCTGACCCGCAAAAATGTGGGCCGGACTATTTCCATCCTGCTGGACGGAGTCGTCCTGACCGCTCCTCGGGTCAATGAAGCCATTACCGGCGGCCGGGCGGTCATCACCGGCTCCCGGACGCTGGAGGAGGCTCACAATCTGGCGATTCTCCTTCGCAGCGGCGCGCTACCGGTGAAGATGAACATCATTGAGACCCGTACCGTTGGGCCTACCTTGGGGCAGGACTCCAAGGATAAGAGCCAGTTTGCTTTCGCCATCGGTCTCAGCGCGGTTCTTCTCTTCATGCTTATCTTCTATCGGGGCATCGGCCTCATTGCTGACATCAGCCTCATGGCCTACACGGTGCTGCTGCTGGGTTCCCTGAAATTTCTTGACGCTACGCTGACCCTGCCGGGCATTGCGGGCTGTATTCTCTCCATCGGTATGGCGGTGGACGCCAATGTGCTCATTTTTGAGCATTTCAAGGAGGAATACGGCACGGGCAAGTCCCTGAGGCTCTCCATGGACGCCGGTTTTGACCGGGCCTTTACCACCATTATCGACTCCAATATCACGACGATCATCGCGGCGGTGGTGCTGTTTGTCTTCGGCACCGGCTCCATCCGCGGCTTTGCCATCACTCTGGGCCTCGGCGTGGTGCTCAGTATGTTCACGGCGATAACCCTGACCCAGTATATGCTGAAGCGGCTCATCCGGGCAGACATTTTCTCCAGTCCGTATTTCTACGGGGCAAAGCCTAACGGCACGGAGAACTTCGGAAAGGAGGCGATGGCTCGTGGCTAAAGAGAAACGCCTTTCCAGGATAAAGGCCCGCCAGCTGAAAGCGGAGGAAGAGGACCGCAAGCGCTTTAACATCGTGGGTCATCGCAAAATATGGTACATTCTCTCCCTGCTGGTAATCATCCCCGGTATCTTTTGCATGTTTACCAAAGGATTTAATTTCGGAATCGATTTTACCGGCGGGACGATCATCGACCTGCGGTTCGACAGGGAAGTAGTCATCACCGAGGTCAGGGATGTGTTGAAGGATTACAAGCTGGACAACAGCACCATCCAGCTTTCCGGAGAAACCAGCTCCGCTACCTCCGCAAGGGACGTGATGATCCGGACCGGCGACCTGGAGGAGGATGAACGGAAGGCGGTTATGGCTTCCCTTCGGGACAAGCTGGGCAGCTTCACCATGCTCCGGGAGGAAAAGGTGGGGGCCGCTATCGGCTCTGAGCTGGTCTGGAACGCGATTTGGGCGACCTTGCTCAGCTGGGTGCTGATCGTTTTTTACATCTCCATCCGCTTTGAGTGGAAATTCGGCATTGCCGCGGTGCTGGCCCTCGTCCACGACGTATTGATCCTGCTCAGCGTGTTCTCCCTGCTGCAGAAGCAGCTGGACAGCTCCTTCGTGGCGGCCCTGATGACAATCGTTGGTTACTCCATCAACGACACCATCGTCATCTTTGACCGGATCAGGGAAAACCTCCGGGTTCACTTCCGCCGGGGAGGCGATGTGGAACAGCTGGCCAACCGGAGCATTTATCAGACGCTGACCCGCTCACTCTATACGGTCGTTACCTGCCTGTTCACCACCCTGGCCCTCTACTGGTTCGGCGGCGAGACTACCAAGGACTTCGCCTTTGCCCTGAACGTGGGCTTCATTTCCGGCTGCTACTCCTCCATCTTTATCGCCAGCCCTCTGTGGGTCACCCTGCGGAGCTTCGGCGGTCAGCGTGAGGTAAAGCCTTTGGAAAAGATTGAGCAGGAAACGGTTTAATTGGTAATCAAATGTGAAAAGACCACCGTCAGACTGTGGAGACTGCCTGGATTGACAGGCGGCTCCCGGCTGGCGGCGGTCTTTTGTTTTGTTCAAAATTTGCTTCACAATGTTTGAACAACTGCGTTATAATCAAATCATAGAATTACCGTGGAGATTTGAAAAGCTTTTCCAAGCGAAAGCCCGGCTTCGTAAAAGCAAAAAGAAAATGATCCGACAATGTAAAAATATCATCATCGCCAAAACCTTGCAGGCGATTGAAGATGTGCTACAAGTTCAGTACAATGTACCGGACTTGTATATAGGTGAGGGAGAGAGATAAGATGACAAACTTTTATGAGACCGTACTGACGGTATTGAAATCAGACGAGAGATTTGTGGCGGAGGATGGCACATTCCTGCGTAATGCGGTCTACGAGGCTGCCATGAAGATGGATAAAAAACTCCTGTGGCTGCTCCTGGTAAACGACGAAATCCGCGACCGTTTTTTCGTAGATGTTGACGGAGTAAAGGTGTTCGATAAAAGGGGATTTGCGTGGGTTATTAACAACCGCCAATTTTTGCCGGACAGTTATACACGCTTCAAAAATAAAATTGGGCTTGCGGATGAGAACGGTGATTTGATTTCTAACTCCGGCAAGGTTGAGCTTGTATTTCCGTATAAGGATTGCGTGCTTGAGGGCGGGCAGACGAAGGAAGACCAGAAGCGGCAGGAGATTTTCTACAATGAAACGCTTGCGCCGGATGAAGTGGACAGACTGCTTTACCCGAAGGTGCTTTGTAATGCCAGACGGTATACGGCAGACGGCGTTGAAGAAAATATTATTTTTAACGAAAATGACAATCTGATTATTAAAGGGAACAATATTCTTGCGCTGTCTTCCCTATGTGAACGATACGCCAATAAGATTCAGTTCATTTATATAGACCCTCCGTACAATACGGCAAATGATAGTTTTAAGTATAACGATAGTTTTAAGCGGAGCACATGGCTTTCATTTATGAAAACAAGGTTATTGTATGCACAGAAACTATTGAGAAAAAGTGGAGTTATCGCCATTCAAATCAACTATAAAGAATATTCATACCTAAAGGTATTGTGTGATGAAGTACTAGGTGAAGAAAACTATATCACTACAGTTACAATAAAAACAGCAACAACCGCAAGCTTCCGTGCGATTAATGATTGCCCTGTGAATGTATCTGAGTTTATTGTTATTTATGCAAAAAACAAGGCAATAGCAAAGATTAAACCTGTTTATGTAGCTTGCGATTATTCAGAGGATTATGGCAGCTTCATAAAAAATTTTGATCAGGATTGCAGCAGTTGGGAAATTGTTCCTGTGGACAATCTTATTTACGAGGCAGAGGGAGTTTCATCGTGGCAAGAATATAAACGGCTTCATGGAGAAAACTGGAAAGAGATTAGGCATAAGAAAAAACAGCTTTCTGCATGAAATACAATGATAGAATTGTCAGCTTAAATACGATGCAAAAACCGTCTCAAGAGATTATTCGCGTTACCAGGCAATCAAGACAAGAGCGTAATAGAGTATTTCAAGTTGGCACAACATATATTTACAACGGGAGGTCGCTGGCTTTCTTTTCCAAGAAATTAAGAGAAATAGATGGTAAGGTTACCTCGACAGAGATACTCACGAATATATGGACGGATATTTCTTTCCTGTCGCTCGGTAATGAAGGCGGCGTCGACCTTCCAAACGGGAAGAAACCTGAGAAACTGATACAGCGTTTATTTGACTTGTTTACAGATCGTGGTGACATCGTGATGGATTATCATTTGGGGACCGGAACAACCTGTGCAGTTGCTCATAAAATGGGGAGAAATTACATAGGGGTAGAACAACTCGACTATGGTCAGGATGATTCCATTGTCAGGCTTCAAAATGTTATTGCTGCTGAGAAGGGGGGAATTTCACAATATGTAAATTGGCAAGGCGGCGGCTCTTTTGTCTATTGCGAATTGGCAAAGCAGAACCAAAATTTTGTAGACGAGATAGAAGCGGCGAAAGACGATAAGACCCTCGACGATATTTGCGGTCGGATGGTTAAGTCCGGCTTTATCAGCTATAAAGTGAAGCCAAAAGATATTGATGAAGCCGCCGCTGATTATGCCGAGCTGTCAATGTCGGACAAGAAAAAATTCCTTATGGAGCTTTTGGATAAAAATCTTCTGTATGTGAATTACTGCGACATCGATGATGAGGAGTTCAATATTTCCGAAGGGGACAAGAATTTCACGAGAAGTTTTTACGGGGAGAAATGAGATGCCGTTTTTACACGAGGAAATAGACGTGCTGCGGGAGTATGGAATGAACAAGGAACTGCCGCCGTACATAGCAGACAATCTCAATCAAAATTTTGAGTTGCGTCCATATCAGAAACAGGCATTTGAGAACTTTATAACACATTTTGAGAGCAGCAAACGGCCAAAGCCTATGCAAGCGCTGTTCCATATGGCGACGGGCAGCGGCAAAACCCTAATTATGGCAGGGCTGATGCTGTATCTCTACGAGCAGGGGTATCGAAATTTCCTGTTTTTTGTCAATCTGTCAAATATCGTTGAAAAGACGAAGGAGAATTTTCTCAACCCGGCTTCGTCAAAGTATCTGTTTACAGAAGAGATTGCGCTGGATGGCGAATGTATCCAAGTAAAGCAGGTGGACAATTTCCAATATACGGATGAAGGCGCTATCAACATCTGCTTTGCTACTACCCAAGGGCTTCATACGGATATGTGGTTTGCAAGGGAAAACAGCATGACGCTGGAGGATTTCGATGACAGGAAGGTGGTACTGATTTCTGACGAGGCCCACCACCTTAACGCGGATACGAGAAGGGGAATTTCTTCCAGCGAGCGGGAAAGTTACCATTCGTGGGAAGAGACGGTGAAGGGAATCTTCGAGCGGAACGCTGACAATATTTTGCTTGAGTTTACCGCTACCTGCGATCTTGCTAATCCCGCCATCAGAGCGGCCTATGAGGATAAAATCGTCTTTGATTATGCGCTGGCAAAATTCTACAACGACAAATATTCAAAGGACATTGTTACCTTTCGTTCGGAACGCCCAATAATGGACAGGGCGTTGCAGGCCCTCGTTCTCAGTCAGTACCGCTTGAAACTGTTTCAGGATCATCGGCTGGGCATAAGGCCCGTCGTGTTGTTCAAGGCAAAGACTATTGCCGAGAGCAAAGATTTTATGGTTGATTTTATTGAAACCGTCAGGAATTTGAATGGATCACGACTGCACGCGCTGGTTGACGGAACGGACAACGAGGTGGTTGGCCGCGCCTTGGAATATTTCGTAAAAAATGAAATTTCATTTGACACGCTGGCGGCAGAACTAAGGGACGATTTTTCCGCAGAGCATTGCGTTTCCGTCAACGATGACAAGGAGGCTGAGCAGAAGCAAATCCTGCTTAACTCCCTTGAGGCGGCGGATAATCCGTACCGGGCCATTTTCGAGGTCAAAAAACTGGACGAGGGCTGGGACGTTCTGAATTTGTTTGACATTGTGCGCCTGTATGAAACCCGGCAATCAGGCAAAAATATCGCTGCCACCACGATTGCGGAGGCGCAGCTCATCGGTCGGGGAGCAAGATACTGCCCGTTTCAAATAGACAGTGAACAGCCGGTATTTCAAAGGAAGTACGATAATGATGTCACAAACGAGCTGCGTGTTTGCGAGACACTTTATTATCATTGTCAGAATGACCATCGCTATGTGACAGAGTTGCACAGAGCACTGCGGGAAATCGGGCTTAATATGGAAAATGTCCAGCAGCGCAAGTACGTCCTCAAAGATAACTTCAAGGCGTCGGAAATCTATAAAAACGGTCTGATTTTCCTCAATAACCGAATCGCAACAGGCCACCATGAGGTACAAGAATTGATGCCGACAATCCGTGACGCGGTTTACCGTTTTCAGGCATCTGCGGGCAGGTCAGGCATGGATGCAGTTATGCAGGAGATTACAAACATTCGTGACACGAATATCATATTGAAAACGGCACGCATGACTATCAAAGAAATTGCGGCGGTGAATTATGCCATTGTCAATAAAGCTTTGATGAAGTATCCATTCTACAAATTCAACACCTTAAAATCATATTTTCCGAATATCACATCCATTCGCCAATTCATTACTGAGGATGCATACCTGGGCAGCGTTAAAATTGAAATTCAAAGCAAAGACGAAAATCCCGACCTGAGAACGTTGCACGCCGCCGCCGTGGGTGTGCTGGGAAAAATTGCCGGTGCCCTTTCCAAGGTTGAAGAAACGTATAAAGGCACTGAGGAATTTATTCCACAGAACATACGGGACGTGTTTTATGACAAAACCGTCAATTACACCGATGTGCATGACGGCGGCATCGGGTCTTCACAGAATGATCCGTTCGTCAGGGAAGAGTGCCGTATGGATTTATCTGCGGAGGATTGGTTTGTCTATACGGATAATTTCGGCACGGCGGAGGAAAAAGTCTTTGTAGCCTATTTCAAAAACCATGTTGACGAGTTGCGGAAAAACTACGATCATATTTATCTCGTCCGCAACGAACGTGCCGTCCATATCTTTTCGTTTGAGGGGGGTCAACGCTTTGAGCCGGATTATGTTATCTTTTTGCAAAAAGACAAAACTAACGGATACGAGCAGTGGCAGATATTTATTGAGCCGAAGGGAACTCACCTGTTGGAAAAAGATGCCTGGAAGGAGAAATTCCTGCTGCAGCTAAAAGATAAAGCTCTCCCCATAAAGACGTTTGTTGACGATAACGAGTATAAAATTTGGGGATTCCATTTCTTCAATCAAGATAGCCGCCGGAAGGAATTTGATTCAGAATATGTAACACTGGTTGGCGAGTAAATGCATTGCTGGCCAATGGGGGGGATGGCCTTGCAATTTTTTGAAAGACTGCATTATAATTTAGTAGCTAAGCAAAATTTGATTGGGAAGGAATCAGCAGATGCAGAGTAAGAATATAAGAAATTTTTCCATCATCGCCCACATTGACCACGGGAAGTCCACCATTGCCGACCGGCTCATCGAGGCCACCGGCACCCTCACCAAGCGGGAAATGGCTGACCAGATCCTGGACAGCATGGATCTGGAGCGGGAGCGGGGCATCACCATCAAGGCCCAGACCGTTCGCCTCAATTACAAGTCGGCGGACGGGCAGGAGTACGAGCTGAACCTGATCGATACGCCGGGTCACGTTGATTTCAACTACGAGGTGTCCCGGAGCCTGGCCGCCTGCGAGGGGGCGTTGCTGGTGGTGGACGCCACC
>CAZIKQ010000029.1:0-9886 GCA_964540025.1 uncultured Schwartzia sp. | reverse complement strand
GGTGGAGGCCCAGACCTTGGCCAATGTTTACCTGGCCCTGGAGCATGATCTGGAAATCATTCCTGTCATCAACAAAATCGATCTCCCCAGCGCGGAACCGGAGGAGGTAAAGCGGGAGATCCGTGAGGTCATCGGCCTGGACACGGATAACGCCGTCCTGTGCTCCGCCAAGACCGGCGAGGGTATCGGGGATATTCTCGAGGCCATCGTAAAGTATATCCCGGCTCCCTCGGGCAGCAAGGAGAAGCCTTTGAAGGCGCTGATTTTTGATTCCTGCTTCGATTCCTACAAGGGAGTGTTGGCCAACATCCGCATTATGGACGGTTCCATTAAAAAGGGACAGAAGCTGAAAATGATGGCCACCGGCAAGGTCTTCGACGTGACGGAGATCGGCTGCTTCCGCCCGATGATGGTGGAAACCGACAAGCTGGAAGCCGGGGATGTGGGCTATCTGGCCGGAAGCCTGAAATCCGTCAGCGACGTGCGGGTAGGCGATACCGTCACTACGGCGGAGAACGGGGCGGCGGAGCCGCTGCCGGGCTACCGGGGAGCCAAGCCCATGGTTTTCTGCGGCCTTTATCCGGTGGACAGCGCCGACTATGACAACCTGAAGGACGCGTTGGAAAAATTGCAGCTGAACGATGCGGCACTGGTCTTTGAGCCGGAGACCTCCATCGCCCTGGGCTTTGGCTACCGCTGCGGCTTTTTGGGGCTGCTGCACATGGACGTAGTTCAGGAACGGCTGGAGCGGGAGTACAATCTGGCGCTGATAATGACCGCCCCCTCCGTTATTTATCACGTGTTCCAGACCGACGGGGAGGAGCTGTCCATCGACAACCCGGCGAAGCTGCCGCCGCCGCAAAAAATTGAGCGGATTGAGGAGCCCTATGTGAAGGCGACCGTCATCGTCCCCAACGATTACGTGGGGGCGGTCATGCAGGTGTCCCAGGGCAAGCGGGGCATTTACGTCAGCATGGATTACCTGGACGTGAACCGGGTAATGCTCACCTACCAGATACCCCTGTCGGAGATCATCTACGATTATTTCGACGAGCTGAAGTCCACCACCCGGGGGTATGCCTCCCTTGATTACGAGCTGTCGGACTACCGGGAGTCAAAGCTGGTGAAGCTGGACATCCTCCTGAACGGGGAGCCGGTGGACGCCCTGTCCACCATCGTCCATGTGGACAACGCCGCCAACCGGGGCCGCCTGCTGGCCTCCAAGCTGAAGGAGCTCATCCCCAAGCAGATGTTTGAGATCCCCATTCAGGCGGCTATTGGTAGCAAGGTCATCGCCCGCACCAACGTCCGGGCCTATCGGAAGGATGTTATCGCCAAGTGCTACGGCGGCGACATTTCCCGGAAGAAGAAGCTGCTGGAAAAGCAAAAGGAAGGCAAGAAGCGCATGAAGGCCGTAGGCAGCGTAGAGGTGCCCCAGGAAGCGTTCATGGCGATTTTGAAGGTACACTGACGGCTATGAAAAAATGTGGACTGTATTTACATATCCCCTTCTGCCGGCAGAAATGTTTTTACTGCGATTTCGTTTCCTACGCGGGCCGAAGCGAATGGATGAGACCCTATGTGGAAACCCTCCGGAAGGAAATAACCGACCGGGGAAGCCTCATGTCCGCCGGGGATGATCCCTGGCAGGCGGCTTCCGTGTACTTCGGCGGCGGCACTCCTACCGCTTTACCGGCGGCGGATCTGGCCGGTCTCGTTTCCCTGGTAAAGGATTCTTTTCTTTTGGAGGAGAAGGCGGAGATCACCATCGAAGCAAATCCCGGAACGGTCAGCCGGGACTACCTGACCCGACTGCGGGAGGCCGGGGCAAACCGCCTCAGCTTTGGCGTCCAGAGCTTTGACGACCGGCTGCTGAAGAATATCGGCCGCATCCATACCGCCGGTCAGGCTTATTATGCCCTTGACTGGGCCAGGGAAGCGGGCTTTGATAATATCAGCATCGACTTGATGTACGGCCTCCCCGGGCAAAGGCTGGAGGATTTGAAGGCTTCGGTAGAGGCGGCGCTGGCGGTGACTCCGAAAATTTCCCATATATCCGTTTACGGCCTCACCATCGAGGAAGGAACGCCTTTTCAGCAGATGCAGTGCGCCGGAAGATTTACCGGGGAGCTGACCCTGCCGGACGAGGAGGAGGCCGGGGATATGTATGATTACCTTACGGAGGAGCTCCCCCGGCGGGGATATGGCCGCTATGAGATAAGCAACTACGCCCTGCCGGGCCGGGAGAGCCGTCACAATCTCGGCTACTGGCAGGACGTGCCCTATCTGGGGATGGGCGCTGGGGCCCATTCCTACGGCCCCTGGGACGTGGGGGGCGAGTACGGCTGCCGCTTTTCCGGCACCGGCAGGCTGGAGCCGTACATCCTGGGCCGGGATGAGGTCAGGTATGATCTGCTCAGCCGGGAAGAAAGCATGGAGGAATTTTGCTTCCTGGCCCTGCGGACGGCGGCGGGGATTTCCCGGGAGAAATTCCGGCGGAAATACTCCGCAGAGCTGGGAGAAATTTTTGGCGGCGTAATCGAGAAGCTGGAACCTCAGGGACTGTTGGCTGTCGACGGGGAAGGAGTCAGGCTTACCAAGCGGGGAATGCAGTACGGCAATGCAGTCTTCCGGGAGTTTCTGCTCAGCTGAAAGGGTTTGCGGTCCGCCGGGGATAGAACGAGCCCTGGCTTTGCCGGGGATGCTTCGATGAGCGAAAAAGTTTTGGATTCATCCTGTCAAGCAGGAGCTTTGGCAGGGCCGGGGATTTTCCCACAGGCTGAAAAGTTTGAAAAATCCCGCCGAAGGTATTGACATTCCTTCCATCAAGTAGTAGTATAACTATCGTGTTCACAAGTCGGGGGCGTAGCTCAGCTGGGAGAGCGCTTGCATGGCATGCAAGAGGTCAGGGGTTCGATCCCCCTCGTCTCCACCATAGGAAAAAGATTCGGAGTCAGTAGAAGCTGGCTCCGTTTTGTTGTGGTTGAAGGAGAAGCTCTTTGGGAGAAAGCTGTTCGTCCTGCGTCCGAGTTTACATAAGCTTTACTTATCAGGTTTATTCGGAAATAAAATTGTTTTGAATCTTCGGCTTTCCGATAATAAGAGCAAAAACATTATGAGAGAAGGAAAATATATGGGAAAGGAAGATGATGAGGAAATCGCCGGCGTAAAAAGAAAAGTGGCCGCCAACCGGCGGCAGCTGGATATGCTTCACGGCTCCATTTGGGATAAGATCCCCCGCTTTGCGTTGCCGGTGGCGGCTACGGCGATTTTGGAGCAGCTGTTTAACGCTTCTGACGTGGCGGTGGTGGGGAATTTCACTGGAGCGGGCCGGTGATCGGTTTGCTTGTCAACCTGTTCATCGGGATTGCGCTGGGGGCTAATGTCGTGATCGCCAACGCCATTGGAAGAAAGGATCGGAAGTCGATACAAAGGGCGGTACATACTTCTATCGTAGTGGCTGTATTGGGCGGCGCGCTGATGACCGTTCTGGGAGAGCTGACTGCCGAGCCGTTGCTGCGGCTCCTCCAGGTTCCGGAGGATGTGTTTCCGCTGGCGCTGCTGTACCTGAGAATTTATTTGCTGGGAATGCCGGTTATCCTGCTTTACAATTTTGAGGCGGCAATTTTCCGAAGCGTGGGCGAAACTAAAGTGACGCTGCTGGCCCTGATTTTTTCTGGCATTCTGAACGTACTGCTGAACCTGTTTTTTGTGGTGGGGCTGAACCTGACGGTAAACGGCGTAGCGATCGCAACGGTGGTTTCCAACGCCGTCAGCTCCCTGTTGTTGTATTGCCGGCTGCGATCGACCGAGCTGGATATTCATGTGGAGCCCCGCTTGCTGCGAATCGATTTTGTCAGCCTGCGTAAAATTCTGCGGATTGGATTGCCGGCCGGGCTGCAAGGCGCTGTGTTTTCGCTCTCCAATATCGTGATCCAGTTCGCTGTCAACAGTCTGGGAACGGTGGTGATGACCGCCTCCAGCGCGGCCTTGAATATTGAGATCCTTACTTATGATATTCTCTGTGCCTTTAATCAGGCTTGCACCACATTTACCAGCCAAAATTATGGCGCGGGAAATCTGCGCCGCTGCCGCCGGACATTGTTCATTACCATTGCGGAAGCAGCCGGGACGCTTGCCGTGGCCGTGGCCGCCGTTCTCTTCTTCGGCAGGCCGCTGCTGGCCATTTTAACAGTGACCCGGCGGTGGTGGACATCGGTTATATACGGTTGATGACCGTGATACCCGCCCATTTTTTCAGCATGCTGTACGAAATTCAATCCGGGTATCTTCGAGGCTTTGGCATTTCGCTTGTTCCGTCCTGTTTGACCATCGCCGGAGTTTGCGGCATCCGCATGGCCTGGATCCAGTGGGTATTTCCTTTGAACCCGACCTTTCAGACGATTATGAACGTCTATCCCATCAGTTTGAGCGCTACGGCGCTGCTGATATTTGCCGCCCTCCTGTGGTGCAGGCCATCCCGCCGGTTTGGCTGAGCGGCGCTTAACGGGGATGTTCATGAAAACTGAAAAAACTTTCTGTGCCGCTTACAGGGAAACGGAGTCAGTAAGAGCTGGCTCCGTTTTTTGTGAGAAGTTCCTTTCGTGAAAGACGATAGTTTTTTGCAGGTAAATTTATCCCGGGAAGGGCACAAAACCGTGCAATGCAGGTTTTGCCAGCCTGTAGATAAAAAACCTTATGCGCACCGATTCAAAAAATCTAGTAGTTAAAAGACCTTATATTAAATGGGTTTTACATCCATTGTTTTATTGGTTGATGACATAAAACGGGAGTTTGTCGACAAGCTGAGAGTCAAGAGGCTATTCCTTGGCTCTTTCGTCATTCCTATACGAATAATATCCTACGTAATAAGCAGAATTAAAAAATAAATATTTGTCCCAAAATTGATTGATTTGTCCCGGAAGTGTGATACAATGAATGTATTTCGGAGGTGCTCTTTAATGAAAAAACAGAATATCTTAAATTTAATAAAATATCATGTTGAAAAAAATGAGAATGCCTTTAGGAACGAAGCCGTCAATGTGGCAAGATATTTTGACAGTATTGGTGATGAGCAGTTAGCAGAGTATATTATGAGTATGATTGCGGGAGCCAATTTATATATGCCGCAGGGAAGTGATTTTGAAGGTAGATTCCTTAAGCAGGTTGATATAAAATCAGTGGAACCCTTAAATCTTCCTGGAGAAATAGCGGGGGACTTAAAAGGAATTATAAATGCTGTCAACCATAATGTAGGCATAAATAAGTTCTTGTTTGAAGGCTTGCCGGGGACTGGAAAGACTGAGGCGGCCAAGCAGGTTGCCCGCTTGCTTGGTAGAATATTGTTCCAGGTTGATTTTGAGAATTTGATTGATAGCAGGCTGGGGCAAACAAATAAAAATATTTCGAGTGTTTTCAATGAGATAAATTTAGTTCCAAATGCCAATAAGGTTGTCGTTTTATTCGATGAAATAGATGTAATTGCCCTGGATAGGATCAATCAAAATGATGTTCGCGAAATGGGAAGAGCTACTTCTACTATTCTGCGAGAATTTGACCGCCTGACGGATCTGAATAAAGAAATCGTTATCATTGCGACAACAAATTTATTTGCTAATTTTGATAAGGCGCTTATCAGGCGCTTTGACGCGGTTATTAGTTTTAACCGATATACGAAGGACGATTTGATTGAGGTGGCCGAATTTTATCTTTCATCCTTCATTAAAAAATTTAAGGGAATCTCCAAGGATACAAGACTGTTTAGAAAGATATTGTCGGCTACTGATAATCTTCCGTATCCCGGCGAATTAAAAAATATCATTAAAACATCATTGGCATTCAGTGATACAAAGCTTGGGTACGATTATCTTAGGCGGTTGTACAATGGCTTGATAGGTAATTTGGACGGGGTGGACATTAAGCAACTTTATGAAAAGGGATTTACTGTACGGGAAATTGAAAAATTAAAGGGTGAATCGAAAAGTACAATTTCCCGCAATCTGAATAAGGACGGTGGACAGGATGAATAACGTACTGGAATTAAAAGGGAAACGGTTTATACAGGCTCCGAAAGCTCCTGGCAGTGGTCGTGGAGTGGAGATGAACAGCAAATCTATAGTTACCAGAGCTCAGTTGTTAAAATTAGAATCTAAACTTCAGCAAATTAAAAAATTTTGGGAGCGTGAGCCAAAACCGTTTCAGGGTATTTTGATTAGTGTTCACTACAATAAAGTAGCGGCAAAATCCAATCGAATTGCGGGGTTATTCAAGGGAACGGAATCTAACTACGCTATTGTGGGCGCAAAGTTTAACCGGGAGAAAACAAAGCATATTATCACATATTTCTTAGATGCTCGCGACCTTGATGAGACTATTAAATTACTGCGTATTGCGAACGATATTGTTCGCTCGCTGTTCCCGGATGGTATTACAAAAGGTGTATTTAAGAATGAAAAACAGCTTTTTGATAAAATAACATTGAAAAACCACCATATGTCAAAGTCGGTTTTCAGGCAGATTATTGCCGACGTTTCGTATATTGAAGATTTTGAGGTTGAGAAGGCACCGCAACAGTTTAAGGATAGCATTATTACGTTATATGACACAAAAATGGATAGTCAGATTCTATTCAAAAACCTTGGTATCGATATTTTGTCAAGTCGTATATTGGATGAGCGAACAGTATTCTTAGACGAAAACCAGGCGAAAATACTCTACGAGAAGGCACCGTATCTTGTCGCAATGGCAACGGAAAACCTTTTGGATTTATCTCCGGAAGATTTTATGGATAGTTATCATGAAGGGCTGGTTAATATTCCTCCTCCGACTATTGAACCAGTAATCGGGGTCATTGATACATTGTTTGATACCAGAGTATATTTCCATGAATGGGTAGAGTATCATGATATGGTAGATGACAATATTCCAAAAGCACCGAGCGATTATCAACACGGGACAGCTGTGTCATCTATCATTGTAGATGGAAGTCGACTTAATCCATGGTTAAATGACGGCTGTGGAAGATTCAGAGTGCGTCATTTTGGGGTTGCTACTGCTAAGCAATTCTCTTCATTTACTATTGTGAAACAAATAAAGAGAATAATTGCAGAGAATAGAGATATTAAGGTTTGGAATATATCCCTGGGAAGCAATCAGGAGATTAATGACAATTTCATCTCAGCAGAAGCGGCGGTTTTAGATAAAATACAATCTGAAAACGATGTAATCTTTGTTGTTGCTGGAACAAATAAGCCGAATGACAATGTTGTTAAAATTGGCTCTCCGGCTGATTCCATCAATAGTGTTGTCGTGAACGCTGTTACAAAAAGCGGCTTATCAACTAAATATTCAAGAAAGGGATTAGCACTTTCTTTTTTTGCAAAACCCGATGTTAGCTATTATGGGGGTAGTGAGGAACAATATATACAAGTATGCGAGTCACTTGGAGCGGCTAAAGTTGCAGGTACTTCGTATGCTGCCCCCTGGATTGCCCGGAAGCTTTCTCATTTGATTGATGTGCTGGGATTCAACAGGGAAATTGCAAAAGCGATGATTATTGATTCAGCAAGGGGGTGGAATGGGGCATCAACCCCCGAAGAGGTTGCTCTCTATGGTCACGGTGTAGTACCAATCAAAATTGATGATATTGTTCAAGCAAAAGATGATGAAATCAAATTTGTTGTAACTGATGTAAGTGAGAAGTGGAACACATATAACTATCATTTTCCTGTACCCTTAAAAGATGATATGTATCCCTTTGTTGCGAAGGCAACTATGTGTTATTTTCCCGTCTGCGATAGAACACAGGGGGTGGATTACACCAATACCGAATTAAATCTGCATTTTGGTCGAATAAAAGATAATGGTGAATTAAACGAAATAAATGATGACAAACAAAATCCAGATGAAGATAAAATTGGGGAAAGAAGTTTTATTCTGGAAGGCGAGGCAAGAGAAAAATTCAGAAAATGGGATAATGTGAAATATATTTGTGAGAAGCCTACAGAAAGAAAGCGCGCTAAGAAATCATATAAGAACAAAAATTGGGGGATGGAAGTGAAAACAAACAACCGCTTAGAGCCGAAAGATGGAGTGGGGCTGCGGTTTGGGGTGGTTGTTACCTTAAAGGAAATAAACGGCGTAAACAGAGTGGATGAGTTTATTAAAAACTGTGATTTGGATGGATGGTTTGTTAATGAAATCAATGTCAGAGATCGGATTGACATACATGAAAAAGTTAATGAGGAAATTGAACTTAATTAAAGCAGAATATTATAAAGAAGTGGCGTTTTGTTTCGACTACATATGCGAAATCAGTAAATCTATATTGTGAATTTCCATTCCGAACTGTAACAAAAATTTTCTGTTCCGCCGTTATTTTTTGAAATAAGCAGGATAAAGAAGCGGGGGCGGCGAATAAAAGCGAAGTAAAAGTAAGATTGAAAACAAGATGTAGTCTTTCAGGGAGTTGCAAAGCAATTTCTCCCGATTAGCGTTCAACGTTATCATTCGACGGTCAAAGGTTGTTATAAATTCCGCTGTTTCCACATAAGAAGGGGTGTCTGTTATGAAGAAGATCCTTGTTCCCATCGATGGCTCCGCCAGTGCCACCAGCGCCATCAGGGAGGCTATTGCTTACGTTCAGGCGGTTAAGGATGCGGAGATCCTGTTCCTTCAGGTCTCCAACGTGAATCAGCTGTCTATAAATGCCTGCTTTACCGACAAGGTGCTGGATGCCATTGCCGAGGCGGGACGGGCAATCGTTGCCCAGGCTATGGAGATGGTTCCCGAAGGAGTGAGGGCCAGCGATTTCAATATGACCGGTTCTCCGGCGGTGGCGATCGTGGATTTTGCGGAGGAGCAGAAGGTCGATATGATCGTCATGGGCAGCCGGGGGCTGGGGGCGATGAAGGGTATGCTTCTGGGCAGCGTGAGCCAGTACGTGCTGGAAAATGCCAGGTGCCCTATTCTGGTAGTAAAGTAGCTGGCAAGGTAAATTTGGAGCGGCGAGGTGGCGTCCATGCCGATGTTCAAGCGGCAGGCAAAGGTTTTGCTTGCATTGATGGCGTTGGCATTGGGCGCCGTCTTTTATTTGTGGCCGGAGGGTGAAAGCGCGCCGCTGGCCGGACGGCCGCTGGCGGTGGCGGAGCCGGAAAAGCCGCCGGGGGATATCGTCGGCTCCTCTGAAAAAATAAAGATCGATCCGGGGCAGCTTACCCCCGGGGGAAGGCTGGTGGTCTTTGTTTCCGGCGCGGTGAAGCAGCCGGGAGTATTTGAGCTTCCGCCCGGCAGCCGGGTAGAGGACGCGGTGAAGGCAGCCGGGGGCTTCGGGGCTTTGGCGGATAGTCAGAAGCTGAATCTGGCCAGATTGGTGGCGGATGGAGAGGGGATCGAGGTTCCCCGCCGGCAGGCGGCGGTGGAGGCAGTCGGGGTTCCCGGGGCAGTTACGGCCCCGGGAGCTGGAGGAGAGACCGGCGGAACGGTGAGGCTGAACAGCGCCACCCAGGGAGAGCTGGAATCACTGCCGGGGATCGGGCCGTCCCTGGCGGGGCGGATCCTTGAATACCGGAGCCGTCACGGTGCTTTTCAGCGGATAGAGGATGTCCAGCAGGTACCGGGCATCGGGGCCGGACGGTTTAAGCAAATGAGGGACAGGCTGGCCCTGTAGAATTTGGACGGGTTAATTTCATAGATTGCAATAACAAATTGAGCATAATATAAAATTACATCGTTTGGATACCGTTAGCGAAGCCACCGGCTCCCCTGTAGGGGAGCTGCCTCCGCAGGAGGCTGAGGGGTGACCTCTAATCCGTCTAGCAGGCTCCCATTGAAGGGAGCTGTCGCTGAAAGCGACTGAGGGGTGAAGCAGGAAAACCATTGATTTGTC
>CAZIKQ010000028.1:0-23051 GCA_964540025.1 uncultured Schwartzia sp. | reverse complement strand
GCCAGACGGATTAGAGGTTACTCTTAGTCTGTGCGCTGGGATTCGATTTCAAAGAAATTCACAACTATTATGTAATTATCACATTGTATCTACTTTTAAGTATAGGCGAAAGGTAATTTATAATCAAGATAAAGAAGACGTAAGAGATATACTAAAAGGCTATACAGCTGCAAGGGCTTCCAGTCCTTGTCAGCTTGTCGACAAAGTAACTTATTCTGTCTGAGGCTCCCCTCTAGGGGAGCTGTCGCTGAAAGCGACTGAGGGGTGAAGCAGGAAAACCATTGATTTGTCTGTCACCCCTCCGGCGGCTACGCCGCCACCTCCCCTAGAGGGGAGGCTATTTTGTCAACAGTCTGGCAAGGGCTTCCAGCCCTTGTTTAATTTGCCGCTTTCATTTTACACGGCCCGGTAGGAGGCTGCTTCTATTCTGAGAGCCTTCAGCAGCTCCAGCGTTTCCTCCTCCGTAACGGCCTCCAGCTCCCCCTCCCAGCTGTAGCCCCAGCTATATTCCCTCTCCAGAATTTTCCTGTCCGCTCCCGGATGGACCATCACCTCACTGATACCCTCCGGCAGCTCCCGGATGATCCGGCGCAGATTTTTACCGGTCATCTGACCGCCGCCCAGCATCCCGAAGAAATGCTCCGGCAGCCTTATTCCCCGCTGCCTGGCTTTCCGGCCCGCCCACCGGGCGAGAATGGTCAGACCGCCCCGGAGGGCGAACCGCACCGGCTTTAAGGGCAGCCCACCCCGGAAGCAGCAGCCCTCCGCCGGGCAGCGCATCCGCCTTATGCCGTGGCGCCCCATGGCGTCAAGGCAGACCTCCGTAATGCCGGGCAGCGCGTGAAGGTGCTGGTGGCTGTCAAAATGATCAGGACGAAGTCCCAATTCCTCCATCCGCTGAAGCTGGGCCTCGCACTCGGCGGCCACCTCCCGGAGCTTTATCTGCCCCCGGAGATATTTCCCGATAAAAACTCCGTAATCAGCTAAGAACAAACCGTTTTCATCCACCAGACTGGGAATTTTTTCCACCGGGCTCACCGGCTTTGCCTCCACCAGAGTAAAATGCAATCCCACGCTCAACCCCGGTTCCTTTAGGGCCAGAGCCGCCGCCTCCCCGGCCGCCTCCCCCGACGGCATAAAGCTGGCGCTTTTAAGACAGCCCAGCCGGTAAGCCTGCATGACCGCCTGATTGACGCCGGGGTGCAAGCCGAAATCATCCCCGTTCACGATAAGCTTTTTCAAGCCCGATCAGCCTCCTTCCCAAAGGCAAAAACTTTACTAAAAGAAATGTAGCGGGAATACCCAAAACAGCGGCTTATGCTTGCCGGGGATATTCATATTTTCTTCCGTTCCTCTCCCGGCCCTGCCCAGGCTCCTGCAACAGATAGAGGGGATGATTCTTTGTCTCCTCATAGACCCGGGCCACGTATTCTCCGATAACTCCCATGATCATCAGCTGCACGCCGCTGAAGAAAGCGCTGCAAGCCACGATTGTGGACCAGCCGCTGACCACGTCTCCGGTAATAAACGCTTCATACAGCACATGGACGATCAGCGCCGCGCTGAACAGCGAGCTGGCCATACCAGCGTATAAACCCAACCGCAAAGGGAAGGTGGAACAGGTAAAAACTCCGTCCAGGGCAAGGCGCAGCATTTTCTTCGGGGAATATTTAGACTCGCCGGCAAAGCGGGGCGGCGCGGTAAATTCCAGTTCTGTCTGGCGAAAGCCCAGGGAGGGCACCAGTCCCCGCAGGAAGCGGACGTGCTCCCGGTAGCAGCGCAGGGCCAGCACCGCCTCCCGATCTAGCAATCTAAAATCTGACCCGCCCTCCCGAATCGGCACGCTGGAAATTAAATTCAGCAGTTTATAGTACAGGCCCGAGGTAACGCGCTTCATCAGCCCGGCGTCCTCAGTCGCCCGGCGCACCGTCTGCACAACGTCAAAACCCTTTTTCCATTTTTCCAGCAGGGCCGGTATCAGCTCCGGAGGATGCTGCATATCGCCGTCCATACTGATGACCGCGTCCCCCTCCGCATGATCGAGGCCGCAGGTCAGCGCCGTCTGATGACCATAGTTGCGGGTCAAAAACAAGGCTTTAACATGAACGTCCCGTCTCTCTAACCTATTGAGGATAAGGCGGCTGGCATCCCTTGAACCATCGTCCACAAAGATGAGCTCCCAATGGTACGGCAGGGCCCCCATTACCTCCCTGACCGCCTGATAAAAATGCTCGATGTTATCCTCTTCGTTATATACCGGCACCACTATAGAAACACATTTTCTCCGGTCCATCATATTTCCCCTTTCCCCTTCTACCGGGGCAGCTCTGCCCACAGTAATACCCGTTCCTCAGTTTCCCTTATCCTCCCGCAGCGGACGCCGGGCAGCTTCTCCAGCAGCTCTTCATACTTGTCCAGATCGCAGACTATGTACAGGGTCCCGCCCCGGGGCAGCTTTTCCAAAGGATAAAGGGGCATGACATTTTTGGCGTTCCAGTTGATACCGCCAGGCTTCAAGGTCTCTAATTCATCTTCGGGAACCAGCGAGCGGATCAGCCGCCGGGAATAAAAGACCTCTGAGGGGCGGTAATCGCCAAAATTATAGATGACCGCCTCCCTGTCCACGACTGCCAGCGCTTCCGCTATCTCAGTGCCAGACCGGCGCTCACACAGGGGCACGGCCAGGACAAAGGTCAGAAGGGACAATATCACCCCGGTAGTAAGAGCGGTACGGCGAACCAGCGCAAATTTTTCCTCCAGCAGCCTGGCCGTCAAAATTGCCCAGGGCATCAGGGCCGGCAGTGTATAAGTCAGATATTTTGTCGCCATCAGCTGGAAGAAAATATTGACGATCAGTCCCCACATAAGCAGGAACAGAGTATGGTCGGCCAGCTTCAACCCTGCCAGCCGCCGCCAGTTCTTTTTCAGCCGGTACAGGGCCATAAACGACCAGGGGCAGAAACCCAGCAGAAAAATCAGCAGGTAATAGAACCAGACGTCATCCCGGGGATGCTCGGATACGGTGGCCCGCAGATAATTGTGGACCCCCAGAAAGCCCTCTAAAAAAGCCATCCCGTGCTGCCGGTACATGAGGTAATACCAGGAACAGCCCGCCAGGGCAAAAACCGCCAGACCGGAAAGCCATTTCAGCCGCAGCAGCTCTCGGAAGCGTCCCCGATACAGTAAAAAGGCACTGACGATCAGCCCCGGCAGCAGCAGACCCACCGGCCCCTTCGTCAGCACCGCCAGACCGGCAAAGAAATAGCCGGGCAGGTAGAAGCGGCGGTTATTTTCCTTGAAGCCCAGACAGAACATAGTCAGGGCGGTATTAAAGAAGAACATCAGCGTCATGTCCGTGATGACGGCCTTGCCCAAATACCAAAATTCCAGAGATGTACCGACTATCATCAAGGCGGCCAGCCCTACCCGCCGGCCGTAAAGCCTTTTGGCCAGCCAGAAGGTAAGCCCGGCGTTCATCAGGGCAAAAATAACCGTGGGAAACCGGGAAGAAAAATTGCCGACGCCGAAAACCAAATAAGAAACCATCAGCTCCCAGTAATAGAAGGCCGGCTTATCGAACCAGTAATTGCCATAAATCCGCGGAGAAAGCCAATCCCCCGCCTCCAGCATTTCCCTTGCCGTCAGGGTGTAATTGGCTTCTACCGGATCGGTTACCGCCAGCTGCCCATTGCCTGACAAAAGCATTATGGCCAGCAGGCAAAAGATTCGCCCTGCCTCATTCTTAAATTCCATCAATCAACTACCTCCATCCCTTCCTGACAAAACAACCAGCTTCGCTGCCGTTTTCCCGGTAAGTCTTCCGGCGGGAGACCATCCCCATTTGCCTGCCGGCGCCCCTCACGCGCCGTGCGGGGTTTCCCCTTCAAAGAAATTCAGAACTATCAGAATACAGTCGATCAGGGTTTCAACCGCTTTTTCCTCCCCAAAGACAAAAAACAACCCGACCGCCAGCAACCCCAGCGCGGCAATCAGCAGCTTCCCGGATCCAGTCATTTGCATACACCCCCACAAAAACGGTCTTGTCGATTGTTACAGCGCGCGGCTTCTTCAACCGCATTTTTTAACAATGTACCACGCCCCAATTAAATGAAACTTAATGAAATAAGCCTTAATGAAACTAACCTGAAATAGCCTGCAACGAAAATACCCCCGGGCTTCCCTGAAGTCCGAGGGTAAATTTTCGTCGTTTTCATTTATTGTGGGAACCGTTCAAGCAGCCCAGGTTTATCAGGCTTGGGATTTTGGCAGCCGGACGGTGAAAACGCTCCCCCTGGGAATATTATCCTCCACCAGTATTTTCCCCTTATGACGGCCAACGATGGACTGCGCCAGGGACAGCCCCAGACCCAGACCGCCCATACTGCGGCTACGGGCCTTATCCACCCGGTAAAACCGCTCAAAGATTTTTGTCCTGTCCGACCGGCTGATGCCGATTCCCTGGTCGGCTATTTTCAGGCTGACCATATTTTCGTCAGCGGTAAGCGTTACCTTGATTTCCGTCCCCGCCGGGGAATACTTGACGGCATTATTAAGAATGATGACCACCAGCCGGTGGAGGCTGTACTTGTCTCCTTGCAGGAATATCCCCGGGGCAATACTGCTCGCGATCCCGATATTTTTTCCGGCGGCAATCAGCCGGAGCTGATCCACCGCTTCCTCGCAAAGCTCCGACATCATCACCGGTTCAAAGTCCTGATTCAACGCTTCATTATCGCTTCGCGCCATGCTCATCAGGGTTTCCGTTAAGTGGCCCAACCGGTCAATTTCCTGCTCCAGCATAGCCGCGGTTCTGGCGCTGAAGCTGCTGAGCCTGCTGTCCTCATCCGTTTTAATCCCCTGAACCGCCAGCTTCATTACCGCGATTGGGGTGCGCATTTCGTGGGAGGCGTCCGCCGTAAACTGCTTTTGCTTTTCATAGGCATCGCCGATGGGCTTGATCATATGCCCCGCCAGCCAAAAGCTGCCCGCTCCGGCCAAAGGCACAAGAATAACGAACAATATGCCGAGGATGTGTATCGTCCGCCAGCCTGCGGCATAATAGGTTTCCATGTTCTTGAACATATAAAGCCAGCCGACAGTCTCTCCCTTGTCCCTGACCTGGCACACGGTAGCCAGGTAGCGGAAGTGATGCTCTCCCGTTTCATCGCGGGCCCTGATCATCCGGGTATTCCGCTCCGGATCCGGCCACCTGCCCCGCTTGCTCAGCATTGCCTTACCGGCTGCGCCGCTGCCCATCTGGTCGATGATGACCGCCTTCCCATCGGGCTCCACAAAATAGGCCAGCATTTCCTCGCTGATCAGTTCATTGTCATTTACCGGCAGCTCTTTGGAGTTGATCCACTCCTCCCCTTCATGAATTGCTTTTTCATGTAATTCTTTCCTTTCAATGGCCAGAATCGACCACCAGTTCAGGGCATAGGTGGCAAAGACAATAATGAAGATCAACAGACAGGAGACTAAGGAATATTGGATCGTCAGCTTCCGCCTGAGCTCCAAAAACATCCTATTTGACACAATAACCTACACCCCTAACGGTAAAAATGAGCTCCTCATCACTGATGGCGCTTATTTTTTTGCGCAGCATCCGAATATGAACATCGAGATTATTCTCCGTGATGTCGCTTTCTATCCCCCAAATTTCCGTCAAAATTACATCCCGGGGCAGTACCCGCCCATGGTTCAGCATTAAAAATTTAAGCAGGCTGAACTCCCGGGCTCTGATTTCGGTACTCCTTCCGTTGTATTCCAGGGTATATTTGTTTGAATCAAGCCGGTAGCCGCGATACTCAAAGACCTTGCCGCTGTAATTGCCATGACGCCGGCACAGGGCATACAGCCGGGCAACCAGCTCGTTTATATCAAAGGGCTTGACGAGATAATCATCGGCCCCGCCGTTCAGGCCCCTGACCCGGTCCTCGATGGTGTCCTTTGCCGTAAGCATGAGGATATTTCCCTGATACTCCTCTTCCCGGAGCTTCCGGCAAAGCTCGATTCCGCTGAGCTCCGGCATCATCCAATCCAGGATCAATACGTCATAACCATCATTGTATACTTCATCATAGGCTTCCTTGCCATCCTTTACCCATTTCGTTTTTATCCCCTGCTTTTTCAGCATCTGGGAAAGCAGATTGCCAAGATTGATATCATCTTCCGCCAATAGAACGACCACGGCAGCTCCCTCCCTCATAAAAGAGTCTGCAAAGACTATTGTATGATACAGCCGAAATCTTAAATTATCCTTAAACAAGCCGGTATTCTTACCTCTCCTTGAAATTTCTCTGCCTGAAGAGAATGCCCCAGAGAAAAGCCGCCCTGACAAAACAGGACGGCAAAAGGGAAATTTATACTTTTTTCGATTGACTGCCCGACGGGAAGCAGCTCAAGCCGCCGATCAGGTCAGATACCCCCAGGCGAAGATGAGCAGGACGATAAAGGGAAGTCCATAGCTGATGTACCGGCGGGCCCACAGCGGAAAATTCATGCCTTTGCCCAGACAGGTCTCCTGATAAAAATTATCCCAACCCCAGCCGTAACGGCTGGTACAGAACAGCAGGAAAACCAGACTGCCCAGGGGCAGCAGATTGTTGCTCAGGATGAAATCTTCCAGGTCGAGAATATTTGTCCCCGCCCCCAGTGGCTGGATATCGCTCCACAGGTTAAAGCCCAAAATGCAGGGCAGGGACAGCACAAACAAGCCGATAAAATTGACGCTCGCGGCCTTTTTCCGGCTCCAGCCCTTCCAGTCCATGGTGTAAGTGATGATATTTTCGATCACGGTGATGAGGGTGGACACGGCGGCAAAGCACATGAACAGAAAGAACAGGCTCCCCCAGATTCGGCCACCCTCCATCGCATTGAAAATATTGGGCAGAGTCACGAACAGCAGGTTCGGGCCGCTGTCCGGCTCGACCCCGAAGCTGAAACAGGAGGGAAAAATGATCAGCCCCGCCAGAAAGGCGACGATCGTATCCAGGACCCCCATGTATACGGCATCTTCCGTCAGGGAACTGCTCTTGCCGACCCGGCTCCCGAAGGCAGTCAATACGCCGATGCCGATGCTCAAAGTGAAAAACGCCTGCCCCATGGCCGCGAAGATACATTCCGCCAGACCGATCTCCTTCACCCGGGCAAAATCCGGATAGAGGTAATAGTGGAGCCCCAGCTCCGCATTGGGCAGCAGCACCGATTTTACCGCCAGAACGATCAGAAGGGAAAACAGTAGCAGCATCAGGATTTTTGTAACCTTTTCCACCCCTTTTTGCACGCCTATGGCGCATACCACCACGGAAATAAAGATTGCCACCAGCGTGTAAACCGTCATGATGCCGGGGCTTTGCAACAAACCGGAGAATACCCCGGCGATCTCAGCGGTGTTCAGCCCCTGGAACCGGCCGTTCATCATTGCCACAAAATACCAGATAAGCCAGCCGCTGATCACCGTATAGAACATCATCAGCAGGTAATTGCCTGCAAAGGTAACGTGTTTGAAGTAATGCCATTTTGAACCCTTTGGCTCCAGAATGTCAAAGGACAGAGCGGTGCTGCGCTGACTGGCCCGGCCCACCGCCATTTCCATCACCACGCAGGGAAGCCCCAGGATGACCAGAAAGAGAACGTACAGGAGCACAAAGGATGCCCCGCCATACTTCCCAACGATGTAAGGAAACCGCCAGATATTTCCCAATCCGATAGAACAGGCCGCCGTAACCAGAATGAACCCCAATCTGGAAGAAAAATGCTCTCGATTCATTTCTCATTCTCCCCTTTTCCCGGCCAGCAAACCGCGGAGCCTGCCGGCGAATGAGCCGTGTCCCCGTGAGCGCTGCCCCGCATCAGCCGTCCTTCCCCTTCACCCAAAATTAAAATCACCGAATTTCATCCTTTCCTTGTAAAAACCGACAACAGACTTTCATTATAGCATATGATGATTACTATATTGCATACTGTAAGATTTAATAATACGTCCGATACATTGTCAATAGGGAAAGGTGAATTATTTGGACACGATGAATTTGGTGAGCCGAAAATTCCGATTTGCGGTCAATTGCGGAGGCTTATCTTTCCTAAAAAATCTCATTAAATATTTTTTCGTATTGACTTAAAGTCAGCTTTAACCGCTATATTGTCCTCAGGTATTATTGTACCGACGGGAATGATCAAATCCTCCCCTGGAGGAGAGCCACACCCCCATGCCTCCCCTAAACGGGAGACTATAAGACGGATTATTGATATCCAAAGGAGGACTTTATTATGAAAAAATTTCGCCGCGCCCTGACGGCCAGAACAGCTGCCGCAGCAGCCACGCTTATCTTTTCCCTGTCCGGGACTGCTTCCGCCGTATCAGCCGCCCCGCAGCCTGTGCAGACGGTGAAACAGGCCGCCGCGCTCCCTACCGCGCAGACCAACGGCAAAAATTTCGTTGGCCTCGCTTACGCCACCCGGCTTTTCAGCGCCACCGCCGAAGCCCCGGTCTATGGCGCGCTGGTTTACTTTACCCCCGGAGCAAGAACCAACTGGCACATTCACAGCCGCACCCAGACCCTCATCGTTACCGAAGGGGTTGGTTACACCCAGGAATGGGGCAAGCCGGTGACGGTTATCCGTCAGGGCGACGTAGTGCAATGCCCCGCCGGCGTCAAGCACTGGCACGGGGGCGCCGCCACTACCTCCATGAGCCACATCGCCATCTCCGAGCCGAGCCCGGAAGGGGTAACCTGGCTGGAGCCGGTAAGCGACGAGCAATACCCCCGGGAAATCCCGGAATAACCCTGCCAAATATAAATGAATGACGAAGGAGGAAAATTCTGATGAAAATTTTACGTCGCGCCTTAGCTGTCGCTGCCGCCGCTTCCGTTCTGTCAACAGCCCCCCTCTTTACCGCTCCGGCTCTGGCGGCAGACGCCCACAGACCCCAAACCACCATGACGGAAATCACCGCCCGGGATTTCGCCACCTTCACCGTTCCCGCTGACGTGAAGCTTTATCGGGTGTCCTTCAGCAATCAATACGGTATGGAAATCGTCGGCAACCTGTTTGTTCCCGCCGGCTTGAAAGCGCCGGGCCGGGCGCTGGTCATCGGCCATCCCATGGGAGCCGTCAAAGAACAGGCTTCCTGCGTCTATGGCGCCCAGATGGCCCACAGAGGTTTCGTGGCGCTGGCCGTCGACCAGCTGTTCTGGGGTGAAAGCGGCGGTTTTCCCCGCCATGGCATCGCCCCTGATCTGTACGCGGAAACCTTCAACGCGGCGGTAGATTTTTTAGGCACCAAGGATTTTGTGGACCGGGAAAAAATCGGCATCATCGGCATCTGCGGCAGCGGCAGCTTCGTCATCAGCGCCGCCAAAATCGATCCCCGCATGAAAGCCGTTGCCACCGTGAGTATGTATAACATCGGCGAAATGCGCCGCAGCGGCATCAACAATTCCTTTAGCCTCGAGCAGCGCAAAAAGGTTATCGCCGAAGCCGCCCAGCAGCGTTACGCTGATTTTCTGGGGGGAGAGCAGGTTTTCGTGGGCGGTTCTCCCTTTACCGTAGACGCAAATTCTCCGGCTACCCGCAAGGCTTCTTACGAATTTTACCATGGCCGGGGCGAATTTGTGCCCCAGGGGGAGCCCTTTGAAATCAACACCCGTTCTGACAAAGCCACCAATGCGAAATTTATGAATTTTTATCCCTTCCAGGATATTGAAACGATTTCCCCCGCCCCATGCTCTTCATTATGGGGGAAAAAGCCCACTCCCGCTACTTCACGGAGGAGGCTTACGCCAAAGCCGCCGAACCAAAGGAGCTGGTCATCGTCAAGGACGCCATCCACTTCGATCTGTACGATAAGGTGGATATGATCCCCTTCGATAAGCTGGAAAAATTCTTCAAGAAAAACTTAAAGTAATCCTGCCCTCCTTTTAAGGCAAAAAAATCTCTGGCTCCCACCTGGGTCACAGCCAGAGATTTTTTATTTTCCGGATATGGCCTTTAAGCCGTAGCGGCCACTAACTTTTGAAACGCTTCAAGGGGCATACCGGATTTTTGCGCGGCGTTCCTTAACGTCCAGCATGCCGTCCCGCACCTCGCCGTTGACGTAGATTCATTCAGCAGGGGCCATCTTTTCGTCCTTATAGCGAATATCCCTGAGGTATCTGCGGACCTCCCGCAGTTCCTCGGGAACGTCTTCTTCCGGCATTTCCCGGGGCACGGCCGTAGTCCCGGCCGCTTTAGCCGTAGAATAATACCAAACCTTGTAATCCAGGACCTTCAGCAGCCGCTGAATTTTTGCCAGATCCTGCAATACCCGTTCCCGCTGCTTCTCGATCAACTGCAGGCGGCTATCGATGGATGCGTCCCCTTCGGTGACCAGCTGCATGAAATCTTTAATATCCTTCAAAGGCATACCGGAGTTTTTCAAACAGCTTATAATGCACAGACCCTCATAATCGCTGGGCTTGAACCGGCGGCTGCCCCCTTCGGACCGCTCCACGAAGGGCAGCAGTCCTTCCTTATCATAGTAGCGCAGGGTAGAGGAAGGAATGTTGAGAATTTTTGACATTTCACCAATCGTATAAAACATTTTGTGCCTCCAAAAAATTCAAAATTTTCCTAAAAAGCTCTTGACTTAAAGTTCTATTTAACTTTTACAATCGATTATAGCAAAGAACTAAGCAGCTGTAAACAATAAAAAGGAGGCATTTCATGTTCAAAAAAACTATTATCATTTCCTGCCTGGCGCTGTGCAGCCTGGGCATCTTCGGTTCTCCGGCGCAGGCGGCAGAGCCGGAGACGCTGTCGCCCAGAAACGCCAGTATTGCCACCATGGCGGCTTTCACCGCTCAGGGAGATCTGGACAGCTTGCGCCCGGCCATCAATCAGGCGCTGGACAGCGGCCTCACCGTCAATGAAGCCAGGGAGGTCATGCTCCATCTCTATGCCTACTGCGGCTTTCCCCGCTGTCTGAATGGCCTTAATACCCTGATAAGAGTCCTGGAGGAACGCCAGGCAGCCGGGATTAGCGATCCGGGGGGCAGAGAGCCCAGCCCGGTGGACCCGAAACGGGACAGGCTGGCTATCGGCACAAAAATTCAAACCGAATTAGTCGGCCGCCCCGTGTCGGGCAAGATCTACGATTTCGCCCCCTTTGCCAACACCCTGCTCCGGGAGCATCTTTTCTGCGATTTATTTGAGCGGGATCTCCTGACCTTCCAGGAAAGAGAAATCGCCACCGTCAGCGCCCTGGCCGGCATCGGCAACGTGAACAATCAGCTTACCGGTCATTTCCGCTGCAGCATGAACGCCGGGGTCTCCTCTGAGGAGCTTCAGGAACTGGTAGCGCTCCTGTCGGAAAAGGTCGGCAAAAAAACCGGCGCCAACGCCAAAAATGTTTTAGATAAAGTCTTACAAAAATAATTTACGAAATGAGGTAATCAGTATGAAAAAATTTTATTTAGCCGCCCTTATGGCCCTTGCCCTGGGCGTTACCGGAACGGCCGGCGCCGCCCCTTACAAAAACAATCCTTACACGCTGGTTTATGACCACGCCATTACGGAAAACGTTAAGAATCAGGTGAATATTCATCCCGTAAATTACCAGCTCCACGGGGTAAAAATTGCGGCTAACGTCTACACTCCGGCCAATTTTGATCCCGCCAAAAAATATCCGGCTATCGTGGTGGCCCATCCCAACGGCGGCGTCAAGGAACAGGTTGCCGGTCTCTACGCCCAGTGCCTGGCGGAGCTTGGCTACGTTACCATCGCCGCCGATGCCGCTTTTCAGGGAGCCAGCGGCGGCAATCCCCGCCACCTGGACGTTCCCTACTACCGCACCGAAGATATTCACGGCATGGTGGACTACATCAGCCAGTACGCAGGTGTGGACCCTGACCGGATCGGCGCTTTGGGCATCTGCGGCGGCGGTGGCTATACCCTAAACGCCGCTAAATCCGAAAAACGGGTCAAAGCCGTAGCTGCCATCAGTATGTTTAACAGCGGCCGGGTTCGCCGCAACGGCTACATGGATTCCCAGCTGGACAGCATCCAGGAGCGGATGGCTCAGGCCGCTGCCGCCCGGGCAGCGGAAATCAAAG
Source organism: uncultured Schwartzia sp. (assembly GCA_964540025.1). Taxonomy (GTDB): domain Bacteria; phylum Bacillota; class Negativicutes; order Selenomonadales; family Selenomonadaceae; genus RGIG250. Next base: position 10,956 of record CAZIKQ010000028.1, on the reverse strand, counting down.
GCGGTTCCCCGGCTTATTCCGGCAGCGTTGATTTTGACGCGCTGACGGACGAAGCTATTGCGAAAATCGGCACCGACCTTTACCGGGAAGGTATGCTCTACTACGGACGCAGCCACCGCCACCCCAACTCCACCTTCAGCTACACCACCAGCAGCCTCATGGAGCTGATGACCTGGGACGCTACCGATAACATTTCGCTTATCGACCAGCCCCTGCTGCTGATTGCCGGGGAGAAAGCCGATTCCCTGTATATGTCCGAGGACGCCTTTGCCAAAGCCACCGGCACCAGGGATAAAGAGCTGTTCAAGGTTCCCGGCGCCACCCATATCAAAACCTATTACGTCCCGGAATACGTAGACCAGATCGTTCATAAACTGCAAGGCTTCTACGGCCGCACCCTGAAATAAATTTCCCGTAATTCTCCGCCAAACCTTCTCCAAACAACTTGACTTGAAGTAAGCTTGAGATTGTATATTGTATAATGTAATCATTCAGGCAAAAATTATCATTCAGGTTTTTGGAGGAGGTTTTTTTATGAAGGTTTTACTTATCAACGGCAGCCCTCATGCCAGCGGAAATACAGCCATCGCCTTACAGGAAATGGTAAAGGTTTTTGAAGAGAAAGCCGTGGAGGCGGAGATTCTCCACATCGGCCACAAAGCTATCCGAGGCTGTATCGGCTGCCGTAAATGCGCTGCCCTGAACCGCTGCGTTTTCAATGATGAAGTAAATGAAGCCGCCCAAAAATTTGCGGAATGCGACGGTTTAGTGGTGGCCACGCCGGTTTACTACGCCTCCGCCAACGCTACCCTCATCGCTTTTTTGGACAGATTGTTCTTCAGCACCTCCCACATTGACAAAACCATGAAGGTCGGCGCCAGCGTCGTAGCGGCCCGCCGGGGCGGCCTGTCCGCTACCTTCGACGAGCTCAACAAATACTTCGCCATCTGCGGTATGCCCATCGCCTCCAGCCAGTACTGGAACAGCATTCACGGCCGTGGACCCGGCGAAGCCCTGCAGGACGGAGAAGGACTGCAAACCATGCGGACTCTGGCCCGGAACATGACCTTCCTAATGCGTTCCATCGCTTTGGGCCGGGGAAAATATGGTCTGCCGGAAAAAGAGCCCTGGATTGGCACCCATTTTATCCGCTAAAAAGTTGCAAAATATTTCCAGAGGCGTTTTTCCCAACAGGCGCTTATCCGAACTTAACCCTTATTTACATACTGTTTTGCTTTTTATTTCTTCTGGTATGCAATGCCTTCTACCAACCGGTCATAAAGGAGCAATGAAATATGAATTATTCCGTAACTGCAGTCTATTTTTCTCCCACAGGCAACAGCCGCAAAAGCGCTTGCGCCATCGCTAAAAACCTGGGCGAAGCCTACGATGAACTTGACCTCACCTGCCAGGGACGGCAGGCCCAGTTTGGCCCGGATAAGGTCGTTGTGTTTGGCGCACCGGTGTACGGCGGCCGGCTGTTCAAAGGCTTTGTGGAACGCCTGGCTGGAGTGACGGGTGATAAAACCCCTTGCATCGTTACTGTAACCTACGGCAATCGGGACTACGATGACGCCCTGCTGGAATTTTGCGATTTGCTCACCGCCCAGGGCTTCCTCCCCATAGCGGCGGCAGCCCTGATCGGCGAGCACACTTATGGCCGCATCCAGGTCGGCCGTCCCAACAAGGCCGACCTGGCCGAGGACGCCCGCTTTGCGGAAAAAGTGGCCAAAAAGCTGAACCAAGGCGACTATAGTCAGCCAAACGTACCGGGCAACCGGCCCTATAAGGAGGGCGGCAAGGGCGGCTCCTTCGTCCCGCTTACAAACGATGCCTGCATCGACTGCGGCCGCTGCAGGTTAGAGTGTCCCATGCAGGCCATCGGAGCGGACAACCGCATTATTGATCCAAATCGGTGCATCGCCTGCTTCCGCTGCATCCGCCGCTGCCCCATGGGAGCAAAGCACATGGACGTCCCCGCCTACAACGAATTTTCCGCTATGTTCACGGAAAAGCTGAAAGAGGCCAAATCCAACGCCTATTTCCTGTAAGCAGCTTTTAGAACCCGGTTCAGTCTTGTACTGCGCCGGGTTTTTGCTATACAAAACCACCCGTCAACCTGGTGGTTTATTATTGCCGTAAAACTGTCCCGTACCGTTAAACTTTTTGCTCTGGCGACTCTGGCTTCGCATCGTTCCGCTAATTGGCAAAATATTATTCCAATAAGGCGGTATAAATACCACGCAAAGCACACCCCTTCGGCAAGGGAAAACCTCCTGGCCGGATACGTCAATGACCGGTTGGACAAATATCTAAAAATTCTACCGGACTAAAAAATCCACCCGCCTGGCGAGTGGATTTTTATTTGCGCATTTTCCTGTCAATGGTCAAACTCCCCGATAGTTCTTTCGATATTGGCCGGGACTGCAACCCACCTGTTCCTTAAAGAACCGGTTGAAGGTGGCCAGACTGCCAAACCCCACCGCGGCCCCGATATCTATCACCTGATCCTCCGTATCAAGCAAAAGACGCTTTGCCTCTTGCAATTTCAACTCGTCCATGTAGGCTTTTGGCGTCAGGCCGTAGGCAGTTTTGAAAACCTCCACGACCCGCCGCCGGGAAAGGCCCAATTCGCCCAATCCCCGGCTCCAAAGAGACCTTTGTTTGTAGAGAGCCTCTAGGCGGTTTTTTACCAGCCCGGCGATTTCCGCCATTGGGCGATAGGACAAAAGATCGCTCCGGCACCGCTTGCAGGGCCGGAACCCCGCCGCTCTTGCGTCGGCGGCGGTTTTGAAGAAACATACGTTTTCCGCCAGCGGCTTTTTTGACTGGCAGGATGGTCGGCAGAAAATACCGGTGGACCTGACTCCGTAGAAAAACAAGCCGTCATAATTTTCATCGTTATTTATCACGGCCTCGTACATTTCCGCTTCCGTCATCTGCGCATTTCTCCCCCTCGATTTTATTCTATCATAAGTTCAGAGCCAATTATTAAAAATAATACGACCCCGGAAATAATCAGCAGGATGACCACTATTTCCCTCATTATTTGTTCAGCTCTGCTAAAAACCATCCCTACAGCACCGTGCCTTTCTTCGGGATGAACATCCCCTCCGTATCGACCTTTTCCAGTTTCAGCAGGGCCAGCTTTCGCTGGATCCCGCCGCCGTAGCCCGTCAGACTGCCGCTGGCGCCTATCACTCGGTGGCAGGGAATAATGAGGGAAATTGGATTCCAGCCTACCGCTCCGCCGACAGCCTGAGCCGACATTTTTTGCCGCCCCTGCCTTTGAGCGATCTCCCGGGCAATCTCCCCGTAGGTCCTGGTCTGTCCATAGGGAATACGCTGGAGTATTTCCAGCACCTCCCGGCGAAAAGGGGAGCAATTGACGGCCAGCGCCGGTGTAAAATCCGGTTCCCTCCCGGCAAAATAGCAGTCCAGCCATTTCACCGCTTGGGCGAAAACCGGGACGTCCCTTTCCTCACATTCGGGAACCAGTATACTGCGGTCATATTTCTGTCCGTCAAACCAGAGACCAATGATGACTTCTCCGTCTGACGCAATGATTATGGCCCCCAGCGGGGACTGGTAACGTGTCCTGTACTGCATGACTTTCTCCTTTATAGCTTTTCTGCCTATGGCTTCCTTTATCCGTAACTCGAAGTAACCGGATTCATCTCCTCCGCTTCCCCTTTAGCATAGCACACATCCCATCAGCTTTCTTCTTAAAAATGGCTATTCAATTTTCAGCCCGGACATCCAAAGCCAAATATTCCCCGGCACAGCCGGGGGATATTAAAGCTACAAAATCAGGAATTTCCCTAAGCCAGCTGCCGTCCGGCCAGTTCGGCAAAAACTCCCTTTTGTTCCATCAAAGATTCAAAGCTTCCTTCTTCAATGATCCGTCCGGAATCCATCACGATAATTCTGTCGGCATTTCTGATGGTACTGAGCCGATGGGCAATGATGATTCTCGTGCAGGACATTTCCTCCAGACTGCGGGTAACGACGGCCTGAGTCGTGTTATCCAGGGCGCTTGTAGCTTCGTCGAGGATGAGGACGTGGGGATTATTGACGATGCTTCGCGCCAGCAGAATGCGCTGCCGCTGGCCGCCGGAAATATTTCCCGACCCTTCGCTGATTGCCGTATGCATTCCCATGGGCATCTCCTGTATATCCTTGTCCAGGCCGACTCTTTTTGCCGCCAGCCACGCGTCGTCCATCGTCATGGCGGTAGTGCCCACAATATTGTCAAAAATGCTTCCCGCCAACAGCTTGCCATCCTGGAGGACGACCCCCATCTGACTGCGGACAGAAGTCAGACTCAAATCGTTGAGATCCAGATTATCGTAATACACAGCCCCGGTTCTTGGCTTTTCAAATCCCAGCAGCAAGCGGACCAGCGTTGATTTACCGCAGCCGCTGCGCCCGACGATAGCCACGGATTCACCGGCTTTAATAAACAGATCGATATCCCGCAGGACATCCTGGGCGTCCTTATTATAAGCAAAGCTTAAATTCCTGATCTCTATTTCTCCCGTCAGGTAGCCGGCCTCAATTTTTTCCTCGGAATATTCCGGTTCAGCTTCCAGGATCGGCCGCAGGTTCTCGATATGAGGCCGAACGCTAAAAATCTTCGCGACTAAAGGGATCATACTCACTAAAGTGGCATTGAAGGCGGAGAAGGCCGCTTCAAAGCCCAGGAACTCCGCATAGGTCATGGCGGCCTGTCCGGCGGCGGCGCTTTTTGCCATCATGTCCACGGTAGTGTAGTAGAGGATCATAGATAAAACCAGCGGCTGTATAGAATTGATAATGCCGCTGTAATTGTTCTGCCACCGGAGCTTTAGGTTCCACCTCCACTGCTCCCCAAAACACTTGGCCCACAAATAAAAGGCCTGCTCCTCCGCCCCCTGGCTGCGGAATTTAGCCAGCCCGTTAAAAATTTGCACGACCTGTCCCGCCGTTTTGTTACCGGCCTCCACCAGATTTTTCTGATACTTGAATACCTGCCGGTAAATTACCGCCGTAACCGCAAAAAAGACTATCCACACCAGCAGAGCTACCCCGGTAAGCTGCAAGCTGTACCAGCACATCAGGAGAATGCTCCAAAGGGAGAATACAGTGTTAAAAACTCCTCCCACAAGCTCGCCGGTGACGAGGGATTTTATTGCGTCAATCCCGCTCATTCGCTGCAACAATTCACCGGTTTGGTAGCGCTTAAAGAAATCAGCCGGCAGCGATAACAGCCGGGACCATAGAGCGGCTTCCGCCGCCATATCCAGGTGGCTGGTTATCCGCAAAACCGCCACGGAGCGCACCATCGCTACCGCAGCCGAGGTAAAGCCCGCCACCATAATCACCTGAGTCAGCGTCGTCAAACCCTGTTTGTCCTGAATCGGGATAACGTCGCCAAAAATAGACTTGGTGATGACAGGCGTCAGGAGCGGAATAAGTCCCGCGATAACGCTGGCCAAAAGGATATAATAATAATCACTGCGCCAGCACTGGCCAACCATGAAGGTAAGCAGATCCTTCAGTTTAAGGGCCCTTTGGGGAAAGCCGGCATAACACGCCATGCCCCTTTTATCCAGCGCACCCGCCAATTCCTCACTGATATATTCACTTTTACCCTCCGGGCCGTACAGCCGGTATTGGCTTGGCCCTGTGGGAACCGCCGCGTAATACCGTCCATCCTTCGTAACCAGCAGCACCCCGCAGTCCTTCGTCTGCCACCCGCGCTCCAAAAGCACGGGACGCATCCGCATACCGGCCTTATTCATCAGGCGCTTGACAAGGGCTTCGTCGCTGAGGTGGCGGGCAACCTCCGGCGGCAGGGAAAGGTCGCCGGTTTCCATATTCAGGGCCCGTCCGACCCTCTGAATGAGGGCGGCGATTCCTTCCGTTTGTTTTCGCGGATCCCCGTCCCGCTCTAAATTTTCCTCGCCAATCAAAATAGCAAGCGAGTCATTGACCAGCTTTTCCTTTTTTTCCTTCCGCCGCTCCAATCTGTCTTCAAATGACTTCTTCAGGGAATTGAATTGCCCGCATAAAAGCATCGCGACAATGCTTTCATGCTCCAAAAACACCGGCCACAAAAAGCTGTCTTCCGCGTCCTGCAAAAAATCCGCCCTGCTCCAACGGCCCACGTATTCATCGTTGCGCACGGCAAAAAAGCGGAGCCAGCCATGGATAAGCAGACTCTTGAACCAACCCTGCATGGCCGGGCGGAGAACACCTGCGGGAACTTCATTATTTGCCAAAGCGTCTGCCGAAAAAAATTCTATAACAGCGGGCGACTTGGCGGCTGCAAACAATTCCACACTTTGAAATTCATCAAACAGTCCAAAAAAATACTGGCCTTCATCCCTCTGCAATAAAAACATCCGCTCCCGATGATCAGCCGTTACCGCATAGAGATCCACGCTGCCGCTTTTTAAGAACCCCATTGCGCCCTTCTGTTCAAAATAAAGCTTTTCTCCCGGCAAAAGGTGAATGACATTTTCCATCAAGCCCCACCGCCTTTACCATCGGAATTATCGCTGATCAGCTTCGCATAGGCCCCATTGGCTTTAAGCATTTCATCATGAGTGCCTCTTTCAACCGCCCTGCCATGGTCGATGACGATGATTTCATCGCAGTCGCGAATAGTGCTCAGCCTATGGGCTACCACCACGCAGGTACAGCCCCGCCGGCGGATATTTTCCATGACTCTCAGCTCCGTCAAGGGGTCCAGGGCGCTTGTGGCCTCATCCAGCACGAGGATAGCGGGGTTGGAAGCCAAGGCCCGGGCAATTTCCAGCCGCTGCCGCTGACCGCCGCTGAAATTAAAGCCGCCCTCGGCGACTTTATGGTCATAGCCGCCCTCCAGCCGCAGGATATCATCATGGATACAGGCATCCTTTGCGGCCCTTACCACGTCGCTGTGCCTGATGGAGCTGTCAAACAGGGTTATGTTCTCCTCAATAGTGCCGCTGAGGAGAAATATATCCTGATCCACGGAGGATACCGAATTGCAGATGACGGCATGGGGGATCCTTTCCCGGGGAATACCGTCAAACAGCAGCTCGCCCCGCCATTCCCTGTAAATGCCGGTTATGATCCTGGCCAGGGTAGACTTGCCGCAGCCGCTGCCCCCCACCAGCGCTGCCCAGTCCCCCGGTCGAAGGTGCATATCAAACCCGGAAAACAGCGGCTTGTGCAGGGGACTGTAACCGAAGACGAGACCCTTCATCTCCACTTCGCCCCAAAGGCGGCTGCGTCCTATATCCGTCGGCTGCTCCGCCGGATAATTAAGCGAATCCCTTTCATACTGCATGACGTCATCGAGACGCTTCATCTGCATTTCGGTAGTTTGCAGGGTATCGGCCAAATTAAGAATGTTATTAAAGGGGCCCTGGAAATTTCCCATCAAACTTTGAAACGCCACAAAAATACCGGCGGTCATCACTCCGTCCATAATGGAAAAACCGCCGATGGTCATAATCAACGCCGTGTTGACCCCCGCCAGAAGCACCGGCAGCATCTGCACCGTCAGATTGTACAGGGCAATCCTCTGATTACCGGCTAAAACCTTGCTCTTGTAACCGGCCCACTTATTAAAAAATTCCTCCTCATTGCCGTTGGCTTTCAGGGTTTCCATCATTTGGAGGCCATTGACCGCCACCCCATATTCTTTGCCCGCGTCCTGCTGCAGCTTCATGGTCATTTCTATGACCCTGCTCCGGACAAGGAAGAAAACCAGCACGCTAACCAGGCTGAAGGACACGCCGATAACCGTCAATGAGACGCTGTAATGAAGCAGCAGTCCCAGATAAAACAGCGCGATGAAAAAATCGAGGACAACGGTGGCCGCCGAACCGGTCATTACATCGGCCACGGATTCCGTAAAGCCTACCCGCCGGGCAACCTCACTGCTGAATCGCTGTTGAAAGAATTCCATGGGAAGCTGCAAAATATGCCAGAAGAACCGGGAGGAATCGGCCAGCGTCAGCTTGGCCTGCCACCTTGTCAGGCACCAGTAGCGAAGCCAGGTCAAAATCCCCTGGATAACCAGTGTTCCCCCCATCATCAGCAGCAGGTTAAACACCCAATCCTTATGCTTACCGGTTAATATATCATCCAAAAACACCTGGCTGAATACCGGTGCCGCCAGCTGAGGAACGATCAGGCAGAGACAAATCAAGGTTACGAAGAGCACCGGCCATTTGTCCCGCCGCAATTTGGCCGCAATAACCCTGGCTATATTATATTTTTCTCCGGCCCGTTGAAAGTCCTTGCCCGGCTTTATACTTAGGGCAATCCCTGTGTAGCTGGTAATAAAATCATCCATAGGTACCGCTCTGTGGCCCACCGCCGGGTCATTCAGGTAGGCCTTATTTTCATCTATTCCCTCAAGAACCACAAAGTGATTAAACTCCCAGTGGATGAGCACGGGGAATTCAGCCTGCCGCAATTTTTCCACCGGCCAGCGGTACCCCGCCGCCTCACAGCCTCTCAGCCTGGCTGCCTTGACGATATTTACGGCGGAAACTCCATCCCGGTTCACTCCGCAGTCCTGACGGAGCTTTTCCAAAGGCAGCCAGAGTCCATAATAGGCCAGAATTATGCTCAGGGAGGCCGCTCCGCACTCTGAGGCTTCCATTTGCAGCACGGTCGGGGTATGAACATGACCGGATTTTTTCCTGAACCACTTCTTCATAACGCTCATCTGCTTCTCAACCACTGGCTCACCTTATAAAAAACCTTTTCAATGGGCGGCTTGCGGTCAACGACCACAAACCCGCTGCACACGCTGCCTGAGGTCACTGGCTTATGGGTTCCTACGCTGGAGGTCCACAAATAGCCCGTACCCGAATCGGTGTCTTTAACCAATTCAAAGGTCACCTCCATTGCCGCGTTATCATTTTTGGCAATGAACCACTGAGCCAGCTCCGGATTCCCTACCCGCCGGGTAATCGCGCCGCTGGAAACGGGATACCGGGATACGGAACGGACTACGGCCAGCAGGCTCCCCTCCTCGCTGGAATTGGAGCCGTTAGGATTCAGCTGCAGCGTTGTACCCGGCTGGATTTTTTTCCCGTTTACCGCCGGTACATACATTACCCCGGTCATTTCATCCCGGCCTTCGTCCCGGCGGATGGTGCAAATCGTACCGCCGGCCGCCACAATATTATCGGGAACAACCGTAATTTCATCAACTATTCCGTCGTAAGCGCTCACAACCACCTCGCTTATCTCCTGTTCATAGCGCTTGGCGTCATATTGGGCGGCGGTGGTCATGGCCTCCCGTTCATTTTGCGATAAATTTATATTGGAACGGGTCACCTTGCTGTCAACCTCCATGGCTGGTAATTCCAGGGTGGCAATGACGTCTCCTTTTTTGACCCTGTCCCCGGTGCGGACCCGTACAGACTCCACTCTTCCATTGGATACGGAAGACACCTTCACAATACCGGAGGAATCCAATAAAATTCCCACGCCTTCAACCTTTTCCACCAGGGCGCCAAAAACCGACCACATCAAAATGGAAAACACCATTATGCACATGGCGGTAAGAGCCATCCAGCCGATGGGCGTAGTAACCGCCAAAAGGGTATCCAGCCGCTCCGGAGAACGGACTTTTTCCAGGGACTCCTTAGAAAACAGCTCCCTGGAGTCCCCGGAAAGCACCTCTCTAATTTCCAACCGGCTCTACCTCCTCCAGCGTAACCTCCGCCTTCGTTCCGTCCGTAAGACCTTCCTTGCCGGAAACAACTACTATTTCCCCCGGCTCCAGTCCTCCGGCAATTTCACAGAATTTGCCATCCATAATACCCGATTCAACTGCCCTTAGCTTTAAGACACCCTGCTCATAGACAAAAACGCTGTTTCTCTCGTCGCTGACAAAGGCAGCTGCCGGAACGGCCAAAACCCTTCGCCTTTCCTGCTCTTCAAACATTACGTTTTGATAGCGCTTGGGCTCTAAAAGTCCGGCCGTATTATCGATTTCCCACTGGACGCTGCGCAAAGAGGCCTCTGCCGCCAGGGGAGGGTCAATCTTTTTAATTCGGGCGGTAAAGCTTTCCGTGTACCCTTTATTTTCCGCCCCAAATTTTCCCGAGTATATTTTATCTAAATCAGTTTTACTGAACCGCATATTCCACACCTTGTCATAGCCGCCCAGTCTCTGGAAGTCCTTATCGCTCACCGATTCCTTAAAATTCAATTTATTAAAATTACCAATCAGGGCCACCGAGGCCCCGGCCTGCAAAAAACCTCCCGCCTTCTTGTAAAGCATCAGCACCTCGCCGTCGATGGGAGCGGTAACCGTCAGGCGGTCTTTCAAAATCTCGTATTGCTGCCTTTCTATTTTCAGCATCTCAACTTCCGCCGTGGCTGATTTATAATTTGCCACCACATCATCGTACTGTTCCCTGGACACGGCATCAATATCCACCAGGCGCCGGTAACGTCCATAGGCATTCTCGTAGCGGACCCGGACGGCCTCCGCTCTGGCAATATTAACGTCGGCCTGGGCCAGGCGCATCTCTATATCCTCGCTGACAATGCGGCAGATGGGCTGCCCCTGCTTCACCAGCTGGTTCGGCGCTACATATACCTCGGCAATGGTTCCCTCCATACGGGAAACGGCGTCAGTCATATTTTCGGCGGAAAGGCGCAGACTCTCTTTGACAAATCTGCCGCTCAGCTCTCTTACCTCCGCCTTCACCCCGTGAAGGCGCAATACCCGGCTGCTCATCCGTCTGGCAATATTGTTTTCGTCCCTGTAATTGAGAAAAGCGCCAAACCCCACCAAAACCAAAATTATGGCGATAAGCAGGCCGACTGCTGTCATAAATATTTTCTTCAAAATATAGCCCCCTATAAGAGTCCTGAGGACTCACCCAATCCCACCGCCAAATTAGAGGAGGCTCCCCTGTAGGGGAGCTCAGACTGTTGACAAAACAGCCTCCC
>CAZIKQ010000027.1:0-23800 GCA_964540025.1 uncultured Schwartzia sp. | reverse complement strand
ATTGCCGAGTCGCAAGACGATGGCAGAGCTTAGTAGTTTGAAGGAGCTGTCAGCGTAGCTGACTGAGAGGTAACATAAGTAAACCTCTCGGCTAATCTTCACCCCTCCGGTCTTCGGCCTGCGGCCTTCGACCACCTCCCCTAAAGGGGTGGCTTTCAGACAACGCCCATCTCCACCAAATTATTCATTATCCAGCCCCAAAGAGCCGCCCAGCCTGCCAATTCCCAGCTTCAGCCGCAGGGGGCCCAGAGTATAAGTATCCTGTTCGGCATAAGCCAGCAGGGCGCACTGCCCCTCCAGCTTCGTCAGGGCCTCCGCTACCTCATATACCTGCCCGCCGTCAATGACGCCCACGGTGCCTCTGAGGGAATCGGGAATGACTCCCTTTTCCGAGGCAATCAGATTGATTTCCCGGAAGAACTGCCGGAGAATTCCCTCGATTTCTTGCCGGCTGTAGGAGGAAATATTTTCCAGCTTCTTGCCGTGGACAAATTCGTCCTGACGGTAGACGAGCTCATTGTCATAAACCTCTATATCGCAGCGTACCGGCTCCCCCAGCACCATGTTGGCGAAGGCCATGAGACGGACGGCATACCCGCTGCCCCCGGTTTTCTTTTCCCCGTTGGCCGTCATGTTGGCAACGGCTTCGTCGAACTCATTTCTCGTAAGGTGAACATTTACCAGCTCCGGATACTGGTTGGCCACCGGCCCCATCCGGAGCCGGTTTTCCTGATTGGCCGCTGCCACCAGATCGTCGAGAGACCTTCTTACCCCGTTTGCATCAAGCCCTTGGGGAATCACGCCCTGAGCGATGACCTCCCCCGCCTGGAAAACGATGCTCCCCTCCCGGATGGCGATGAGACCGCTCTTTAACGCTTCGGTCTGCTTCTCCAGCTCGGCGTGTTCCTTTTGCAGGCGGGCATTGTCATCCTCCATGGCGGCATTCTTCTCCATCAACTGGCTGTTGTCCGCCTGCAACCGGTTTTTTTCTCCCTGCAGAGCCGCCGTCCTGTATTCCAGATCCGCCTGCTGCCTGGCCAGACGGTTCATATCCTCTTTGCTCTGCTGCAGGGCCTCCTGAGATTTTTGCGTTTCTGACTGGGCCATTTCCAGCTGGTCGTTGGCAGCGTTGAGCTTCGTCTGGGTCTCCTGGATCCGCCGGTTCAGCTTCTCCATGCCGAAGAGCGCCGTCCGAACATTTTCACTGACCGCCGCCATGATCCCGAAGGTGGTAATGGTGATCAAGAGACCGGTGGCGATGGTTACAAGGGTAGACGTATGCTTTGGCCGCAGGCCAAAAAGGGACAGCTTCTTCTTGCCGATTTTCGTTCCCAGCCGGTCCCCGATGAAGGCAATAGCCCCCCCGGCAACGGTCAAAACAAGGATCAAGGCTATTCCATACATAGATTTTCTCCCGAAAGGCAATCGTCAGAAAATTATTTTGCGGCTTTTCTTACCAGATAGTATCCCACTGCCCCGCTGATTATGTTCGGCAGCCAGACAGCCAGGGCCGGGGGAAGCGCGCCGCCCCGGCCCAGAGCCGACGCGGTGACCATTCCGGCGTAATAGAAGAAAATGATGATGACGCTGAGAGCAAAGCCCGCCGAGGAGGAGCGCCGGTTGGGCTGCATACCGAGGGGCACGCCGATCAGGGCAAAGATCAGGCTGGCCATGGGCACCGTGTAGCGCTGGGCCAGCTCCGCTTCCAGCTTCCTGGTGTCCACGAACTGCTCCTGAAGGATCTGAATCCTCTCCCGCAGCTCGCTGCGGGTCATTTCCTCCGTCTTCTTCTGGGACTCCAGTATCTTTCGGGGACTCATGTTCACCGGCAGGAGCTGGGTCTCAAAGCGGGAGTTGTGGGCTTTTATATTCTCATCCTGAACCTCGTAGATTACCCCGTCGTGCATGAGCCAGCCATCCCCCAGCCAGTCGGCATAGGCCGCGTTTTCCACGGTTTTCAGCTGGCCCTCTTCAAACATCTGCATGGTGATATGCTCCATGCGCTTCGTGCCGGAATCATAGCGGCGGGCATAAATCAGCCGTTTGATGAGGGAGCTGTCCACCTCTTTAATGATGACGTGCTCCTGGCTGGCGGGAGCGGTATTGCCCCTGATTTCATATTGAACAGTGTTATCATAAGCGTTATTGGCCCAGGGAACGATCTCCTCGTTGAACCAGATAGCAAACATACTCACCATAAAGCCCAGGACAATCGCCGGGGCCGCAATGCGGTAAAAGCTGATCCCGCAGGATTTCATTGCCGTTATCTCACTGGAGCCTGACAACCGGCCGTAGGTCATAAGGGAGGCCAGCAGCATGGACATGGGGAACGTCCAGATGATGATACCGGGCAGGCTGTAGACGAACACCTTCACCACCATTGGGAAGGTGGCCCCGTAATCGGTGATGAATTTCGCGATGCGGAACAGCGTCCCGGAGCCTATGAACACGGCTGAGAAAGCGCAGATGCCAAACAGGAAGGTCATAAAGACCTCCTTGAACAAATATTTATCGAGAATTCGCAGCTTCATATATTCCATTCTTTCTGAATCCTATTTGGAATTTTCCCGGCAGCGGCCAGCCAGGTTACAGGCTGAATTCCTCCCCCAGGTAGTATTTCTTCGCCAGGGGGTTTTCAACGATCTGCCGGGCGGTGCCCTCCACCAGAATTTCACCGTCGTTGAGAATATAGGCCCGATCCGTAATCTTCAGGGTTTCCCTTACGTTGTGGTCGGTGATCAGGATACCCATGCCCCTTTCCCGCAGGTAGCGGATCATGCTCTGAATATCGGAAACGGCAATGGGGTCCACTCCCGCAAAAGGCTCATCCAGCATGATTATTTTCGGTTCCAGGGCCAGGCAGCGGGCGATTTCCACCCGGCGGCGCTCGCCGCCGGAAAGCTCGGAGCCCTTTGCCTGCCGCCGGTGGCTCACGTTGAATTCCTCCAGCAGCTCCTCCATTTTCTTTTGCTGCTCCTCAGGAGAAAGGTCAGTAGTCTCCAATATGCTCATGAGGTTTTCCTCTACCGTCAGCTTCCGGAAGATGGACGCCTCCTGGGCCAGATAGCTGATCCCCAGGTTCGCCCGGTCGCACATGGGCATCCCGGCCACATTGGTCTCAATGCCGTTATCCGTCACGAAAACTTCCCCTGCCGATGGCCGTTCGAGGCCGATGACCATGTAAAAGGTGGTAGTCTTACCGGCTCCGTTGGGCCCCAGCAGGCCCACGATCTCTCCGGTGGAGACGTCGAAGCTGACGCCGTTTACCACGTTGCGGTTGTTATATGTTTTGACGAGGTTCTTCGCTTCAATGCGCAAGCTGCCCCGCTCCTTTCATCCTGGAATAAAAACAGGGACTTCCCGATGCCGCCAAGCTCCCCGGCGGGAATCATTCCGCCGGCTTCTGGTTAAGGAGAGCCGTGATGACCTTCCCCCGCATCATATTATCCTCCTGAACGGCCCAAGCATTACCGGTGAGGACGGTCTTCCCTTCCTCTTTGCCCCAGTACTCCGCATTGTCGCCGCCCCCTTCAAAATTCTTCGGCAGGCTGACGATATGGCAATTGCCCCGGCCCACAAAATGCTCCTCCTCCGGCCAGCCCTCCATGAAGTCGGCGGTCAGGCTGCCATCCTTGCTGGTGACGGTGCCTCCCTGCTCCATCATTACATAATTCCTGTCCTGGAAGAATTCCGCCTTGGGTCCGGTGAAGGTCCTGTCCAGCTGTTTTCCCTTCACATTGCCCACGGCGGTGAAATGGGTCTGCCCATCCACATAAAATTCATCGCACTCCATGTGAATATCGCCCTTGTCGGCAATTACCCGGCCAACGACTTTACCGGACTTGTCCCGGTTGTGATATTCGGCGTAATCCCCGGTGGCCTTCCCGTCAGTCGTTATCATGACCACATTGCCCCGGGCGATCATGATGTCGTTTTTCATGTCGTAGGTCAACGTATCGGCAATGAGCTCCGAGGGCCCCTGGGGACCGGCGGCAGGCGCCGCAAATACCGTGACTGCCCCAATGCCCAGCGCCGTCAAAAGCAGCGGTATCCAACCTGCGGTTTTATTCATCACAATCATTCCCTCCGAGATACTCGAATCTTATTGTATCATAGTATATCATTTCTTTGTCAAGTGAGCGCGGCCCTCTGCCACCGCTTTTTGCTCCGAGGCGTTCCAGGTGATCTTGTCCGCCGTCAGCCTCCGGCCGTCATCGGTCTCGATAACCGCCTCTCCCTCCAGAAAGACGTCCCTTGTCTTTCCGTCGTAGCCGCCGCCCCGGGCCCGGCCTGTTACAACGGTTCCGTCCTCCATATAGAACCGGCCGGTGATACCCTCACAGGCAGCGCTTCTGGTTTCCCCGTTCATCTCCGTGCGCCTGGCCTTCAGCTCCCAGATGAGCCTGCCGTCCTGCTCCTCCCGCATGGTGTTGTTCTCGTACACCATGATTTTCGCCCTGTGGGCCAATTCCTCCGCCGCCTTTTTGTCCGGCAGAGTTGGGACGGAGCAGACCGCCCAGAGAATGACGCCGGCGAAGGGAACGACTATCGCTAAAACCGCCTTTTGGGCCAGAGACAATTCCTTCAGTTTTTTAATCATCGCTTTCACTTCTTCGTTTTCAAAAGGGTATGATGCTTATCCTGCTTCATATCCGGCGGAGTGTTCCACCGCTTTTGGAACCACAGCCACTGGGTGGGATACTGCCTGATAATATCGGTCAGGATCACCGTCATCTTCCTGGTGAGATTCAGCAGATCGGCGTCCACGTCCCCCGTGTCCTCGTAACGGATGGGCTCGTATACCAACACCCTGTGCCTGCCGTCAGGCTGACGGATGATGAAGGATGGCACCACCGGCGAATTGAACTTCCGGGCAAAAACCGCCGGCCCCATGGGAGTAGAGGCAGTGCGGCCCAAAAAATCAATAAAGGCTCCCCCGGGGCCCGCATCCTGATCAGCCAGAAAGCCCAAAATCTTCCCCTTCTTCAGGGCCCGCCCCGCCGCCAGCAGCTCGCTGGTCCCCCGGGAGAAAATCTCCACGTTTATCGTGGCCCGCAAGTCGTCAAGGGCCCGGGTGTAGTCGATATTGGGCTGCTGCTTGGCAATGGCCGTCACCGGCATCCCGTTGAGGCTGTAGGCGGCGGACAGCCACTCCCAGGTGCCCACGTGGCCTGTAAGGACAACCACCCCGTGGCCTTCCGCCAATGCCTCCTCCATCCGCTCCAGATGGTCGATCTCGATAAAATTTTCCAGACCCTCCCGGGCCAGCCGGGGCATATAAAGGATCTCCAGCACATTGCGCCCCATATTGATAAAGGACTCCCTGACCAGCCGTTTGGCCGCGGCCTCATCCAAACCAAGCGCCGGCATCATCTGCCTGATGGCCAGGTTCCGCTGCTTCTTTATTATCCTGTAGTAAAGTATCCCCAATGCCTTGCCCAAAGTCAGAATCATCGAGTGGGGCAAAAGGCAGATCAGCTTGCTGGCGAGCATACATATATGATACATCACGCCTCGCTCACTCTCCCATCGCCAAAAATTATTCTTCTACCGGTAAAATTCCGCCAGCCGCTCTTCCCAAAGTCCCTGGGCCGCCAGAATCAGCTCGATAGTCTCCCGCACGGCGCCGAAGCCTCCCGGGCTTTCCGTGACGTAGTGGGCCGCCAGTCTCGTTTCCTCGGCGGCATCCGCTACCGCCACCGCCAGCCCCGCCTTCAAAAGGAGGGGAATATCCGGCAGGTCATCCCCAATGCAGCAGATATCATCATCGTCAAGGCCCGTCCGCTCCTTCAGCTCCTCATAGGCCGCCCGCTTGTCGGCGCAGCCCTGATAGACGTGCTTTATCCCCAGGGCCTTTGCCCTGACGCCGGTTATCCGGCTGCTGCGGCCGGTGATGATGGCCGATTCCCGGCGGGATTTGTGCCACAGGACGATTCCCTGGCCGTCCTTCACGTCGAAGGCTTTCATCAGCTCCCCCTCATTACCCACGAAAATTTTTCCGTCGGTGAGGGTGCCGTCCACATCCATCACGATCATTTTTATGTTTTCTGCCCGCAGGAGAATATCCTCTTCACTCAGATTGTTGTCAAAAATCTCATTCACGTCACATTACTCCCTGCTTCATAAGATCGGTAATATGAATGATGCCAACGGGACGGTTCTGTTCATCAACCACCGGCAGGACCGTGACCGGCCGGGGCTTATGCTTTTCCATTACCGAGATGGCCTCTGTAGCCAGCTTGTCCGCCGTAATGCAAAGGGGTCTTCTCGTCATCAGAGCCGATACCGGCTCCTCCAGGAACTCCGCCGATTTGGCCAGGCTCCGGCGAATGTCCCCGTCCGTCACCAAGCCGATAAAATAGCCCTTTTCATCCACCACACTGGTGGCTCCCACCCCCTTCCTCGTCATGAGGAACAAGGCTTCCCGAGCAGGCTTTTCCGCCTCGATGGTGGCGTTGTCCTCCCCCTTGTGCATCACGTCCCCTACCCTGAGGAGCAGCTTGCGGCCCAGGGAACCGCCGGGATGGAACACGGCAAAATCCTGAGCGGTGAAATTCCGCTCCGCCAGCAGGGCTACCGTCAGGGCATCCCCTATGGCCAGAGCCGCCGTGGTGGAGCAGGTAGGAGCCAGCCCGATGGGACCGGCCTCCCGTTCAACTCCCGCGTCAATAAAAAAGTCCGCATTCCTCGTAAGCGTAGAGTCACGGCGGCCGCAGAGGGAAATTATCTTCGCCCCGATCCGGCGGATGACCGGCAGGATATTGATGATTTCATTGGTCTCTCCGCTGTTGGAGATGGCGATGATAATATCATTTTCCGTGACCATCCCCAAATCCCCATGAAAGGCCTCAGCCGGGTGGAGGAAAAAGGATGGGGTGCCGGTGGAAGCCAGGCTGGCCGCGATCTTGCAGCCCACGTGACCGGATTTTCCCATGCCGGTGACGATGACCCGGCCCCGGGTGGCCAGAATTGCTTCCACCGCCGCCACGAATTCGTCGTCGATCCGCTCCGCCAGCCTGGCAACGGCGTCCGCTTCCAGTTTTATTGTCTCTACTGCCTTTTCCTTAATGGAGTTTTTCACGGTTATCCTCCTGTTTCAGCTTTATTCCGCCTGATGCTTCCTGACGATCTCATGGATGGCCACCAGCTCCTCCAGCAGCTCCTCCAGCTTGTCCAGATAGAGGCTGTTTGGCCCGTCGCACTTTGCCTCCTCCGGATTGTCATGAACCTCCATGAAGATGGCGTCCACCCCCGCCCCCACCGCGGCCCGGGCAAGATTGGGGATATACTGGCGCAGTCCGCCGGAGGAGGTTCCGCAGCCGCCGGGCAGCTGGACGCTGTGGGTGGCGTCAAAGACTACCGGATAGCCGAAGCTCCGCATGATGGGAAAGCTGCGCATATCCACCACTAAATTATTGTAGCCGAAGGTGGCTCCCCGCTCGGTCAGGAGTATCCTCTGGGTGCCGCTTTCAATGAGCTTGTTTACCACGTTGCTCATATCCGCCGGCGCCAGGAACTGCCCCTTCTTCACGTTTATGACCCGGCCGGTCTGAGCCGCCGCGTAGAGCAGGTCAGTCTGACGGCAGAGGAACGCGGGAATCTGGAGAATATCCGCCACCTCCGCCACGGGCTTTGCCTGAAACTCGTTGTGAATATCCGTAACGATGGGAACATCCAGCGCTTTTTTTATGGCGGCCAGCTGCTCCATCCCTTTGGCCAGGCCGGGCCCCCGGAAGCCATAGTAGCTGGAACGGTTCGCCTTGTCGAAGGAGGACTTGTAAACGTAATTCACGCCGTACTTTTTACAGATCTCCTTTATGGTCCCGCCGATGAGGAGACAGCGCTCCTGCTCCTCAAGGACGCAGGGACCGGCCAGCAGGGTCAGGAATCCACCGCCGCCGATAGAAAAGTCCCGGATCTTCACTGGGTTCATCTTCATTCCGCCTTTCTAAAATTCTATCCTCTGCCCTGCCTGACCAGGGCAGATCCTTTTTGCTTCATCTCCGAATTATATTCTGGATAAATCCCTTTGTAATTTCCCGAAAGCTCCATTGCAGCTTTACTTCATCAATGAATATATCTCATTGACCTTCGCCAGATCCTCCGGAGTGTCAACCCCCACGAACCGGCGGCTCGTCTCAATGACCTTTATCCGGTAGCCGTTCTCCAGAGCCCGGAGCTGCTCCAGGGCCTCGGTCTCCTCCAGCGCCGTTGGCGCCATGGCCGCGTACTTCAGCAGAAACTCCCGGCGGTAGGCATAGATGCCGATGTGCTTGTAGACCGGCGCTCCCTTCCGGTACCGGGGATAGGGCAGCAGGCTCCGGGAGAAATAGAGGGCGTAGCCGTTCCTGTCGGTAACCACCTTCACATTGTTGGGATTTTTCTGCTCCTCCTCGTCAGTGATGGCCGTTTTGACCGTGGCCATCATCAGCGCTTCATCCTTCTCAAACTCCCTGGCCAGACTGTCCATCAGTTCCGGTTCAATGAGAGGCTCGTCTCCCTGCACATTGATTATCAGGTCATAGCCCTCATAGGGAGCGGTGGTCACCACTTCGGTCAGCCGGTCCGTGCCGGTGGCGTGGTCAGCTCTCGTCATCAGGGCTTTCCCCCCGTGGCTTTCCACCGCCGCCTTGACCCGTTCATCATCCGTGGCCACCACCACGGCGTTCATGAGCTTTGCCTGAACGGCCCGTTCATAAACCCTGACGATCATGGGCTTGCCGCAGATATCGGCCAGGGGCTTCCCCGGCAGACGGGTAGATGCGTAGCGGGCCGGTATAACACACAATGTTTTCATCATCATTCCCCTTCGTTACTTTCCGGCTTTCCTTCCGGTTTTCCCCCGTCCTGCTGCGGGGAAGCTTCCTCCCGGCTGGCAAATACCTCCATCGGGGCATCCTTGTCTGCGGAGGACAGCCCTGACCGTTTTGCCGGGCCAACCTTTTCCTCTATTCTGTCCCTGATAAGGGCCATCATTTCCTCGCCCCCATCCTTGAGCTGCACCTCGATACTGAGGACGTAAATGGGGATCTGCGGCATCTCATCGTGGGCGGCCAGCACCGCCGGCTGGGGCACCTTGACGGCGTCCTTCTCCGTTATGATGATGGCCTCAACATCCTGACGGCGGGCCTGGTCAATGATACTTATCATATCCCGGGGGGTATAATCATGGTGGTCCGGGTAGCGCAGGCTTTCCACGATGGTTACGCCGATCTGGGCCAGGGTCTGCTCAAAGGAGCTGGGATTACCAATGGCGGAAACCGCCATGACCCGCATCCCCTTCATCTCGGAAATGTGGATCCCGCCGCCGATATGCTCCTTCCAGGTTTTGAGATCCACGAAGGAACAGGGCTGATGGACCGACTCCACCACCAGGGCCCGGTCATTGTACTGCTTGATCTTGCCCCGGATATACTCCCGGGACTGGCCGGCCGCCTGATCAACTTTAGTCAGCAGGCAAATATCCGCCCGGTCGAGGTTTCTTATCGGCTCCCGGAGGGTCCCTCTCGGCAGCATATAACCGTTGCCGAAAACGTTCACTGCGTCAATGAGGACGATATCGATATCCCTTTCCAGCTTCCAGTGCTGGTAGCCGTCATCCAGGATGGCTACCTGGGCCCCCAGGTGCTCGATGGCGTACCTGCCGCTGGCGTAGCGTTCCGGCCCGATGATTACCGGAATGCCCGGCAGGTGGCGGGCCAGCATAAAGGCCTCGTCCCCGGCCTCGGAGGCGTCCATATACAGCTTGTAACCGTCGGAAACGACTCCGGCCTCTCCCTTCCATTTTGCCCGGTAGCCCCGGTTCAAAATTATTACCTTGTACCCCAGGTCCCGGATCTGCCGGGCCAGCAGCTGGGCGGTAGGCGTCTTGCCGGTGCCCCCCACGGTAACGTTGCCCAGACTGATAACGAAACAGGGCAGCTTCTTTTTCTTAAAGATCCGGTGCCGGTAGCCATCCAGCCGCAGGTTTACTATGCCCCCGTACACGAAGGAAGCAAAGTGGAGAAATTCCACAAACCCGTTGAGGATGAACCCCTGAACGCTACGCTCATGAACCAGCTGGAAGAAGTAGGTCTGGAAATTTTCGATCTTCTCGGTAGCGTGGATGATCCCGCTCTGCCGCCGCCGTTCCTCCACCTCGTCCAGCAGCTCATGGAGGATAACGGCGGATTTTCTGGCGGCCCCCCGGTTCTCATTGATTATGGCCAGGGTTTCCTCTTCCATAGCCCGGCGCTTCTCATCATCCAGGAAAAGCTCCAGAACGGCGGCAGCCAGCCCGGCCCCATCGTTTACGGTAACGCAGGCGTTGCGCCCGGAGAAAAGGACGTGGGTCTCCTTGAAGTTGAACATATTGCTGCCGGTAATGATGGCCTTGCCATGGGCCGCCGGCTCAAGAATGTTGTGGCCCCCGTGGGGGATCAGGCTGCCGCCTACGAAAATCACGTCGCCGATGCTGTAGACCTGCCCCAGCTCGCCGATGGTATCAAGGATCACCGCGTCATGACCAACGGCGGGCCTTTTTTTCAGCTCCGTGCGGCGGGCGCAGACAAGGCCGGCTTTTTTTACCAGCTCCTCCACCTGTCCCCCCCGGAGAAGCTCCCGGGGGGCAATGATAAGGGCCGCCCTGGGCTTCGCCTTCCGCAGCCGGACGAAGGCGTCGATGACCAGCTGCTCCTCCCCCTTGTGGGTACTGCCGGCCAGCAGAATACCGTCGCTGTGCTGAAGGCCCATCTCCGTGATAAGGCGCTTCTTCGCCCTGGGGCTCACGGCGGTATAAGTCTGGTCGTACTTCGTGTTGCCGGTATTTATGACCAGTCGGGGGTCGGCCCCCAGCTGGATGATGTACTCACAGTCGATGGAGGACTGCATGGCAAACTTCTTGACCGTCCCGATCATATCCTCCAGCATGGTCCCCAGCAGGTGGTACCGCTTGACGGACTTGTCGGAGATCCGCCCGTTGACCATCATCACCGGGATATTCATCTGGCGGCAGGCCCGGAGGAAATTCGGCCACAGCTCCGTCTCCACGGGCATAAAGACCCGGGGGCTTATCTTCCGCAGGACGTGGCCGGAAAACCAGGGCAGGTCCAGAGGAAAATAGATTATGCTGTCCGCATCCTTGATGATGCGGTTGGCCATTTCGTAACCATTGTTCGTGACCACGGAAACCAGGATCGGGCTCTTGGGAAATTCCGCCCGGAATTCCTTGATGAGAGGACTGGCAGCCACCACCTCCCCTACCGAGGAGGCGTGGACCCAAATGCAGTTTTTCTTCGCCACCCGCTCGATAGCCTCAGGCGGAAAAAGTCCAAACAGACTTTGGCGGATGCGCTCGATGAAGCCCTGCTCGCGGACGGCCCTGATGAGAAACACCGGTATAATCAGGATTACAATCAGGATTCCCGCCAAATTGTAAAGTAAGTGCATATCTGTTCCTACTGCAAATTGTTGAACTGAATATTATAGAGATTGCTGTAGAGACCGCCTTTGGCCAGCAGCTCCTCATGGGCGCCCGCTTCCACTATTTCCCCGTGGTCGATCACCAGTATCCTGTCCGCCCCAAGGATGGTGGACAGCCGGTGGGCGATGACGAAGGAGGTGCGCCCCACCATCAGCCGGTCGAGAGCCGCCTGTACCACCTTTTCACTTTCCGTGTCAAGGGCGCTGGTGGCCTCGTCCAGGATCAGGATCTGGGGATCCTTCAAAATTGCCCGGGCAATGGCCAGCCGCTGGCGCTGACCGCCGGAAATATTCACGCCCCGCTCTCCCAGCTTCGTATCGTAGCCCTCGGGGAGCTGGCGGATAAATTCATCCGCGTTGGCGGCCTTTGCCGCTTCCACCACTTCCTCATCGGTGGCGTCCAGCCGCCCGTAGCGGATATTCTCCCACACCGACCCGGAAAACAGCATCGTCTCCTGGGGGACTATCCCAATCTGCTCCCGGAGGGAACCAAGGGTCACGTCCCTTACGTCCATTCCTTCCACTAGGATAGCGCCCTCCGTCACGTCGTAGAAGCGGGGCAGCAGGTTGGCGATGGTGGACTTCCCCGCGCCGGAGGGCCCCACAAAGGCTACCATCTGACCCGGCTGCACCTCGAAGGAAATATTCCTGAGAGCCGGGGCGTCCTCCCCGTAGCTGAAGCTCACATTCTCAACCTTTACCCGGCCGGTTACCCGGGGCAGGGGCTTCGCCTCCGGCTTATCCCCGATGGTTTCCGGCAGATCCATCAGCTCAAAGACCCTGTCCGCCGCGGCCATTGCCTGCTGAAGGGTGCCGAATACCCGGCTGATCCGCTTCACGGGATTGGCCAGATTGACCGCGTAGGTAAGGAACGCCACCAGCGCCCCGGCGGTGATTTTCCCCTCGACCACTTCATAGCCGCCAAACCACACGATGACGGTAACTGCCAGGGCCGCCAAAAACTCCACCGTGGGGGTGAGCATACTCATCAGGCGGATATTCAGCATGGCCGCCTCAAAATTCCGCTCGTTCTCCCGGTCATACCGTTCGATTTCGTGCTGCTCCCGGACGAAGGATTTTACCACCCGGACAGCCGCCAGGCTCTCCTGCAGGAAGGCCGTCATATCCGCCAGCCGCTCCTGGATCAGCGTGCCGGACCGCTTCAGCTTCCGGCCGAAGATTTTCATGGCCTGGCCAACCATGGGAACTACGATAAAAGTCAGCAGGGACAGCTTCCAGTCCAGGTAAAACATCATGGCCAGAGAGCCAACAAAAATCGAAGATTCCGTTATCAGCTCGATGAGCTTGTCTACCATGGCGTTCTGCAGGGCGGCCACATCGTTGGATATGTAGCTCATCAGCTCGCCGGTGCGGTGATTGTCGTAATAAGCCAGCGGCAGCCGCTGGAATTTCCGGTACAGCTGTCCCCGGATGTCGATGACTACCCGCTGTCCCACGTAGGACACCAGATAGCTCTGGGCGAAATAGAATATCCCCCGGATAAGGAATACCACCACTATTCCGACGGAAATGTAGTTGAGCCTCTCCATATCCTTTTCCGCCAGCACCTTGTCGATCATGTCCTTGATGATCCAGGGAACGTACAGATTGGAGGCGGCCGCCACGATGATACAGAATATGGCGGTGATTATCGTCTTCGTATACGGCTTGATGTAATTCAGCAGCCGCAGATAATTCTTCATCTGTGAACCTCCGAAGGGGTGTTATTTTATCGGGCCCTTGCACAGGCGACGATTTCCGCGGCAATCCGGTTCGCCGCCCCGGGAGCGCCCAGCATCGCCGCCGCCTCCCGCAGCCGGCTCTTCACGTAATCGTGCCGTCCGCCGTCCCGGTAGAGGAGCAGCGCCTCGGAAAATATTTTCTCCGGATTCACGTTATCCTGCAAAAGCTCCGGCTGAAGCTTCTCCCCCAAAAGGATGTTGGGCAGGCTGAAATTATCGATGCGGACCGCCAGCCGCCCGATAAAGGCGGTCAGGGCCCCAAACCGGTAAAGCACCACGCAGGGCAGATTCCTCAGAGCCGCCTCCATGACCACGGTGCCGCTGGTGGCGATAGCAAACTCCGCCAGTCCCATCAGATCGTAGGTATGCTCATGGGTGAACGTCACCTTACCGGCCAGTCCGAACCGCTCCACCAGGGGGAGCATTTCCCCCTCGCTGCGGCCGGGGGCCACCGGCAGGAAAAAATGGGTGTCCGGCTTTGCCGCCAGCAGCTTCACCGCCGCCCCCAGCATGGGGGGCAGCAGCAGCTCTATCTCGTGGCCTCGGCTGCCCGGCAGCAGCAGCACGGGGCGCATTTCCGCCGTGATCCCGAAAAATTTCCGCCCCTCCTCCGGGGTAAAATCGGGCGCCACCGTATCCACCAGCGGATTGCCCAAAAATTTAATATTCGCCCCGGCCTCCTCGTATACCGGAGTCTCGAAGGGATACAGGGCGCAAAGCTCATCGGCCAGCGCGCCGCACTTCTTTGCCCGGCCCTTCCGCCAGGCCCAGGCGGAGGGAGGGGAATAGGAGAACACCTTTATTCCCAAAGCCCGGGCCCGCTTGGCCAGCCGCCAGTTAAAATCGGGATAATCGATGATGACCAGAATATCCGGCTTCTCTCTTTCCATGGTTTCCGTAAGCAGCGACAGGAGGCGGAGGATCTTCCCCAGATTTTTCAGCACCGCCCAGATCCCCATGACGCTGTATTCCTTCAGGTGCTCCACCAGCTTCACGCCGGCCTCCTGCATCTTGTCCCCGCCAAAGCCCAGAAGCTCCGCCGCCGGAGAAATTTCTCCCAGGGCTTTGGCCAGCCGGGCCCCATGGAGATCACCGGAGGGTTCTCCGGCGGAAAACATGATTTTTAACGGCTTCTGCCCGCTCATAATTCCGCCTCCGTTCCCGTGAGTGTACCAAAAACAACCAAAAAATCCCTGAAAAAACAGCCTTCAATACGCACAAAAAGACGCGAGGACAGCGGGGCAATCCCCTGTGTCCGCCGCGTCTTTTTCGGTCAAATCACAGCGATGGCGATATCGTGCTCATCTGCCAGCTCTACTACCTTCGACCGATCGACGAGGAGAGTTTTCCCTGCTTCGATTGCCAGCGCCTTACAGCCGGAAGCAATCATGCTTTCAATCGTGTCCGCCCCCACGGTCGGCACATCAAAGCGCAGATCCTGATTAGGCTTTGCCGCCTTGCAGACCACGCCGCCGCCCCGGGCCAGCTCGCCTCCCCGGCGGATGCAGGCGTCAGTGCCCTCAATGGCCTCCAGGGCCATGGCCGCCCGGTTCTTCACCACTACTGTCTGGCCCACGTCCAGCCCGCCGATGGCCCTGGCCAGCTCCAGCCCGAACTCCATGTCGGCCTTCTCTCCCTCGCTGGGCTCCCGCTTCGTGAGCACCCCGGCCTGGGGCAGCAGCATCCTTATGAGCATCGTCTGGTCAAAGGCCGTCATGCCGTTCTTTGCCAGCTCCGCCACAAAGGCGTTCATTATCGTGTCGTCCCGGTAATCCGGCAGGGACGCCATGATCCGCATCGCCGTTTCATCAGGCGGCTGCTGGAGGCCGCCGGAGAAAAGCAGCTCCTTGGTAACCTTGCCCAGCATCGTCACCCTAGTGATCTCATGTTCCTTCAGGTAATTGAGAATATCACCAACCCGGGCCACGCTGATTTCGGTATAATCCTTTACGGCAGACCTGAGCTCCTGGTCCACGCCGGGCAGCAACGCCACAGCATAAACCTCCAGCCCGAAATTCGCCGCCATCCTCGCCGCTTCTACCGGCAGATGACCGACACCGGCCAAAAGTCCGACTTTCTCCATGAAAAACTTCCCCCCGCGGCTCCAATAAAGCCGTTTTTATAAATTTATCCCCTGATATTAAAACCACATCAACTGAAACAGGGGCAAACGCCAGTCAGCATCGCCCTCTCGTTTCATTTGCAGGTTGATTTCCGCGTTACGACGCAATTATTATTTCTCCTTGCGCCTACCGGCGATTGCGATATTTTCACCGCCATCGCCAAAAGGCAACCGCCATTTGCCTGATTCCGGCGGCGAAAATCCTCCGCCGCTATTTTGCCCTTCCATCACTGCGGGCATGGCAGAAGCCCCGCTCCATGGTCTCGGCAAACCTGATAAACGCCTCCAGCTCCGGACAGGGGCTAAGGGTTTCTTTCATCCGGGCGATTGCCTCCGCCACCGGGAGCCTGGAGCGGAACAAAAGCCGATAGGCGCTCTTGAGGACCTGCCGGGTCTCCGCCGGCATACCGGCCCGCTTCAATCCTACCGAGTTAAGGCCGATGGTGGCGCAGGGATATCCCTCGGCCAAAGTAAAGGGCAGCACATCCTGGGCGAGGCGGCTCATGCCTCCCACCATGGCATTGCGCCCGATGCGGACAAACTGATGAACCCCGGTCATGCCGCCGACAATGGCATTGTCCTCTACGATGACATGACCGGAAAGCATCGACCCGTGAGCGAGAATGACCCGGTTGCCGATCTGGCAGTCGTGGGCTACATGGGTAGCCCCCATCAGAAGGCAATCACTGCCGATGCGGGTGACCCAGCTTTCGCTGGTCCCCCGGTGAATAATGCTGCACTCGTGGATAACGGTCCGGTCACCGATCTCCACCGAGGTATCCTCCCCCTGATACTTCAGGTCCTGGGGCTCCTCGCCAATATATACTCCCGGGAAAATCCGGCAAGCCTTACCGATTTTTGCCCGGCCGGTAATAACGCAGTGAGCCTTTACCACCGTTCCTTCCCCGATCTCCACCCCGTCCTCAATGACGGCATAGGGGCCGATCTTTACCCCGGGAGCTATCTTCGCCAGCGGCGAAACTATCGCTGTTGGATGAATTCCAGCTGCTACCATATCTTTTTCCATTTCCGTCTGCACTTCCTTTGCTCAGGGGGCTGTCCGCGCGTCGCAAACCCCTCCAATCAGTAAAGTCACCCTACAGCCATATTTTTCACAGGCTATATTTCACCTTACTCGAGCAAATTCCTGCAAAATACCCTTTTTCTAAGGGAAAACGCTCCAATATCACCAAAATCCTCTTTATTTTGGCACTATTTGCTTAATTCATCATTTGTTTTCAGGGCAAAAATAAAATCACCCTGAGCGGCAAACTGATCATCGACGAAGCTTTCCGCGTGAAGGCGGCCATAATTTCCATGAACCCGCATAAGCTCGGCCTTCATTACCAGCTGATCCCCGGGAACTACCTGGCGCTTGAACTTCACGTTCTCGATGCCCCCAAAGAGCGCGATCTTGCCCCGGTTTTCCTCCGGATAAAGCATGGCGATGCCGCCTACCTGGGCCATGGCCTCCAAAATGAGCACGCCGGGCATAATGGGATTGCCGGGAAAATGACCCCGGAAAAATTCTTCATTGAAGGTGACGTTCTTTATGCCGACGCCGGACTTAAAGGGTACCAGGTCAACGATTCTATCGACCAGCAGCATGGGGGGACGATGGGGCAATATCTCCTGGATCTGCTTTACGTCAAGTGTTATCATCGGTAATTCTCCTCTCGTATACAGGTTTCTATCTATGCGCAATGATACGTTCCAGCAAAAATACTACAGACTATTATAATGCAGTTTTTCAATAAATTGCAAGGCAAATTCTATATAAGGACGTTCAACTGCCCTGGCGTCATAATGCAGGACAATTCCCGGTTTATTCAAAATAAATTTACTAACGGTATTATTCCCTGCTTTTTATCCGGTCAATCAGCCCTTTTCCTTCATCAAGGCCGTGATTTTTTTCGTCAGCCGGCCATTTAGGGCATGACTGGATTTCACGGCGATAAAATGGCCCTTTACCAGGCCCAGCACCCGCAGGTCCCCGATGAGGTCCAGGATCTTGTGCCGGACCAGCTCATCGGGGAACCGCAGGGGCGTCAGCCATTTTTCGTCGCTGTACACGATGGTATTTTCCAAAGAGCCCCCCAGCCCCAGACCGGCCGCGTGAAGGGCCTCCACTTCCTTTTCGTAGGCAATGGTCCTGGCGGGAGCCACCTGCTGCTCGTAAGCCTGCTCCTCCACGGTCACGTCCCGGAACTGGGTTCCCACCAGCGGATGGGGATTTATCGAGGTGAAGCTCACCCGAAAATCATCAGAAGGCAGGGCAATGACCATCTGCTCATGATCCTTATCCCCGTAAACCACCACCGGCTCAGGAATCGTCACATAACGGCGGCGGGCCGCCTGCCGGACAAGCCCCGTTTCCCTGAGGGCCCTGACAATCGGCAGGGAACCTCCGTCAAGGATGGGGGGCTCCGGGCCGTCCATCTCGATAAAGGCGTTGTCTACTTTCAGGGCATGGAGCGCCGACAAAAAATGCTCCACCGTAAAGACCACGGCTTTCCCCTTCGCCAGGGTAGTAGCCCGGGCCGATTCCTGACCGTTCCCGGCGCAGACGGGAATCTCCGGCCGCCCCGGCAAATCGGTCCGGCAGAATGTCAGACCAGCCCCGGCCTCCGCTGGCCGAATCACGAGCCTCGTCACCTGGCCGGAGTGGATCCCCACGCCGGAAAATTCCACATCCCCGGCAACGGTCTGCTGCTTTTCCTCCGTAAACTTCATGGCGCTCCTCAATTCTATAAACCATCAACCAGCCTGCATCAGGGCAGGCTCCTTCCGCACAGCGTCATCATACAGTGTCAGTATATTTCCGAAAACCTCTTTATGTCCCGGAATCCGGCCCGGTCCGCCGACAGGTACATACTGGGGTCGATCCTCAAATCGAAGACGAGGGACATCAGCTCTTTGTCCTCCGCCACAGCCTCCACCGCTACCTCCGGAATATCCTGCATCCGCACGATGAACGGCTCCTTCCGCAGGTCCCCGTTGTTATCGGTAAAGAGGACGATATCCGGGGTCGCCGTCCGGCCAAAGGATGTCGCCCTGACAATGCCGTAGCCGCAGTTGGTTTTCATTACTGTGCCCACCGGGTACAGCGCCACCGTATTGAAAAATTTGCTCATAAGCTCCTGATCAAACTGACCGGCGGAGCAGGCCGTCATTATCCGGTAAGCCACATGGGGCCGGTAAGGCTTCTTGTAGGGGCGGTTGGCGGTCAGGGCGTCATACACATCCGCCAGGGCCACAATGCGGGAATATTTATGAATCTCATTCCCCCTGAGCCTGCGGGGATACCCTTTTCCGTCCAGATGCTCGTGATGCTGGGCCGCTATGGCTGCCAAAATATTTGCGTCGGGCACGCCGGAGGCAAGGATGCGGCTAGCTCCGGCCTCAGGATGGAGCCTGATCACCGCCATCTCATGATCGTCCAGCCGTCCCGCTTTCGTAAGAATCCCGCCGGGAACGGTGATCTTGCCGATATCATGGAGCATGGCTCCCTTTATCAGCAAAAGCAACTCCCGTTTCTCCAGGCCCAGGTACGCCCCCAGCATTCCCGCCAGCACCGCCACGTTCACGCAGTGGGCGAAGGTGTACGTATCATGGGTCCTGATGTCGGTGAGCTGAACGAGATTTCCCCGGCTGCTGAGCACGTCCATCAGTATTTTTTCTGAGGATTTCTCTATGTCATCGATCTTGAGCATTCCCTTTTTCATGGTGTCGAAGCAGGTGAACACGCTGTGAATCGCCTCTACCCTGGTCTGCTCCCGCACCACGTCCGGCGGCGGCGGCAGGGCGATATCCGTGGACAGACCCGTGACCGCCACGGACTGGATCCCCAGCTTTTTCAGCCTGTCAATATACTGTTCGTTGAGGACCGTGCCCCTGGTAAGATAGCTTCCGCCCTTATAGTTGTAAATACTCTGGGCGGTGATCATTCCGGGACGCAGCTTTCTTGTAGACGCACAAATCATTTTATCAACCTACTTAAAAGATTACAGACGAACAGATACACCGACTTTCTAACGCCATAAATTATAATGCAGGTATTCATAAAAATGCAAGGCAAATTCATTCCGCCCCTTTTGTTTTCGCCTGTTATGACAAGTTTTTTTCAACCCGGGAAAAAGAATTATGTATGCAATCTTAAAATTTTACGCATAATCTTAAACTCAACTAAAAATATAAGCAGAATCCCCGCCGTGTATTTAAGAGTACCGCTGTATACAGTATGTTTGCGTTTGGGGTATTTACAGCCAATCGTGCAGACTATATACTTGCGTCCATGGCAGCGCGGCTTAATGAACAGAGACAGAGCCGCTGTTATTTTTTCTACTGACATCCTGATATTACAGGAAAAATTTTTGGAGGTTTTTATTATGGCTGAAATCGAACGACTTATGGGCGAGGTCAACAGCTTCGTCTGGGGGCCCGTCATGCTGTTCTTTCTGGTGGGTACCGGCGTGTACCTGACCATCCGGCTGAAATTCCTGCCCTGGCGGAATCTCCCCCACGCGGTAGGAAGGATTTTTGACCGGCGGGATAAGACCAAGGGAGATATCACCCCCTTCCAATCCCTGATGACCGCCCTTTCCGCCACCATCGGCACCGGCAACATCGTGGGCGTCAGCACCGCCCTGGTTCTGGGCGGGCCCGGGGCTCTGGTCTGGATGTGGATCTCCGCCGCCTTCGGCCTTTCCACCAAGTACGCCGAGTCCGTCCTGGCCGTAAAATACCGGGAAACCAACAGCGTTGGCGAAATGTGCGGCGGCCCCATGTACGCCATGAAGAACGGCTTTTCCAACAAGGCTCTGGGCTCCTTTCTGGCCGCTGCCTTCGCCATCTTCGCCGTCATCTCCTCCTTTGGCATCGGCAACATGACTCAGGCCAATTCCATTGCCGCCGCCCTCAAAACGTCCTTTGCGCTTCCCACCTGGATGACCGGTATTCTCCTCACCGCTCTTTCCCTGCTGGTTCTCGTAAAGGGCATTAAATCCATCGGCCGGGTCTCCTCCATTCTGGTGCCCGCCATGGCTGTCTTCTACTTCTTCGCTTCCCTGGCCGTGATCGTGATGAACGCCGCCGCCATTCCGTCCGGGGTTGCCGAAATTTTCCGCATGGCCTTCGCCCCGGACGCCGTTGCCGGCGGCGTAGGCGGCGCCATCGTGGCCAGTATGTTCCAGGCCATGCGCTGGGGTATTGCCCGGGGCGTATTCTCCAACGAGGCCGGCCTCGGTTCCGCCCCCATTGCCGCCGCCGCCGCCCAGACTGACCATCCCTCCCATCAGGGCTACGTGAACATGACCGGTACCTTCTTCGATACCATGATCATCTGCATGCTCACCGGCCTTGTAATCGTCTGCTCCGGCTGCCTGGGCCAGATCAACCCGGAAACCGGCAAGGCTTTTACCGGCGCGAATCTCACCATCATCGCCTTCTCCACCGTATTCGGCGAATACGGCAAGTACGTCGTCTCCCTTTCCCTGGCCCTCTTTGCCTTTACCACCATTCTGGGCTGGGAATACTACGGGGAAAAATCCCTCGAGTACCTGGTATCAAATCGAATCGTTCTCATGGCTTACCGCGTCCTCTTCTCCTTCATAACCTACATCGGCGCTACCATGACCCTCTCCTTCGTCTGGGACTTCTCCGATACCGCCAACGGCCTCATGGCTATTCCGAACCTCATCTGCCTGATAGTCCTGGCCAGGGACGTGGCCGATGAATGCTTCGAGTATCAAAAGACCGTCATCGAGGCGGAGAAATAATTTATCCGACGGCTCACAAACCAAAGCTACAACAAGATTGATCCCATATAAGGAAAAGCTCCCGCCACCAGCGGGAGCTTTTCCTTTGTCGACAAAAAAAGTCTCCCCTGTAGGGGAGGTGGTCGAAGGCCGCAGGCCGAAGACCGCAGGCCGAAGACCGGAGGGGTGAAGATTAGCCGAGGTTTATTTATGTCACCCCTCAGTCGCTTTCAGCGACAGCTCCTGCAAACTACTAAGCTCTGCCGTCGTCTTACGACTCGGCAATCGCTAAGTAGTTTGCATGGCTCGCACTAAAGCTCCTTTCAGGGGCTAAGTGCTCACGCCAACCTACAGGGGAGCCTGTAGCATTGATTATCGTTGGCCCCTCAGCCGTTCACTATTTCCCGGTAGGTTTTCGACTCGCTCAAATCCCGTTTGGCCGGATTTTCCGCAAAGCGGTACAGCCCGTCAGCCTCGGAAAGGAAGTCCAGCTCCCGGAACACCGACAGTATCAGCCCCAGCTCCTCCCGGCAGACCCCCGTGGCGTAAACCAGCCGGTCATCAACGGCAAAGGCTTCCGCTCCGGAAGCGGCCGCCGCCTGCCGGACAAGCCGGAAGACGTTGCGCAGCCGCCGGGGCGAAAAGGCCGGCGAGGAGGGCCTGATCTCCGCTACAATACACTCCGGTCGGCGCTGGCCCTGCCACTCGTCATCCTTTACGGTGAACAGCAAATCTACGGCCCCGCTGTTTACCAGCTCCGCCTGCTCGCCCCCCTGCCAGAGGACGGCCCTCACCCGGCCGGGCAGGAAAAACTGGAGATGGACTCCCGCCTGCCCCATGGTGGAAGCCCTTTCTGCCCTCACCTCAAATAGCCCGAACAGGGGCTTTTGATTCCCCTCGCCGGTGGGCTCCAGAGCCCTTAAATCATCGAGAATCTCCAGCGTTATCGACCCAGGCTCCAGCCGGCACTCCGCCTTTATTTTCCTCTGCTTGTCCCGCTGAGTCAGGACCCTTCCGGCGTACTCGGTGAAAGCCGCCGTAAAATCTCCCAGCTTTTCCGCTTCCACCGTTATCCCGGCGGCCTTGGCGTGGCCCCCAAAGCCCAAAGCACAGGCGGACACCTCCGGGGCCGACAGGGCGTCATGGATGTGGAAGCCGTCGATGCTCCGAGCCGATCCCTTCGCCAGCCGCGCCCCGGTCTTTTCGTCCCGGGAAATCGAGAACACCACCGTGGGCCGGTTGTATTTCTCCATGAGCCGGGCCGCCACCAGACCGATGACTCCCTCGGCCCAGCCCTCCCCGGCCACCACGATCGCATCCCGCCGGGCCGCCGGTACCGCCCCCAGGAACTCCTCCCGCTGAAGCTCCGCCTCGGCCTGCTCCGTAAGCTCCTTCGTCTTAATCTGCCTTTCAAGATTATAATCCTGTAATTTTCCGGCCAGCTTCGCCAGGGCAAAGGAGTCCGTCGCCAGCAGCAGCTCAACCACCGTGCCGGCGTCAGCCATCCGGCCCGCCGCGTTGATAAGGGGGGCGATCCGGAAGCCGATATCCTCCGTCGTAACCTCCCAGTCCTCGCTATCCTCCCCGGCCCTTTTCACCCGGGCCGCCTCCAGAATGGCCCTCAGCCCCTTTATCTCCGTCCGGCCTAAAAGCTCCAGTCCCCTTTTTACCAGGCGGCGGTTTTCATCCAGCAGCGGCATAACGTCGGCGCAGGCGCCCAGGGCCGCCAGCTCCATATCCGTTTCATAGGCTGTTCCCTCCGGCTGGGGCCTCATCATTTCCGTCAGCAGCTCCGCCAGCTTGAAGGCTACCTCAGCCCCGCAGAGCTCCTCCCAGGGATAGGCGGCCCCGCCGTGGTGGCAGTGGGGATTCACCACCGCCGCCGCCTCAGGGATGACCTCATTGCCCTGCTCGTCACGGTCCGGCAGATGGTGGTCAGTTACCACGAAATCGATCCCCAGCTCCCCGGACAGCCGGCCGATAAGCTCCGCTGACTTTATGCCGCAGTCCACGGTGACGATTAGCCCTACACCACCGGCAGAGAGCTTTCTCACCGCCGGCTCGTTGAGGCCGTAGCCCTCCCGGAAGCGGTTCGGCACGTACCAGACCGCCTTGTCCGCCGCGGCTCCCAACCGCCGGAGGGCCCGCACCAAAATCGTCACGGCGGTCACCCCGTCTACGTCGTAATCTCCGTACACGCAGATTTTTTCTCCCTGCTTCAGGGCCTGAATGATCCGTTCCGCCGCCGCCAACCCATCGGAAAGGAGCCGGGGAGAGTGGAGCGCCTGCTTTTCCAGCGGATGAAGGAATCTCTCCGCCGCCAACTCATCGGTAATGCCCCGGCGGTACAGGAGCCCGGCCAGAAAATCCGATATTCCCGCCGCCCGGGCCAGCTCTCTTATTGCGGCCTGCCGCTTATCATCATTATCCAAAAACTGCCAGATCGGCCTCTCTTTGCTGTTCATCCAGTAATCCTCATTTCATTATT
This sequence comes from uncultured Schwartzia sp., assembly GCA_964540025.1. Lineage (GTDB taxonomy): Bacteria > Bacillota > Negativicutes > Selenomonadales > Selenomonadaceae > RGIG250. Next base: position 232 of record CAZIKQ010000027.1, on the reverse strand, counting down.
CGTTGGTTACAACGGCTTACATCAGGTGGTAATCTAATTTTACCAAAAGATCCGCCCCGCGTCTCTCCTTTATTCAATTTCCTTTTGCGGTTGGCCAAAATCATCGGTCTGACTGGATGTATCCGCAGATTACATAAGCGGGCCCCGGCATGGCCGGGCCCCAGACTGTCGACAAAAGCCACTTTACCCCTTGGCTCCCCTGTAGGGGAGCTGTCAGCGTAGCTGACTGAGG
>CAZIKQ010000026.1:23196-25335 GCA_964540025.1 uncultured Schwartzia sp. | reverse complement strand
ATTAGACCGATTAAAGGTTGCCGCTTCGCTTATTAAGCGCTCATGCCAACCTACAGGGGAGCCTATCTTATAGATCATAGGTTACTCCTGCATCGTCTCCGCCTCCGGCAAAGGCAGCTTCCCCTCTTCCCCCGGCGGCAGCTCCGCTTCTTCTCGGAGAGACTTTTCCTCCACCGTATTCTCATAAGCCAGCAGCAGATAGCCGCCGCAGACGATTAGCCCGGAAATGACTCTCAGCCAGACGATGAGCAGGACGATGCCGAACAGGGAGCCGTACAGGGGACCCAGCAGGGAATAATTCGCCATGTAATAGCTGTAGCCTCCGGCGGAAACCATCCACAGGACCGCCACCGCCAGTCCCGTGTAAAAAGAGCGGCCCCAGCTGTGCCGGTGAAACCGGCTGGGAGCGTACCGGTAAAACATCGTCAGGATTATCAGCAGAAGAACAAAGGGGACGGAATAGAGAATTATGTTCCACAGATAAAGAGGCGCCCGGGTGAGAAGCTCGAGGACGGGATAATCCTCCGCGATGAAGTGAAGGCTGTAGAAAATCAGATTGCCGGACAGCATGAGGAGGAAGCTCAGCCCGATGATCCCCACCATCCCGACAGCGAAAAGCAGCGACTTGAAGCGGACGGTGAGCCACACCTTTGAATAGCGCAAAACCGGGGCGTACCGGTTGAGATAATTTTCCGGATCAGCCGCCTGAACGAGCACGGCGATCCCCTGGGTAGAGGCCCAGGCGGTAAAGATAAGGCTGAGGGCTCCGGCCACGGATATTTCCCTTATTCGCGACGCCAGGATAAGGTCAATCTGGTCGTTTAAGATCTTCGACAAATCGTAGGGCAGAGCGTCGATCAGCTGATGGATCAGCCCCAGCTCATTGGCGTACTGGCCCGCCGCCGACTCCAGCCCCAGGGGCAGGGACATAATGGCATCCTTTATGGCCGAGCTGTACGGGGCTATCAGCAAAAAGGTTATGTTCAAAAGAAGCATGAGGAAAGGAACGGCGTTCAAAATAAGGTAGTAGGCCGCCTCGGACGACAGGGAGAAAACGCTGTTCTCCCGATTAAGGTTCCTCATATAGCCGCAAAATAATTTAAGCTTTTCCCACATTCAAATTCCCTCCTTACCCGGTAATTATACCGGCATTTGCCTGTCGAATGCAAATCGGGAGAAATTGCTTGATCGTTTCACCCCTCAGGCTTGACTAACTCACTTAATAAGTCCGAGCGAAACGCATTTAGAGCTCAGGCCAAAACCCAAAGCCTCCCCTTCAGGGGAGGTGCCCGAAGGGCGGAGGGGTGACAGATTAGGCGAGAGGCTCGCGCACCCCTCAGGCTCCTGCGGAGCCAGCTCCCCTTGAGGGGAGCCTATGAGACCGATTAGCGGCTGCCGCTTTCAGCGGCTTAAGCGTTCATGCCAATCTCAATGGGAGCCTTCTTTTCCATAAAAAATGACCGTGCCGCTCCGGCACGATCATTTTGTCCATATTGATTCAGCCCTTATGCTCCTCAAGGCGCATGAGCATGAAGAGGTAGTCGCTGAGGCGGTTTATGTAAAGCCGGTCGCTTTCGTGGACAGGCTCCGCCTTGGCCAGGCGGAGCATCTGCCGCTCGGCCCGGCGGGCAATGGTGCGGGCCAGGTCCAGGCAGGCGCCGCCCTTCGTGTCGCCGGGCACCAGAAAGGCGGCCAGCTTGCCGACGGTTTCCTCTATATCGTCGATTTCATGCTCCAGATTGGCCACGTGAATCTCCTTGATATAGGGCTCGCTGCCCAAGCTGGCAATATCGGCCATGAAGAGGGCCACGTTCTTTTGCAGGGCGAAAATTTTCTGCCGGACCTCCTCCTTTTCGCAGAAGGCCCGGGCCATGCCCAGGGCAGAATTCATTTCATCGATGATGCCGTAGGTTTCTACCCGAAGGGAGTCCTTGTCCACCCGCTCACCGGTATAGAGGCCGGTCTGCCCCTTGTCGCCGGTTTTTGTATAAACACCCATTTGTCAACCCTCCATGCTTCAATTGTAATAAAGGCGGCATAAAAAACTGTTGGATTTGCCTGCCACCCCTCCGGTATCTCATTGGCTCTCCTGTAGGGGAACTGTCGCTGAAAGCGACTGAGGGGTAACCACTAATCCGT
>CAZIKQ010000026.1:9606-23186 GCA_964540025.1 uncultured Schwartzia sp. | reverse complement strand
GGCCCCCATTGAGGGGGCTGTCAGCGAAGCTAACTGGGGGGGGTGACATAAGTCAACACTTCGGCTAGTCTGTCACCCCTCCGGCACCTTTGGTGCCACCTCCCCTCAATGGGAGGCAAAAGGTGCGGAAAATTATTCAAAAATCTCGGTGCCGTTGAAGAAGATGGCGATTTCCCGGGCGGCAGACTCGGGCGCATCGGAAGCGTGGACGGCGTTCTCCCCCTTGGAGGCGGCATAGAGCTTGCGGATGGTGCCTTCGGCGGCCTCCTTCGGGTCGGTCTTGCCGTTGAGCTCCCGAACCTTGGCGATGGCGTCCTCACCGGCAAGAACCATGGCTACGATGGGGCCGCTGGTCATGAAGGACTCCAGCTCCCCATAGTAGGGGCGGCCGATATGCTCCACATAGTGCTTGGCGGCAACCTCTTTGGTCATCTTCATCAGGCGCATGGCCAGAATCTTCAAGCCGGCCTGTTCATAAATTTTGATGATGTCGCCGGTGTGGCCTGCCTGGTAAGCGTCGGGTTTTACGAGTACGAGGGTCTTTTCAATTGCCATTTTGTTGTTGCTCCTTTTCTTTTGCAGAGATATTTTCTGGCGGCAGACTTTGCCTGCCGCATTGTAAGCCTAACCTCGTGTATTATAATGCAGAGGTTCAGGGAATTGCAAGGCAATTCCGACAAATTGGCCGAGTGACAGCAGGCTCCCCTGTAGGGGAGCTGTCGCTGGAAGCGACTGAGGGGTGAAAATATAAACCGTTCGCCTGCTCTATCACCCCTCCGGCGGCTTCGCCGCCACCTCCCCTACAGGGGAGGCTTTGAGTGGTGACTCCCCTGGGGGAAGATCCAAATGTCCTCTCCGCCTTTACTTTTTCCGGCCTTCCCGCCACATTTGGAATTTCCACTTCAAGAAGCCCATAATACTGCCGTCGTGAATGGCGCTGTAGAGGTTTTTGTCCTCGATACGGCCCTTGCGGCGGGCCAGAAACTGGAATTTCTCCTTGGAGTGGGTGAGCTTCCTGTTCTGATGCTCCAGGTCCTTTATCTGCCGCTTGGCGTGCTCCAGCTGTCCGGCGTAGTCGTGGACAAATTCCTTTTCCGCCACGCTCTGCTTCGCCGCCGTGGTGGCCAGGAAATCACAGCGTTCATTGAAGGGGTTGCCGGAGTGCCCCTTTATCCACTGCCAGTCGATGGCGTAGAGGGCCGTGAGCCGGGACAGCTCCTGCCACAAATCTTCATTGGGCAGAGGTGTCTTGCGGGTGTTGGCCGTGAGCCAAATCCTTTTTTCCGCCCCGTCGGTCAGGTAGCGGCTGTCGGTGTTGATAACCACCCGCTGGCCTTCGTAAGAGATCCCCTTCAGGGTGCGGAGGGCCGATACGGCGGCCAGCAGCTCCATTCGTTCGCTGGAGGTGGAGTCAACGCCGCCGGAGAGCTCTTTTTTATTGCCGTTGGGCAGGCAGATAACCGCCCCCCAGCCGCCGGCCCCGTCCTCCCTCACCAGACAGCCTCCGTCAGTATAGATGACGATGGGCATTTCATGGGGGTTCCTGAGGGCGGCAGTCCTGGGTCCCTTCCGCTCCGCCTGGCGGCGGCGCTCCCGGAGCCTGGCTCCCTGAGCCGCGCCGTTGTAGGCTTGCTCGTAGGCTTCATGCTCGTTGGAAAGGGGGCTGGCCGCGCCGGGATGACGCTTGAGGCGGCGGCTGACGGACAGAGGTCTGCCCCCTGCTGCCGAGGCGCCAAATTCCCGGGAGGGTGTCTTTCGCACCCGTTCCGGCAGGTGATGGCCGGGAGCCGCCGGGCTTGCTTTCGCCCGGGAAGAAGTCGCTACCGGCTCTCCCGGGCTTTTTGCCGCCGGTAGGGCGGCCTCCGTCTGCTCCTTTTCCTCCCCAACCGGGAGACTCTTCTTTTTGCGGCGCTTATTCAGGTACCGCTCCGCCGCTTCCATATCGCTGAATTTCTTGCACTCCGCTCCTTCAAAGCCTCTCACCTGAGCGTCGCAGTCGGAAAGGCTGTAGTAGATGCCCGGGGTCCGGCCCCGGCGGACGGCGTATATTCCCTTTTTGTCTATTTCCTCACCAGCCAGCCAGCGGCGGGCTTCGGCTTCGGTTTTGAATTTTCTTCCTTCGGCTCCGGGGAACCCGTTCAGCTGGGCCTCGTACTCGCCGATGTCATAATAAATACCGGGTGCGTTACCCACACGCACCGCGTAGATTGTTGCCATAATTTATCCTCGTGGTTGCGTTTTTCATTTGAAATTTTTCGTCCTTCATTCGATTTTTTCCGGAGCTTCCCCCATGATGTCGGCGGTTCCATCCGCGCTTTTCCGGCAGGCCGTGGCCTGGCGGTACCAGTAGAGGGACAGGGCCGGGTCCGCTATGGGAAGCTCCTGATTGCCATAAAGATCGGCCAGACTGACCATGGCGATAACATCACCGGTGCGGGCCGCCCGCTCATAGTATGCGGCTGCCTCCCGGGGATTGTAAAAGCTCCCGCTTTCCGGTGATTCGTAGATGTGCCCCAGGGTGACATTGGCCCGGGTATAGCCTGAGCGGGCGGCCATGATAAACCAGCCGGCGGCCTTTTCCAAATCCCGGACGCAGGCTTTCCCCTCATAAAAGAGCATCCCCAGGCCAAACTGGGCCTCGCCGTTACCCTGCTCCGCCGCTTTTTCCAGCCAGTGGCGGGCAGCGCTGTAATCAACGGCTCCGGCGGCCCCATTGTAGTACAGCTTCGCCAGCTCCAGCTGGGCGTCGGCCATTCCCTGACGGGCCGCCTCCCGGTACCACCTGATTGCCGTCTCCGTGTCCACCGGGGTTCCCCAGCCCCGGAGCTTCATTGTGGCCAAGGTATACTGAGCCTGGGTCTGCCCGGCTTCGGCGGCTTTGGTGAGCCAGCCCCGGGCCTCCTCCATGATCTCGTCCGCCTCCATGATCAGGAGATTGGCCAGATTTGTGGCGGCGTCCGGGTCACCGGCCTCCGCCGCCTGCCGGTACCATTTCCTGGCTTCCCCGATGCAGCCCTCGTCCTCGCTTATGACGCCCAGATTGTAAGCCGCTACCAGATCTCCCCCCTGGGCGGCTTTCTGCAATTTCTTCAACTGGTTTTCATAAGTCGCGTCCATAGTCCACGTTCCCTTCAGTAAGGCCGGCGTTATTGCGGGAAAAATTCTGCCTCTGCCGCTATGCAGAGGGCATGATAAACCGGCAGGTGAAGCTCCTGAATCCGGTAGGTTTCTTCCTGAGGCACGGCGATCGTAATGTCGGCAAGATCCTTCAGCCTGCCGCCGGATCGGCCGGTGAGGGCGATGGTGGTAATGTCCATGGCTTTCGCCAGCTCCACGGCGTAAATCACGTTCGCGCTGCCGCCGCTGGTGGAGATGGCCAGAAGCGCGTCTCCCTTCCGGCCGATACCGTAGACCTGCTGGGCGAAAACAAGATCCCCCGCCTGGTCGTTGGCAAAGGCGGTGGGCAGGGCCACCCCGGACACCAGAGATACGGCGGCCAGGGGCTGCTGCAGGTTTTTCGCCAGATATTCGGCGTGAGCGGGCGCCACGCTGGCCAGCTTTCCGGCAAAGTCCGGGGGAACCGGGCGTTTTTTCAAAAAGCCCTTCATCAGCTCCCCCACGATGTGCTCGGCGTCGGCGGCGCTGCCGCCGTTGCCGCAGGCGATGACCTTTCCGCCGTTTCTGTAGGCGGCAATGATCGCCTCCGCCCCGGCGGCAATGCTGTCCCGGCAAGGCTCCAGCTCCGGATAGCGGCTTATGAGGCCATCGATGGCCCCCTTCGTTTCCTGCTTCATTTTTCCCTCGGTTCTCCCCCGGGCTGCATCCCTGTCGAGAATGCTTTGCAGCTGGCGGATAGTTTTTAGATGAGTTTCATAGTCAAGGTCATTGGAGTCAAGGGGCAGCCGTTTTTTCAGGGCGTCGATCTGGGCCGTGATACGGCTGCGGGCTTCGGTTATAAGCGCCATTTTTTCTCCCTGGTTTCTGTTTTTTGAAAAATCCGCCGCTATCTGCCAGCCGGGGACGCCACCCTGTCACTCCTCCGCGGAGAAGGCCACGTCGTCCAGAATCCCGGTCAGGGCGGCGATGGCGATGCCATAGTTGGTCATGGGCACCGGCCGGGGGGCGTTTTTGGCCAGGGCCACCCGGCTCATGACCAGCTTCCGGTTGAACATACAGGCCCCGCAGTGAATGACCAGATGGCAGTCCGCCAGACTTTCCGGGAAATCCCGGCCGTTCACGAACTCTACCGTGAAATCATGGCCGAATTTTTTTTCCAGCAGCCAGGGGATTTTCACCCGGCCAATGTCCTCGTTTACAGGCACGTGGGCGCAGGCTTCCGCAATGACGATCTTCGCTCCCTTGGGAAGCCCTCCCTCCGCCAGCAGTACCTGCCGGGCGGACTGAAGAAAGTAGGCCAGATCCCCCTTCTGGGCGGCAAAGAGGATGCTGAAGGAGGTGAGCATCGTTCCGGCGGGCACCTGGGGCCGGACGAGGCCCAAGACCTGAGAATCGGTCATGATGAGCATCGGCGGCTCCTTCAGGGCCGCCAGCGACCGGGGCAGACCCCCGGCGGTGGTGGAGACGATCGTCACGTCCTTGTCCAGCAGCTCCCTTATGGTTTCCACCTGGGGCAGGATGAGCCGCCCTGCCGGCGCTTCCCTGTCCTGGGGCATTACCAGCAGAACGGTATCGCCGGTTTCGCAAAGTCCCTTCGTAAGGGGCAGGCGGCTCCGCTGCATTACTTCATCGCCGATAGTCTTCAAGGCGGCAAAGATGGCGTCCCGGCCCGGGAAGCCCTGCGCCTCGTCCTCCCGGCTGCTGACGGGAATTGGCGGCCCGGCGGTGATCCCCGCCTCGGCCAGCCGCTCTTTGACCACCTCGGCAAAGGAGCGGCCCCCGTCCTCATAGGTATCCGCCCGGCTGACTACGGGGATGATGGGGGTATCGGCCGCCGCCAGCCGCCGGGCCAGCTTTACCTCCTCCCCCGTCTCCTGCCCGGAGAACAGCAGCAGGGCGATGTCCGCCCGGCTGATGCTCTGCTCGGTGGACTGGCGGCGGAGGCTCCCCAGCTCCGTATCATCGGCGATCCCCGGGGTGTCGATAAACAGCGCCGGTCCAATGTCCAGCAGCTCCATACCCTTTTCCACCGAATCGGTGGTAGTGCCCGGAACGGGACTGACTATGGACTGCTGGCGGCCGGTGAGCAGATTCATCAGGGATGACTTGCCTGCGTTTACCCGGCCGAATATGGCCACTGTGAGGCGGCGGCCCTTGGTGGCCGTCAGGGACGGCATTTTTTCCTGCTCACTCATTTCATTTCCTTTTCCCCGTTCGCCGGATGCGGTATAACGGCAGCGCCCCTGAATGCAAAAAGGCGGAAATTGCCTTGCAATTTCCTGAAAGACTGCATTATAATGCCATTGTTCAAGAGAATTGCCCCGGAAATTTTCTTCACATCAGCATTCAAGGGTCGGGAACCGTTATAATCAACGAACCGATTGAAGACATAAAGCGGCAATATGAGTATATCATGTTGTCCGCTGGTTATCAATTGAATTTATCATCAGGGCCGGGCCGTTGAAGCTGCTGAAGAGAAATGCTTTGCAAATTCCGGGAAAACCGCAAAATAAGGCAGGAATTTCTATGGATTATACAAATTTTGAAACCGGCGGGACCTTTCCCCTGCCCATTAAAGCTAAAGGGGACGGGGGACTGTTTCAGGTGGATGTGAACGGTGCCATGTTCATCCTCCAGCTTTCCCGCACCGACGTGATCGCCCGGGAGGCTTTCCGGACCGGGGAGATCGAGCTGGCCCTGGCGGAGGCGGAGGGCGTCCTGCTGCTCCTCTACCGGATAGACGGCATCTTCCGGGAGGGCTGGGGAGACGCTCCCCTGGCGGGCCACCTGGTGGCCAAAGAGCAGCTGCCCACGGAAAAATCCCTGGCAGACGAAACGCTCCACCTCTACTTCGTGGATTCCCGGCTGAACATCCTCCTGGCGCTCCGGCAGGCTTCCGTAAAAAACGAGACGGGAAAATGCCAGCTTACCGGCGACTTCTGGGGGCTGGTAAAGAAACACGCCCTGTCCGCCGCAGCCGACCCCGAGGAATACGGCAAGGACTTCAACCGGCGGCTGAATAACGTCTACCGGAAGTACAGCCCGGAGCAGCTGGCGGAAATTGCCCAGGCCAGACTGAAAATTTTTTCTGACCTGCCGACTCACTCCGGCCCCGGCAAGCAGTAAAAAAGTAAAAAGCAGAGATGGCAAAGCCATCTCTACCATAATGTGAAGCCGCGGCATAACGGTCTGTAAAGAAACTGTTTATTAACGCCGGCGCCTGGTGATTGACAAGCAAACCTGCGCAGTCAGAGCCTGGCGCCGTTGCGTTAATAATCAAACGCAAGTGTGTTTCTGTCAGACTGTTATGCCGCAAAGCGCCACCCGAACATCTGATTTCCCACAGAACCGAAAACCTGATAATATTTACACCGCAACAGCACCCGACGAAAACCCGCTCTCGCTCGATTATCCACGCAGCGACACTAAGCTCCGACTTCGCAAGCCTGCTTGTCGATTGCTAAGTGCCGGCGTGGATAAACGGTTTTCTTTCAGGCGCTGTTGCCGGTGTTTTCATAGGAGACAACCATGACAATCATCAAAAAATTTTCCTTTGACGCCGCCCACTACCTCCCCTCCTACGAGGGAAAATGCGAGCGCCTCCACGGCCACACCTACCGGCTGACCGTAATGCTGGAGGGCGTCCCCGACCGGGAGGGCATGGTCTTTGACTTCATAAAGCTGAAGCGGATCGTCACCGAAACCATCATCGAAAAATTTGACCACAGCTGCCTCAACGACCTCCTGCCCTGCCCCTCGGCGGAAAACATCGCCGTCTACATCTGGCGGGAGCTGGAACCGTTGGTGGCCACCGGCCACAGCCGCCTCTCGGAAATCGAGGTCTGGGAGACAAAAACCAGCGGCTGCCGATACAGAGGAGAAAAAATCTCATGACCAGCGCCCCATTTCTCCTGCGGCTCCCCGCCGCCTCCGCTATGGAGGAAATCTCCGCCATCGGGGCCGACAAGGGCAGCCTGCCGATCTTTACGGAAAAGGCGGAAATCATCCCCCTGAAAATCACCGGCCTGCGCGCTCCCGCCGCCAACATCATCAAGCAGGAGCTTCTCTCCGCCGGCGGGGACGCCGTCACCCCCAGGGGCTGCGTAAACTGCGCCCTGGAAACCTGCGACATCCTCATGCTGGCCACGCTCCGGCAATACCGCCGCCTGCTGGGAAAAATTTCCGCCATGCCGTATTTTGGTCTCAAGGAGGTTACCGCCCGGCTGGGTGATATGCTGAAACAAATTTCTCCCCAAAAAGACAGCCAGACAGCCCCGCCCGTCACCACCCTGGCCGACGGCCGGGTTATAACCTACCGGCAGCTGGCGGTCATGGGCATCATCAACGTCACCCCCGACTCCTTCTACGAGGGCAGCCGAATAAACGGCGACGGCCCGCTGCTGGCCGCAGCGGAAAAAATGCTGCGGGAGGGCGCGGCAATCCTGGACCTGGGGGCAGAATCCACCCGTCCCGGCTCCGCCCCCGTCAGCGGCGAAGAAGAACGCCGCCGCCTGATCCCCGCCGTCAGACTCCTCCATGAACATTTTCCGGAGGCGGTCATCTCCGTCGACACCTATCGGGCCGACACCGCCCGGGAAGCCATCGCCGCCGGGGCTCACCTCATAAACGACATCTCCGCCATGGAAAAAGATCCCTCCATGGCGGATCTGGCCGTGGAAAGCGACGTCCCCATCATCCTGATGCACATGCGGGGCGCTCCCGCCGATATGCTGAGCGAGGAAAACACCCGCTACGAGGACGTCACCGGCCAGGTAACCGCTTACCTGCTGGATCGGGCAAACCTCCTCCGTCGGCGGGGAGTGGGAAAGGACAAGATAATCCTCGACCCGGGGATTGGCTTTGCCAAAGATACGGCCCAGAACCTCACCCTCCTGCGAAATCTCGTCAGCCTCACCGCCTACGGCTATCCCGTCCTGCTGGCCGCCTCCCGGAAAACCGTCATCGGCCAGACTCTGGGGGGCCTTCCTCCCCGGGAAAGGCTGGAGGGCACCATTGCCGCCAACTGCGCCGCCGTCTACGCCGGCGCGCACCTGATCAGGGTTCACGACGTGGCGGAAAACCTCCGGGCAGTCAGAATGACGGAGGCAATCCTCAGGGGGACAGACCGTTAATATCCCCCTTGAAATCCCAAAATCTCTATGATATAATCCAAATAGAAAAAGGGTCACCGGCAGACGGTGCCTCTCGTTGTGTGATACTAAGACCGCACAAGTTGGAGCTAGGGCGGTCTTAGTGTTTTCTGGATCCTAATGCTATTCCTAGAGAAATGCTGCTCAATACTAAAGCGATAATATTGATAAACAAATCAGTAGTCAGCATAGTATCACCTCCTATCCTTCGGTATGTTTCAACCGATTGATACGAGGAGCACCGCCTGCCATTTACCAGTGACCCGGGGAATAACCCCGCTGAAATTATAGTACAGATTTGCCGAACAGGCAATATTGTTATTTTTATCTGGAAAAACCTTATGGCCACTGCTTATATCGCCCTGGGCTCCAATCTGGGAGACAGGAAGAAAAATCTTACCGCCGCGCTGTTCCACCTTGTCCGGGAGCCCCGTATCATCCTGGAAAAGCTCTCATCCTTCATCGAAACAAAGCCCTACGGCGTCACCGACCAGCCGGATTTTCTCAACGGCTGCTGCCGGATCTGGACCGACTTCTCTCCCCGCCAGCTGCTGACCGCCCTCCAGACCATCGAGGACAAAATGGGCCGGGTGCGGACCCGCCGCTGGGGCGAACGGAGCATCGACCTGGACATCCTCCTCTACGATGATATTACGGTGAACGATCCGGACTTGGTAATCCCCCACCCGGATATGAAAAACCGAGCCTTCGTGCTGGAGCCCCTGAAGGAAATCGCCCCCGACCTGGCGGCAAAGCTGTAAATCTTAAAGATAAATCCTCCTTTTGACGAGCCGGTCATTCACCGGTTCCCAAAAAGGAGGATTTTATTTTGCGCCGGGGGCGGGTATACTGATGCCCCTCCCCATAAAAGGTCTCATTGCTTGTCCGAAAGTAAACCAAACCGCCGGCCCGTGTTATCGTAGTCTTTTCTTTCCCCACCCGCCTCTGAAGAAGCGGAGGACGAGCCGGGAATCCTGACGCGGCCGGAAGTCCTTTATTTTACATGGTCCTGAATCCACGCCTCCACGTGATCGGCAATGGCCGCATTATTCAGCTCCTGGAACAGGAAGTGGCTGTTGCCGGTGAGGCCAGTTTGGGGAAGATCTACCACCGCGGCGCTGCCGCCGTCGGCGTTATACCGCTCCGCAAAGGCGATGGCGCCGTCCCGGACATTTTTCCAGAAGCCGGTGGACATGATGTCCTCGGGGCCGTTGTCGATGTAGTCGCCGAAGTAAATCACGATGGGAATGCGGGCCTCCAGCAGGCGCTTGTACTGCTCCGAGCCGGGGCGGGGCGTCCCGCCGGGCTCAATGGCCACGATGGCGGCGATGTTCTCCACCGGCGTCTCCCAGCCCACTCTGCCTCCCTGGGAGTGGGTCACAAAGACGGACTTCCGACCGGTGATGGCCTTTACCTCCGCCATAACCTTACCCAAAGCCTCGGCGCAGGCCGCCAGGTCAAAGGTGGTGGTGTTTGGGGTCATCTGACGGAAGAACTGATCCTGAGCGCCTTCCCCGGCAGGGAACTGGGAGCCCTCATACCGGCCGGGAGCCACCCGGCCAATGCGGAAATGGGTGTACCAGGCCTGATCGCCGGGCTTGTAGTCCTTGGAATCCGCCGCCCAGGCGTCCAGCTTCCCGTCCATGGTCATCCGGACGGCGGCCCCGGCCTCCCCCCGGCCCGGCTGATCCACCAGGAAAACGCTGTGCCCCTTTCGCAGAAACAGGGTGCTCCAGCCCTCCCGCCCGTCGGGGGTGGTCATCCAGCCCATCCGGGACTGGCCGTAGCCGTGGAGGAAAACCATGGGCAATCCCGTATCCTTCTGCGGGATTTGATAAAGCACGTTGGCGTGACCCACATGAGCGGTATTCCCGCGGCGCTCCAGCTCCAGCCAATTGGCAACGGCGTCATACTGGCCGGGCACCGGCTCCGTAACGGTTCCGCCGGCGGAGAACATCCCCTGGCCGGCAATCATCAGCGGCCGGGTTCCCGTAATTTTCGCCTGCTCCGGAGCCGTCGCGGCCGACGCAAAGGCGGCGGGAGCGGCTGACGTCAGGCAGGCGGCCGCCAGCAGCGCCGCCCAGGTCTTTTTCAACCGGTTCATCCTCAATTCTCCTTATAAAAAACTTTCTTATCTTCTGACAATATCGGACCCGCCGAAAACCGGGGACATCTCCATCCCGTCCAGCGCCTTGTCAATGGCCGCCACCTCCGCCGGGCTCAGGCTCACTTCCGCCGCTCCGGCATTCTCCTTCAGCCGCTCCGCCTTGCGGGTACCGGGAATGGGAACGATATAAGGCTTTTTACAAAGCATCCAGGCCAGGGAGAGCTGCGCCGGGGTCGCGTTTTTCCCGGCGGCCAGCTCCGCCAGCAGCTTCAGGAGAGCCCGGTTCCGCTCCATTCCCTCCGGCGAAAACTGAGGCATAACGCCCCGGTAATCGGAACCGGCCGCAAACCGGCTGTCCTTTCCGTAGCGGCCGCTCAGAAATCCGTTGGCCATCGGGGAAAAGGCCACATAGCCGATATTCAGCTCCTCCAGAGCAGGGAACAGCGTCTCATACCACCGGGCCATCATGGAATAGCGGTTCTGGACCGCCGTTACCGGACAGACCCTGTGGGCCCGGCGGATCTGTTCCTCCGTGGCCTCGGACAGGCCCCAGTAGGTGATCTTCCCCTCCCGGATCAGGCCGGCCATCACCCCGGCCACCTCCTCCACCGGCACGGCGGGATCTCCCCGGTGCTGGTAGTACAGATCGATATGGTCGGTTTGCAGCCGCCGGAGGGAGGCTTCCACGCTGGCCCGGATGACCTCCGGCCGGGAATCGGGAACCAGCGGTTTATTCACCTGAGAGGAAGTCGTGTCAAAACGGATGCCGAACTTGGTGGCGATGACCACCCGGTTCCGGCAATCCTTCAACGCCTCACCCAGCAGCTCCTCGTTCTGGTGGGGCTCCTCCGGCGTCCCGTAGACCTCGGCGGTGTCAAAAAAGGTGTAACCCAGATCCACCGCCTGCCGCAGCGCGCGCTTCGCCTCGCCCCGGTCCATGGCCGGGCCGTAGGCGTGGGAAAATCCCATACAGCCCAGGCCGATAGCGGAAACCGTCAAATCCTTTCCCAATACTCTTTGCTTCATCGTAAACACTCCTGTCAAATAGAGTTGATAAAGGCGGCGTTCCTGGCATCGGTAACCCCTTTCAAAAAATTTTCCGGCTTTATTTTTTCAGCCCGTACCGGAGCCACAGTCCGTCTCCGGCTATCCTGCCGGCGGCCAGAAGGGAGAAGGCGGCGGGAGCCCGGTCAGGCAGGAACCCGGCGCGCTCAAAGATGGACACGGACTCGGTATTGCCGTCGGCCACCGGAGCCATGACGATGCTCACCTCGTTGATGAGATCCTCCTGAAGGAAGGAGCCGTTGATGAAGCCTCCTCCGGCCACCATCGCCCGCTCTACCCCGAACCGGGTTTTCAGCTTGTGAAGCAGCAGAGGGCAGTCCAAATGCTCCTCCCCGGCGATAACATAAGACGCTCCCTGACGGCGCAGGTAGGCCAGATAATCCCCGGATGCCTGCCCGGTCAGGGCCTCGATCACATGGGAGCGGCCCCGTCCGGCCCGCTCATGGTAGCCGGTATTCCAGGCCAGAATCCCCTCCGGATCCACCGCCACCTCGTATTGGCCTCCCTCGTGGGGAGCTATGTAATCCTCCCGGGAGGGCTGAGGGTCAGCGGCGGGCAGGGCTCCCACCAGCCCGTCGGCAAAGGCTTTCATGGTGGTGGCGCCGTAGATGGTGGCGGCGCAGCGGTAGAAGTCCCGCAGCCGAACGTACTCATTGCGGGCGGGAACGGCGGCCGGATCGTTCATAAAAGCCCCGTCGATCTTTCCATCAAGGGAAACAAACATATGGCAGACAAGAAAAGGCTTTTCCATTTTCATTTTTGCTTTCTCCTTTCAGGGGCGTTCCGGGAATACCTCCGGCAGCTCATCACCGGTCAGCCTCCGGCAGAGACCAGCAATAGGGTTACAACCGGCATCGGGCAGAATACCCGCCAGGGGAATTTCCACCCCGTTGCTAAGCCTTACCGGTCAGCCTGTTATCCATTTCCCGTTCCCCCCCCCCCACCAAAAAAAAGAATAATGATCGCTCCGGCTCTTTCTGCCTGCCTGTATTGTATCCCACTTCAGTCGCCCTGAGAAGTACAGGTAAGTTGAGGAGGATCAACCTTTGGGTTATAAATAAACAAGAACCGCCGCCGGCTCCCTGCCGATGGCGGTTCATCTGCTTTATAAGACCTGTTCGATTGTGGCGAGGAATTTTTCCACGATGGGGGATGGCGACGGCGCATGCAACAGCCCGAAGGGAATGAAGTGGTTCCATTCCACGGTAATGATTTTCAGGAGCGGGTGGACGCTGGCCCAAATGGGCACCGCCATCAGCAGAGCGTTGTTGTTCTCGCACTGGTTGAACACATCCACGTTGTAAAAGGGAAAATCCACGATATTGATTTGGGGATGCTCCCGTCGCAATTCATCCCGCAGCCTGTCCACGTGGGCGCTCCACTCCCGCCTGATGAGCATCAGATCCTGACCGTACAGGTCGGAGACCGCCAGCCTTTCCTTGTGGGCCAGCGGGTGATAGATGGATACCGCGCAGCAGATCGGCTGGCGGTTCAGTTCAAAAGCGGTGCAGCCCCGAAGGTTCAGCATCGTTTCATCGAAAATTCCCGCCACCACGTCGATGTTTTGCCCCAGGCGGGCCAGTATTTCCCGGGCGTTTTCCGGAGTGTTCTCAAAATTGACGATTTGGAATTTCAGCTTGGGCTCCAGCCCGTGAATTTTCGGCCACAGTTCCAGGAGAAATTGGTGAGGAGTCATAAGGGACGTTCCGATGCGGATGATATTATCGTTGCTCTGCATGGCGTTCTTCGCCCGGGTTCGCGCCTCCCTGGCATACCGGATCATGTACCTGGCATCATAGTAATAGGACTTCCCGGCATCAGTCAGGGACAAGCCCCGGGGGGAGCGCGCAAAAAGCTGCACCTCCAGACTGCTCTCCAGCAAATTGATCTGCTTCATGATCGCGGTAGACGACACGTTCAGGAGCCCCGCGGCCTTTGAAAAGCTCCCCGCTTCGGCAACGCAGATGAAGGTATCCAATTGGCGGTTGTACATGGCGGCGCTCCTCCTTCTTCCACTATGCCGGTTCGGTGCGGCCTGCCCGGAGAAACACGCTCCCGCCTTTACAGGCGGGAGCCAGACTGTTGACAAAGTCACTTGTTCACTCTGAGACTCCCCTGTAGGGGAGCTGTCGCTGAAAGCG
>CAZIKQ010000026.1:0-9596 GCA_964540025.1 uncultured Schwartzia sp. | reverse complement strand
TGACAGGACGAGCCGGTGAGTTAATCTGTCACCCCGACCGCTTGACTAACTCACTTAATAAGGTATTAAGAAGCCATCCCCTGCCGCAGGTATCACTTCATCAGCTCATCCGCCGCATCGTAGCCGGCTTTCAGAGCCTTCATGTTCGACTCCACCGTGACCGGGGGCACCCGGTGGGCAACGCATTCCGCTACCGTCTCATAGCCCACGGCCCCGGTAATCCGGACTGCCGCCCCCAGCGCCACGATATTGGCAAAGAGGGCCTTGCCGATTTTCGTCACGGCAATATGGGTGATGGGGATGCGGATAGTATGGGCAAAGGCCGGGGGATTGGGGACCAGCCGCTCGTCCAGGAGCAGGATGCCGTCAGCCTTCAGGTCCCGCCAATACTTGTCCGCCGCCTCCTGAGTCATGGCGAGCATGAAATCCGGCGCCTCCACATGGGGATGATAGATAGCCTCATCGCTGATGATTACCTCCGCCTTGGAGGAGCCGCCCCGGGCCGCCGGGCCGTAAGCCTGGGACTGGATGGCGTTTTTCCCCTCCTCCACCGCCGCCTGGGCCAGAATTATGGCGCAGGTGATTACTCCCTGACCGCCGGAGCCGGAAAATCTCATTTCACTCATGCTTTGCCACCTGCCTTTTCAATGACCGCGTCGTAGGCTTTTGCGTAATCCACGTACTCCTCCTGGTAAAGGACGCCGATGGGGAATTTCTCCCCCTGCTTCTCCGGGGGCAGCTTATCCCAGGCGGCCTTCATCAGAACGCTGTCCCGCAGGGCCATCATCATCTTGGCCGGGTCGGCCATCTTGTTATTGCGGCCGTAAGCGGTGGGGCACTGGCACAGGGCCTCAATGAAGGAAAAGCCGTGGCTGTCGAGGCCCCCCTTGATCATATCCGTCAAATGCTGGACGTGGAAAGCCGTGCTCCGGGCCACATAAGTAGCCCCGGCGGCCTCCGCCAGCCTGCAGACGTCAAAGGGGCGGTCAATGGCCCCGTAGGGAGCAGTTGTCGCCTTCTTGCCGGTGGGAGTCATAGGGGACGCCTGGCCGCCGGTCATGCCGTAAATATCGTTGTTGAACAGCACCACGGTGAGATCCACGTTGCGGCGGCAGCCGTGAATGAAATGATTGCCGCCGATGGCGGTGCAGTCCCCGTCCCCGGTGAGGACGATGACGTTGAGCTCCGGGTTGGCCAGCTTTACGCCGGTGGCAAAGGGAATCGCCCGGCCGTGGGCGGTATGGAGAGTATCAAAATCCAAGTAGCCGCTGGCCCGGGAGGAGCAGCCGATACCGGAAACGATCACGGTGTTGTCCTGGGAAAAGCCCGCCTTCTCGATGGCCATGATAACCGCCTTGGTAACGATGCCGTTGCCGCAGCCGGGGCACCACATATGAGGCAGACGGTTCTGGCGGAAATATTTTTCAAAGCTTCTTTCCATCACTTATTACCTCCTGCCATGGCCATAACAGCCTCTTCAATCTCTCCCGGAGTGAAAATCTCCGCATTGTATTTTGCCAGGAGCTGAACCGGACAAGCGCCGCCGGCAGCCCGCTGAACCTCCCCGGCCAGCTGGCCGTAATTAAGCTCCGGCACGATGATGCCACTGACCTTCTCCGCCAACGCCGCCACCGCCTCCTGGGCAAAGGGCCAGATGGTCCGCAGACGGAGCATACCGGCCTTCACGCCCTTCCTTCGGGCATTGAGGACCGCCTGATAAGCCGTGCGGGCCGTGCCGCCGAAAGCAACGACGACGTACTGGGCATCCTCCAGGAGCAGGGACTCGGTCTTTATCACCTCATCTTTGGCCCGCATGATTTTCTCATGGAGACGGTGGATAGCTTTCCGGGTGACCGCCGGACTGCCGGAGGGAAAGCCCGTCTCATCGTGAATGAGCCCGGTAACGTGAATCCGGTAGCCGGCGCCGAAATCAGCCACGTCGGGGACCAGATCATCCCCCACGGCGTAGGGCTGGTAGCCCTCTTCCCGGGTCTTTTTCGGCTTCCGCCGGGGATAAATATAAATCTCCTCCGCCTCCGGCAGCTCCACCCGCTCCCGAAGGTGCCCCACGATTTCATCCATCAGGAGGATGACCGGCTGACGGAACCTTTCCGCCAGATTTACCGCCTCCACCGCCATATCGAAGCATTCCCGCACCGTCCAGGGAGAAATGGCGATCATGGGATGATCCCCATGAGTCCCCCAGCGAGCCTGCATTACGTCCCCCTGGAAAGGGCTGGTGGGCTGACCGGTGGAGGGGCCCACCCGCTGGACGTCCACGATAACCGCCGGAATCTCCGCCTCGGCCGCATAGCCGATAAGCTCCTGCTTCAGGGAAAAGCCCGGCCCGCTGGTGGCCGTCAGCGCCCTGGAACCGGCCAGGCTGGCTCCCAGCACCGCCCCCATGCTGGCGATCTCATCCTCCATCTGGACGAACTTGCCTCCAACCTTGGGCAGAAGCTCGGCCATTTTTTCCGCTATTTCCGTAGAGGGAGTAATGGGGTATCCCCCAAAGAAACGGACTCCGGCTTCAATCGCCCCCAGGGCAACCGCCTCGTTGCCCTGCATCAGCGTCGCTTTTCTCATGAGGCAGCCCCTCCTTTGTCAACAAAAATAGCGTAGTCCGGGCAGCGCAGCTCGCACTGGCCGCAGAGGATACAGGCCTCCCGGTTCACGACCTGCACCTTGCCCAGCTCGTCTACCGCCAGCACCCGCTTGGGGCAAAAGGCCACGCAGATACCGCAGCCCTTGCAGCGGGCTGTTTTAATGGTAAAATCCGCCATCTGTTTCCCTCCTGTAAATGATAATCTGATAATGTCACTGCTTACGAAAATGCCCCGGGCATTTTCCTTCCTTAATACATCCCCTCGTAAATTAAGTCTGCAAGAAAACCGTTAATCAACATCGGTGGTTAGCGGTTGCCAGGCACGGCATGCGAAAGCAGAGCTTTCCACCGCTATGTTGATTTTAGAACGAAAGTATGTTTTCGGCAGACTTTATTTACGAAGTCAGACTTATAATTGCCTTTGACCGTTGAATGCCGTTATATTCAGGCCGCCCGGCCGGTTCAATTAACCCTCCGGCGATTTCCCCTTTTCCCGGTACGGCCTGATTATCTGAACACCAATTGAAAACCACTACTAATATATTGCAAAATCAAAAAGAAATCAACGGTTTTCCCACTCCTGACAGGACAATATTGTCCGGATATTATAACGCCGTTTTCCCGCCTCTTTTGAGGCAGCAGACAATAAAAATCTTAACGATAAATAAAAAGCTGCTCTCAACAGCTCTTGATTATCTTCTGTCGCAACTATATTCTGCCGAGGAAAATCCCGTCTCTGAATAAAGCAAGCCCTCCCTGCCGGAGCGTCCGGCAAGGAGGGCTTGCTTTATTTTTCATTTTCCGGCGCGCCACAGTCAAGCATAAAGGGTGTCTCCCCTGTGCTAGAGCCTGCGTCAAGACAATTTCTCTCTGCTGACCACCGAAAGCGGCAGTCCTAACGAGACCCGTTGGCTATTTTTTCGTTTTCGTCCCCTGCCACTTCCGCTTATCCGGCTTACTGCCCGGGGGAGCAGTATGCTTTCCGTAATGCTCCGTCTTTTCGTTTGTTATCTGGGGCCATATCCTGGTCTCCGACTGCACGGGAGTCAGCTCACCAGCCACCGGCAGGGAAAAGGCAAACATCGCCGCCGCCAGTCCCCCTACATATTTTTTCATCGCCTTCTCCTTTCTGTTCTGCCTGAAACCATCAGAGTCTGACAATCTCCAGCCGCTCACTGCCAATAAGCAGGGGCTACCTCACAATCATCTAAGTGATTACATTGTACCCCACTCCCCTGAAAAAATACAGGAAAAGGGCGGACGCCGAAGCATCCGCCCTGAAAGACGCCAAGTAATATTATTCCCGCTCGCCCTTATCGATAACGCAGGCAGCAGCCGTATCGCCAGTAACGTTGACGCAGGTACGCATCATATCAAGAACCCGGTCGATACCGGCTACCAGGGCAAGGCCCTCAAGGGGCAGCCCAACGGACTGGAGAACCATCGCCAGCATGATGAGACCGGCTCCCGGGACACCGGCGGTACCGATGGAAGCAAGGGTACCGGTGAGGACGATCATCATCATCTGATTCATGGTGAGGTCGATGCCGAAAACATTGGCGATGAACAAGGAGCAGATACCCATATAGATGGCCGTGCCATCCATGTTGATGGTTGCCCCCAGCGGCAGGACGAAGCTGGCCACCTCGCGGGAAACCCCCAGCTTCTCCTGAGTATTTTTCATGTTGATAGGAAGCGCCGCCGCAGAGGAGCAGGTGGTGAAAGCCACCAGCATATGCTCGGAAGCCCCGTTGAAGAACTTCATGGGGCTCATCTTTGCCAGAATGCTGACAAGGCCGCTGTACACGACAGTGGTATGAATAATGCAGGCGATAGCCATGGTGACGATGACGGAAATAAGCGGCAGCAGCACGGCGGGACCATTTTTGGCCACCACCGGAACAAGAAGGCAGAACACGCCAATCGGAGCAAAGCTCATGACCACGGCGACTACCTTGTAGCAAACCTCCGCGCAGGCATCGAAAAACCCGATAATGGTCTTCTGATGGTTAGGCTCAACCTGAAGGATACCGTACCCGATAAAGAGAGCGAAAACGATAATCGGCAGGATGTCCGCCTTTACCATGCTGGCCAGCGGATTGGTGGGGATCATGCCCACGAGAACGGCCATGAAGGAAGGCGCCGCCTTCACCGCCGGAGCCTTACCGGCCATGGCCAGGCCGACCCCCGGCTCGGTAATACCGGCCACGGCAAACCCGATGACGATGGCAACCGCCGTGGTGCACAGGTAAAAAACAACCGTCTTGAGACCGATGCGGCCGAGCTTCTTGGTATCTCCCAAGCTGGTCATACCAACAATGAGAGAAGTGAAAACCACCGGAACGATCATCATCTTGATGAGATTGACGAAAATCGTACCGATCGGCGCAAGCCAGGCATTGCAGAACGGCAGACCCTCGGTTCCGGCCCCCAGACCGGCAATTACCGCCAGTATCAGGGCGAAGAGAATCTGGATAGAAAGGCTCATGTGGAAAATCCCCCTTAAATTATGAATAAAATATGATAACTTTGCACAGTATATCAAAAAAGCCGGCCCCTTTCTACGGGACCGGCTCATGTTCTACTGTATACATTAAGGGAAGCCGACCGCAAAACATATTCCCTAAAGAATATACCTCAGTGAATATACATTACGATTCAGGTTGAATTGCTGATTACCGCCTCTGTTGGCAGCAACGCGCCCTCTATTTTTTTATATATTTCTGTAATCTGCTCCGAGGCTTCTCAGGTATTGTCATCACAATTCGCTGCTCCTGCATCAAAGGAGTAATGTACTTGTGCCGGAAATATCCCCTGTTGTTCAATTGCAAATACTCCATCATTTCAGCCATACTCCTGGACACGCTGCAAAACTGTACCAATCTGTCTTTTTCAATATCAACTTGGTTGGTGACTTGGTTGGTGACTTGGTTGGTGACTTGGTTGGTCAACAGGGGAACCTCCAATCGGAAGATATCTCCCTCCACAAACGAGGGCCTGCCCCCGGAATACAACTCTGAATACTTGTATGTATTCCTCATCCCTGAGCCCAGTTCATCCGCCAAACCTACCTCTCGAAAGACTCTCGATATAGGCGGATTCTTTGGAAAAGGCTCAAATTTACTTATATCAAGCGGACCGGAACCATGGGCACGGTTGGCGTTTTCTGTATACACCTTATCGCCCTCAATGACAAGCTTTGCCGTGTAGCCGCTTGCATAATCCCTATGGGCCAGACTATTGGAAATCATTTCTCTCAGTATACAATCCCGGACACTGACACTGACAACCCCCTCCAAAACGAAGTTATCATTCAAATGCTTCTGTCCAAAAGCCAGCATTCTATCATATGTATCAAACAGATTCGTAATAATTACTTCTCTATCGTCATACCTATCCAGGTTATTAACCCTGAATATCGCATCCGACTTATGCTGCGTTAAAGCGGCCATAATCGTTTCATCCTTACCAAACAGCAATACCGCGGCTACCGTGGCCCCATATTCCCCTCTGCCATCCCGCTTCTGCAGCAATCCAACGCTTCGTAAAATTTCCTTATCGGAAAGATTTCCCCATGGATGATCCGGTTTCCGATGAACTGCCATTTTCCTTGCGCGGGCAATCAAATCCCTGCGCAAATCATTGATACTGAACCTTGTAACCTTGTTGACAAAATAGCTGTTACTCTTTTTCGAATAAAGCCGGTACATCAAATCAGTATTGTCTGTAATATCAATATCAGCGTCTCCGTTACGGTCAAAAACATATCTGCCATGCCGGCAAACCTGACTGCCCTCCGGCACATATATCACTATGATAATCTTACCATCTATAATGTGCTTTTTCGGATTCAGATAGATCGGTGGACTGATTTTCTGCGCGTTATTGACAGATGTGACGAATTCCATAATCAATCTGTCAGCCGTTGCCTCCGATTCAATGCCTGTTAGAGTTCCGTCATCTTTAACTCCCAGTAAAATATATCCACCGTCACGGTTAGAAAAAGCCGACACCGTGTCTTAAACATCTCTGTTAAGGTTGCACGCAGACTCCTTGAACTCAACGGATCTACCTTCCCCCTTGGAAATAATCCTGAGAATCGTTTCACTATCCAGCATCGACATCACTTCCTCGTAACTATCATATTTGGTAATCGATACAAAATTACGTCAACATCACACCAGCCCTTCTTTATTCCTGCTGGGGATATACAAACTACATAGATAAATCTCTAACCGATACATTTCTGATACCCCTTGCGTTCGTCAGCGTAACTTATGGCTTTATAGAAACTGGCTAATTATTTTTGATACGAGAGACCACTTAGGTCATTTTACAATCCACCTAGGCCTTATATTATTTTGTCTGCCCTTCACCTTGAACCTCACAAACTGCGCCAATCTCAACTAATACTTTTTCCACACAGAATCTACACTTTTATATGTTCCAGTATACGTTCGGCTATTGCCGCCATACCTATATCTCCCGGGTGCATGGCAACGCCTTGGTGATAGATTTGGTGTCTCTCCCCATCGTCGTCTACTACGCTCACCGGCATCCCCGCTTTGTATTTAGCGTCATACTGAATATCTTGTAGAGAAATATATATTGAGTTCGTTTTAGCCGCTACCTTTTTCTTTATTTCGTCCACCGCATCATTTATCCAAAAATTGCCTATGATCATAACCGGTACATCAGTCGAAATATGTCTCTTAGTATAATTTATCAATTCAATTAAATCCGCCTCAAGAGTATCAATATTCTGAATATTTTCGCCCAATTGAATTACTACTAAGCCATATTTTCTTCCAAAATATGCATCCATTAGATGCAATGCTTCATTCCGGTCGTACCACATAATTTCCCAATTAGCCATATTCACTACAAAACATTTAGTGGGTACGTGTTTCGACATTTCCCGACTGATCATATGTACATAGTCCTTTTGTCTGCTGCTGGCAGCCATACCATATTCTGCATACCAATATTCGCACTTGCCGTGCAAAGAAATGGAATTACCTACAACCAGAATATTAACTGACAGATTTTTGCTATTAGTAGAAGAACTGTTGGCATGTCTCCCGTAGTACCGCTCATCCTCCGGCATATCTTCAAAACTATTGTAGTACCAAGAAAGGTGCCTTACCTGTATTCTTCCCCTAGCGCGAACAGCGTTCCTCGATGTATATTTTCTTACATTACGGTAAACGGCAAAGGTAGTATCTATCGGCCCATAATATAAATCATCCGCTATAGGTGCATTATAAAACTTTTCTTCAAAATCCACGATGTCATTCTTGCTCTCCGGCAAATCATCAAGGTAAAGCCCCGGCCCTGCCTTTTTTATGCCCGGGTACTTTCTAAGTATTCTCAGAAGCTCCTGAACAAAATTGTCCGGACATTCCTCGATTGGCAATACATCGGAATCCGTGTAAGCATAAGGCGTTTTTATATCAAGCTCTTCCAATATCCCACATTCCCATAAAGCCTTGTGGCCCCAGTTTTCCCCCAGCCGCGCCACCCTGATCCGGCTGTCGGTTTCAATGCTCTGGTAATACTCAAGAAGGGGGGGGTAAGAAGAATCATTATCAATAATAATCAGATTTTTATATCCGGCATTCAGGAGCCATTCAATCAACAGTTTCAAGCAAGTCAACCGATCCCTGGAATTTATAAATATGGGGATATTCCATACCTCTTCCATTCGTTCCTCATTGATGGCAAAGCTGGACATTCCGGGTTCCAACAAGGGACGGCAATTCTTCAATGCTTCCGTTGTTACCATATCATCGGAGGCAAAATTTCCCACCGGGTCCCCTGTTAAAAGGGAATACGCACATATGGCATTAACGCCTGCCTCTATAAAGCTTTTCCTTTGTTCTACCGCCTTGCTGAATACTTCAAAAGCATCCTTGTATTTTCCCTGTTTTAGATAGACTTGTCCCAAATAGAAAAGCGCTTCTTCCTCCGGTTCCGGATTTTCGTTCGCATAGGCCGACAGTAATTTTTCCGCCCTGTTCACCTCACCCAAAAGAAGCGCCACTCTTCCTTCGGTATAACTTTCCACCCCGTCACTGTCTCCAACGGTCACATACTCTGTCCAGCGCCTGACAGATGCCACATCCCCAGCAACAATGGCCTGCCATATATAAAAGTTTATTACATTTTTGCGTTCTTCGATAAATGCTTTATTGGCTTCCACATTTACCCCGGAAACAGTTTTCTCGATAATATCGAGCATGATGTTTGCCTGACGAAGCGTATCCCCGTCTTGAACAGCTTTCAAATAATCCTCTATCAACATATGTTGTCTCCATAAGTAAACCTGCCCGAATGAAAGTACCTCGGCAGATTCTCTAAAAGGTTGTTTGTTTCCTTATCCTCAAAGCTCTGTACATAATCAAGCAAATCCATATAAGTTGCCGTCAAAATAGCCATTCCTCAATCAACGCCGAAATCATCCGGGCAAATCCGCCGCCGTAACCTTCGGCGGCTCTTTCACCCCCAGCTTCCTGCACTGCTCCCACACCCGGCTGGCCAGACAGGCTCCGGCCTCCTTCAGGAACCAGAGCCTCCTCGCCGCCGCCTGACGGTAAATCTCCTCGATAACCGCCGTAAATTGCCGCAGTTCCCTTTCATCCTGGCAGACAGCCAAATGCCCCTCGTCACAAATACGATTCAGCAGCGTCAGGCAGACAGGGGTGAGGTGTATTCCCCAGCCCGCCAGAGATTCCCGCTGGAACTGGGCATAGACGGTCGCCCTTCTCCTGGCCCGCTCCCCGTCAAAGGCTGCCCGGGTCTCCTGCCCGCCGTGCTGGCGGGAGTACAACAGCACGTCGGGGATCGCGTCAAACCGCCCCAGGGGGGAAGCATCCATGTAAAATTTCATATCCTGCATACCGCAGGCATTTTCCCGGTAGCGGAGACGGTTTTTCACGATGAAATCCCGCCGGATCATGCCCGTCCCATTGGCAAAGCCTCCCATGTTCAA
>CAZIKQ010000025.1:0-25572 GCA_964540025.1 uncultured Schwartzia sp. | reverse complement strand
ACTAATACAGCTTTACAAGCGATGGGAGAAGAGCCGATCGATTGGCAGTTACCGCTTTCAGCGGCTCAAGTGCTCATGCCAACCTAAAAGGGAGCCTATGAAATGGATTAGAATTTGCCACAAAAAAAAGAGCCGTCTTTCGACAGCTCCTCTCCGGGCTCTTTATTCAGTTAAAAGAGGACTTCATCGTCAGTGCTGCGGATAACCGCGGACTTGGCGGAAGCCGCCTTTGCCCCGCTTACGTCAAAGGCGTTTTTGGTAACAACACCGTTCATGAAGGAACGGACGTCGTCAGCGGTGACATCGGCCCGGGGATTGGGAAGATTAAGGGTCTTAGTCTTCTCATTGTCCAGGGTGAAAGTCATTTTCAGCTCTTTTGCCATGGTCTTCTCTCCTTTCCATAGAATTTGCCGGCTGCCGGCCGGCGGGGATTACTCCTCCACCAGTACGGCGGAAGTCTGACGGACGATGGTGCTTACCGGGTAAGCCTGAAGCCCGCCGTAGAGATCCCCGATGACCCGGGCGTCATCATCGCTGAGGGCCGGATCCAGGTTCGTGATGGAGCGGGCGGAATACTTCGCCTTGCCGCTTTCATCGACACCGCTCTCCACGTTGACCGTCAGCCTGGCGGTCTCCTTTTCCTTTACGGTTGCCATGTTATCACCTCCTTTCTACTCACCAATTGTCTGCCGGGGGAGCTTTTTTAAGGGGGAAGCAAAAATTTTTCAGCCGAAAACTCCGCTACAATCAAATGAGTCTATCCGGCCGGAAAATAAAAATCGGCCCCGCCCGCCGGTTTCCCGGCAGGACAGAGCCATTTTTCAATTCTCCAGCCGCTTTTTCAGTTTTTTGAGGGCGGCCTGTTTGATCTGGCTCACCCTTTGAACGCTGACCTTCAGCCGGTCCGCTGTCTCCCTTGGGGAAAGATTCTGAAAATAAAGGGCTTCGATGACGAATCTTTCCCGCTCCTTCAATACCCCGGCGGCCTGTTCCAGCTGCTGCCTGTCCTCAAGAGCTTTGTACCCGTCCCGCCAGTCCGGTATACCCTCGATAAAGTCTTCTGAGCCGTCCTCTTGCCCATCTTCCGTGAAGCAGCCGTCCCGGCTCTCTCCGGCGCTGTATTTCCCGGTTCGCCCGGTTGGTGATGGTCCTGATGTCGCCGTAGACCTTCGCCCGGGCCCAGGCGGCAAAAGGAACGCCTTTTCCCTTATCGTAGGTGATAATGGCGTTGTAGAGGGCAAAGTATGCCTCGCAGAGGGCTTCATCGTAGCTGTCGCTCCTGTAGGAACGGCCAGCCGCCGCCCGGGCCAGGGGATCGTACTGGGCCAGCAGGGCTGTGGCGGCCGAATTGTCGCCCTTTTGGGCGGCAGCGAGGAGATTCATTTCCTCCTCCCTGGAAAGGTTGCTGAGGTAATTTTTTTCCATTGCATTTCTCCTTGTGCAGATAAATTAAACTGACAGAATATTAAAACTTTCGTTCGTATTATAATATTTCCTCACCAATCTTGCAAGGATTTTAGAAAATATTTTCTATTATTTAATCTAGGCTTCCCGACTTTACCGAAGATCAAAGGGCTGTATTTTCCCAAACAAAAGCCCGCCCGGCATCACTGCCGGACGGGCTGGAAGATAAGCCAAACAGAGAAACTCTTTACGGAATATCTGGCCAGAGTATATTCACTTAATAGAAACCAAGCGGCACAATTTTAATTTTGTGCAGTTTGTTCTCGCCATATCTCATTCATAAGCGTTTTTATGGTTACATTGCCTGATCAAAATATCAAGGCGATAAGCAAACGGCGCATTATAACGCTTCTCGTATTCATTACAATAGTTCGCTTCATCTTTATAGTAAATTTTAGAGAGGCTGTCGTATGTCATATTTTCTCCTGTGTATTTTTGCAAAACATACTTCCCTCTTTTGCAAAAATGCCATTTTTTGTAAAAGACATTTTCCTCTTTTGCAAAATCCCAGCTTCGCTTTAATCCCGCACCAAAGATTTCCCCGGCTTCATATCTATTGGCACAATATCATATTGTCATCATTGTATATGAGAGCGGAAAAAAATCAATATGCGGCCATAACGGCGATAAAACACGCAGGCGGCAACAGCCACTGATAAATAAACTTAACGACGTAAAGCATAATAGCCCTTAACCCTGCGATACTTTTATCCGCGCATTATTTCCTCATATTTGCCGCCGCTTAAAACTGAAAATAGAGAAACTCCGTAACGGAAGATAGCCCCATGATCATATAGCCGAACAAAGCGGCCAACACAAGCGCTAAAGCACAGCTGAATTTCGCTCTCTTTACCAGCTCGTGGGACGACGGGCAAAGCAAAATAATCCCCCGCGCCAAAAGAAATATATAGCGCGACCGCTCGATTTCTAACCCGTCAAATCCACTTATCGCAAGCGTCTTACATACTTATCCGTATTGCTTCGGACTCCAAACTATATTCGAAGCAGATAGTTTCATGCGTTTTCCCTTCCCAAGATAGCTCGCTTTTTCATCAGATAGTTCCACACGGTGCCAACGATTGTCGAATATAATTTTGCCACTAAGTAGTTTATGCGTAAATACTCAACGAAAAGCATCATGCAAACTTGATTTAGAACCAATCCTATTAAGCTTGAACTAATAAACAAAACGCTCTGGCGTAGAGTTTGTTTAGTCGCTCCTTCAAAAACAAACTTTACGCAGAGGTAATAGTTTAGTACCGTTGCCATCGTGTAAGATATTCCAGAAGAAAGCAAGTAATATATTCCTATAAATTCTGTGAGTGTATACAATAACAAATATTCGACAATTAGTGACACTAAGCCGACTAAGCAAAATTGTAAAATTTCAAAAAATCTCAATTTTTTTTCATCGCTCGTTAAAACATTTAAGTCAAATTTCAATAGATTGAATATTGTAATCACGTTTTGAAACACTAACACGATTACGCAGGATATGCCAGCAAACACTATGACTAAAACGAGCCTGGAGCTAGTCCAGTCTTCGACGGGATGAATCATAAAAAGGCTACCAAAGCGTGGTCAAGCGACACTACGATTACTGGAGCATGCCTACGCTGAGTGGCATCGTCATTTTATAGCCAAATTGCGTAAATATTACCAGCGAGTCAAGCACTGTTTACATACGGTGATTGTTTGAAGCAACATTTTCTTTTACAACCTACCTAAAAATTAACGCTAACAAAAACGCCCCATTTTATAGAAACGTCTTTATTTGCAGAAAATTAGCTATTTGTTAAAAGTTTATGCGGCGTTCTTCTATAACAAGCGGTCTATGCAATACTCGCGTATTCATAGTCATAATGTATTCGCTTAAAAGACCTATAAAAATGAGCTGTACCGAACCAAAGAAAAATATACTGATGATTATCGTTGCAAATCCTGCGGGATATGTTTCCCAATGCAACAGCTTGTATATGAAATTATACCCGGCAAATAGTAAACTTATAAAAGCCACTGTAAATCCAATTAAGGTTGCCAAGCGCATACAAAATTTAGAATACGAGGTAATGCCTAACATGGCGAAATCGTACATCTTAAAAAAACTAAATGAAGACGATCCATTAGTTCGTCGAAGTTGTTGATAATGAACTTCAGAACGTTGAAAACCAAGTTCTCCGACTATCCCTCTTAAATATGGCATAGGATCGTCAAGTTTTTTCAACACTTCAAGAAACGCTCGATCGTATAATCCAAATCCGTCAAATTGAGTTATATGTTCAGCTTCGCTGATATTTTTCATTACTTTATAGTAACAAGATCTAATGAAATACATCACTCGATTTTCTTGGCTTTTATTTTTGATACCGACTACTATTTTATAGTTCGCTTCCCAACGCTTTATAAATTCAGGAATTATCTCCGGCGGATCTTGCATATCGGCAAATAATAAAATAGCGCAATCACCAGTCGCTTGAGTAAGACCGTAAAAAGAAGACCGCGTAAAGCCAAAATTTTGCGCGTTAAAAATAGCTTTTACGCGAGAATCTGACTTTGCCAATTCGATAATCATATCTCTTGATCTATCGCGTGATCGATTATCAATAAATAAAATTTCTAATAAATATTTATTGACGTAGCGTTCAAAAACAGCGAGTATCCGTTGATAAATTAACGGAATATTTTTCTCTTCATCATAAGTTGGAATAACTATCGTAACAGTTTTCAATTTAGGTATCCTCATTTAATATCAATCCATACTGTAACAGTAAATGAAAGTCAATTACCAATAAACCCCATAGCGTTGTAATTTTTCTCTGTTAAGGATATGCGTTCCGCTTCTTCCCACAGGTTCAACACTGCATACTGAAACGAGTAATCCGCCTGCTGATCTTTTGCGACAGCATCCCTGATATACGATATAATCGAATGGATTCTATAATCTTCCATTGAATCCTTCTCGCCAAATGGATCAACAGACGTATGAACATCTACGCCCTTCATTGATATAGTGAAGAGCGTATCGGCGCAACTTGAGTCAACAAGTATTCTCAAAGGAGGCCTTTTCTCTCCTTGAAAAATAAATACGCATCTCATATATGCATCATCCACTTTAACCTGTTCTACATAGGTATAGCCCAACCCAGCCGCTACCGCTATCAAGTGGATTGCATAGAATCGGACAACTCCTCCTCCTTGCCCGTGATCAGACTTCCACGTATCAACGCGGTGAGAAAAATGATGCGCCATGAATTGCCATGTTATGCAAATTTCACCATCGCCCACCTTCGCATTCAGCATGGCCAAAATTAATTGATACCATGGCTGATATCGAAAAAGATACGATACGCTGAAACGATATCCTGAATCAACCAACTGATCAAGGAGGTATTTTGCTTTTTGCGGCGTGACAGCCAAAGGTTTTTCAAAGAAATATCTCTTCTCTGTACGATTCCCCTGCAAGATAGCATTTAAGTAGCGCTCTTGCACGAAAGGCGGTTTTGCAATGACAATCCCATCAGCAGCTGCAAAAAGATCGGCCTCTTCATACACCCAATCAATCTGCGAATCGTAAGCCACTAGTTCTTTTCGGCTACAGAGTTTTTCTCTATATCGTAAAAGTGTACAGACACGATGATCCAATTTACACAAAGCGGGCAGATAACCATACAAGCCAAATCCCGCTCCTAATACAGACACCCTCATATCAGAAATCATCCTCTGAAATGATGTCGATTACTTCGCCGCGATAACCATGACTCTTCATATATTGACCGATTTCATTTGATATGTGCCAAGCAAGATTGAGTATAGGCTGCTGAAGCGTGTCGATGCTCACAAATAACTCAGCCTCGTCTCGTATTTCGATTCTCGTGCCTGGAATGTAACATCCAATCTTGCTGGAGCCAGTTTTTTCATAGACGGCGGAAATATGCCGCTCATCAAGTCCGAGCTGCTTGATTAAAATAGCGGCACGCCCGGGAAAAGCCTTCGCGGGAATTGGCCCATATTCTTTGACAATTTTCTGTATCAACGCCCCTTTCTTCGCCTTCCACTTTTCTATGGATTCCCGCATACTCTTGAATTCCGCTTTGAAATTTGCTTCATCAGCCATCTGTTTTTCAATCGTAGCGTTAGCGCTCTCTTGCCCAGTTTTTTTTCGGAGGAACACGCGAATATTTCCGCCGTAACGAGCCGGAAATTCTGCATTATCAATAATACATCCCAGTCTTTCGGCTATAAAAGCGAACGATGTAAGAGAGTATGTGCGAGGATGCTCGTGATAGAATGTATCAAATTGTTTTTTTGCCAGAATGCCTCCAAGATAATGGTTTTCTATCACCAAGACGGTGTCGTCATTCATCAGGATACGAACGCCTTCTAATAGGGAATCGATATCTTTAATATGCGCAAACACATTAGTGAATGTAATGAAATCAAATGTTCCATATTTTTTGCAGACCTTTTTCGCTACATCAACAGAAAAATAATCATTTACAACATGAATATTTTCCGAAGGAACATCAAGGGCGGCATTCGTCGGTTCAACTCCTACTGTATACGCTCCCTTTTCCAGGAAGAATGAAAGCAGGCTTCCATCGTTGCAACCAATATCCAAAACTTTCTTGTCTTTCAAGGATCCGTACTTCTGGCAGGATTCTACAAAACCTCGCATACCGTTCAAGACATCTTGCGTGAAGCGCGCCCTATAATGATATTCCTTTGGAAAAAGCGTCTTATTATCCGGCTGGCATACCTGATGCGCTGTTCGGCATCTATCGCAGTATAAAATTTCGATAGGATATTCAACGCATTTCTCTGTACAACCGATTGGAATCAGGTCGTCGCATAACGGATTCATGCCCAAGTCCAATACTTTAGTTAAATCATGCGATCCGCATACTTCGCAACAAACTTCTTGTCCCATACATTCTTTCCTATTTTCCATCATGTATCACCTTAAAGACCTTTCATATAGTTCAAATCATCAGTCAATATTTCAGAAAAACTTGCAATGCTCTATCATAACCAGAGTTTGACATCGCTCCTTTTGCAGATATTTTAGCTCGAATTGCAAGCATTCACATAAACGCAACCGCCTTATCCCATAGTCAATATGATGTGGCGGGTAAATCAATAGTTACCATTTGGGAGAAAAAGTCTCGTCGATCTGGAAAAATGATTCCCGTTTATTCCAATTGGCAAAGGAGGACTGATAGCACATTTTACACGAATGCGTCATATGATCCTTATTGACGCGCGCTCTATGTTCGAGATACTCTTTTGAATTCCACATTTCTTCGAAAGTATGATATTTACTGATAGAAAACAATTTTTCGGATGTTGACATACAGGGTCGTATAAAACCATCAGACCCAAGGAAAAAGTCTCTCCAACCTGTATAGCAGTTCTTATGAGCCTGTTTTCCAGCCGGGTCATCTCCAATTAAATGAGGAAGCTTCAACTTCACCCCTTTTTCCTTGCCTATCGTCAAAGCTTCTTCAAAGACCTCTTGCGTTAAATCCATTTTGTCAAATAATGATTCGTCGATCATGCTCTTTTCAAATACCGTAAGATAGACCGCTTTGACTTCATCAAGTCCTAAATCAGCGGCAAGACGCACCAGATCCGGCAGTTCCCGAATATTTCCAGCCATCGCGGTAAAGACAAAATTCATGTAAGGGAACGCCATTTTACGACGCGATTTTTCATTTGTAATTTTTTCAATATTGGCGGTAATTTTTTTGAAGTCCGAGCCACGACGTATCGATTCATTTGTTTCCGCCGAGGAGCCATCCATGCTAACGGCAATAATATCCGCTTCCGTTTTGAAAATATCGTCAAACAATTTGTCCAGACGCATTCCGTTCGTGCAAAAATATTTTCTCAATCCCAAGCGATGAGCCCATTCCAAAAAAGCCGCGAAATTCGGGTGTATAGTAGGCTCTCCCCATCCCATCAATGTAACTTCTTCCGTATACTGCGCCGCTTGTTCAAAAAGCGGGAGATATTCTACATCAAAAAATGTGGGCCGAAAGTTCGCGGTGTTTCGTCCGCACATCCTGCAATTTAGATTACAAGCATTTGTTAATTCAAATACGAATCTTCGCGGATAGGCAGTCAGGCTTTCTTCCCCCGTCAAAGCTTCCTCTTCGCTTTTTCGGGCGTTATTTTTCCGAAGCGAATTTAGAGGGCGGGTAGTCCGAAGATCTAATGTTTTTGCTCGTAGAATTTGTTCTGTGTGTAAATTCATTTTATTCACCTCATTATTGTTCATAAAAATTCACCATACCTTCCATGAAGCTTTGCCTTCATTCCATGGCTCATTTAACTGGTCATGTTCTTTTTGCGTGTCCATACATTGCCAAAAACCTTATAAAAATAAGATGCTAATTCTCCTTCTTCTGTCAGGCATTTCATAAATATACGACAGTTCTTGGTAACAGAGCGAACGATAGGCTGAGCAGCAGGATGAAAAATTATTTCCGGTTTTGCTTCTAAAAAGCTTCAGCAAGGTTTTCTTTATTGTGAACGTCACCTATTATTGAGACTAACTTTCCCTATAAATTGGCTAATTCATAAAGATTTGGCTTTGTCGGCGCGACTAAATAGTAACCTGTTATTGTAGCTCCGGTGTTAAAAGGATACGCGCAAACCAACTCCTCTTAAAGCCAGTATGCCCAGTTAAAAATACTCTTTCCCCTTGATAAAATAATAAGTTTGATTTTCCCATCAATCCGGCCACACTTTCCAAGGCGCTTTTCCCGTAGCCCAGAGTTTTTCAAGTTTTTCTTTTTCCCGCACAGTATCCATACACTGCCAAAATCCGTCGTGTTTATACGCCATAAGCTGTCGTTGTTTTGCAACCGTCTCTAAGGGAGCTTTTTCCAGTATAGTGTCATCCCCGTCTATATAGTCGATGAACTCCGACTGACATACCATAAATCCGATATTAATAAGGTTACCGTCACCTTGCGTCTTTTCCCTAAATTCTTTAATTTGACCAGTCGGATCAATGTCTAATACGCCGAAACGTTGTTCCGCGTTGTACGCTGACATAGTAACCAGTTTGCCGTGGGATTTGTGAAATTTCACTAATGCGGTAACATCGATATTTGATACGCCATCGCCGTAAGTTAGCATAAACGGCTCGTTTTTGATGTATTCTTTTACGCGTTTTACTCGTCCACCGGTCATAACGTTAAGACCGGTATTTACGACAGTTACTCTCCACGGCTCAGAGGAATTGCGATGTACGATCATTTGATTAGTTCCGTTACTGAAGTCGTAAGTTATATCCGAGGTATGAAGGAAGTAATCGGCGAAGTATTCTTTTATAACGTGTTGTTTATATCCAGCGCAAATAATAAAATCGTTGTAACCGTAATAACCGTATAGCTTCATGATATGCCAAAGTATAGGCTTGCCGCCCAGCTCTACCATGGGCTTTGGTCTAAATTGGCTTTCTTCGCTGATTCGCGTGCCAAATCCGCCCGCTAATATTATTACTTTCATGTTAGCCTCCCTACCTGCAATGTTATATAGTTCACTTAATAACATTGTTTATTTTAGTGCAAATATATGCCTTTATAATTTAGTAAATCATTCTACCTCATCAAACCTCATAGTTTTTATCCCAAGTCCTAAAACTCTTTCATCGTTATTTATTCCTAGCTTTTTAGGAGTCGTTGCTTTTGGAAAATCAAACGATATATCAACGACTTTAGTATTCTCCGTAATGGGAATATCAAATTCTATAATCCGCGTATGCGTATAAAAATCGCTTTCAACAAAATTATCGCTATATACTAATGCGTTATTAACATGAATAATGACTTCTTGCTTTCCTAGCACATAACCCACTTCTATGCGTGCCCTAATTTTTTGTATGTTTTTGTCCACTTTAAGCCTGAAATATGCATGACGTTTTAGCCAACTTCCCCATTTTTCAGGATAATAGATTCCCTTTATACAGAAAGCGTTAGCGTTGTAATTTCTTTCTGTAAAATAAATCGTTTGACCAAGCTCATAATTGTTAATCTGATTGCTATCTTCGATATCAAAAATTTCAGGTGGTGATAAATATTTGGGTTCATCTTCTAAATTAGCTATTAAGTAATTTTTAAAGTCCTCGTCATATCCTGATAAAGAAATATTGTTAGTCATAATTTCTTCTATATCTTTCTTTGATGCGTATATTTTTTTTAAGACGCCATAATCGTTGTGATACATAAGCGGCGTTTCATATTTATATCCGAAGTCGATATGAGTTGATCTAATATTAAATATTGAAGGCAACGGATTATAAAAGTCTGGAAATTTGTCGAGCGTATACTTCGCAATAGGAGTAAACTCATTATGAAGAGCGTGAGGCGCAGCATATATTCCATATCTATGAATTATTAATGCAACTAACGCAATTCCCGCTAATATTAAATATTTAATAAGTTTTTGTATCATAATGCTGTCGTAAATTTTGTCATAATGCAAAACTACGGCAAAAATTAGGATTACACTATTCCATGCATTATAACGAGCAATTCCGCTCATTCCGCAATTAATATGTATTACTGTCGAGTAAAGTGAACATACTACTAAGAATGTTACGATCCATACTATATATCCATAATATTTCTTTTTTATTGCCGAAAATATACATATTGACGCTAATAACAATATAAATGGATAATAAGGTAATATTCCCAAGTTCAAATCAAAAATATATGCACAAACTCGGTTAATCACAGTCTCATTTCCATAAGTTGTGACCCAAGGCGTTCCGGCCGGCAAATTTATATGTCCCGTATGATAGAAAAAATATACTAAAGGAATGATTCCACATATATAAAACACGCTGTATTTGATAAGTTCGCTAATTTTATAATTAATATTTTTAGAGCATTGGAAATATAGACGCCATGCGTATTCTATGCTCATTACTATGCCTATCGCCATAATCACTGGATTAAGCGATCCTGCAATTCCTATTGCAAAAGCAGCTTTTCTGTACTCTCTGTTATGCCAAAAGACCATACTTACAACGATAAATGAGTATATAAAAACTTCAGCCGAAGGCCATGCAAAATAAAAAATTATCGGATTGATACTCAATATAAGAATAAGCAACAGTTTTTTACTTTGTTCCGCATATAAACATTTAAAAACGACCCATAATGCGCTTACTAAAACCAATACGTTTGTGATAGAAAAAGCGTAAATTACGGGAATGCCTACAAAATAAAATAATAAAATAAACGGAACGCACGCCAATGAATATGTTGGAAAATAATATGCCAGTCTATTTCCATCCCTAGCTGTAAACGGGGACAAATAGTGATAATATTGATCATCAGTTGTAAATGGGGACAAATAGTTATGACATTGATCATCTTCATCCTTCAAATGTTGTATTGTTTCTTTCCATTCAGGGAAAAATATATAATATAGTTCCTCATCAGCACTAGATATACTAAAATCCCCTTCGTTTATGATAGAAATTGCAGGCAAACTATAATCGTCTGTTTCGCCTAAAAATAGTGGCGTATACTCAGAACAAACAATCAACATACATATGCAATATACTAATATATATTTTTTTGTTAAGGCGTTTATGTTGATGTGCTCTCTTAATAGAGTTTTCATATTATGATATAGCTCCTCTTTATTATCATTTACTAATATTATGTAAAGTTAATAAGTGTGTTAATCAATATTGTAGTATTTGTTCATTTACAAACCGTATATAGTTGTTATATTTTAAAACTTGAAATAAATGAAAGGACTTTCCGTCCCAGAAATGACTTTCAACGACGACAGCGCGAATAGGATCAAAACTCCTACATAAGGCAAATCAGGATGTATCGCAATCTTCGCTTTTAGCCAACTATACGGTTTTACAAAAAATGGAAAAAAGGAAATGATAGCAGCCAGAACCAACGCGCTATATTCCAGCGGGCTAATATCTAATATAAATTGAGGGGCAATTTTTAAGTAATAACTATTAAAGTCGTACATATTTACCACATAGGAAAATCCCCTCTCGATTGTGTCCGCGCGAAAGAAAATCCACCCCGTCATGACCAGATAAAACGTTCCTATCAGTTTAATAAAATTTGGTACTTTACCGCATTGCGTTTGTCTCCGGGGGGGGGACACTATAGTTTCCAGACACATCAGCGCTCCATGATACACCCCCCAAAAGATAAAATTCCAAGCGGCTCCGTGCCAAAAACCGGAGACTAAAAAGACAACCCATTTGTTAAAATATGAACGCAATAGTCCGTTTCGATTGCCACCTAATGGAAAGTATAGATATTCTCTGAACCATGAAGTCATAGATATATGCCAACGCTTCCAAAACTCCGTTATACTGGTCGCTATATACGGCATATTAAAGTTTTCTTTGATATGAAAGCCCATCATAGCCAGCATTCCGATAGCCATATCGCTGTAACCGGAAAAATCAAAATAAATCTGAAAGGTATAGGCTACTGCGCCAATCCAAGCGTAATCGAAGGGCACGGACCCTACAGCTTGCGCGCTGAAAACGACGTTAGCTACGCCCGCTATAATGTCGGCAATCCAAACTTTTTTGAAAAGTCCTACGCTAAAACGTCTGAATCCGTAAAGAAACGAATTGCGGTCAATTACACGTTCTTTTATTTGGCTATTGATCTCATTGTACTTGACTATCGGCCCAGCGATGATTTGCGGAAAAATCAGCAAATACTCCATCAAATAAAAGAAGTTTTCGGCAGGTTTTGCCTCTCCTCTCGCAATATCAAGACAATAAGTCATTTTTTGAAATATGATGAAAGACACCCCTAAAGGCAGAATGATCTTTGTATATACGACAGGATTCAATCCAACGTTGGCGAAGATAACGTTAATATTCTCAATGAAGAAATTGAGATACTTAAAATATAGAAGTATGCCGACGTTCATAATAACGTCAATGCAAACAAAGAACGTAGGGTATTTAGGGCGCGTATAAATTAGGCGACCCAGTATATAATCTATTACCAGAGTTCCCAAAACGATAACGATAAACTCTCTTGCGCCCCAGGCGTAAAAAAGTAAGCTGCCGCCAACGATCCAGGCGTTTTGAAGACGGATTTTATCCCGCATACAAAACAGCGGTATAAAAAATAACGGGACAAACGCAAATAGAAAAATAGCGGAAGAAAATACCAACGAAACTACCTCTTTTCGGCGTTAATTGTAATACGCATAATAACGCGCTATAGCGGCTTACCGGCATTGGGATTTTTCTCGAGATAATTCAGCATATTGTCCACAAATTGAAATTGACAAGATCCGTCGCCGCATTCGAGAAAGTCGATTAGGATAACGTCCATACCAAGATATTTTTCATAGTCAGAAGTCTTTGCCGAGATTTGCGTCCCCCACGGAACATCGCTGGGGAATTTAAGCACGCGAGCATTGTACCATGAGAAAAGCGTTTCTTCCCATACAGGAAATTTTACGCTATACAATATAGGTAGGAGCACATTTGTAAAACTTTGTCCTACAGTAAATACTCGTAGTGGCGCTTTGCCCGAAATGCCGCTAAAAGAAATATGAGGCGACGGATAATTCGCGGGATAGTAAAAAGCGTTCCAGGCCAGATCCCAGATATCTCGGTCGGAGGGGATACCCATTTCTCCAGTTTTCACCGCATAATTTTCTATGATCATTCTTCCTAATTTTGTGCCTAAATTTCTTTCTATTAAAGAATTCAGTCCGTTAATATACTCCGCCATCGGAGCCGCGGACCAATGAGTTCCCCCTTTAGTAAAAACTATTTCTCCGTTATCTTTCATGGCATTAAATAATTCGTATCGATCGTAGTAGGATATATCGGTTTTGGTTATTTCCTCGCGAAAGACCTGATACCAATTTGCCTTATACTCTCCGTTTCGTTTCATATGTAAAAAGCGGTCGTATGCCGAAGGCAAATATTCTGGATAATGTTCCGCCTTGGAAGGCGACATTCGCACTACCAACAAAACGTTCTTTTCTTTTAGCAATTTATATAACTTACTTAACTTTGCAATATTTTCTTTTAAGCCATCAATGTGTTGAGTGGAAAGTTCCGTGAAATAGGCTGTCGCGTATGGCGTTTCAAATAAATAATTATTCTTTCCAATCGTAATAGTTGGATTGCTCGTTGTATGAAATAGTGAGTAAAGAATCTGATTATAAATCCTGGCTTGCGTCTTTCTCGTTACGAGATTATACGCAAATTTTTTTCAAAATCGGATTGAAACTGACCGGAGCGAACCGCATCAAAAGAAAAAAACAGATCCGGAGGAGTATTAACTACGCCGTGCAAATCTTGCTCGCTAATTATGGTTTTGTGAAAAATTTTATTTGAGATGTAATTGACCGCCGTACATAATAAAGGCGTAACAACGATCAACAGTATTGCGCAACAATATAATTGGAAGCGAGACGATTTCATGATGGTTCCTTTTACTAACAAGAACATTTAAACGAGGCGACTTTAACTTTAATAAGCAGCTAAAGCCTGTTCAGTCTGCGGGAGCATTCGGGCTCAATTACGTTCAGGGTGCGATAAACATATCTTCCAACCGTTTCTCAGTTGATGCGCATACACTGGGAGACAATGCTTTTGGGTAGATATACAGAAAGCCATCTGACCGTGAGGTCAAAAAGTCCTCTGTAAAGCCGCTGCCGGGATAAGCCCATAGGACATCGGCAACGATGACACCGTGACCAGGAAATTCAATGCGATGGACATCGTAGGAAACCACAACAGGGGTTCACCCCAGTCCAAGGCCCCATATGCTGTGCTGTGGATTCCACTTCCCTCAATTTCGGCTATTTCGCCAATACTCCAAGACATTAGCCAAGCCCTCTCTAACATCGCGCTGGGGCCGCCAATTTATGACCGAGCGCAACTTACTTGCGTCGCCAACAAAAAAAGGCGTGTCCGAAGGGCGCAGTTTAGCGGCGTCTTTTTTTACGTCTATTTTCGTTTTTGCCAGCGACAGCAATATTTCCAGGATGGAGCGTATACTCCGCGCTTTGCCTGAGCATACGTTGTATACTCCGCTGGGAACATCGCTATCTACTAACCCTGCATAAGCTTCCACTACGTCGTTGACGTTCAAAAAATCCCGTTCTGCCGTCAGGTCTCCCACGCTCATAACAGGTTCCTGCTCGCCTTTTTCTATGGCCGCTATTTGACTGGCGAAGTCGGAGACAACGAACCCTTTTGCTTGTCCCGCGCCAAAGTGATTAAAAGACCTTGTGCAGATAACGTTCATCCCGTATTTTTCGCCTAGTTTTAGGGCGAGTTGTTCGGCGCAGTATTTACTGATCGCGTAGGGATTTTGCGGCTTGCAGGGCATATCCTCCGTCAAGGGTAGTCCTTTTTGCGCCGTCAGGCCGTATTCGTCGCTGGAGCCAACGCTTAGAAGCTTCGCTTTGGGATTTATTTTCCGCAGCGCTTCCAGAACGTTTACCGTGCCAAGCGCATTTACGTCCACGGTAAGCGCCGACTTTTCCCAGGAGAACGGCACATTGCTTATCGCCGCTAAATGGACGACCGCATCGGGCTTCGTTTTTTCCATAACGGAGACTACCGCGTCGTAATCCCGTATATCAGCTTCGTAAGCGTGTATATGTTCGTTGTCGATAGTTTCCATACCTACAGCGTATATTTGATGACCGCGCTTTAATAATAGCGGTGTCAGGTGTCTACCTACAAAACCGCTCGCGCCCGTTACTAATATTCTCATTTCATCAGCCGCATTTCGTTTTCTACCCGCTTTATATCCGCGTCTACCATCATATTGATCAGCTGCTCTAAACTCGTTTCGGCTTGCCAATCAAGTTTTTCTTTCGCTTTCGCCGGATCGCCTAAGAGCAGGTCTACTTCCGCCGGGCGGTAAAACTCAGGATCAATAACGACGTAGTTTTCATAATTTAGTCCTACCCGGTCAAAGGCGATTTTGCACATATCTCTTACGGTGGTCGTCCGTCCGGTCGCTACGACGTATACGTCTGGCTTTTCCTGCTGCATCATTAAATACATGGCTTTTACGTAGTCGCCCGCAAAGCCCCAGTCTCTTTTCGCATCGATATTGCCCAGCCGTAGTTCTTTTTGTACGCCCAGTTTTATCCGCGCCGCCGCGTCGGTCACCTTGCGGGTAACGAATTCTATTCCCCTAAGCGGCGATTCGTGGTTGAACAGTATGCCGCAGCAGCCGAAGATATCGAAGCTTTCGCAATAGTTTATGGTGATCCAGTGGGCATATAACTTAGCTACCCCATAAGGACTGCGCGGGTGGAACGGAGTAGACTCTGACTGTATCGGATATTCGGGGATACCGCCGAACATTTCAGAGGTGGAGGCTTGATAGAATTTAATCTTTGGATTTACAATGCGGATAGCTTCCAGACAGTTTAAGGCGCCAAGGCCGGTCGCTTGCGCCGTAAGCTGGGGCTGGCGCCAAGAAGTACCGACGAAGCTTTGCGCTCCCAGGTTGTAGAATTCGTCGGGCTGAGCTTCTTCCACGGCGCGGATAATAGAGGTAACGTCGGCGAGGTCGCCTTCAATGAGTTTTACTTTGTCGAGGATATCTAAATATTTGAGCCGCCAGGTAGTCGCCGTCGCGCGGCGGGCTAAAAGTCCGTATACTTCATAGCCTTTTTCCAGCAATAGCTTTGCCAGATACGCTCCGTCTTGTCCCGTTATTCCCGTTATTATCGCTTTCTTCATATAAATATTCCCTTTAATGGCGATTTAATTCGTCAACTATTAAACTCTACTTAATAATTAGTTACCGACAATATTTAACGCTACGTTAAAATATTTATCCTAATTATTCATAAACCACACAATTATGCTTACAATATCGGCATATCGTATATATTCATCAGCCCGAACAATCATCTCCTATTAAGTTTTACTATAGAGATAACTTTTTATATTACGAAAAACCTTTGTATACCGCCAACTAGCGCTTGATATCACGTCTTTATAACGCGCTTCAGTTTCCGTCAGTTTTTGCTCAGTTTCCGTTAGTTTTTGCTCAGTTTCCGTTAGTTTTTGCTGTGCGTTCCATAAGCCTTTTTCTAAATTTACAGTTAGCGCTAATCTATAATGATCAAAAACATTAGGAGGAACTTTAAAAAATTTTTCTAATGACGTATATTTTTC
The DNA here is from genome assembly GCA_964540025.1 of uncultured Schwartzia sp. Lineage (GTDB taxonomy): Bacteria > Bacillota > Negativicutes > Selenomonadales > Selenomonadaceae > RGIG250. Next base: position 8,918 of record CAZIKQ010000025.1, on the reverse strand, counting down.
TACAGCTAAGTAAAATGAATTTAATCCATCAAAATATACCTTTTTATAATTAGCTTTTATTAAACCGAAATCTCCCGTTATTTCTTTTCCTATGTTAGGTTCTGTTGATTCAACCAATATAATCCATGGTCGATATTTAGATAAATCTATCCCTTTTAGTACCCTTTCTTCTAATCCCTCTACATCTATCTTTAAAAAATGAACACTTTGCTCATGGTCTATGTATTTTTCCCATATACTTTGTAGCGTTAAAACATCGATATTTCTCTCATAAACGCTAAAGCCTTCTTTTCGATATCGTTCTACAAGCCTTTTATCAAGTGTAGATAATCCAGAAACATCTTCTATTTCATATAAGATACCTTTCTTTGCAACGCTATCGACGGCTACTTGAAGATTTATATCTCGCGGTCTTTGTTCGCAAAGAGCTTTATAATGTTTTGGCAAAGGTTCGATATTTATTCCACGCCAACCGTTATCATAAAAATGCTTAGTTACCGAAGCTACCGTAGGGTCATTAGCTCCCGCGTCAATATAAAAGCCATTATGTATATCACCCAATGCTCTATTTAGTATTATGTCTTCAAAATTTTGCGAATACGAAATCATATTAACTCTCCTTATTTTTCAAAAATTTATCTAAAACGTAATTCGCTAATTCTGCATTCTATACAGACGTCGTTTGTGTAAAATTACTGACTTAAACAACATCAATAGTTAATTCACACGGCAGATATGAACATCCCGCGAAAGGATAATTTTTTGTATTTATTACTTGAAATATTTTCGCGAATTCTACCCAAGCGTAGTTGGTTTCTATATGGCCTCCGTCGCCTACAAAAGCGACAGAAATAGAATAATTTCCTTCACCTAAATTTATAGTTAGCCTGTTTTCAAATAAAATTTTTTCACCAACTTTAAGCTCACATAACTTTTTCCCATTCATATACGAATTTGTGCCATAATGGGTCTGACCTAAATTATCTTTTATAGCAAAACCGCAATTTAAATAAGGGATGGATTCTATTACTTCTGCTTCGATTTTAAGCAAAACCGTTTCGCCGACGGAAATTATTTCTATTGGCTCGTTAGCTTCATTCAATAAATTTACGGAAGTTAATCTTACAGCGCCATTTCCAGAAATAGTTTTTATTCGCCCATCCGGTAACGGCTCTTGTACAATAGACTTACCTCCGTTTCCGCTGATAACGGCGTTATAATAGTCCATTATTTCTTCTGGAGCGCCTATTTTGACAATGCTTCCCTTATCTAATAATAAAGCTTTATTGCAAATGGCTTGCACAGTCGTAGCATCATGCGAAACTAATAAAAGCGTTGTACCGCTGTTGCAAAAACTTTGAATGCGTCCAAAGGATTTATGTTGAAAGTAAGCGTCGCCAACGCTAAGAGCTTCGTCGACGATGAGTATATCCGGGCGTTTCATCGTGGCCACGCTAAAGGCTAATCTCACCTGCATACCGCTGGAGTAAGTCCTGACGGGAGCGTCAATAGCGTCACCTATTTCCGTGAAGGCCTCGACCTCCTGCATACATTCATCTATTTCTTCATTAGAGTAGCCCATTAGCTGTCCTGACATATAGACGTTTTGCCTGCCTGTGAAATCAGGGTGAAAACCAAGTCCCAATTCCAATAGCGCTGCTGTTTTTCCGTTTATATTTACTGTCCCGCGCGTCGGCTCCGTCGTGCCGGTGATTATCTTTAAGAGCGTCGATTTTCCCGCACCATTCATGCCAATGATACCCACGGCTTCGCCTTGCCGCACATCTAAGCTTATGTCGCGCAGGACCCATTTTTCCATATAGCGTTTACCTAAAAAAGGAAATAGCCATTCTTTTAGTCTTGCCTTACGCGAGGGATATTGGAGGTAACGCTTGCCCACGTTGCGGATCTCTATACTATTAGCCATGCGTTGTTCCTCACAATTCGTCTACTAATTCGCCGCAATGGCGCTTATAAAGGGAGCGCGTCCAGGAGCCAACAGCTAAGCTAAGTAAAAATACGCCGCTTAAGCCTGCCCAGTCAGGAGCTTTACCGTAAACGAAAATGTTTTGGTAGCTCCCGACGATAAAATACATCGGATTGAGATTAACCAGCCAGCGAAGTTTTTCCGGAACTATCGAAAGTGGATAAACCACTGGCGTGAACCAAAACCAAAATTGTAATATTACGTTCAACATTTGCCCAACATCGCGAAAAAAGACGTTGAGCACGCCCAACCCTACGCCGAGCGTCGCGCTAAACAGCGTCTGCGTCATCAGTACCAAAACGATCGCCGGACTCATCGCCAACGGGAATTTACCAATCAATATGAGAAACGCTAAAAACAGCGCAAATCCGATAAAAAAGTTCACTAAAGCCGAGACGACAGCTATTGCCGGAAGACAAACGCGCGGAAACGCCACCTTTTTCATGAGGTTAGCATTTTTTAAAAATACGTTTACGCAGCTAAGCAGCGTTTCGCTAAAGAGTCCCCATGTAAGTATGCCCGAACAAAGATAAATACTATACGCAAACGTAGTTCCTTCCATCCCTGCTAATTTGCTTTTCATTACTTGTGAAAATATGACCGTATAGACGAAGATCATCGACAAAGGCTGAAAGACTGACCAACATACACCGAAAATGGAGTTTTTGTATTTCTCTTGAAATTCACGTTTTACGCAACTATATATGAACTGTCGGTAACGCCAGATATTGGCTAGCATGAGCTCAATCTCTCCTTAATACTCGTTTTCAATGATTCTTATAACCTTTTGGTTTTTTTCCGCTGAACAGTTATATTTAAGCTTTCAACATAAATTCAAACAGCAGACAAAAGCCACTGCCTTATCCACAAGAAGCAGTGGCTTCTCCTATTTCCAGTACAGAAAAACGAAGTTGAAGCCAAGCACCACGAAAATAAGCTGCTACAGGAAGCAATTCCCCAGTCCGTCGTTTACACATCGCCAGTTTCTTCAGATTCATGCACAAAAAGGTGAGCAATATCTACAATATCACTCTTTTCAGGCCATGCAGCATTGTCTATCTCATTTTCGCATCCGCAAAGACACGCTCGATAGTTGGTCTCCTTTGCTTGTATATCTCCCTGTATTTCGGTTTTGATGTCATTAAAATGATTTTTATTGTATTGCACGAAGCTTTGTTAAAAAATCCAGTCTGGCTCGCATTATTTTACCTACGGCATATTCGGTATAGAGTTTGTCGGTAGTATATTTCCCGTTTATAATTAAACTTTTTCTCCAGTCCTCATCTTCGACTAAACGGCGCATACGCATAGCCGCGCAATCGGTATCCGCCTCAGCCCACATAATGCCGTCGTCGGGCGCCGAGCCTACATATCGACCGCCAACTGGAACCAGCTTATAGTCTACTAATGCGGCGTTCATATGCGTCATGTATTCCATATTTCCCGACCAAGCCGTAGCGATCACAGGTACGTCCAAGGACATAGCTTCCAGCGGAAGAAGTCCAAATCCCTCGGAACGATGCAGTGACACAACTGCGTCAGACGCTTTAATTAAAGTGCGCATTTCCTTATCGGTCAAAAATTTATCGATGTAGTAAATATTTTTATAGGGAGATAAAAGCTGCTGAAGCTTACATAAATGCTCTTTGTTGCGCTCGGCGGCAATCAACTTCAGTATAAGTCCGACTTGCTCATCTTCAGGAGAGAACGCTTTCATAAATGCTTCTACGACCGCTTGAGGATTTTTACGTGATATAAAACTATCGCAATCGTAAGCGAACATAAATAAAAACGGCTTTTCGTCGATTCCAAAATAGTTTCTGCTGTTGGAGAACACTGTTCTATCGTGAGCAGCGTATAAGGGAACCGTTAGCGATGGAATCACAATTTTCTTTTCAAGCGCGGCTGTGCAAAAGCCGGAAGCGCTCCATATTTCTTGAAACATATCAAGCCCCGAGCAGTATTCGTCCGGTAACTCTGGCAATTCCCAAAGCCAATAGCCGACGTTGTAATGTCGATTTAAATCAATGGCGAACAGCTTCATTCGCTCGGAGATTTGAGACGCTGCGTGACAAGCGATAAGATTTATTTTGTACAGTCGTTCGCCCGTATCAGCGTTAAACTTTTCGGGACAATTAAGATCTATAATCCGGTGCGAAATATTTCCCGCTTCTAACGCGTCAGTAAGAAGGCGCGCCACCGACCCTGCGCTGTTATTTGCGTAATATACGAAAAGATTTACTCCAAATGGCAAGTCGTGCCCGTTATATTTAGATTCGCTTATTTTTAAAAGCTGGGCGCGCGGAAAATAACGATTATAGTACGTTCGACGAAGGAGACCATAACAACTAGCGGGCAATATTGCTTTGGCTATCCGTTTCAGGAACGGCGCAGGCGTTGATAAAATGCTCATATCGCGTCCTCTCTATACCTATTACCGACAATCAACGCTGCAAAATTTGTTTCGCTAACAGTTTGACCCTTTCCTTAATTCCGCCAGGTGTTTGGATAAAACTTCTTCTGCCGAATCGAGTTGAAATTTTCCGATCTTCCGCTATAACTTCAACGTAATCGAGCGCAATCGAATAATCGGCATAGTAAAAAAATAATTCCATATCGTTATAAAATGCCTCCAACGTAGGAGCAATTTTTAGGATATCCTCGTCGGAAAGATGCTCTAAAATATCAATGTATAGGAGACTGTATTCAACATTGCCTCGAGCGTGAGAACGTTTCCCTTGCCTATTAGACGAGTCTCTGGCCGTAACCAATGGTTCGTTAATATATTTATGGGGGAATCTTGCAAAGGCTCGATAATAAAATTCAAAATCATGGGCAACTCGTTCGTTTACGTCAAATAAACCTACTGTTTCAAAAACCTTTTTGGAAATCAGATGCGTGCAGCCATGAGTTTTATTATAAACGACGGGATATAACCAAAAGGAATTCCTGGATGGATAAGCGTCTCTATGTTCTTGATAAAGCGCCGAGCGAAAGGTTCTTGTATGATCGGTCATGCCGTCTACGTCTGAAATTATTATGGTGTTTTTATCTGTTAATTTAGCCAGTTCTTCCACGTTGCGTTCAATTTTATTGGGGTAGTACAAATCGTCGTGGCTCAACCACGAAAAATATTCGCCACGCATATTTTTTATGCCGAGATTGAGCGCCGTGGAGGTTCCGCCGTTTTCTTTACGGAAATACCGGATTTTATCGCCGTAAGATAAAGCGATGCTTTCAGTATCGTCGATAGAGCCGTCGTTTACTACGATAATTTCTAAATTCTTATACGTTTGTGCCAGCGCGCTGTCCAAGGCTTCTCGTAAATAGTTAGACCCGTTGTATACCGGAACGATAATGCTGACTAACGGATTAAACTCCGACATAAAAGTTCGTCTCCTTATATGCTTATAATTTAGTCGTTTTTTATTGTTTACACAGCCATATTAAGTTGTTTACCTGCAAAACTTACTTCGATACGGGGGAATAAGTCTTTTCACACATGGTAATGGATGTAAAGTTGTCTATGTTGATGCACCCAGTTATACATATCGCTTGCTTGCTCCTTATAACTTTTTACATGAAAATCAAAATCAGTTCGGGTATTAACTAGGCTTTTATCTACTAAAGGCACGTTTGCCCTAACAATTGATACTTGCTCTCTATGGAATGCTTTTTTTAATATTTCCAACAGCGAGCATTTGTCAATCGGCTCAGATTGAATCAGATGATACAATCCAGTCAAATTTTGCTCTAACGCGGCGCTAATAGCCCTGGCTAATTCTATAGTCGTAACGCCGTTCCATATTGCTTTACCGTACCCTTGGATACTTCCTTGTTGTTTCATGAACCAGTTAAATAGTCCTATCCCTTGCGGGTCGATATCAGGACCTATAATAGACATACGAAAGGTCAAATCTTTGTCGTTGACGATTTCTCCCAGCGCCTTGGAGCGATCATACATAGTTCTGCCGTCGGGCAAATCGTTTTCCAGATAACTGCCGCGGTCTCCCGAAAAGACGCAGTCCGTGGATAAATGGATTATTTTAACGCTGGAATTTTTATACTTTTGTTCCAGCCAATGGGGTAAGTATGCGTTCAGGAGCACCGCCAAGTCGCTTCGATTTTCGCACGCTTTTTGCAATAGACCTATGCAGTTTATTACTGCCTGCGGCTCAATGCGATCCAGCCACGCTCCCAGCGCCTTGAAATCTGTCGCGTCGATAGCGGCGCTAACGCCGGTGTTCGTCTCGCTGCGGGAAGCTCGATAAACCGTATGCCCGCATTCCTCTAAATATTGCGCAACGACATGACCGGCCATTCCGGTCGACCCTAAAACAGCTATTTTCATTATTTCTTTACCGCCGTTTCTATCTATCATTTCTCGTTCCAAATAAAAAAACTATTTTTATTTACGCCAAACAGTTCGGTTGACGTAATCCGTATAGCTCATAATAATTCGGACTACCTTTTCCGCCACATTGTCCGCGTCGTAGTCGGGAACCGTTCTAACGATATTTGGCCGTTTGGCTGTTTGTCCCGTAACGCAGTCAATAGCCGCGCACACATCCTCCGCTTTTAGCCCCGCCATAATCAAGGTTCCTTCATCCATTCCTTCCGGCCGTTCGTGTGCCTGACGTATCGTGACAGCAGGAAAACCAAGCAAGGAAGCTTCTTCCGTAAGCGTCCCGCTGTCGCTTACGACGCAGAAAGCGTTGGTTTGCAACTTGTTATAGTCGGCGAAAGATAAAGGCTTCATAAATTCCAATAATGGCGAAAAGCGCATATCGTTAGCTTCTAACTTCTTTCTCGTGCGCGGGTGGGTAGATACTATCATTCGCTTTCCATACCGCTCCGCTACGGCGTTGAGCGTATTAGCTAACGTTTGAAAGTTTTCTTCCGAATCCACGTTTTCTTCGCGATGAAGAGACACTACAAAATACTCTTGCGGGCGGAGGTTTAGCCGGCTTAAAACGTCTGAGGAGTCTATACGAGCTTGCTGGACTTTTAATACTTGTTTCATGGAAGAGCCGACTTTTATTATAGTTTCCGGCGCGATACCCTCCGCTATGAGATAGCGGCGTGCGTGTTCCGTTAGCGTCATGTTGATGTCGGAGAGATGATCCACTACTTTTCGGTTTAATTCTTCTGGAACTCTTTGATCGAAACAACGGTTTCCGGCTTCCATATGGAATACCGGCACTTTATTCCGTTTCGCCGAGATAACCGACAGGCAGGAGTTTGTGTCGCCGTAGAGCAGGATTGCATCTGGTCTATGCTCTTTGATCAACATGTCGGTGCGGATAACAACGTTTCCTATAGTTTCCGCCGCTGTAGCTCCCGCCGCATCCATAAAAATATCGGGGCGACGGATCCCCATGCCGGAAAAGAAGATTTCGTTAAGCTCGTAGTCGTAGTTTTGTCCCGTATGGACGAGTAAATGCTCCATATATCTATCAAGTTCGGAAATAACGCAGGATAGCTTGATAATTTCGGGGCGCGTTCCGACGATAGTCATTACTTTCATGATTTAATACCCCATGTCTTGCGGTTTTTCCGATAAAGCGTTTTGAACGTAATCCAGTTTGAGCAGCATATCCTTCATCCCGGCCAGGTCTAGCCGGGTCGTATTATGCGATGTATAATCTTCCGCTTCGGAAAAGTGCTCTTTCCCCTTCTCAAAATATTTTCCATAGTTCAGATCACGGTCATCGCAGGGCACTTTATAGTAATTCCCTAAATCTACCGCTCGAGCCATTTCTTCCCTGGTCAACAGCGATTCGTATAGTTTTTCTCCATGGCGCGTGCCGATTATTTGCGGTGCGGCGGAAGCCCCGAATATTTCGCTTACCGCTTTCGCCAATGTATCGATCGTGGCGGCGGGAGCTTTTTGGATAAAAAGCTCGCCGCCTTTTGCGTTTTGAAATGCAAACAACACCAGATCGACCGCTTGATCCAAGCTCATCATAAATCGCGTCATGTTTGGGTCAGTGATGGTAATGGGTTTTCCTTCGTGGATTTGTTGGATAAATAATGGAATAACCGAACCGCGCGAACACATTACGTTACCATAGCGAGTTATTGCAACGGTCGTAGTTGTCGTATTTCGGCTTATAGCAACCGCGATTTTTTCCATCAACGCCTTGGACATACCCATAGCATTGATAGGATAGACCGCTTTATCCGTAGACAAACAGATGACTTTTCTTACGCCGGAATCAATCGCCGCTTGCAGGACGTTTTCGGTTCCTAATACGTTTGTCCGAACCGCCTCCATAGGGAAAAATTCACATGACGGCACCTGTTTTAACGCTGCGGCGTGAAACGCATAATCTACGCCTTGCATGGCGTGGCGGACGCTATTGTAATCGCGAGTGTCTCCTATATAAAATTTCACCTTCGCGTTTGCGTATTTTTTCCGCATATCGAACTGCTTTTTTTCATCGCGGCTAAATATGCGAATTTCTCCAATGTCGGTGTTTAGGAATCGTCTGAGCACGGCGTTGCCAAAGGATCCCGTCCCTCCGGTTATAAGTAAAGTCCTTTCCGAAAACATATTATTCATTGATTTTCTCCTCTATATACTAATTCAAACATTTTACTTAATATACAATTCATCGCTATAATATAGATAATAAGCGATTGGAAGATATATAGGCGAACCCCGCAACGGGTAGAACAGTAAAAATAAGTGAATAAATATATACGACGTTATTTTCACTATAGGCAGTAAGATATGTTAAAAACCACTTTAGTTTACGAAGAACGATTTTCTCCCGATACAACTTGCAACATCAAGGGTTACCTGGCTTTCGTCATTTTTATCAGTTGAGGAAAATAATCCGCGCAAAGGCCAAGGGAAAAATAAATAAGCTTCAAGAGCTTCAGCCGTTCTTTTTGGATTAAATAAGACAGGATTTTATAGGGCGGA
>CAZIKQ010000024.1:16847-25845 GCA_964540025.1 uncultured Schwartzia sp. | reverse complement strand
GGTTTGTCATGTCACCCCTCAGTCAGCTTCGCTGACAGCTCCCCTACAGGGGAGCCTGTGAGATCGATTAGTAGTTACCCCTCAGGCGGCTTCGCCGCCAGCTCCCCTGGAGGGGAGCCTGTAAGTTTGATCAGAAAGGGAAAAGGAAAGAGCCGGCTGGCATTATGCCAGTCGGCTCTTCCTTTTTCCCTTTCCCTTTATCGTCGCCTGTCTGTCTGAAAGGGATTGGATTGCCGTCAGAGTTATTTTTTCGTTTTCTTGTCGGCCTTAGCGGTTTTCTCCGCGCCTTCTGTCTTACGGTCAGCCTCGTGCTCCCGGTTCAGGAGTTCCATTCCGGCCACGCCGGGTTTTGTCATTTCCTTGGGGGAGAGGATGATGTTCAGGGCTTCTTCGCTGAGGACCTTCCGCTCAATCAGCAGCTCCTTGATGCCCCGGTTGGTGGCCAGGGCTTCCTTGGCCATGTTGCAGCAGGTTTCGTAGCCGATATGGGGCAGCAGGGCGGTGACGATGCCGACGCTTCTGTCCAGCCACATGCGGCACTGATCCTCGTTGGCCTTGATGCCGTCGATGCAGTGGGTGCGGAGGGTGTTTACGGCGTTGGTGAGGAAGCGGAAGGAGTTGAAGATGTTGTAGGCCATGACCGGTTCCATTACGTTGAGCTGGAACTGGCCGTTTTCCACGCCAAGGGTGACGACCAGGTCGTTGCCGATGACCTGATAGCAGGTCTGGTCCACCACTTCGGGGATGACGGGGTTCACTTTGCCGGGCATGATGGAGGAGCCGGGCTGACGGGGCGGCAGCATGATCTCGGCAAAGCCCGCCCGGGGGCCGGAGGCCATGAGCCGCAGGTCGTTACAAATCTTGATGAGGGACAGGGCGGTGACCCGCAGATTGGCGGACAGGTCGGTGAAAATATCCGTGTTGCTGGTGGCGTCCACCAGATTGTCGGCGGTGGTAAAGCTTTCGCCGGTGACCATGGATAGCTGCTCGGCTACCTCGCGGATGTATTCTGGGCTGGCATTGAGGCCGGTGCCCACAGCGGTGGCGCCCATGTTGATGGTGTGCAGCAGCTCGCAGCTGCGGCGGATCCGCTTCACCCGGCGGCGGATGGCGGAGGCGAAGGAGTTGAATTCCTGGCCCAGGGTGATGGGGACGGCGTCCTGAAGATGGGTGCGGCCCATTTTCAGCACCTCGGCAAATTCGGTTCCCTTGCGGTCAAAGGAGCTGGCCAGTTTTGAAAGGGCAAGGGTAAGCTCCTCCGCCCGCATGAGGGCCCCTACCCGGATGGCGGTGGGAATGACGTCGTTGGTGGACTGGCTCATGTTGGCGTGGTTATTGGGGCTGATGTACTCGTAGTCCCCCCGCGGGCGGCCGAGAATTTCCAGGGCCCGATTGCAGATAACCTCGTTTACGTTCATGTTGAATGAGGTACCGGCGCCGCCCTGAATGGGGTCGGTGGGGAACTGGTCGTTGAGCTTGCCGGAGATGACTTCATCGCAGGCGGTGACGAGGGCGATGCCCTTTGTCTTGCTCAGGTTGCCGCAGCGCATATTGGCAAGGGCGGCAGCTTTCTTCACAAGGCCCAGGGCCTTGATAAAAAGGGGGTCTGCCGTGTAGCCGGTAATGCGGAAGTTCTCCATGGCCCGCATTGTCTGGACGCCGTAGTACACGTCGTCGGGGATTTCCATTTCGCCTAAGAAATCATGTTCTTTTCTCATTTGTCTGCCTCCCTTAATAAATATGTCGGTAATTGCTGTTTATGATTATATCACTAACTTGCCCGGTTCGTAAAATATTATTGCGGTTTTTGGGAGAAAGTTCCTACAGGAAAGGGTTACCGGCGAATAAAATATCCCCCGGTCATGCCGGGGGATGGTTGTCGTGGATATTCCGCTCAAAAATGCGGTTGTAGATGCTGGCCAGGTATCGCAACTCATAGGCGCCGCTCAGGTCGAGCCGCCGTCCGGCTCTTATTTGTTCCATGCAGCGGCGGAGGGGGTTCGCAATCAGGAGGATGATGGCGGCGAAGATGATGAGATTGAGGCCAAAGAGAGCAGTCACGTAAATGTTCTGCCGGAAAAATCCTTTGCTGACCCGCTCGTCGTTGCGGCGCTGGGTGTCACGCAGTGATTCTATCATGGCGCCATAGGCCAGGGAGATATTGCGGCGGATCAGATCCTTTTTCCGCTGATAGCCGGAGTCAAAAAGCATGATCCGGGCTTTCCAGATTTTTTCATTGGCCGACAGGCCGTTATCGGCCGCGGTGAGGGGATGGTCCTTGAGCTCGGGGGGAAAGCTGCCGATATCGTAACCCACTGCTTCGATAATGAGGCGCATGGCGTAGTATTCCGTATCCATCAGCTCGTTTGAGTAGCGGAGCGCCTTGTTTACGTAGTCGAAGGTATTCGCTTCCACGGCAAGCCCTTTGAGATCCTCCAGGGATTTTTCCCGGTTGTGGGCCAGCTTTGTTTCCCGGAAATAGTTGTCCACATAGGTCCGGTCCAATTCGATGGAGAAGAGCCGCACCTGATCCGTCAGGTAGTCGGAGGCTTCGTAAATCTTGCGGGCGTCGCCGCTGGCGGCAAAGTAGTCCATTGTGGAGGAGCCGAGACGGGCATAATTTTTCTGCAACTGGATGGAGTTCAGGATCATCAGAAGATATACCAGCACCGACAGTATAAGCATTACAATGCAGATATTTTTTATTTTGAAGCCCTTGATCTCCGGGGATTGGTGGTTTGAATCGACCTTGACATCGCCGGGTTGACGATTTTGTTCATTTTCGTTGTTAGCCATCATGGTCCGCCTCTTTCCGCCTGCTTTGGATAGCTGCCTGTATGTGTTGTTTGATTATACTATATTTAGTATAGTTCTGTCTACCGGAGGAATAAGCCGCCGGTAGGGTGAAATGATAAATCTCTCGACTGATTTATTACCCCTCCGGCTTGACTAACTCACTTAATAAGTCCGAGTGAAACGACGGACGAATTTAGTGAGTGTCATGCAGACGACCTTAGCGATTGCCGAGTCGTAAGATGAAGGCAGAGCTTAGGGAGTTGCACTCCGGCCACCTCCCCTATAGGGGAGGCTATTAAACGGATTAGAATAGTGGTGTGCCGGTCATTTCTTCCGGCTGGGGAAGTCCGGCCAGCTTCAGCAGGGTGGGGGCCAGATCGCAGAGGCGGCCCGGCTTCAGTTCCTTTACCCGGCTGTCGGTGCAGATGAGGGGAACCAGGTTGGTGGTGTGGGCGGTGTGGGGTTCGCCGGTTTTGTCGTCCCGCATTTTTTCCGCGTTGCCGTGGTCGGCGGTGATGAGGGCCGCGCCCCCTGCCTCCCTTAGGGCTTCCATAAGGCGTCCCACGCAGGCGTCAACGGTTTCGCAGGCTTTTACGGCGGCGGCCATGACGCCGGTATGGCCTACCATGTCGCCGTTGGCGTAGTTCAGGATGATGAAGTCGTATTTCCTTGAGCGGATGGCTTCGATAACCTTGTCCGTGACTTCGATGGCGCTCATTTCCGGCTGCTGGTCGTAGGTGGGGACGGCAGGGCTGGGAACCAGGATCCTGTCTTCTCCCGGATAGGGTTCCTCCACGCCGCCGTTAAAGAAGAAGGTGACGTGGGCGTATTTTTCCGTCTCAGCAATCCGGAGTTGGGTAAGCCCCTGCTTCATTACGTATTCGCCCAGGTTGTTGGCAATGCTCTGGGGAGGATAGGCAACCTGAACGTTCAGGCCCTCCTCATAGCGGGTCATGGTGGCAAAGGCGGGGCGGAGCCGCTCGTCCCGGGGGAAGCCCTCGAAGTGGTCGTCGGTGAAGGCGTGGGTCAGCTCCCTGGCCCGGTCGGGCCGGAAGTTGTAGAAGATGACGGAGTCCTTGGGATCCATTCCGCCGTAGTTCCCGATGACGGTGGGGAGGACGAATTCATCCGTTACGTCTTTTTCGTAGCCTTGGGAGAGGCATTGGGCGGCGGTGGGGGCCTTTTCCCCCTTGGCCCGGGCAATGGCTTCGTAGGCTTTTGCCACCCGGTCCCAGCGGTTATCCCGGTCCATAGCGTAGTAACGGCCGCTGACGGTGGCGATTCTGCCGCCGGTTTCGGCGCATTTTTCTTCCAGGGCAGCCAGGTATTCCCCGGCGCTCTTGGGGGGAACGTCCCGGCCGTCCAGGAAGCAGTGGATCAGGACTCGTTCCGGGGAAAGTCCTTTAGCGGCGGCCAGCTTCAGCAGGGCGTAGAGGTGGCTGCTGTGGCTGTGGACGCCGCCGGGGGAGAGAAGGCCGAAGAGGTGGAGAGAGCCGCCTTTGGCGATCGCTTTGTCAATCACGTCGTTCAGGACGGGGTTTTGGTAGAAGCTGCCGTCTTTGATGGCCCGGGTGATGCGGGTAAGCTCCTGATAGATGATCCGTCCGGCCCCGATGTTGGTGTGGCCTACCTCGCTGTTGCCCATCTGGCCCTCCGGCAGGCCCACGGCTTCCCCGGAGGCGGCGAGGGTGGTAGCGGCGCAGGCGGCGGCCAGCCGGTCAAGGTTCGGGGTTCTGGCCTGAGCCACGGCGTCGTATTCGCCCCGGTCGCCGATGCCCCAGCCGTCCATGATGATGAGGCAGAGGGGGGCGTTTTGTAAAGTTGCCATTGTTTTCTCCTTAAAAAGAGACTGCCGTACAGCAATGAGATAATTGTCGTACAGCAGTCTTTGTTTATCATATAGCAGGGAGTCTCATCGAAGTTGCTGTTTGACAAAAGCTCGATTTTACTCTGCGGGGGCGGCGAAGTTTACGATGCGGGAAAATTCCTCGGATTTCAGGGAAGCGCCGCCCACCAAAGCTCCGTCCACGTTTGGTTTTACCATGAGTCCGTCGATGGTGTCGGGTTTGACGCTGCCGCCGTACAGGATGCGGACCGCGCCGGCTGTCCCGGCGTCGTAGAGGCGGGTGAGGACGCCGCGGATGTGGGCGCAGACCTCCTCCGCCTGTTCAAAGGTGGCGGTTTTGCCGGTGCCGATGGCCCAGACCGGTTCATAGGCAATGACGCATTTGGCGGCGTCGGATTTTTTAATGCCGGCCAGGGCCCGCTTTACCTGTCCGGTAATCACCAGCTTGTAGCTGCCTTTTTCCCGCTTTTCCAGGGATTCGCCCACGCAGATGATGGGGGTGATCCCGGCAAAGAGGGCGGCTTTGGCCCGGGCGTTGACGGTGGCGCAGGTTTCCCCGAAGTACTGGCGGCGTTCGCTGTGGCCGACGATGGCGTATTTCACGCCCAGCTCCGTAAGCATGGGGGCGCTGATTTCGCCGGTAAAGGCGCCGGATTTTTCCCAGTGGATGTTCTGGGCCCCTACTTGGATATTTTTGCCCTTCAGGGCGGTGGTGACCACCGCCAGGGCGGTGGCCGGAACGCAGACGACGATGTCCCGGTCCCGGGCGGCCTTTACCTTGCCGGTAAGGTTGTTCACCAGCCGCATTGATTCGGAGATGGTGTTGTTCATTTTCCAGTTGCCGGCGATGAGGGGACGGCGGGTTTCAGGGGTTTTATTTTTAGCCATGGGAGCCTCCTTACTTTTCGGCGATGGCGGCAATGCCCGGGAGGATTTTGCCTTCCAGCATTTCCAGCGTGGCGCCGCCGCCGGTGGAAATATGGCTGATCCGATCGGAAAGGCCGGTCTTTTTCAGGGCGGCGATGGAGTCGCCGCCGCCGACGATGCTGACGGCTCCCCGGTCGGTGGCTTCCGCTACGGCCTGGGCCACGTCCAGGGTGCCTTTGGCAAAGGCGTCGAATTCAAATACGCCCATGGGGCCGTTCCAGATGATGGTCTTGGCGTCAGCCAGGGCTTTCACGTAGAGCTTGCTGGTTTCCGGGCCGCTGTCCAGGCCCATCCAGCCTTCCTCCACTTTGTCTACGGGCACGGTCTTGAAGTTGGCGTCGGCGGCGAATTTGTCGGCCACCACCAGATCTACCGGGAGGACGACTTTGACGCCTTTTTTCTCCGCCTTGGCCAGCAGGGATTTGGCCAGGTCGATCTTGTCGGTTTCGCAGAGGGAGGAGCCCACGGACAGGCCCTTGGCGGCGTCGAAGGTGTGGGCCATGCCGCCGCCGATGATAATGGTGTCCACCTTGTCGATCATGTTGTCGATGACGTTGATTTTGTCAGAGACCTTGGCGCCGCCCAGGATGGCCACGAAGGGGCGCTGGGGGTTTTCCAGTGTATCGCCGATGAATTTGATTTCCTTTTCGATGAGGTAACCGGCCACCGTGGGCAGGAATTTGGTGATTCCTTCATTGGAGGCGTGGCCCCGGTGGGCGCAGCCGAAGGCGTCGTCTACGGCAATGTCCGCCAGCCTGGCCAGCTGTTGGGCGAAGCCGGGATCGTTTTTCTCTTCCTCGGGGTGGAAGCGGAGATTTTCCAGCAGGAGGACTTCCCCGGGCTTTAAGGCCGCGGCGGCGTCTTCCGCCGCCGGGCCAACGCAGTCGGAGGCAAAGGCGATGCTTTTGCCCAGAAGCTCCGAAAGGCGTTTGGCTACGGGAGCCAGCGACATTTCGGGAACGACTTTTCCCTTTGGACGGCCCAGATGGCTGGAGAGGATGAGGGCGGCACCCTGGTCCAGCAGGTAATTTATCGTGGGGAGGGTGGCGCGGATGCGCTTGTCATTGGTGATTTCCTGTTTATCGTTCAAGGGGACATTGAAGTCGGCCCGGACGAAGACTTTTTTGCCCTTTACCTGAATATCCTCGATTGATTTCTTGCTCATGGCTTTCTCCTTTTTCCGAAAATAAACTGTAAACCAAAAGGGGCCCGGCCCAATGGCCGGGCCCGTAATCAGGCGGAACTCACTTGAGGGTAGCGAAGTATTTGATGGTGCGGCACATCTGGTTGGTGTAACCGGCTTCGTTGTCGTACCAGCTGACCACCTGAACCTGGGTCTTGTCGTTGCCCAGGGGAACCACCATGGTCTGGGTGGCGTCGAAGAGGGAACCTTCGGTCATGCCGATGATGTCGCTGGAAACGATTTCCACATCGTTGTAGCCGAAGGATTCGTTGGCGGCGGCCTTCATGGCGGCGTTGATTTCATCCACGGTCACCTTGCCGTCGACAACAGCAAAGAGCAGGGTGGAGGAGCCGGTGGGGGTGGGGATGCGCTGGGCGGCGCCGATGAGCTTGCCGTCCAGCTCGGGGATGACGAGGCCAATGGCCTTGGCGGCGCCGGAGCTGGCGGGGACTACGTTGATGGCGGCAGCCCGGGCCCGGCGGAGATCGCCCTTGCGGTGGGCGGCATCCAGGGTGTTCTGGTCGCCGGTGTAAGCGTGGACGGTACACATAATACCGCTTTCGATGGGGGCCAGCTTATTGAGGGCGGCGGCCATGGGAGCCAGGCAGTTGGTGGTGCAGCTGGCGGCGCTGATGATGGTGTCGCTGGCCTTCAGGGTCTTATGGTTTACATTGTAGACGATAGTGGGAAGATCCTTGCCGGCGGGGGCGCTGATGACGACCTTCTTGGCTCCGGCTTGAATGTGCTTCTGGGCCTTTTCCTTGGAGGTGTACATGCCGGTGCATTCCAAAACGCAGTCTACCCCGTGCTTGCCCCAGGGAATCAGGGCGGCATCCCGCTCGCCGTACACGGCAACGAACTTTCCGTCAACGGTAATGCCGCCGTCGGCAACGGCCACCTGACGGTTGTACCTGCCCTGAGTGGAATCGTAGACGAGAAGATGAGCCAGGCTCTTGATGTCGCCGGGGTCGTTGATCGCTACTACCTCGAAGCCCTCGGCCTCGAACATCCGGCGGAAGGCCAGACGGCCGATGCGCCCGAAACCGTTAATTGCAACTTTTACTGCCATATTGAAATTCCCTCCTAAATAAATTAAGTGAAAAACTTTGTTGTTTTTTATCTGTTTTTGCACAGATTCTGGCTAAATGATACTAAAAAAGGGGGTAACTGTCAAACGATATTTATGGAATCAAAGGGGGAAGGGAGACCGGTTATTTCCCCTGGAATTTGGGAGCCCGTTTTTCCGCGAAGGCCATTACCCCTTCCTTGAAGTCCTGGCTGCCCAAAAGGGAGGAGGAGGCAAGGGATTCGTAGGTAAGGGTTTCCGCCAGGGTGGCCTCCGGCATATTGAGGGCCTTTTTGGCGGCTTGAATGGCCAGAGGGGCGGTGGCGGCGATTGATTCGGCGATGGCCATAACCTTTTCGGCCAGCTCCTCCGCCGGGTAAACCTCGTTTACAAGGCCCAGGGCTTTTGCCTCCCCGGCGTCCACCGGACGGGCCGTAAACATCAGCTCCTTGGCCTTTGCCTGGCCGACGGTCTTGGCCAGATAATAGAAGCCGCCGCAATCGGGGGGCAGTCCCACCTTCACAAAGCTCTGGATGAATTTGACGGAGCTTTCGGCGTAGACCAGGTCGCAGCTGATGGCCAGGTTGAAGCCGGCTCCGGCGGCCACGCCGTTCACGAGGGCGATGACCGGTTTGGCAATGTCGTGGATCCGCTGGACAACGGCGCCTACCTTCACGATGAAGCGGCGGCGTTCCTCCGTGGTGTGAAGATTGTCCAGGGAGGCCAGATCCCCGCCGGCGGAAAAAGCCCGGCCGGCGCCGGTGAGGACGATGACCCGGACCTCATCGTCTGCCTCCGCGGCGTTCAGATAGTCCACGAGGCCCTCCACCAAATCGAGGCTCATGGAGTTGAGGCTCTTGGGCCGGTTCATAGTGACGAGGGCCACGTGGCCCTTTTTTTCATAGAGGACTGCTTCGTTTTCTGCCATTTTGTTACTTCCTTTCTGTGTGGTTTTTTATGTGATTTCTTAATTGTGAAAAAAATGCCTATGGAAATTTTCCGAAGATTAGCAGTATAATAACTTCATTCTACATGTTCATTCTACATGGGACAAAATATTCCTGCTAAATAAATATATAATCCGTCTGATGGGCTCCCCTACAGGGGAGCCACAGCCTGAAAGCCTCCCCTGTAGGGGAGGTGCCCGTTAGTACGACTCCCTAAGATCTGCCATCGTCTT
>CAZIKQ010000024.1:0-16837 GCA_964540025.1 uncultured Schwartzia sp. | reverse complement strand
GACTCGGCAATCGCTAAGGACGCAGGCATGACACTCACTAAATGCGTCCATCGTTCCACTCGGACTTATTAAGTGAGTTAGTCGAGCCGGAGGGGTGACAGGTATACAATTTTTTCAAACACAGGAGGGCAGCTTGATGCTGGCGGAAATCTACATAAATCTTCCGGTAAAGAGTATCGCCGGTGTCTTTACCTATATCATTCCCCCGCAGCTGGGGCCGGCGGAGCTGGGCCCCGGCTGGCGGGTGCTGGCGCCCTTTGGCGGCCGCAAAGTGGAGGGCTTTATTGTCCGGGTCTTTTCGGAGGACACTCCGGGCCGCGGCATTCGCCGGGAATTGGCGGAAGCCGCGGGGGAGAAAATCTATCTGGCCAGGGACAGCGAGACGGGAAAGGAGTACCGGCTGAAGCCCATCAGCGGGCTGGTGGATGAACGGCCCTGGTTCACCCCGAGGATGCTGGAGGCGGCCCGCCGGATAGCCGATTTCTATCTCTGCGCCCCGGCGGAGGCAATGCGGCTGTTCATGCCGGGCAAGAGCGGCGTGTCGATCTCCCGGAAGAACGGGATAAAGAAGCGGGAGAAGGCCATATTTGAGAAGCTGGTCACCCTCCGGGACAATCCGGCGGACAGCCAGCCGGCAAAGGCGCGGCTGGGGCCCCGGCAGGAAGCGCTCCTGACCGCCCTGCGGGAAAACGGAGGAACCCTCAGCCAGCGGCAGCTGAGGGAAAAATATGACGTCCTTCCTCCCACCATTGCCTCCCTGGTGGTCAGACAGCTGGTATCGGTCCGGGAGGAGCGGCTCCTTCGGGACAGCTATGGAGGAGAACCTGAAAGGACAGAGACTGGCCGGGGGACAGTCAGCCTTCCGGAGGAAAAGCTGGCCGGGGCCCCGGCTCTCACCGCCGAACAGGCGGCCGTAATGGAACAGCTGTCTGCCCCCCTGAGGGAAAGAAAATATAATCCCTTTCTGCTGTACGGGATTACCGGCAGCGGAAAAACCCGGATTTACATCGAAGCGGTGGCCAAATGCCGTCAGGCGGGACGGCAGGCCATCGTGCTGGTGCCGGAGATCGCCCTCACCGGCCAGCTGGTGGCCAGCTTTCAGGAGTTTTTCGCCGGGGATATCGTGGTTCTCCACAGCCGTCTGTCCGTGGCGGAGCGGTCGGACGCGGTGCGGCGGGTGAGGGATAAGGGTATCGGCATAATCATCGGGGCCAGGTCCGCCCTCTTTACCCCGGTAGAGGATCCGGGGCTCATCATTCTGGACGAGGAGCAGGATATGAGCTACAAGCAGGATGAAGCGCCCCGCTATCATGCCCGGACGGTAGCCGGGATAATCGCCCGGCTTTACGGCAGCGTGCTGCTTCTGGGCAGCGCCACCCCCTCCCTGGAGACGGCCTACCGGGCCGCCCGCGGAGAATTGAAAATCCTGAAGCTCACCCGGCGCATCGGCAGCCGCCGCCTGCCGGAAGTGAAGTCTGTGGATATGCGGGAGGAATTTAAGAGCGGCAACCGCCACGTCCTGAGCCGGGCCATGGAAGCAATGCTCCGGGAAAATCTGGCGGCGAAGGAACAGACGGTGCTGATGCTGAACCGCCGGGGATACTCCACCTTCGTCATGTGCCGCAGCTGCGGCTATGTGGCGGCCTGCCCCGATTGCGGCCTGCCCATGGTATATCACCGGACCGGGCGGCTGGCCTGCCACCATTGCGACATCTCGGCGGATACCCCCACCGTCTGCCCCCGGTGCGGCGGGAAGTATATCAGATTTTTCGGCACGGGGACGGAGAAGCTGGAGGAGGAGCTCCGGACGCTGCTGCCGGAGGCAAGGGTCGTCCGCATGGACCGGGACACTACCGGGAAAAAGTTTGCCCATCAGGAAATCCTTACCGCTTTCCGGCGGGGGGAGTACGATATTCTGCTGGGAACCCAGATGGTGGCCAAGGGACACGATATACCTCTGGTCACGGCGGTGGGGATCATCAGCGCCGACAGCGCCCTGAATCTGCCTGATTTCCGGGCGGCGGAGCGGACCTTTATGCTCATAACCCAGGCCGCCGGCCGGGCGGGCCGGGGGGACAGGCCGGGCAGGGTGCTGGTGCAGGGCTACAATCCCCGCCACTACGCGGTAGAGAGCGCCATCGCCCAGGACTATGGGCGCTTCTACCGGGAGGAGCTGGCCCTGCGGCGGGAGCTTTTCTTTCCCCCCTTCTGCCGTCTCGTTAAAATAACCTTTACGGACAGTCAGGAGGAAAAGGCCCGGCTGAAAGCGGCGGAGTGCGTGGGACTGTTCCGCAATGAATTCGGGCGGGAGCTCTTTGGACAGGAACCGGTGACCGCCGGCGGCAGTCAAAAAAACTTGCCCGCCAATCGGATAATCGGCCCGGCTCCGGCCCTTATCGCCTGCTACAAGGGAATTTACCGGTTCGCCGTCCTCATAAAAGCCGCCGATCTGGACCGGGTGCGGCAATTTCTGCGGCGGCTGGGCTACCACCGGCGGATAGACGCGCTGATCGACATCGACCCCGTAAATACCGTGTAAAGGCTGATAGAGTAATTTGTAAAATCCTTATCGCCGGGCGGGACTTTACAGAAAATAAAAAACAGGCGTCAACCCTCATGGCTGATGCCTGTTTTTTCTGCCCTCCGTGTCAGCAGATGATGGCGTCGTCTTTGGTGAAACCGCCCAGGGAATTTTCCTTTACCTGTATGCAGACAAAGCCGATGCCTTCATCGGCGGCGGCGGAGAACTGACGCTTGGCCGCCGGGGCGATCCGCAGCCAGTCCCCGGCCCTGATGGTGACGGCTTCACCATCGATTAAGACGGTGCCCCGGCCGGAAAGAATGCCGTAGATTTCCTCGTTGTTTTTGTGGGCGTGGACAAAGGGAACCCCGGCTCCGGCGGGCAGCCGGTTCAGGCTGATCTCCGCGCCGGTCAGGGAGAGCGCCTCGTGAAGTTCGTACCGGCCCTCGTTTCCGATAGTGGTTTTTGTGTAATTAGCCATTTTTCTCTACCTCCTGATTCTCTTGCAACGGCGATTTACTGGGTAAAGTATAGAAATTTGCATATTCCGAGACAAGTACGCACCTTTTTATTACTATGCACTTGAAATTGAATGTGCTAATATATGGATAACCGGAGGTGCTGATGATGAAAACAAAAGAGGAGCTGCCGGTGTGCCCGGTGGCCACCGCCGTTGGCCTGATCGGCGGAAAATGGAAGCTGCTGGTTCTGAGGAACCTGCGGACAAGACCCTGGCGGTTCAACGAATTGCGCCGGGACTTGGAAGGGATTTCCCAAAAGGTTCTGACCGACAGCCTGCACCAGATGATGGAGGACGGGCTGGTCTACCGCCACGATTACCGGGAAATGCCCCTGCGGGTGGAATACGGCTTGACCGAGCTGGGCAAAGAGCTGTTACCCATCCTGGACGCCCTCGCGGATTTTGGCAATCGCTACAAATCCATCGTTAGCGATTAGCCTTGGGTTGGATTTTATTTTGCGATAGATAGAGGCAGTATCTTGAATTACGATGATTTTGCGGCCCGGCTGGACCGGTTGGAGGACGCCCGCCTGCCCCATGTTTTTCTCCTCTGCGGAGAAGAAACCTACTTCACCGACAAAGCGGCGGAGCTCCTCATCGCCAGACTGCTCCCCTCGGCCCGGGAGCGGGCTGACGGGCTGGTTCAGCTGGAGGGGGCGAACGATCCCCAGGCGCTGGAGCAGGAAATAAGCGCCGTTCCCTTCTTGGGGGACCGGGTGGTGGCGCTGGTAAAGCAGTCGAAAATTTTTGGGGATAAAAAGAAGCCCGGCAAGGATGATGAGGCCGACAGCCGGGAGAAGAAACCCGCCAGGGCGGACAAAGCAATGGAAAGCCTGCTGGCCGCCATCGCCGATATGCCGGAGACAAATTACGTGATATTCCGGCAGAATGCGGTCCCCGATAAAAGAAAAAAGGTTTACAAGGTTCTGGAAAAAGCGGGAATGGTCATGGAAGCGGCGCCCCTGCGCCCCTGGCAGGCGGCGGACTGGCTGGCGGCCGACCTGAGCCGCCGGGGATTCCGCCTTGAACCGGCGGCCTATGAATACCTGACGGGAATGCTGTCGTCCCTCCATGATGTGCCCCTGGGCTATTTGTCCGGGGAGCTGGACAAGCTGGAGCTGTTCCTGGCGGCCCAGGGGATCCGGCCCGGGACGGGCCGGGGACTGACCGTCATCTCAACGGAACAGGTAAAAGCCTCTTTCTCCAAGCTGCCGGAGATATCCGGCTTCGCTATCACCACGGCCATTGATGAAGGACGGGGAGCCGACGCCCTGCGGCTGTTCGCCGAGGAAATCCAGGAGGGGACATACCTTCCGGTCATCGCCGGTATGCTGGTCCGCCGGGTGCGGGAATACCTTACCGCCAAGGCGCTGCTGAAGCGGGGCCTGAGAGGCAGGGAACTGTCTCAGGCCCTGGGCCAGCAAAGATTCTACCCGAATATCATCAACCAGCTGACCCGGACGGTGAACAGCAAGGACGAGGCCCTGCTCCGCCGGGTATTCCTGGATCTGGCCGAAGCGGATTACCGCCTGAAAACGGGACAGGGCGGCCCGGAACTGCTGGAAGCGGCCATCATTGCCCTGGCAAAGGGCAGCCGCTAATCCGTCTGACAGGCTCCCCTCCAGATTGGCATGAGCAATTGAGTAGTCGGAAGCAGACGGTACCTGCGGAGGCATAGGATTTTTTGACGCATACGAACAATGACAGGATAGTAAAGGCTGAGCGTGGAAACGCTAAATATATGGAGGGGAACGCATGATGGCAGAAAGCCAGAACATAGAATGGAAAGAATCCTGGCGTGACGAATATCTGAAATGGATATGCGGTTTTGCCAATGCGCAGGGTGGTAAGATTTATATCGGTAAAAAGGACGATGGTACTGTCATTGGTGTCAGTAATGCCAAGAAACTGATGGAGGATATTCCAAACAAAATCCAAAACAAGCTGGGGATTGTTGCGGATGTAAATCTTCTTTTCGAAAACGGATTAAAATATATTGAGATTGTAGTTTCACCCTGGGCATTCCCTGTCAATTATGAGGGGGAATATCATTATCGCAGCGGCAGTACGAAACAGCAGCTTCGCGGCAGTGCCTTGACAAACTTTTTGATTTCAAAGACAGGAATGAAGTGGGATGCGGCAACCGTTGAGAACATCACCGTTGATGATTTAGACAAGGAAAGCTTTGATATTTTCCGTCGTGAGGCACTTCGCAACGGCCGTATGACGAAGGAATATTTGGTTATTCCCAATGTTGAGCTTTTGGACAAGCTTGATTTACTGGTTGATGGCAAGTTGAAAAGGGCTGGAGCATTGTGCTTCTATCGAAATGCAGAGAAGGTCATCAGTGGCTGTTATGTAAAAATCGGAAAATTCGAAGGCAGTGAGCTTCTGTATCAAGACGAGGTGCATGGTTCACTGCTGCTTATGGCTGATCGTGTGATAGACCTGATTTATCTGAAGTACTTGAAAGCGGCAGTTTCCTATCATAGGGAAACAAGGGTAGAGACATATCCTTTTGCCCGTGATGCAGTGCGTGAGGCGGTCTATAATGCGCTAATCCATTGCAATTGGGCTGACAATAATCCGATTCAAATTCGCATTGAGGATGATGCTATGTACATTAGCAACAGCAGCTTGCTTCCTTTTGGGTGGACGGCTGAGACATTGCTGGAAACACATTCATCAAAGCCCTTCAATCCAGATATTGCGAGAGTCTTTTATCGTGCCGGCTATATTGAAAGCTGGGGACGTGGAATTCAAAAAATCTGTGATGCTTGTAAGAACCTTGGGGCTGATGGCCCGGTATATACTGTCCATGGCGAAGACATCATGGTAAAATTTCACGCTCTTCAAAGCTCCAAGGTGCCAAATTCAAAAGCACCAAAGCACCAAAGCACCGCAGTTTTTGGTGCTTTTGATGACCCTTTGATGCAAAAGATTCTGGAAGTGTTGAGACACAAACCAGAAATTTCACAAAGCGAAATGGCAGAAAAATTTGGGACTACAAGACGAGTGATTCAAAAGAAAATGATTATTTTGAAAGAAGCAGGATGCGTTGAACGTATCGGTGGCAAGCGTTATGGCCATTGGATAATCCATGAATAAAACCCATTCAACGGGCTTAGCAAGAGTAGAGATGATGGGATTTCGGACATATTTCCTCAGAGCGTATTGTTGGGGCGATTGGGGAAAATATGTGCGATTGCATATATTAGAGCAGGAATAAGCACATTGACCTGTTTCCGAGAACGAGCGCAGTCGAGAAAATCGAGATTTTGCGGTCAGAAAAGCCGTTGATAAATTCCTGCGAACGAACGGGGTAATCTGGCGGACTTTTGACATCAATATTGAGCAATCATGCCATGTTGAGATGGTAGGTCTCCTTTCCAGGGGATAAATTGGTTCGTAGCAGGACAGTGTAAAATTCTCGCCGGATGGTATGGATATGAATTTAAGAAGTATGCTCAGGGCTTATGTGAATGGACTGTCGTATAAAAGATATTCTCGAAACGATCAGAGAAGGCCAACACTAAAAAATGATTGGGAGAAATTTTTCATTTCGTGTCCAATTCTTGTTGACAAGTACACGACCGCCTTCGGCCGCCTCATCTGTAAGAGAACCTTTGACCTCCAACATAAGAAAAAATCCCTGCGGCCTCCGGCGGCTCTGCCGTTACAATTTCCTTGACAAGGAATGGCAGGGTGGATATAATACCTTTGTCGTATCGCTGATGTAGCTCAGTCGGTAGAGCAGCTCATTCGTAATGAGCGGGTCGTAGGTTCGATTCCTATCATCAGCTCCAGAGAAATCCAAGCCCCCGAGAAATCGGGGGCTTTTTTCATGACGTTCCCTGGTTCACTTCATATAGGCAAATCGTGGCTGAAGGTATAACTATATTTTAACGAATGTTTTTTATTTCAGGAGAGCTCTGTGAAATAAAAATATTTCACAGAGTACGATTATTGGCGTTGCGGATGGGTTATTCTAAAACCGCTAAACCACTGCCACAAAATATGACGGTTAAAATTGCGGAGCAATTCCCGGCGGAGTATAATGGATAAGGAGCGCTCCTGCTTTAATTAAAAGCACACTTTTGTCAGATATGAAAACGGTGGAATAGCTGATATAAGGCAAAATTCATTTGAAAGGATGAAAGCACCATGGCCCTTTTTTCTGAAAATTTCGTAGGATGTTACCCCGTATCAAAGACTCTGAAATTTGAGCTGAGACCTGTTCCTGAAACAAAGGCTTATTTGGACGATGACAACTGTCCCCTTTTGGCGGGTGATTTAGACCGGGACAAAGCCTATCCTGTCGTGAAGGAATTGCTGGATAAATACTATCGGTATTTCATTGACATTTGTCTGAAAGATAAGACGCTTTCCCCGAAAAACTATAGACGAAGCGTATCAGGCATACATTTCCCACGATGAGAAGACGCTGGAGGCGGTCAGCAAAAAACTTCGGAAAGAAGTGGCGGATTTTTTCGATAAGAAAACCCGAGAAACCTATTGTCTGGATAAATACAAAAATCTTCTCGTGCTGGAGCAGAAAAACGACAGCAAGGAAAAGGGAGCTCCCAAAACCATTCCCTCTGTGCTGAAGAAATGGCTGGAAAATGAATCTGGCTTCTCCGAGAAAGAAGTAGAAAAATATTCTCAGGCGGTTCAGACGTTTAACGGATTTACAACCTATTTTATTGGTTATAAGGAAACCCGGGAAAATATGTTTTCCTCTGAGGAAAAGGCCTCGGCCATCAGCTATCGGGTCATAAACCAGAATATGCTCAGATTTTTCTCCAATGTCGAAAACTTTGAAAATATAAAGAACAAATATCCGGACTTGTACCAAAGCCTGAAGCCCTTTGAGGAGAGCTTTGTCCCCGCCGCCTACAGCTCCCTGCTGAGCCAGGCCAAGATTGACAACTACAACAGGGTTATCGGACGCCCGGCGGAGGATGAAGACTTTGCCGGTGTGAACAGGCTTATTAACGAATACCGCCAGAAAAACGCTGTCCGAAACCGCGATCTGCCGGTTATGGTCACGCTGTACAAGCAGATTCTCAGCGACCGTGAGAACGGTTTCGGGCGGGATATTCTGTCCAGCGACGGCGAGGCAAAGGAATATATACGGGGGAAATACAGCGAAGCCTATGATACAGCTTGCCAACTGACTGCTTTTGTCAATAATTATATTCTCACCGAGGACCTGGATACAATATATGTCAAAATTCAGCACTTAAAGGATATATCCCAGGGAATGTTTGGCGAATGGAGCATTCTTGACTCCGCAATAAATAACGAGGGAACCGACAGTAAAATAATCAGTCTTAAAGAACTGGCGGAAGCCTTTGAAGAATACTGCGGTACTCTCGACTTTGATACGGCAGAAAAATACCGGGAAGCGTTCTCCCTGAAAGAATACCTGAAACATCCCCCTGTGGTAGAATCCCGGTTGCCGGAAACCGGGGAAAAAGTAACGGCCTACAAACCCGCCATGGACGAACTTATCAGTCTGATAAGATTCTATAAGCCCTTCTACCTTTACGACGGGAAAAAGCGGCTGCAGGTACCGGCAGAAGGGATGGATTTCAGCATCGAGTTCGATAAATACTTTGAAGCTTTGAAAGAATTTTCCCATGCCTATGACAGGGTAAGGAATTTTGCTACGAAGAAGCCCTATTCTGTGGAGAAAATCAAACTGAATTTCAACCAGCCAACCCTGCTAGACGGCTGGGACGTAAATAAAGAAAAAGATAATGCTTCTTTCTTGTTTGTGAAAGAAGGCAAATATTACCTCGGCATTGCTGATAAGGGCAGCCGAAATATTTTCGACCTTTCCAAAGACGCCGTAAAAGAGGCATTGGATTGTGGTGAAAGCTGCTACGAAAAGATACAGTATAAACAGGTTTCCGGCTTTAGCAAGATGCTTCCGAAGGTTGTCTTTAGCAAAACACAGCAAAAAGTGTTTGCTTCGATTATCACGGAGAGAATTTTGGCGATAAGGGAGGGAAAACTTTACACGGCGGGGGCCAACGACAGGCAGGCCGTAATCGAATGGATCGACTTCGTGAAGTCTGCCTTAGCGCTTCACCCCGAGTGGAACAACTACTTCCAGTTCAAATTTAAGGAAACTTCGGCATATAAAAATACAAAAGAATTTTATGATGATCTGGATAACCAGGCATACAGCCTGTCCAAAGTAAAGATCGACGCCGCCTACGTCGACCGTCTCGTCCATGACGGCAAGCTCTACCTCTTTCAAATCTACTGCAAGGACTTTTCCGACAAAAAGAAAAAGGCCGGCGCCGACAACCTGCACACTATGTACTGGAAGTGTCTCTTTAGCGATGACAACCTGTCAGCGCTGGCCAAGGGACAGGCGCCGATTATCAAACTCAACGGAAAAGCGGAAATATTCCTCAGGGAGCCTTCTCTGAAATACGAGGCGACCCATCCCAAAAACCAGCCAGTCGCCAATAAAAATCCCCTGAACAGCAAAAAGGCAAGCCTTTTCAGCTATGATCTGGCAAAAGACCGCCGCTTTACGGAGCGGAAGCTCTTCTTCCACTGTCCGCTGACGATTAACTTCCGTGCTACTGCCGAAGGAGCATGGTTGTTCAACGAAAAAGTAAACCGGTTCGTGGAAAACAATCCTGACATCCGCATTATCGGGATAGACCGGGGAGAAAGACACCTGCTTTATTACACCGTGATAAACCAGTCGGGAAAGATTCAGGAGCAGGGATCCCTGAATAAAATCAGCAGCGCCTACCGGACCTTGGAAGGTGCGGTAGTCGAGAAGGTCACCGACTATCACGAGCTTTTGAATCAAAAAGAAGGGGACAGGCGCGCGGCCCGGCAGACCTGGAACACGGTAGAGAATATCAGGGAGCTGAAGGAGGGCTATCTTTCACAGGTCGTCCACAAGCTGACAACCCTCATGATTAAGTATAATGCCGTGGTGGTTTTGGAAAACCTGAATCAGAATTTCAAGCGCAGCCGCATAAAGGTAGAAAAACAAGTCTATCAGAAGTTTGAAAAGGCCCTTATTGACAAACTCAACTACCTTGTCTTTAAGGACCGCCCCTACGGCATTCCCGGATCATACGCCAACGGACTGCAGCTGACAGCGCCCTTTGAAAGCTTTGACCGCCTGGGGAAACAGACCGGCGCGCTCTATTATGTGGTGCCTTCATATACCTCCCATATAGACCCGAAAACCGGCTTTGTAAACCTTCTCGGGGCAAAGCTTCGCTATGAAAGCGTCGTAAAGGCTCAGGAAACGATGAAGAAAATCGGCAGCTTCAAATTCAACCCGGAAAGGAATTGGTTTGAGATTTCCTTTGATTACAGGGACTTCGGCATAGAAATGGCGCATCCTCAATGGAAAGCCTGCACCCACGGGGACGCCTACTGGGGATACAACCCAAAAGAGAAGCGGGCCGTTTCCTGCAATGTGACCGAAGAACTAAAAAAGCTCCTTGCGGAATACGGGATTGACTACGAAACAGGAGCTGACATAAAAGAGGAGACGCTCCGGCAGACAAAACCTGCTTTTTGGAAAACGCTGTTCTATATGCTGAAACTGGCCCTTCAGCTGCGAAATACCGTGGCCGGGACAGACAATGAAAACGATTACATTCTTTCTCCCGTGGAGTACGAAGAAGGAAAATTTTTTGATTCCCGTAAAGCCGGAGAGGATGAACCGCAAAATGCCGACGCAAACGGCGCTTATCATATTGCCATGAAAGGACTGCAGGCGCTTCGGCGCATCAAAGACGGCAAGGTGAACAATTTTCCGAAGAATGGGGAAAGAAAGGCCTGGCTTGCCTTCATGCAAAACAGGGAATATCTGGAATAGAAATGTTGTAAAGTTGTTCAGCCGGGGGAGGGAAGGCAGGAAATGGATGACTACATAATCTTCTCCTGGCTGAATGACTATATTTTCTGTCCGGTTTCCATATATTTTCATCAGCTGTACGGTGGCAAAAAGACCACCCTTGTCCAGAACAGGAGCCAGCTCGAGGGAACGTGGGCTAATAGCGCGGTGGACGAGGGAAGATATTCGACACGGAAAGATGTTTTGCAGGGGGCATTTGTCATTTGTGAAAAATACCGGCTGTTTGGCCGGATCGATGTTTTTGACATAAAAAACGGCGTACTGACCGAACGCAAGAAAAAGATTTCTCAAGTATATGACGGCTACATCTTCCAATTGTACGCCCAGTATTTCTCCCTGCTGGAAATGGGATACAAAGTAAATCAGATTCGATTTCATTCCCTGAGCGACAACAGGAACTATATCATTCCCTTCCCGGAGGAATCCCCCCGGATGCTGGCCAAATTTGAACGGACAATTGCGGAAATCAGGAGCTTCAAACTTGAAGAATATATTCAGCAAAATCGGGCGAAATGCCTGAATTGTATATATGAACCTGCTTGCGACAGGACACTGCTATGATAAATTCACCGGAATTTGAAAAGAAGCAGATTGTGTTTGCTTTTCTATGTGACGGAGAAAAGGTATCCTTTGCCAATGACAACCTTATAATAAAAGATAGCGGCGGGAAGATTAAGCACCAGTCAACCTGCTACCGCCTGTACCTGCTGTTTATCATCGGCCACATCTCTGTTACCAGCGGAATCCTTCAAAAGGCGCGTAAATTCGGCTTCACGATTATATTGATGAATCATTCCCTGAAAGTATATGAGGTTCTGGGCGGACACATGGAAGGAAATGTACTGCTGCGCCGGAAACAGTATTCGTACACGGGACTGGAGCTGGGGAAATGGATCATTCGCAATAAAGTTGAGAATTACCGGAGGCTTCTTCAGCAGGAACGAAACAAAAGCAGCGAGCTGCTGGCGGCGATTTCGACTTTGAAATCCTATGAGGAACGCATCGGCTCGCACAGTGGAGATTTGGCAGAACTCCTCGGCCTGGAGGGATTGGCGGCCAGATTGTTTTTCTCGCGATACTATATCGATACCGACTGGCGCGGCAGAAAACCGAGGATTAAGCCAGACTATATAAACAGCGCTCTCGATATTGGCTATACGATATTGTTTAATTTCATTGACTCCCTGCTCAACGTATACGGCTTTGACACGTACTGCGGGGTACTGCACAGGGAATTCTACATGAGGAAATCTCTGGTATGCGACCTTATGGAGCCATTTCGCTTTTTGGTGGACAGGCAGGTAAGGAAATCTGTCAATCTTAGACAATGTATTCCAGATGATTTTGAAGTGATTAACGGCAGATATATCCTGAAATGGAAAAAGAACCCCTCGTATGTAGGTTTCTTAATTCAGCCGATTCTGGAAAACAAAATGGGAATTTTCAAGTATATCCAGAGCTATTACCGGGCGTTCATGAAGGGAAAAAAGGCGGAAGATTTTCCCAGATTTTTTCTGTAGAGGAGGCTTGCATGGTACTGGTCAGCTATGATATAAGCGATAACAAGCTGCGGACAAAGTTCAATAAATTCATCCGAAAATTTGGCGGACGGCTCCAGTTCTCTCTGTATGAGATAGAGAACAGCCCGGCTATCCTGGAAAATATTGTTTCAGAAATACGAAATAATTTTGCGACAAAGTTTTCCGAGGAAGACAGCGTGATGATTATAACACTATCTGCCAGCTGCACTATTGAGACCTACGGATATGCGAGGCACAACGATGAAGAATTGATAATTGTTTAGCAGATTCAATTTTTACTTGCAAACCGGGGTCTTAATGTGGTTTAATTGCCTGAGAAGAGAGGTTTTGGTCTCTGATGGTTGGCTTTAGGGGCGTTTGTTTAACAAATAAAGGTGGTTTTAGGCAGGCTTTTCTGCGGTTCCCTCAAAATGGGGCTAAAACCTCTGCTTAATTTCTACTGTTGTAGATACATAGAACGACCATCATCTAATACGGCTAAAACCTCTGCTTAATTTCTACTGTTGTAGATTTGATTGTTTCAATGGATGCCTCTTCTGGCTAAAACCTCTGCTTAATTTCTACTGTTGTAGATTAGCTACATTGTGGATATTGACGGCATGGCTAAAACCTCTGTTTAATTTCTATTATTGCAAATGTGATGAGCCGTAGGTTCGATTCCTATCATCAGCTCCAGAGAAATCAAAGCCCCCGAGAAATCGGGGGCTTTTTTCATGCAAAAAAACAGTGGTAAATCCGTGATGGGCTTACCGCTGTCCGGGTCATTATGATTATTTGGTTTGAAGGAATTTACGGGAGCTTTACCGCTCCTTTTTCATGACAAAATTCGTCAGCCAAATTCCCTGCCGCTCTATCTGCTGTTCTTTAACAGTTACATATCCCCTTTGGGCAAAGTATGGTCTGGCCGTAATAGACGATTGGGTAACGATATTCCCCTGAACCGCCCGTTCCAACCGGTCGCAGATCGCCGTGGCAATTCCCTCTCCCTGATGAGCCCAATGGACGTATAAGCGGTCGAGATAGCCTGTCCGGTCGATATCGCCAAACCCGGCAATGGTGCCGCCATGAACCGCCACAACGGTGAAGTGTTCCTGCAATGACCGGTTCCATTCCGCCAGATCCACCTTGCCGGTGGCCCAGACCGCCAGCTGTTCTTTGGCGTAATCTTTGGCGTTTACAGTGTGGACCGTGTTATAAAAAAGCCCGGCTAATTCTTTACAGTCCGCCGGCTTGTATTTCCGGATGATTATTTTAGAATCCATTTTTTCTCGACCTGTTACGGTAATTTGCGGCTGAAATTTTTTATGCGTCTTCTACGGCATAAAACAAAAATTCAACCGGAGCAATCTGATTTGAACAATGGCTTTGTAATAATTTGGCAGACCGTAAACTGAAATTGAACAAATAAGCGACCCGCAGAGGATAATTTCTCAGAAAAATGTGCATTTTACGACCGGATTCTCCCAGAAAAATGTGCAAAAAGCATCTTAAATACTAAGAAAAATGTGATATACAGCCATCAGATTATACGGAATTCAAGGGGTTGCTGACGGAGAATTTTGTTTTGCAGCAGCTGCGCGGTCAGTTTGCGGTTGAGCCGCAATATTATTCCGGTTACGGTTCACGGGCGGGGAAAGACGATGGAAATATCAGTTTCCTCCCCGACAGCGCTGTGCAGATTGAGAGCGGCGTGATGATACCGGGCGATATGCTTGACTATCGACAGTCCCAGCCCGGTGCCGCCGGAAGCCTTGGAGCGGCTTTTGTCCACTCGGAAAAACCGTTCAAACACCCTTGCCTGGTACTCCGGGGGGATGCCGATCCCGGTGTCCCTCACGGAAGCTGTCACGGCGTCGTCCCCCGCGGCCACGGCGACTTCCACTTTACCGCCGTCCGTGTTGTATTTGATGGCATTGTCTATCAGATTGTAGAGCAGTTCATACAGGAGGCCCCGGGCTCCGCTGATCTCGGCGGCGTCTCCGGTCACCATCAGGGAAACCCGCCGGGCCTCCGCCTGCTGGCCCAGAGCGGAAGCCGCGCTCCGGGCCAGCTCCAGCAGATTCACCGGTTCCTTTGCCGGAGCGATGCCCTCGTCCAGCCGGGACAGGTGGATGATGTCCTCCACCAGCGTTACCAGCCGCGATGCTTCTTTGCGGATGACGCCCGCAAACTGCGGAATATCCTCCTGCTTAACCAGCCCGTTTTCCAGCAGCTCGGCGCTGCCCAGGATGGATTGCAGAGGTGTTTTCAGCTCGTGGGACACGTTGGCGGTAAATTCCCGGCGGCTGCGCTCCGCAGCGGCTTGTTCCGTTATGTCAAAGGCCAACAGGACCGTCCCCGCCCCGTTGCCGTCCTCCGTAATCCTGCTGACGTTAAACTGGTACTCCCGGTTATGCCGCGCCGCGCGGATTTCGCTGTAGCCCTCTTCCCGAGCGGTTTGAATGGCCAGATTGATTTCCTGGCCCCGGTCTGCCACGAGAAAATCCTGCCCGAGGCAGGAGTTGTCCGCCTGAAAAATTTCCCGGGCGGCGGGATTGATGCTCAATACAGCGCCGTTTCGGTCCAGCAGGACGAGTCCCTCGCTCATGCTCCTGGTGATTTGCTCAAATTCTTCGGTTTTCCGTTGCAGCTCCCGGAGCTGTTCCCCGATCTGCCGGCGCTGCTGATGGATGCGCCCCAGGAGGGGAGATAATTCCTCATAGGCGTCGTTTTCCAAGGGCTTGTCCAAGTCCAGACGGTTCAGCGGCGCGACGATGCTTTTCGCCATGCGATGGGCCAGCAGGGCGGAGAAAAGGGCCGCCAGGAGCCCGGTCAGCAGCATCGGCTGGAGCATCCTCAGAACCAGGGCAAGCAACGTCAGCTGGCTGGTGGAAATCCGCAGAACGGTTCCGTTGGCCAGCCGCCGCGCGTGATACACTGTCCGCTCGGTCAGCGTGGCGGAGTAGCGGGCGCCGCCGCTCTCCCCCTGGGCCAGCGCCTGACGAATCTCCGCCCGGTCCGCATGGTTCTCCAGCTGGGAGGCCGGGACATGGGTGTCGAACAGCACCCTGCCGTCAGCGGCGACCCAGGTCAGGCGGAAATCCGCTGGGGACGGGAGCCGGTAGGGAGAGGCCAACTGCTCCAGATAGTCCAATCCGCCGGCCTCTACTCCGTAAGAGGCCAGATGAAGCTCGTCCCGCAGCTGTTTCTCCTGCACGGTTTTGTAATAGTCGTAGAGACCGCCCATGATGATGACCAGACTGGCCAGCAGGACGGAAACCGCCGCCAGCAGGATGGAGCGGAATATTTTCTTTGTCATGGGGCTGCCTCCAGCCGGTAGCCGATGTGCCGGACCGTTTCGATCATCGCGCCGCAGGCTCCCAGCTTCTGCCGGAGGGTCTTGATGTGCATATCCACCGTCCGGGTCTCCCCGGGGTAATCCACGCCCCAAATGCCGGACAAAAGCTGCTCCCTGGTGAAGGCGACGCCGGGGCGGGAGAGGAACAGCCGGAGCAGTTCAAATTCCTTGTAGGTAAGCAGGATACGCGCTCCGTCCGCAGTAACTGTCCGTTCCTCCAGATCCACCGTCAGCCCCCCGGCCGACAGCTGCTTTGCCGGAGATACCTGGTGGCAGCGGCGCAGGACGGCCCTTACCCTCGACACCATTTCCATCATGCCGAAGGGCTTCACCAGGTAATCGTCCGCCCCCAGATCCAGGCTTTGAATTTTGTCGTACTCCGCGCCCCTGGCCGTGGCCATGATGACGGGAATATCCGCCAGCCGCGGCGCCGCCTTCAGCTGCCGCAGCAGCTCCACCCCGTCCATTTCCGGCAGCATCACATCCAGGATGACAAGCTCCGGTTTCTCCGTCTCCAGCGCCTTCAGGAAGGCTCCGCCGTTCTCAAAGCCCCTGGCCTCAAAACCGGTGGAGCGCAGGGTGTAAAGCTCGATGTCCCGGATGCTGGCCTCGTCCTCTACGCACCAGATCATAGCGCCTCTCCTTTGTATTCCCCGGTGGCGGCGAATATCACCCATTCCGCGATATTCACCGCGTGATCTCCGATCCGCTCCAGATATTTGTCGATCATCAGCAGGTCGAGAGCGTGTTCGCCGCAGCCGGGGTTTGCGGCGATGTTTCCGATCAGAACCTGCTTTACCCGGTAAAAGCCCTGATCCACAACGTCGTCATGGGCAATTACCAGCCTGGCCCGGGCGGTATCCTTCCGGACGTAGGAATCAACGCTTTCCGTGACCATCCGGCTGACCTCCGCCGCCATGGCCCGGATATGGCCCGGGTCCTCCGGCGCGTATCCCCCGGCCAGCATCGCCAGGATGATCTCCGCGATGTCCGCAGCCTGATCTCCGATGCG
>CAZIKQ010000023.1:0-26208 GCA_964540025.1 uncultured Schwartzia sp. | reverse complement strand
TTACAAAAAGGTACACCTTCTTGTAAATTGTAAACTCTGTAAATTGCAACAATAGATTGAACAAAACTTACAGGCTGCCTGGTAAAATCCGGGGTCAGGATAGTGGATCACAGGCTGCTTTTCAGGAGAGATGCAGGGCATGAATAAAGCCGGGGATATTTTCAAAAGACATATTCTTTTGGCGGGCAATACAGGTTTTTTGGGAAAAAGTATGGAGGAAAAGCTGCAAAAGGAAGGCTGGAGCGTTATCACGCTGAAAGAGGAGGACGATAGCTTTACCCTGTATAACCCGCAGATCGTTCTGTTTTTTTCGGGGAAGGATTATATGCAGAATCTGGCGCAGGTAATGCAAAATGCTTTGCGTCACGGCGCGGAGCAGTTTTTGTATGTGACCGGGTGCAGCCAGCGGCAGAGAGCTTATGAGGATTTTGTGGTCCAGTGGAGCCGGGAAAACGGTTTGCAATCCTCCGTAATCGTTTTGCCTGAGAGTTTTGGCTGCGGGCAGCCTGACGATGCCAGCGTCATTGTCAGGCTGTTCCGCTCCGTCTGCCGCCGGGAGAGGTTTCAGCTTCACGGGCGCGGCGATACCTGTGTTCCGGTGCTGTATTCAGAAGATGCCGCGTACGCCATCGTCAGCATTATTCAGCAGAAGTTCATGCAGGAACGCCTTTATGTTGTTTCCGAAGAAACCCTGTGCTTCGCGCAGATCCTTCAGATTATGAATGATTTTGGCGTGTTCCCGCAGGTTGATATTCTGGGAAAGGGCCCGGAGTTTGCGCCGGAAGCGCTTGCGCCCGCTGAGGGGAGCTACGTACTGCCGATCAAGCCTAAATTCGACGTAACAAAGCTGCTGCATACCGTGTATGAAGCGTATGCAAAGGAGCCCGCCGCAGGCGCGGATGAGGGAGCTCCGGCCGAAGAAGGCAGCGGGCAGAGCCGCCTGGAACAATTAAAGCCCTATTTGGAAAATATCGGGCTTTTTGCGCTGATGGTCATCATCAGCATTTTTCAGGGAAGGACGCCGGTCAATTCTTCAACGGGTTTGGATATTTGTTTCCTGTATATCATCGTCATGGGAATTTTGTACGGCAAGCAGCAGTCTTTGCTGGCGGTGGCACTCTCCATGGGGCTTTTGACGTGGGGCATTTGGAGCCGGCAAGGAGATCTGGCGAGTATATTTTATGTGCCGGAGTACATTTTTCACTATTCTACGTATTTGTTTTTCGGCGCGTTTACAGGGTACATTGCCGATAACTGGAAGAGCCGGTTCGATTCTCTTGGGTACAAATTAGAGGCGGTCGGGAGACGGCTATCTTTTTTGCAGAGGAATTACCGGACTTCGATTGAGATCAAGGATAAGCTGTACCATCAGATCGTCAATTCTGACGATAGTATCGGGTGGCTGTATAACATCATCCGGGAGCTTGATTCCGTCGAGGTGGAGGAGATTTTTACGCAGGCCGCCGCGATTACGGGGCGCATTATGGGCACGGGCGACGTGGCTATCTACAGTATGGGACAGGGGCAGTTCTATCTGCGCCAGAAGGTGCGGCTGGGAGAGAAAACGGTGAATTTGCCCCGCTCCAGGAAGACCGAGGATAATCCCTATATCATGGATATGCTGGCGCGTCAGCATTTGTTTGTAAATCATGGATTGCAGTCCGGCGTGCCCGATTTGGCGGCGCCCATTGTCTATGACGGCAGGGTCATTGCCGTCATAGAGATTTACGGGCTTGATTTCGAGCAGTGGAGCATTTATCAGCAGAATCTCCTGTCGGTGACGGCCCGTTTAATTTCTATGGCGATGGGCAAGGCGTATCTTTATGAGGAAGGGATACAGGACCGCCGTTTCGTGCCGCAGACCAGAATTTTGCAGCCCGCGGAGTTCGATAAGCTGGAAAAGGGGCTGAAAGCAAGGTCGGCTTTGCAGGATAACGCAAAGGTTGTCATGATGGAGCTGGATTGCGCGGGGATATCGCTTCAGGAGCTGGACCACAAATTGTCCGGCGGCATCCGCCAGGAGGATGCCGTAGGACTCAGGGACGGCAAGGTGTTTTTGCTGCTGTATGACGTAAACGATGAGGGCATGCTGCTGGTCAGACAGCGGCTGGCGCGCCGCGGCATAGACGTATTGGAGAGCAGGGAGCTGGTTTGAGATGGTCGACGGGGGCTTGTTGATCTGTATATGCGTGCATCTGCTGCTGACGGCAGTGGTCTACATTACGGTATATAGACAGGCCGGTAAATTGCAGGCCGCTGCGGAGGCCGGCATCGTGTTTTTGCTGCCCGTTGCCGGTTTTTTTGTCGTATGCGTCGCTCGTTTGCTGAACAGCCTGGATTTTCTTCATAAAAAGGACACTGATCCGCACCTTTATATCAATAAAAATGATATTTTTACAAATCTTATCGATTATGACGAAAACGTTATTCCCCTGCTCGATACCTTCCTGGTGGATAACGCCCAGGTGAAGCGGAAGTTTTTTTTGGATGCCGTGCGGCAAAACGTGCTGGATAATCCTAAGATTTTGCGCATGGCGACATACGACAGGGATAGAGAAATTGCCTATTACACTGTCTCTATGCTGTCGGGGCATATTGAGGAGCTGACGGGCAGGATGGCGGAATTGCAGGCGCAGCTCCGGCGGCGCGGCGATGATCTGGAGCTGGTCAGGGAATATGCGGAGCTTTTGTCGGAATATTTGCAGCAGGACTATGTGGATGCGCTGACAAAGAGAGAAAGGCGGCAGGTTTATATCGGGCTGTTGGACAGGCTTTTGCTGGAGGAGCCTGATAATATTAAGTACTGGCAGGAGAAGATCAATCAGGAAATCATCCGGGAGGGCTATGAGGCCGCCGGGGAGGCCTGCCGTAATTTTCAACGGGCCTTTCCAGATCGGGAAGAGCCGTACATTGCGTACATCAAATTGTATTTTGCCATGCGCGAGCCGGATCTCCTCCAGGGGAAGCTCGCGGAAATGAAGGCCAGCAGGGCGCGCCTTTCGCCGGAGGCGCTGGGGGTGCTGCGGTATTGGGGAGGCGCGTTCCGCAATGGGCTATAAGAAGGAAGTCTGGGTAACCTTTATCCTGGCGGCGGCTCTCGGCCTCTTTTTTCAACTGGGCCGCATGGGTACGCTTTGGCATATCAGCCCGTGGACGATTGCCGGTCTGCCCCGGGAAAGCTTTCTGGTGATTTATGATCCCGAGGAATTGCAGAGCGTCTTGAAAAGAAATATGGTGGAGAAGATTCTGCGCGAGCAGAAAAAGGAGGTGGGCGGAGTAGAGGTCTCCAAAATCGAGAGATTCTACGATTCCTACCAGGGCGTAATCATCACGACTAACCGGCTGAAGGATATAGAGTGTATGCCCGCAATCGAGCGGTATGTGGAGCAGGGCGGAAACGTCATGGTGCTCAGCCAGCTCCGGGGCGAAACGCTTCCCGCGGGCATGATGAAAAAGCTGGGGGCTGCTTCGATCGGCGAGGAAGCAACCGTTTACGGCATCCGGGTGCGGGGAAATCTGTATCTTGGATTACAGGGCTTTGGCTTTTCCTCGGATCAGTACGGCAGCGCGGCGGCCCGCGCGGCGCTTTTGCCGGAGGCGGATGTGGAGGTTACATCCTGGGACGGGATGCCGCTGGTCTGGTCCCATGCCAGCGGCAAGGGCAGGTATTGGGTATGCAATACCCGCGAGCGGAATGATAAGAACGGGTACGGGATGTACACGGCCATGATCGGACATCTCCAGGAGGATTATGTATATCCCGTGATGAACATGAAGCTCTTCTTCCTGGATGGTTTTCCTTCGCCGGTGCTGGCGGGGGATTTTTACCGGAAATCCTGGTGGCCGGAAATGCGTCGTCAGGCGGAGCAGTACAATTGGAAATATACCGGCATGATTGTCGAGAGCGGCAATCGCCAGGTAAGCGGGTCGTTTTTGCCGCCGGGACAAAACGGCGCCGGGGCTGTTTTGCTCGATTGCGGCCGCGAGCTGCTGAAGTCGGGCGGTGAGCTTGGAATCCACGGGTACAACCGGCAGCCATTGGCGCCGGCGGGATACGGACAGGAGAAACTGGGCCTCCTGGCCTGGGCGGATCAGGACGATATGGAAGATTCCCTGCGGGAGCTAGAGCGGTATGTGGAGGCCGCTTATCCTGATTATGAAATTCATTCGTATTCGCCGCCGTCCAATATTTTAAGCCCCGAGGGGAAGAAAGCCGTAAAAAACGTATTTCCCCGGCTGAAAGCCTATGCCGCCCAGTATAACGAATCCCCTGCCGGGGAGCGGTACGTTCAGGATTTTTATGTGAATCCGGACGCCACCTGCGAGCTTCCGCGGGTCTCGTTCGGCCATTCGCCCGCGTTGGCGGAGATTTGGGCGTCGTACAGCGGAATCACTTACAATGGGGTCTTCTCTCATGCCCTCCGTCCCGACGAGGCTTCCAATTCGGGCAAGGCGGATTTGGCCTGGCCCGCCCTGCGGGACGGGCTGCGAAATCTCTTCGCGGATGCAGACAGGCGTTTTAATTGGCTGGAGCCCGCTACGGCCTCCGAGGCAGCCGATATTGTGACAGATTACCTTAGAATGAATTACCGGGTTGAGCGGGACGAAAAGGGGCTGAAGCTCTACTGCTGGAATTTCAGCCGTCCCTTGAGCTTCATCCTGCGGACCGGCCGGGAAATCAGATCCGTGCAGGGCGGCAAGGCGCGCAGGATACAGCAGGACGCGTATTTACTGACGGTAGAGGAGCCGGAATTTGCCCTGGCGTGGACAGGTGAGCAGCGATGAGGATTTGTTTGTTGGCGGAGGGGTGCTATCCCTATGTGGTGGGCGGCGTTTCTTCGTGGGTGCAGATGATGATAGAGGGCTTCCCTGAATACGAATTTTTTATTTACGCGGTGGGAGCCAATGCCAGCGACAGAGGAAAATTTAAGTATAAATTCCCGCCCAATCTGGTGGGGATCCAGGAGGTTTTTCTGGATGAAATCCTAAATTTCCGGTCCACGTCCTTGCAGGAGAATATTCTGTCCGCCGAGGAACGGCAATGTATCCTGGATCTGGTCCTGGGGGAGAAGCCGATTGACCTCGCCGGCATGATTAAGCTTTTTGAGCAGGGCCGGCGCAGGCGGGATATTCTTTCCATTTTCATGAGCAGCGATTTTTTCGATATTATCAATCAGGTTTACAAAGCGAGGTACAGTTACCTTCCCTTTACGGATTTTTTCTGGACCATGCGGTCCATGCTGCTGCCGTTGTTTTACTTTATCCATCAACCTCTGCCGGAGGCGGATATTTACCACAGCGTTGCGACCGGATACTGCGGTATCATAGGGAGCCTGGCGGCCTGTGTGACGAACAGCCCCTTCATGATTACGGAGCACGGCATCTATTCCCGGGAAAGGGAGACGGAGATTGTCAAATGCGGCTGGGCCAAGGGTGATTTTAAGTCCGTCTGGATTCAGTATTTTTATAATATCGCCAAGCTGGCCTATCGCTCCGCTTCTATTGTGGTGACGCTTTTCGAGCAGAATGCCGTGACCGAACGGGAGCTGGGCTGTGATCCGGATAAAATCCGGATCGTGTCCAATGGCATTCACGTGGAGAGATTTCAGCATATCGAGGAATTGCAGCCGCACGACGGGCCGCTGGTCATCGGCTGCGTTTGCCGGGTCGTGCCGATCAAGGATATCCTGACCCTGCTGAGAGCTTTCCTGTTGGTCCAGCAGGCTGTTCCGAACGCCTGTCTGAAGATTATCGGGCCCTATGACGAGGATCCGGAATATTATGAAATGTGCCGGCAGACGGTGCAAATCCTGCAGCTTCGCAACGTGGAATTTACCGGCTTGGTCAAGGTGGCCGAATACCTGCCGAAGCTGGATATCATGGTGCTGTCCAGCATCAGCGAGGGGCAGCCGCTGGCTGTCCTGGAGGGGATGGCGGCAAGGCGTCCCTTCGTCGTCACCAATGTGGGCTGCTGCCGGGATCTGATTTATGGAACCGGGGAGGACGGACTGGGGGCGGCGGGCGCGGTGACGGCTCCGATGGATTATCACCAGATGGCCGCGGAAATCATTCGGCTGGCGAAGGATTTCAAACTGCGGCAGACCATGGGCAACCGAGGGTATCAGCGCGTAAAAAACGGCTATACCTACGAGCATTTTGTCAGGGCCTACAGCGATATTTACAGAGAACTGGGGGAAAAGAAAAATGGCCGGAATCGGGTTTGAGCTGAAAAAGCTCTTTAACCGCCGCACCCTGACGGGACAGGTCATCGCATACGGTTATTCTGCCGTGATTACGGTGGGCCCTTTTGTGCTGCTGACCGCTATGGCGCTGATGATCCAGGCGTTGTTCGCGCGGTATGGCACAGGGAGCGAGGCGTCGCAGCTTTATACCGCTTCCGTGATGTATCCCGTTATTTTCTCGCAGATTCTGACCTACGGCCTTGCCATGGTCGTTACCAGGTATCTGGCGGATTGCCTGTATTTACACGAATACGAAAATATATCCGCTTCCTGTTACGGCGCTGTGTTGATTGCGCAGCTGGCAGGCGCGGTCGTGGCGCTGCTCTTTTTGTGGAATAAGCCTTTGCCTGTGCCTTTGAAGATTGCCACCTATGTGTTTTTTCTGGAGATGATTTCCCTGTGGCTGCAGGGAGTTTACCTGACGGCGCTGAAGGATTATAAGTCCATTTTTTCAGGCTATGCGGGAGGAACGGCCGCCAGCGTCCTGCTGGCCTGGGGCAATTTTCATTTTTGCCTGCTGGAGCCGGTGCTGGGGGCCATGCTGTCTATGTGCGCAGGCATCGGTTTGATCCTCTGCTGTTTTATGGCGCAGATTGTCAGGCATTTCGGCTATTCGGCTGCCGGCATGAATTTTGACTTTCTGCCTTATTTTGAGAAGCATTACAAGTTATTTTTTATAGCGTTGTTTTATATCGTGGCTCTCTACACGGCAAATTTTATCATTTGGCTGGGCGAATGGGGCATGGTAGTGGCCGGCACTTACCTGTACGCGCCGCGCTATGATATGCTGGCCTTCTATGCTTTCTTATCCATTCTGCCCGCCATGATGATGTTCGTGGTTTCCATGGAATTGAAATTTTACGAGCAATACGCGGTCTATTTTACCTATATCACTCAAAAGGGAAATTTTCGGGATATTGACGATGCCAGAAAAAGCCTGCTGTACACGCTGTGGGCGGAGTTCAAGAATATCATAGAGTTCCAGTTCGTGTTCAGCCTGATGTTTCTGGCGGTAGGCGCTTATTGGCTTTCCTTGCTGGGGGTGCCCTATCAGGATGTGGGCATCTACCGGCTGCTGGTGCTGGGCGCTTTCTTTACCACCGGTTTGCAGGTGGCTCATGTGCTGCTGCTCTACCTGGAGGATCAGCAGGGCGCTCTGCTGGTTGGGATCGTTTTCCTGGCCGCTAACGCGCTGTTTGGGGGGGCCGGCTATTTCCTGGGCGAAATCAGCTACGGTTTCACGTTTTTCCTGGCGGCGCTGCTGGCTGCCGGCGTGGCCGTGATACGATTGCAGCATTTTTGCAATCGCATTAACTATTACGTATTTTGCGGCAGGCCGGTGTTTTTTGAGGAGCCCCATGGCCTTTTTTCCCGTTTAGCAAATTTTTTGTACCGAAAAAGATAATTTGCAAGGAGACGGAACAGATGAAAATGTCAAAGATGCAGGAGCGGCCCTTTAAGCCGGGGCAGACAGGCAAATATCTTCCGGGCGGGAAAAGGGCTGCGGCGGCGCTGGCGGTTTTTGCCGCCTGCTTCCCGCTCAAGGCGGAAGCCATTACATACACGGTTTTGCAAAATGAGTATTGGGATTTTGGCTATATGGAGAACCATTATGAACGGATCAAAAATTATGATCTGATGAAACAGAATATCAGCGACGCCGAGAAGGTTGTGCCGATTGCCCAAAAATACGTAGAATACGCGGAAAAGTACCGCCGCACGGCGGCGGAAGACCTGCGGCGGGCAGAGGAAAACAAAAAACAGGCGGAGGCATGGGTCAAAGACATCGAGGCGAATCTTCGGGAGGCAAGGGAAAACCTTAATGTGCTTGCTCAACAGGTAGTTGAAAGCCGGCAGGCGCTGGCCGATTATCAGCCCGCCTGGCAGACCGCGCAGGCAAGCCTGAGGGACAGCACCCGGGCGCGGCAGGCGGAAGCCGCGGGGGATCCTCATCGGATTGCGGAACTCGACGCGTGGGTGAAGGAGGCGCAAAGCTACTATACCAGCGCGAGCCGCTACCGGGAGGAGCTGCAGGGCAGCTGTCAGGCGGCAGAGGCCTATGAGGCCGAGGCCCGCAGGCGAATTCAGGTACTGGAACAGGAGCTGGCTAAAAATCAGCAGTATGCGCGGCAATACCAGCAGGATGTGGAGACCTGCCAAAAAAACAAGGCCACGGTAGAAGAAAGCTATGTCCGGGCGGTGCAGGAGCGCGACGAATGCATTAAGCGGGTGGAAAGAGCCAAGGAGGCGTTGAACCATTTCGGCGACTGGGCCAGCGTGCAGAAAACGCTGGAATACTACACATGGAAGGGAGCGGCCAGAGGTCATCAGTTTTATACGCCCCATTCCCTTTACTGGAGCGGCAACCAGTGGGATGTTTTCGTTCAGAATGCTTACGTGCATTCTGACACGGGGCTGCCTAACGGCAAAATGTGCGGCTTTACGGACACGGTGGTCAGCGGTATGTATAACAACCGGCATCCGGTCTATGACGTGCGGTACGGGCTGTCGGTCAATCTGCCGACGGGAGAGAGCCGCGTGCATGATAACGCCGTAGTGCCGGATTATCTCGCCCGCGTGTCGAGATTGGGAGAGGGCTGGATCTTCACGCCCCGCCTGGAGGTGACGAGGCATATCGATAAACATTCGGATTTGACGTGGCGCGGCGCGTATTCATTCCGCGGCAGCTACGCCGACTCCAAGGACTACCCGGAATCCCGGGCGCATCCGGGGGGATTATTGTTTAACGAACTGGAATACATCCATACGGATAAGACAAAGCATTATATGGGGCGGTTGCAGTACACGTTCAACGGGAAAGCTTCTTTGGATAGAAGCGCGTATCAGTACAGTTCAAAATTTCGAGAAGGAAACGGGTTTGCGGCGCTCGGTTACTATCGGAAATGGTTCACGCCGCGGGATTCATATGGCGCGTATGCAATCCTGTCGCTGGATCAGCCCACGTCCTATTACTACGGCGGGCCCAGCGGCTCGAGCCTGCGGCGCACGCATGGCGGCATCGGCTGGTTCCACCGGTTTGACGCCAGGCGTCAGCTCCGCTTGTTTGCCAACTGGCTGTGGCTCCACGGCAGCGCCTATGAACCGCTGACGAAGCAGACCTATGCCTCGGGACGGCGTTTTTCCGTTTCCCTGGCCTATGACTGGCGTATGGATGACTGGAACAGTATGTTTTTTGAACTGGAACGGGCGATCATGCACAAGGAAAACACGGATACCTACCAGGGTTGGGGGCTCGTAGTCGGGTATACCAGAGGTATTTGACGGAAGCGATGAAAAACGGTTTTTACTGGGCCTTTTTAGGCATTCTTTTAGCGGGATTGTCCGTGTGTCATGCCGCGACTGCAACAAAAAAGGCCGGCGAGCCTGTGGCGTACCGGCGGGAAATGGCAAAGCTGATTGGCAAAATCAAGGACTATGGGAAAGCCGCCCGCGGCAAAAACTTTTTCGTGATTGCCAACGGCGGCGCCGGGCTGCTGGAAGCCAATGAATTTTTGCCGGAGACGGACTATCGTCTGTTGCTGAAACGGCTGGACGGCGTCATGGCCGAATCGGTACATTACGGCTGGGGGATGAAAACGGATGAGCCGATGCCGGCAGAGGAGCAGCGCACCTACCACAGACTGCTGCAAAACGGGCGCGCGGCCAGAGTGACGCCCTTGGTGCTGGATTATTGCCGGCAGCCGGAGCACGTGCAGAGGGCATACCGGTCGGATGAGCTGAGAGGCTATCTGGGCTGGGTATCGGAGGATCACGGCCTTGCCCGGCTGCCCCAGGAGCCTCCCCTTCATGACAACAAATTTTCCTGTGACCGCCTCTCGGAAGCAAAAAATTA
The DNA here is from genome assembly GCA_964540025.1 of uncultured Schwartzia sp. Classification (GTDB taxonomy): domain Bacteria; phylum Bacillota; class Negativicutes; order Selenomonadales; family Selenomonadaceae; genus RGIG250. The sequence goes on along the minus strand of CAZIKQ010000023.1, from coordinate 16,113 downwards.
TATGGTGCTGCTTAATCCGGCGGCTTTTCCGTCCCGGGGGGAATATTTGCAAGGCTTGGCGGCCAGCAATTACGATTTGCTGATCATTGACGCTTATTATGGCGACGCGCCGCTGACGAAGCAGGAGGTGAAAGCGTTACAGAAAAAGCCGCAGGGCGGGCGCAGGCTGGTGGCGGCCTACATGAGCGTAGGGGAAGCGGCGGATTACCGTCCTTACTGGCAGGCCGGTTGGCGCAGCCACCCTCCGGCCTGGCTGTGGAAGAAAAATAAAAAGTGGAAGGGCAGCTTCCGCGTGCGCTACTGGCAGAAAGCCTGGCAGGACATACTGATGGGAAGCCCCGGCAGTTATTTGGATATTCTTCTAGCCGCAGGCTTTGACGGCGTGTTTTTGGACACGGTTGACGTTTTCTATTACTTTGAACAGCTTTCTAAATAGGCGTTGGAAAATTTCCCAACGCCTGTTTTTGTGCGCGTGGATTTACGCAAACGATAAAATCCCGCTTGCTGATTTTGGGTAGAGTGTAGTGTCTCTCACATTTTCCCGGAAGATTTTCCGCCTGATCCCAAAAGCCTCCTCTTTAGGGATGTCAGCTTGTAGACAAAGTCTCTTAATTCAACGTACCAGGAAAAATCTTGTCGCTGGAAATCCGTATATTAACGGGGTTCTACTCCTACCGTTTTATTGGTTAATGATACAAAACAGGAGGGTATCGACAACCTGACCTGATCTCCAGCGAGACCAGGTTTTTCTTTTTTAGTAAGTAAAGAAAGTATATACGGAGAAGGCCGACAGAAGCATTATTTCCAAAATCAATATTGGCTTCAAAGTCTTGAAGAAGTCCGACTTGAAGTAATCAATCGTTACCAGCAGGCACATATGAGTCGGGGTCAGCATCTGCCCCGCAATGCCAAAGGCCATGGCAATACCGGCCAGATTCAGGCTCCCCGGCTCCAGCGCCGCCACGATGGGCATGATGATGGCCACATGGCCCTGGCTCATCCCCGTCAGCACCCCGATGATGAAGGAAACACCCGCAATGATCACCGGCACCGGCAGGGGCGAGGCCCGGAAAGCCACCACGATTTCCTCCAGTACCCGGGTGGCGGTTAAAATCTGGATAAAGTAAAGGATCGTCGCCACGTTTAGCAGCATCTTCCAATCCAATGCCCCGACAAACACGTTCTTCACATTTATCCGGCGGCCGGTCATATACAGCACCGGCAGCAGCCCTACAACCACCGCCAGCATGGCCGCCGAAGCGTCGAAGCCGCAGAAAACCGCCAACGCGAAATTCACGATTACCGGAGACAGGGACAGGAGCAGATCTACATTATAGCGGCGCCGTTCCTGCCCGCTCCGGGCCTCGCCCCCGATGTCCGAATCAGCCTTAATGGGCCGGATAAGGACAAACCAGCCGCAGGCAAAGGCCATGACCGTCAGCCAGCCCAGGTGCAGGATGAAATCACTGTAGCGCAACCCGGCGATGCTCACCGCCATTATCATTCCCGGAATAATAGGATTGGAAAACTCAAAGATGTGGCGGAACCAAAAATTTATCGCCGCCTTATGGTCAGCATCAATATTCGTCTCTTTGGCCGCCGTCTCCACGATAGGCGCGGAAAACCGGGCTCCGCCCAGAGAGGGAAGCATACCGAGGAAGGCCGGCATAATCGCCAGCGTCACCCGGGCGCTGGAAAAAATCCGGTGCAGGGCCTTTACCATACCGTCAAGGCAGCCGCTGGTCCTCAGCTCGATCTCCAGACACATGACCAGGTACAGGGCCGCAATCAGGTCAAACGTCCGCCGCATCGTCACCGTTTCCTTCGCCGCTGTAACCAGATAATAAGCCTCCGGCGCTTTTACGGCCCAGATAAACAGACCGCCGGTGAGAATCGCCGGGCCGATAGGAACCTTCCGCTTCAGCAATATCAGAATGATTCCCATTGCCAAAGCCAATACCAAAAATATATTCATGGATCAAATCACCGCTGTTTCTAAAAAATCACGGGACGCCTAAGCGTCCCGCCTCACTATGCACTTTATTGTAACGGCCTTTACCGTCGAAAGCCATCCCTCTCTAAAGCCTCCCCTGTAGGGGAGGTGGCGGCAAAGCCGCCTTATCCCTTTACTTCTTATGGAGCCAATCCGGAATGCTGATGCTGTTCTGGAAATTCATGATGGGCTGCTGGGGAGCCTGCGGCTGGGGTTGAGCCGCCTGGGCCTCCGGCTGTACCGGAGCAGCCGGCTGATCAGCCGGCGCCATCGCCGGATACACATCCTGCGGCACACTGTTTCCCGGCGGGACATGATCGAAGCCCGTCGCCACCACGGTGACCCGGACGATATCCCCCATGGAGTCATCAATTCTGGCTCCAAAGATGATGTTTGCCTCGGGGTCTGCCGCCTCGGCAATGATCCCCATCGCCTCATTAACTTCAAAAATGGAAAGGTTCTCAGAGGAACCGGTGACATTGATCAGCACGCCCCGGGCCCCGTCAATCGTGGTTTCCAGCAGCGGGGAATCAATGGCATTCTTCGCCGCGATAATGGGGGCATTTTCGCCGGAGCCCTCCCCGATACCCATCAGGGCAGAACCGGCATCGCTCATTATATTCTTTACATCGGCAAAATCCAGATTTACCAGACCGTCAGTGGCGATGGTATCAGTGATCCCCTGTACCCCCTGACGGAGTACGTCGTCGGCAATGCGGAACGCTTCGGTAAGGGAAGTTTTCTTATCGACTACCTGAAGGATCCGGTCATTGGGGATAACGAGGATCGTATCAACGTGCTGGCGGAGCTTGGCCAGCCCCAGCTCAGCCTTCTGCTGGCGGCTTTTCCCTTCAAAGCCGAAGGGACGGGTAACGACCGCCACCGTCAGCGCCCCCTTCTCCCGGGCGCACTCCGCCACCACCGCCGCCGCGCCGGTACCGGTGCCGCCGCCCATCCCGGCCGTAATGAACACCATATCGGCGCCGCTTACCGCCTCCAGAATATCGTCCCGGCTCTCATTGGCGGACTCCTCGCCAACATTTGGCAGAGAACCTGCCCCCAGGCCCCGGGTGCGCTTTACCCCGATCTGCATATGGACGGGAGCCGCCGACTTCTCCAGCGCCTGGGCATCGGTATTCATCGCGATGAACTCAACGCCCCGGACGTTTGCCTCTATCATTCGGTTGACAGCATTGCCGCCACCGCCGCCGACACCGATAACCTTTATCTTTGCCGGCACATCATACTCATCAGAAACAATGCTGCCGACGCGGCTCACACTACCCAAACCGTCAAACACAAAAACCCCTCCAATTGCCAAGCTTGTATCTGCTAACGGTACCCCGTCCGATTGCAAAAACACTACACCCGTACATTCTATCATCAATTAGAAAAATTTACCATAAAATTTTTTAAGGACAAATTGTAAAATGAAATCAATCAGATAAAAGATTCACGGCGAATTTTTTGGGAGAAAATAAAGTTATCGCCCGACTGGCTCCCCTCCAGGGACACTGCCGGAAGGGGCAGGTGCCGGCAGCTTGCCTCGTCCATCACCCAGACATCCTATCGGCCCCCAGAGACTTTTTATTGTGCCCAAAATCGCCGTCGCTTTTAAGTTATTGCCTGCAGCTTACGATAACTATATAAAGGATTGTTTCCGGGATGAGGCATCCCGTTTTTCCAAGGAGGGAAAAGCCATGAAGATCAACCCAGCCGGCAGCATTTTTGGCAGCCGCGGCGCCATGTTTGCCAATACCACCTGCGGCCTGAGAACCGCCGAAAAAAAGAACCCCGCCCAGCACACCGCCAGCTATATGAAGGGACTGTCCCAAACCGGTAAGGACAAAGACCCTGACGCGGAAAAACTCCAGAAGATCCTGGACAAGGCAAAAGCGGGGAAAAAGCTCACCCAGGAGGAGCTGGACTTCCTGCGGGAAAAGAGTCCGGAGAACTATCGAAAAATCGTGGCTGCCATGCAGGAAAGGGAAATGCTCCGCCAGCAGATGGAAGCCGCCAAAAGCCGCATGGAGGCCGAGCGGATATACATGAGCCATATGTCCGCCGCCCAGGAGGCCAAGGACGAAATCGTCCTGGCCCAGCTGAAGGGCGGTCATGACGAAGCCGTCGCCACCGATGAATACGCCGCCAAACCTCTTACCGACGAAGAAGAACAGGCCTTGCCGGAGGCTGAAAAGAAAAAACGGAAAAAACACCGCCACGCACCGGTGGGCCCGCTGGTCTCCCCCCGCGCCGCCTCCAATATCGTCGGCGGCCTCATCGACATAAAGAAATAATTTCACTCCATATATCACGACAAAGGGACGGTAAAATTCCTACCTAAAGGAATTTTACCGTCCCTTCTGTTAGTCCTTCATCGGCAAAAAGTTGCTCCCGCGCCCCTGCTGACAACGGAAAGTGATAGCGATAGCCCCGCTGTTCATAGATCACCTTATCCACGGCAATCAACAAGGAAAACTGGCAGCCCTCCTGCCTGAGCTTATCCTCCACAAAGTCCATGACTCTGTTCATATATCCCCGGCCCCGCTGTCGTTCGGCAGTTCCGATACACAGCAGATACCCGAAGGAAATTTTTGTCAGCGGCTCCACCTTCAGCCGGGGCAGGACATACCCCGCTATATCCGCCGCCACCTCCGGCGGAAAATCCATTGTCATATTTCTCACGTGAACCATGGAGAGGATCTCTCCCTCGTCCTCCAGCGCCGCTACCCGGCCGCTGTATATAGCCCCTCGGTCTCTATCTCCATAATACATCCGGAGGAAATCCCTGTCCTCGCCGAAGCACTCCACAAAGAGGGGCAGTGTCCTGCTGTATTCCTCAGCCGGCAAAAATTTTACCGTCTCCTTCATAAATTTCCCTGCCGCAGAGTATACTTTTTCTCCTGCATCAACGGAAAATAAGAAAGCTTCGCCTTGCGCAGATTCTCCTGCCCCGCGTCATCCTCCCGGTTTACCAGCAGCGCCTCAGGAAATTCATGGACGATAAACTCCCGGTTGATGATCTGATAAATCCCCGGGATACTGTCGTCCGCCTTTTCCACATTTACCACCGCCAGCTTGTCCAAAGGATTGTAATCCCCAATGGCAAACGCCTTCAGCTCCCCATACAGGAAAATCCCCCCCACGTGCAGATGCTCCATCAACGCTTCACTCCTCAGGACATTTCTCACCCCGATATATTCCACGATGGTTTCCCGCACATCCTCCGGATAATGTTCCGGCTCCATAACGTCATTTCCCGTAAAATCCGGAATGATACTCTTCATCCAGAAATCGAGCAGACCGGCCACCGACTCCGAATCCTGATAGAACAGCCGCCGGTATTCCCAGTGACCGGCAAAGAGCTGCAGGAACTTGTTTATGTGATTGCGCTTCTTGCTGAACTTTCTCCCCGCAAGGGTCCTCAGGGACTCCCCTTCATAGATGTAATCGCTGTACTGAGGCTCCTCCCGGCAATCGTACCCATCAAGGCGCCCCGCCGCCCGAAGGATTTCATAGCCCTCCTCATCAGCCAGCGCCACCAACAGCGGCCGCCTTAATTCCTCGTTGAAATAATTCTCCAGGACCCGGAAATATTCCGACAGTTTTTCTTCCCGGCAGTAAGGCAGGAACGCCCCCATCTCCCCCCGGTGGGTGTAGGTAAGCAGCAGCCCATCCTCCAGACAGGCATACTTCAGCGGATAATAGGAATTGTACAGATACCCCATTATGGAAACGCTGTAACTTCCCTTGTTGGGCCGCAGGGAAAAATAAGGCGCCTTATCTATCACATCGGCAGCGGAAAACTCAACGAACTCCAATTTCTTCATAACCTCCCTCTGTATACGGTATGTGTCATTTACCTGGTTATCCCTATTGAGCTTTATTATACCACCCTTTTATCATATTTTGCTGAAAAGGCGCCGACCCGCCGCTCGATTAAAACTCTTTTTTCTTTGGCAAATCATAAAATGAAATCGACCAAACAAAAGGCTCACAGCGAATCCTTTGGCCGAATTAAGCTGCCATAGCAAACCTATACCACAGGGAAATTATCCTTTACATATATTCCATAAAGCATCATTCCATCATCATCTTCTTGATTTTCTCAAGTAATCCTACGTCCGCCGGCAGCCATTGCACCTCATACAATGTATCCTTAGTAAGCCAGCGTGCTGATTCCGCCTCCACCAGCTTCAGTTCGCCTTCAATCACTTCACACCAGAACAAATCCATTGACAGGTGAAAGGTCGGATAATCATACTCAATAGTGTCTATCAAATCTCCCACCTTGATATCTGTTTCCAATTCTTCCTTTATCTCTCTTACGAGAGCTTGCCGCGGTGTCTCACCGGCCTCTACTTTCCCGCCAGGGAACTCCCACTGACCCTTAAATTCGCCATAGCCTCTTGCTGTAGCAAATATCCGGTTCTTTTCTTTTAGCGAATCACAGATGACAGCAGCTGCTACTTTTACAGTTTTCATAAAAGCCTCGCTTAAATAAACTCTAACAGTTTATTGTTCATACAGAATTCACGTAACGAGAAGCTCATAATCCTTAACAGGCTTACTCGTTGCACCGGCATTTACGATTTTCCTGACCTCAGGAAAATCGTCTGCAATAATGTGACCGCTGTTTTCACAAGCAATCATGGCACGCCTAATCACCTTATGAAAATTTTCCCATTTATTGTACTCCAACGCTGAAGCAAGTTCTCTGTCCAACCAAAATTCACTACCATCATTTCTAATATGCTTTATATCTTCAAATCATTTGTATCCTTTAGCTTGGTAAATTGTAAAATGAAATTGAACAAACAAAAACTAACAGCGAATCCTTTATCTGTTCAACTTCATTTCCAAAATCAGCATTTTACAATTTACCAATTTCTCTCCGATTTTGCAAAATAAGAATCAGCCGAATCCGGACACCACATGAAAATAACCGTCACTCGAACTCAATGGTCGCCGGAGGCTTAGTAGTGCAGTCGTACAGGACGCGGTTGACGCCGGGGACTTCGTTGACGATCCGGTTTGTGACCTTTGCCAGCACCTCCCAGGGAAGCCGGGCCGCTTCCGCCGTCATGAAGTCGCTGGTCATGACGGCCCGCAGGGCAATGGCATAATCATAGGTACGGCCGTCTCCCATGACCCCCACGGAGCGCATATTGGTGAGGGCGGCGAAATACTGGCCCAGCTCCTTGTCGGCTCCGGCCCTGGCTACTTCCTCCCGGTAGATGTAGTCGGCGTCCTGAACGATCTTTATCTTCTCTCTGGTAACCTCGCCGATGATGCGGATGCCCAGGCCCGGTCCCGGGAAGGGCTGACGGCGGACGAGATGCTCCGGGATTCCCAGGGCGCTGCCCACTTTCCGGACTTCATCCTTGAAGAGAAGGCGGAGCGGCTCCACGATTTCCTTGAAGTCTACATAGTCAGGGAGACCGCCTACGTTGTGGTGGGATTTGATCACCGCCGACTTGCCCAGGCCGCTTTCAATGACATCCGGGTAGATGGTCCCTTGGACGAGAAAGTCAACCGCCCCGATTTTTTTGGCTTCGGCTTCAAATACCCGGATGAATTCCTCGCCGATTATCTTCCGCTTCGCTTCCGGATCGGTGACCCCGGCCAGCTTCGTCAGGAAACTTTCCGAGGCGTCCACCCGGATGAAATTCAGGTCGTAGTGCCCCTTCTCCCCGAATACTGCCTCTACTTCTTCGCTCTCGTTCTTCCGCAGGAGGCCGTGGTCGACGAAAACGCAGGTAAGGTTCTTGCCGATGGCTTTGGAAAGCAGGACGGCGGCCACGGAGGAGTCAACCCCGCCGGAAAGGGCGCAAAGAGACTTGCCATCGCCGATTTTTGCTTTCAGCTTAGCGACAGTATCTTCGATAAAGGAGTCCATCTGCCAGTCGCAGGCGGCGTGGCAGATGTCAAGAACGAAATTTGACAGGAGCTTCGTTCCCTCCACAGTGTGCATTACCTCCGGATGGAATTGGACGGCGTAGAGGTTCTTCCGAGCTATTTCAAAGGCGGCTATCGGGCAGACGGGGGTGCGGGCGGTGATTTTCGCCCCACGGGGGGCTTCCGAGATATAGTCGGTATGGCTCATCCAACAGACAGTATTGGCGGAAATCCCCTTGAAAAGGACGGAATCTCCCGCGATGGCCACCTCGGTACGGCCGTATTCGCTGACCGGGGCAGTCTCTACCCTGCCGCCCATAAGGTAAGCCATCAGTTGAGCGCCGTAGCAGATACCAAGGACGGGAATCCCCAGCTGAAGGATTTCCTTGTCATACCGGGCGGCATCGCTGGCGTACACGCTGTTGGGGCCGCCGGTAAAGATGATACCGATGGGGCTCATTTCCTTTATGGCCTCAAGGGTCATCGTATGCGGATGAACCTCGCAATACACGTTAAGCTCCCGGACCCGGCGGGCAATAAGCTGATTGTACTGTCCTCCGAAATCAAGGACCAATATTTTTTCGTTTTTCAAGGGTGCTGCCTCCTCTGCGTTTGTTTTCATTGTCTATTAAATACAAATTATATCGGATTTCCCGCTTTTGTTCCAGCAGAAAATCTTCTAGCCCTTGGTTTGCAATGACTCAGTAAATTGCAACGACAAGGTGAAAATCCATCATTTCATAATGGATTGCATTTCCCTTGTTTTTCTAATCTCGTTCCAATTATGGTCTGTTTAACAAAAAATCTCCCCACATCCCGCCATATTCGTTCAATTCTGACGGCAACTAAAAGTTTCTGTAACTCGTCTCCTCTCACAGTCTCTACGAATATTTTCTTTCGTTATTTTGCCAACTATCCAACATCTCAATAATATTTTCTCGCTCACTACTACCATTGGTCTTAAACCTCAATAATGGAATGTCATATACCTTCATTATGTGATTTTTTAAGGAATCTCTTGAGGCCTGCACGGTATTCTCTTTATGATATTCATATCCGTCAACTTCAATTGCCAGCACAGGCTTCTTACCAATTCTGTTATAAATCAGAAAATCCAGATGAGTCGCTGGATTCATTGCATACTGGCGTTCCCGTTCATCTAACGGTTCCAGATTCTTAATCAACATATGCAGCGGAAAATGGCAAACTACATCCAAGCCAGAATACTTACTATCAGAGATAATATCCTCTATCAACGAATACATCAGGTTCTCCGAATCATATTCTGATACCTTTTTATGCTTCCTCAAATATGTCATTCTTTCTTCGGTATACTGTTTGTAAAGGTAATCAAAAATAGAATATATTTTACTCTCCGCTACCTCAAAATTATTATATTGAATATAATCTATCAAATCCGTTATATTTCGATTTTTTGACTGCTCATTTCCCGTTACGACCAATATCAATTTCTTTTTTGCCCTCGATACAGCGACATTGATCAGGTATGGATCGTCTGCAAAATCGGATATCACATCATCTACGGTAGATATAATAATATTTTCTTTTTCCTTGCCCTGGAACTTATGCACTGTCGCAACATCAATACCTGTTATATCCCTGCGTGATGCGTCTACCTGCTTTCTGTACGGCGTAATAATTCCGGTCTCTTCCAGATTGAAACCATATTTGGGTATGATCTCGTTTTTAATAACGTCTATCTGACGCTGACTGTAATGGTTGCGCTCGTGATTTCCCGGCACCGTTTTCACCACTGACAGGACGTCCTTTTCCCCCTTATCTGCCGTCATAATAATCAATTCCCCACGATAAAATTTCTGGTTGCAAAAATTTATTATTTTAGGGTGACACCTATAATGCTCCCTGAGTAATGTTTGTGTTACATTTGGCATAACGTCCAAAACGGATTGCAAAAAGCTCTTTGTATACTGATAGCCTTCATTCACGTTAGCTTTATCAAATATAGCCTGTGCACTGACCTTTATATCATCCGTAACGACATGGGGAAGCTGCCTGGTATCCCCTACAATAACAGCATTTCTGGCACAGGAAAGTGCCAGCGCGCCGGTCGCAATATCTACCTGTGACGCCTCGTCCATTATAAGATAATCGTACACTACATCTGGATGCAGGCTATTTCTTGCTGAAAATGTTGTACTTAAAATAACCGGATATTCCTTGAGAACATCACCTGAGTTTTTCCACAAATCTTCTTCGCTAAATTTCGCTCTTTTGCTCTTACCTTCATACTTTCCTGCCAGTTTATCTTTCAGGACAACCATTGATTGCTGGCATAACTCATCAAGCAAGTTCTTATTAACATTACTCAAGTACCTTTCAATATCTGCAATTTCTGCCGACAATTCCGCCTGCTTCGCGCCATAATACCTGGCTTGAAAAGTCGTAATTATTTTTGAAATATCCTGCTCATAGAATTTCCAATCAAACATTCCGTATTTGAATAGGGCTTTTAGCTTGAACCAAAACCCTATTGTCTTTTTCTCTTCCGAAATCAACTGGCATTCCTGCCACAATGCCATCCAATGTTTTGATAATAGTTTTCTTTTGTATGCTTTAATATCTGTATTAACCTCTGATTCTTCAATGTATTGATCAAAATATTTCCGTTCGGTAATCAGTTGTGAAAGTTCCTGCCTTAAACTCGCCAGTTTCTCCTGCTTGTCAAAAACAGCTTTTAACTGACTGGATTGCTCTGCTATTCCCTTTTGCAAATCATCAGGATTTTCCTTCGTTTTCCACGACCGGAAATCAGGATATTCTGTAACCTGTTCGCAAATAAATTCATTTTTGTTCTTATTACTTCCCAATATTGCCGCAACAAAGCCAAAGTTGTACCCGGATAATTTTTCATATACATTTTTTGTTGCCGAATTATTGTTTGATACTATCTGTACCGTTTTTCCCTGCATCAATATATTGGCGATAATATTTAATATCGTCTGCGTCTTACCTGTACCGGGAGGCCCCTGTATAACGCTGATCTGATTCTCCAGGGCATTTTTCACAGCCCTGTACTGACTGTTATTACATCCAAAGGGAAAAATTGGAATATATTCGCCTCTTGTCCTTTTTTCCAGCAATTCATGCAGTGAGGATGGATTCAAATACTTTGCTAAAGCCACATTAGTATCTACGAAAAAAATTTTGTCAAACATCTTAGACAACTGTTTTTCAGCGAGATTATTCAAACCTGCAATTTGCTTTATATAATCAAATACATCTGCTGACGAAGCCTGAGCAAGACATGACTCACTAATCTCCAGCTCACCACGATGATAATCCCTTTCACTGCCATCGTCAAAACAGATATGCCAATAGGAATCATCTTTACTCCTGAATACATATATTGCCCTGATATTAAAGAACTTGCGTCCTCCTCTGCTAATGCGATACATATTAGCCTTTAAGACTTCCGGTTCAGTCAACACCTCTACATTCTCATAGGCATACGAGTATATTGTCCCATTATTAACAAATTTTACATCCCATTTCCGAGTGTCGCCATTGTACACACATGTCTCAATTTCTGATGTCTTTATTTCCTTCTTGATAATTACCATCCAATATCTTGTATCCATCTATTCCTCGCCGCTCTTTATCCGCACGCTGCTGGCCCCTAAATTCCTTTACTCCATAGTAATATTCCTGTTTGCCAACCAACTTACCTGCCTCAAAATCCCATTCTATTACAGAATGTTCCTTACTTCATCTGTCAACAGTCTTGTCCTGTCTTCTTTCCAACCATGTTCCGTCCGTGCATGGCATACGAAATACACTCTTAGCAAGCAGTTCGTCATTCCCGCTTTTGTTCCAGCAGAAAATCTCCTAGTCCCTGGTTTGCAATATTTCGGCCGCTATCTGGCGGCAGACCCGGTCGGAAAAGCCCCGGCGAAAGAGAAAAGCGGCGATGGCCTGCCAGTCAGGCGGTCGGTCCTTTCTTTTCCCGGTTTCTTCCTGCCCCGGTTCGTCCTCTGGCATCATTTCCGCCAGCCGGCCGCCGAACTTTGCCCTGGCCAGCCGCTCTGCCACCAGCCTGTCCCGCTCGGTCAGGGCTTCGTCATCGTAATCAGATCTTATCTCACTGACGACATCTGTGGCGAAGCCCTTTTCCCTGAGCTTTTGGATTATGCGGCTTACGGAGTACTGGCGGCCTTCATAGTGGAACCGCCAAAAATTTTTCGCCACCCGCCGGTCGTCCAGATAACCCCATTCCAGGGCTTTTTTTATCGCTGACTCGGTTTCTTCCCGGTCGTAGCCCTTGGAGCGAAGCTTTTCCGTCAGCTGGCGGGCGCTGTAATCCCTTTTTGCCAGTTCGTCCACCATGAACTGAACGGCTGATTTCTTCGGCCGGAGATTTCCTCCGGCTTTTTTTATAAATCCCATATTGAACCTGCTTCTCAAGTCTCGCCAAAATTTTCCTATACCTTCTCAAACACACAGGCGTTTAGCCGGGAGTAGGTCAAAGCTGTAGATATTTTAAGTCTAATTTGAATCTAAAGGGCTTGGAAGAAACGTTTTTAATGATGGCATTTTCCGGAAGCCGCTCTATTTTGCTTCGAGTGGTTTTTGCGGTTTTACCTATCGTAACAGCTATTTCTTCAGCCGTAGCGCCATCATTAGAAAATATTGCCGCCTGCAAAAGAACGTCACAAAGATTCTTTGTGGTAGTGTCCTTATCCCTTAGTTTGCTGATTAACCTGCCGTATAATATTTCATAACGGGCGAGCTTTTCCTTTAGAACAGCGGCAGTGCTTTCTACCGCTGATAAGAGAAGCTCCAATGAACCGATAATGAAGGGCGTAAGGTCGCCCCGATTATGAATATTATTTGTAATCTCAAATGAATTGTAGTAACGCTTTTTCTGGATTTTGATTAGCAGCGAAAGCCTGAAAGCTATTGCCGGATGGATTTCTTTCGCTATGTAATACGATGTGATAAACCTTGACATGCGGCCGTTGCCATCGTAAAAAGGGTGGATGTATCCAAACAAGTAGTGAAAAATACCGATTCTTATGAACATGGGTATCTGCTCATCGCGCAATACCGCAATGGCTTTTTCCATGGCCTGGATAATTTTATCTTCCGGAAATATTCCCTGATGAAGCACTTTCTGGGTACCGGTAACAATATCTACACTGTCTTTTCTGAAAATTTTACCGTCGGGAAGACTACGGGGATTGTCCCGGCGTACCTCAAAAGCGATGAAATTATCATATAGTTTGCGTATATCGGCTGGTGTTTCCAAAGGGATGGCTTCTCCCTGTATGATTTTTTTATATTTATTGGCGATTCCCCAGTATCTGACATATTCCTTGGGCGTTGTTTTCATGGAATACGCTTTAATTATGTCTTTGCGGGAACTGTGTACCCCTTCAATAGCGTTGCTGGCTTTTATTTCGTCAACCAGGCAGGATTCGATAAATTGCCTGATGGCAGCGCCGGGAATTTGTCCGGCGCATTTCAAAAAATCTATCGAAGCAGCGGCAATTTTATTGACTAGCAGGAGCATTTCTTCGTTATAACAATAAAATAATTTGTAAGTATCCGCCCTGTTGTATTGTTTAACTTCAAAATCAATATGTCTGCTGCTAATGCTGTTATACCGGCGCTGATATATCTCTTCCCATTGTTTGGCATCAGTATAATATAGTTTCACTAATGGTAGGTATTCCATGGTATCCTCCATAGAGCTTTCCGTAATGTGGAAAAAAGCGCCATTTTTTCCATATGCCTTGCTATGATATGGTAAAAACCGCCATTTTTTCCATATGGCCTGTCATGATGTGGAAAAAGCGTCGTTCGCGTTGATCGTAGCTTCTTATTGTGGTGTGGCCGAAGACGTTCCTGTAGAAGCGGAAATCTCCCTTATCAAACGCGCAGGCGTTGGAAGAGAGCAGTTCACCCGCCTTGCAGTCGCCGTCTCTCAAAAGATTATACCATGTATTCTGTTCAATTAAAAACGGCAGGCTGTGAAAAAATGATTGCTCATTCTTCACAGCCTGCCGTTAAACTATTGCTCTTCCCTGCGGACGGTCTCTTCCCTTTGGGGCGCGCCGGTTTCCGATATATGGCGGATCGCCTCGTCCATCTTTGTCCTGATTTTTGCTTCCAACTCTTTATACAGCTCCGGCTGTTCCCTGAGAACCATGCGTACCTTGTCCATGCCCTGGCCCAGCCGGTTGCCTTCGTAGGAGTACCAGGAGCCGCTCTTTTGAATTATGTCCAATGTGACGGCGATTTCTATGAGGCAGCCTTCCCGGGATACCCCTTCTCCGTAGTAAATGTCGAAGTTCGCTTCCTTGAAGGGGGGAGCCACCTTGTTTTTCTTGATAGTGGCCTTTGTCCGGTTGCCTACGGTTTCACCGCCTACGGTGATGGCGTCCTTCTTCCTGATGTCGATGCGGACGGAGGAGTAGAATTTCAGGGCCCGGCCGCCGGTAGTGACCTCCGGGCTGCCGTACAGAACTCCCACCTTCTCCCGGATCTGGTTAATGAAGATGGCCACGGTACGGGATTTACCGATAAAGCTGGTGAGCTTGCGCATTGCCTGACTCATGAGGCGGGCATGAAGACCCACGTGGGCGTCCCCCATTTCCCCGTCGATTTCCGCCTTGGGCACCAGAGCCGCCACGGAGTCCACAACGATGATATCGATGGCTCCGGAACGGACGAGAGCCTCGGCAATATCCAGGGCCTGCTCGCCGTTGTCCGGCTGGCTTACCAGCAGGTTGTCAATGTCTACCCCCAGCTTCCGGGCATAGACGGGATCAAGGGCGTGCTCCGCGTCGATAAAGGCCGCGATGCCGCCCCGCTTCTGGGCCTCGGCGATCATATGGAGGGTGACGGTAGTCTTACCGGAGGATTCCGGGCCGTATATTTCAATGATTCGCCCCCGGGGCAGTCCGCCTACGCCCAGGGCCAAATCTATGGGGAGAATACCGGTAGGGATCACTTCCACGTTCATGCGGGCTCTGGGGTCCCCCAGCCGCATGATGGCCCCTTCGCCAAAATCCTTCTCTATGCCTTTCAGGGCCAGCTCCAGGGCTTCCTCCCGGGTTTTCTGGCCCTCCTTTTTCAGTTTGGGGTCTTTTTTTGTCTCCGCTGCCATGTATCGTTTCTCCCTTCACGAATCTTCTGTTTGATTTCAGATTTTTGTTTGTTATACATCTTTGTGGGTATTATAACCGATTGAAGGTATCAATAAAAGTGCTTGCATAACAAAAACCGGCAGGTTTCCGAAAATTCTTACGAAAACCTGCCGTGTCTTTACTGAAAATAAAATTTGGGGTCGTACCCCTCGACGGCCAGCTCGGCCAAGGCGTCAATCAGGATGCAGCGGAAAGTCCCCGGCTGTCTTCTTCCTGCCCGCGCCGCCGCCCGTTCTCCGGCGGCTCCGTAAAGGGTGAGGCCGGAAATTGCCGCCGTCAGGGAGTCTGCTCCCGCCCCCAGGAACGCGGCGATGATCCCGGTGAGCATACAGCCGCTGCCGGTGATTTTGCCCAGCATTTGATCCCCGTTGGACACAAAAGCAATATTCTCCCCGTCAACAATCAGGTCTGTTGCCCCGGTGACCACGACCACCGTGTTATTCTTTTGGGCAAACTGCTGGAGCGCTTCTATTTCCCGGGATTTTTCCTTATCTTCCGCCGCCTGAGGGCAGAGGTTATCCTCCGCCCCGGCGTCCACCCCGGCCGCGTGGCTGTTACAGCCGGCCAGGGCCAAAAGCTCCGAGGCATTTCCCTTGACGATGGCCGGCTGAAATTCTCCAATATATTCTCGGGCAAAATCAAGCCTCAGACGGCTTACCCCCACCCCCACGCAGTCGATTATGTGGGGCTTATTCTGGCGGAAGGCGGTCTCTCCGGCAATTTTTATCGCCTTGAGGCGGCCTTCATTTATATTTCCCAGACTTACGCCCAGGGCCGCCGAGGAGGTGACGATTTCCGCCACCTCCAAGGGGTGCTCGGCCATTATCAGCCTTGCTCCGATTGCCAGCAGGCAGTTTGCCGTGTCGTTGGCGGCAATCTGATGGGTGATTACGTGGATCAGGGGCTTTTTCCCTGCCAGAGCTTTCAGGCTGGCCGTTATTTTTTCTTTCATTATCTGTTGAGTCCTTTCCCTTGCCTGTCACCTCTCCGGCTTGACCAACCCGCTTAATGGTTATTTTCAATCTTTATACA
>CAZIKQ010000022.1:0-26615 GCA_964540025.1 uncultured Schwartzia sp. | reverse complement strand
GAAACGATGGACGCATTTAGTGAGTGTCATGCAGACGACCTTAGCGATTGCCGAGTCGTAAGACGATGGCAGAGCTTAGGAAGTCGCACTGACGGGCACCTCCCCTACAGGGGAGGCTTTCAGCGATTTAAGTGCTCATGCCAACCTGAAGGGGAGGCTTTGGGTTGTGGCCCTTTGGATGGGAGCATCAGAGTTGCGAAGGATTGCAGCTTATGCTATAATGACCGATATTTTCGTACTGTTTCAAAAGGAGTCGCTGGGTGATGAGATGGGTTTTGACGGGAGTTTTTTCCGGGCTGGTAATCTGGTTTCTCTGGGAGGAGTATCTCCAGGTAAAGAAAAATAATGTTGTCCGCCGCCTGATTGAGAAGTATGTGCCGAAGGACCGGCAGGACAAGCGGATGCCGGAGGATACGGATGTGACGGAGCTGATCGATGAGATGTACGATTTTGCTTCCCATGACCGGAAGCTTGGGCCCATCGTGCGAAAGTATGGAGCCACCCGGGACGATTTCGACGTGTTGTTCCACCGGCTGCTTTATTTGGGCAATTTCCGTAAAATAAACCGGTTTGTCCCCATCAATTCTTTCTTCTATGTGAATTCCCTGACCACGCTCCTGCGGGATGGGGACAAGCTGGACGATAATGCTTTGACCCATAAGATGTTCGATTATTTTCATATCTGATTTCAGCAATAAAAATGGCTGGAGCCTGCCTGTAGGCGGAGGGCTTCAGCCGTTTTTTTGTGGAAATTTTTTACTCCGGAAGAACGCTTGGTTTCTCCGATATGGTGGAGAGGACGATGATCGTCTGGGTTTTTACAACGCCGGGGTAATTTTTTATTCGGGCCAGCAAGCGGGTAAGGGTGGTGGTATTTTCCGTCACCACCTTGATGAGGTAGTCGAAGTCGCCGGTAATGTAGTAGCAGGCGGTGACCTCTCCTTCACCTTTTACCAGCTCGGCGAACCGGTCGCCGTTCTTTGGGGTGTCGAAGCGGAGAAATATCTGGGCTACCAGCTCCTTGCCCAGCTCCCGGGGATTGAGGATGGCCGTGTACTGGCGGATAACCTTGGACTGCTCCAGTTTTTTCAGGCGTTCGCTGACCGCCGGAACCGAAAGGGAGACGTCACCGGCCAGTTCAGAGAGGGTAACCCGGGCATTTTGTTGAAGTTTTTTCAGTATCTTTTTATCTGTATCATCCATTAGCAGGTCTCCTGTCTGATTGTTTACCGGCGGTGGGATAAGAATTTCGGGGTTTTTCTGATCATGCCGGAGATAAGCCCGTTGCCGCGGGTGGAGGGAGCCGGGGAAGCTGCCGGGGGAGTCTCCGCTTTCGGGGCGTCAGGTTCGGCGGGAGCTTTTTCCTCCGGGGCTTTTTTTTCGGAAGTGCTTTCCTCCGGGGTGGAGGCCGGTTCTTTAGCGGGCCGTTTCCGTTCGATAATAAGGGAGCTGAGGATACCGTCCCGCTTCGGAACCTCCGGAGCTGACGGGGCGGGTTCCTCCTGGCCCGTCAGCAGGCTCAGCAGACCTTCCCGGCTGTTGACGGCCGGGGATTCTTTCGGAACGGGCTCCGGTGGAGCGGAGCTTTCCGCAGGGGGAGCAGGGGGCGCTTCCAAGGAGGCTTGCTTTTCCAGGTCAGCGGCCAGCTTTTTGTCCAGCTCAGTGCTGATATCGGCCAGGCTGACGGCTTTACCGGCCAAATCCTTCAAAGGAGCCTTTCGGGGGCCGTCTTCCCCCTGGGGATAGATATCCACGGTGAGGGTGTCGCCGTTTTTGACGGGGTCGGTGAATTGGGCGGCCGCGCCGTTTACGCTGATGGCCACCGTGACGCCGGAATCGGCGGCGGGGGGCTGGTAGCCGACGGCCAAAAGGGCCTCCGAGACCATTGTCACCCGGTGTTCGTCCCGGCGGTAGACGATATCGCTGCCATCGTTGATGATGGTGCCGGGACCGGCGGGGCGGCCGTTTACTTCAAGGGTCACGGCGGCGGAGGGGATCTTGTGCTCAGCGCTGTTAAAGTAAATTCTGACGGTGGTTTCCCGTTCGGTGAGATGAAGTATATCGCTGAGGCGGGGCTCGCCGGGAGTGAGGTATTCCAGCCGGTCCCCGTCGGAAATCATGGTGGAAAGAGTGGTGGGGCTGTCGTTCAGGAGAATGACGGGGCTTACATTGTACTGCCCGGCGGAGCCGTTCAGGGTGTAGCTGATTTTCGTTCCCGTGGGGGAGAGGCCGCAGGCCAATAATGCTTCGCCCACAGTGCGGAGCTTTTTTTCCAGAATAGTGTCTCCGTCATGTACCGGGGATGAGCTGTCGGCAATGTCACCGTTAATGGTGACGGCCGCCGGGATGATCCGCTCCTCGCCGTTCAGGTAGATCAGGTCGCCGGGGGGCTCCTCGTACACGTCGGCCAGGGTCAGCTGGGGGGTGGCGCCGTCGTCGCCGGGGGTTATCTCTATCTGACTGCCGTTTTCGATGGGGGTATCGAGGTTGGCGTCCTGGCCGTTTATGGTCAGGTGGGCGAGGGTGCCCATAGTGCCGGGGATAAATTGGGAGCGGCCGTCTATGTTGAGCATGATGCCGAGGCCGGGCTTGCCGTTAAAGTCCTTGAGGCGGATCCCGGCATTGAGGAGGGCGTCGGAGATGGTGAGGTTGCGAAAGTTGAAGAGGTGGTATTCCTCTCCGTTTACAAAGATCTGCATGAAGTGGATATTGTCGAAGGAGGCAATTTTCAAAATTCCCAATGGGGTTACGGCATCGGGGGCATGGAGAACGTCGGGGATCATTTCTATGCCGTCTATCAGCTCCGGGCGGCGGACCGCTACCCGGCCGGCCGGGAGCTTCATTTCCTCCGCGATGAGCTGGGTGAGCCGGGGGGAGAGGGAGCCGCCGCCCACCAGCAGGACAGCCTGGGGTTCATTGCCGTTCAGTTCGATGATTTGACGGGAAATGGCGGCGGCGAGATTTTTTATCGCCGGCATGATGGGTTCAAGAATTTCTTCGGCTTTCAGGTTATAGGGCATACCGAGGATGTCGGAGAACCGGCAGTCGAGCCCGGCGGCAGCGTCCCGCTTTATCCGCTCGGCCACGTTGAAATCCAGCAGGAACCGCTGGCTGATGGCTTCCGTTATTTCGTCACCGGCCAGGGGAACCATGCCGTAGGCAATGACGGAGCCGTTTTTGGTAATGGCTACGTCGCTGGTACCGGCGCCGATATCTACCAGGACCAGATTGAGGTGGCGCATGGTAGGGGGGATGAGGACGTTGATGGCGGCAATCGGCTCCAGAGTTATCGCCTGCATTTCCAGCCTGGCTTCTCTGAGGGCGCTCTGCATTGAGTCGATGACTTGACGGGGCAGGAAGGTGGCAATGACGGAGGCCTTGGCCATGCGCCCCCGCTGGCCGATGAGGCTCTTCAGCTGAAAATCATCCAGGGTGTAGCTGAGGGAGCTGTAGCCCACACAGTAATAGCCGGTGGGGTCGGCAATGGTATCGCTGGCGGCCAGCTTTGCCTGAGCCAGCTGCACGGCGGAAAAGTCAAGGCTCCGTTCCTGCTCGGCGGTGATTATTCCGCCCACCTCCATTTCCGCCTCGGCGGTCATGGTGTAGAGGGCCCGGCCGGCGGCGGCCACAGCGGCGCGGGTCAGGGGGCCTACCTGGTCTTCCAGCTTGCTTTTTACTTCCTTTATGACGGCGGCCACCTGGAGGACGTCATGGATTTGGCCGTCCAGCATAGCCCGGGTCTTGTGCTCCATGCGTTCGGTGGCGACGATGCGGATGTCGCCGCCGGTCTTTTCGGCCACGATGCCGATTACGCTGCGGGTGCCAATGTCGAGGGCGAAAATTTTTTCGCCGGTAATTTTAATTTTTGCGGCGCCGGTTCTTTTCGTCGCCTTTGACTCTGAAGCCTTTGTTGTCTTGACGGCGGATTTGGCTCGGGGAGCTTTCGCCGCGGCGGTTTTTTGTTTTTTCGCCGGGGTTTTCTTTGCCTTGGGGGCGGTTTCAGATTGGGCGGAGTCAGCTTTTTTCGCGGCGGTGGAAGACTTCTTTTTGGCGGCAGGAGATTCGATCCCTTCGGTTAATATTTCGGCGGCAGCGGCGGAGGCTGTATCTTTTCCCTTCATCTTTCCGGCTCCTTCTTAAAATTTTAAGTAATTTTATAAATACTTCTCTAATGAAAGGCGGTTTTCCTGTTTATTTCGGGCGGACGGGTAAAATTTTTTTGTCAGGGAGAGAAATTTGCCAATTTGTGATATGATTGTCCCGGAGGAATAACCGGAGTTATTTAAGGGAGTCAACCTGGATTATTACTGGATTATTAAAGGGTCGTGATGGAATGGACAGCTTTGAAAATATCGTGGAAGAAAGGATTGGGGACCAGGCGGCGCGGCCGCAGGGGGAAATGATCACCGGCAGTGATTTCAAGCGGATGGTCCGGGGAATATACAGCGAGCTGCTGCTGGCGGCGGATGATATAGACGATGCGGAGCGGCGGCTCCGTCCCGGCAGCCTTCGCCGTCCGGGCAGGGATTTGTGCCGGACGATGGCCCCGGCGGCCCGGCTGCTGGCCCGTTCTGATGATGACAGTATCGGGGGGCTGGCCCGGATTGCGGCGTCCATATCCTTCCTGGCTGCCAGAGGGTCAGCGGGGGTCATGCTGGCTTCCCTGCTGCGGGGATTGGCCAAGGGATTGAACGGCGTTTACGAGGCGACGGACTCTCAGGTGGGCAGGGCTTTCCAATATGGAATACTCTACGCCCAGCGGGCGCTGGTGGTTGAGGAGGAAGAGCCTGACGAGGCCATCGTGCAGGCGGCCAGAGCCGTGGCCAAAAGCGCCCGGGACGCGGTCCGGGAAAACCGGCCCGTCCTTGAGGTCCTTTCGGCGGCGAAGGCAGCGGCGGAGCCAATGGATGAGGAAAATCTCGGGCAGCTGATAATGAAGGTCTTTATTGAGGGCTGTCAGCATGGGCTGGACGGCAGTTTTGTGTCGCCTACGCTGGCGGTAGGGGCAAAGCAGGGAGAGCTGAGCCGGGCCGGCGGTCTGGCCTGGCGCTTTGGAATTGCCCTGAAACGGGGCAGAGACTGCCGGGAGTTAAAGTACAGCGAATATGACAGCTTTTGCCTGAATTTTGATATCCCTGACGCTAAGGCGGATGCGGACTACATTGAAAAAAATCTGTCGGCCATGGCGGGGCGGGTAGAGGTAATGCCCGGCCGGCGGAAAGTATCCCTTCACGTTCACACCGCTCATCCGGGGAAGGTGATAGAGCGTTGTACTTTCTGGGGCCCGGTGGAAAATATCCGCCTTTCCAATATGGCGGAGCCTCATTCCCTGCCACCGGCGAGGGTATCCTTGCTGCCGGTGGCGGTACTGGCGGTTACGGAGGAACCGGAAAGGGTGGAACAGCTTCAGGAGAAGGGAGCCCATATCATTGCCGTCGCCGGGGTGGGGGAAAGCATATCCGTCGGGACGCTGGTGGATGCCTGCCACAGCGATTTGGCTGACCGCTACATCATCGTGGGCTACACCAGCCGCCTGACCCTCATTCTCCGGCAGGTGGGATATCTGCTGGGGGACAGGGTTAAAATCGTCCTGGCGGCCAGTGATGAAGAACAGCTAAGGGCGATTGCCGCCTTTGATCCGGCATTATCGGCGGCGGAAAATGAAGCGGTAATGAATGGGGCGATCAGGCGTTGAGTGTCCTGACGATCCTGTCGAATTTTTTACCACCCGGGGTTAAGATTTAAGAAATAATTACGATAATTATGTCAGATAGCGATATTCTTTTAAGGATGAAGGAGTGGTAGATATGGATGTCGGTACTATTGCAAAACTCAGCAATGCAGCGTCTTCTGTCGAAGGGGCCGGTTATAACGCCGGAGCCAGGAAGGCAGAGGAGCAGGCCGCTGCCGCCGGTAAGCAGGCCGGAGGACAGGCGGACAAAAATACGGAGGCTTCCGTGGTGGAGCTTGGCTCCGGAAAAACTTCTGTCAATGCCGGGTACACGAAGCAGCAGGCCGGCGGCGGAGTCAAAAAGGGGCTGACTGCCGACCAGGTAAGCGCCCTGAAGGCAGACCTGGAAAAGAGCCAGCAGAATATGCTGAAGCTGATGTCTTCCGTACTGGGAGGTAATCAGGCTCGCCTTGCCGGGGTAAGCATGTTTAACTTTAACGGCACGCTGCTTGATGCCAGTCAATTTGGCCTTCCGTCCCTGGCCATGACGCCGGAGGCGGCTAAGCAGGCCATATCAGAGGGTGGCGTCTACTCGGTAAATTCCGTGGCCGACAGGATTTTCGGCCTGGCTGAAAAGATTGCCGGAGGCGACCCGGAGAAGCTGCAGCAGATGCGCCGCG
This sequence comes from uncultured Schwartzia sp., assembly GCA_964540025.1. Taxonomy (GTDB): domain Bacteria; phylum Bacillota; class Negativicutes; order Selenomonadales; family Selenomonadaceae; genus RGIG250. The sequence goes on along the minus strand of CAZIKQ010000022.1, from coordinate 20,264 downwards.
CCGTGGAAAGAGGCTTTGAGCTGGCAGGGGTGTCCTTCAAGAAGGCAACCGGTATGGAGAAAATGCCGGGAATCACCAAGCAGACCTATGAAGAAATTATGGGTCGGTTTGATAAGCTGCAGGAAGATAAGCAGCAGCCAAATCCAGACGATGCCCTGGAATGAAAATTTTTGAAAAATGAAAAAAGAAGCTGTGAAAACTCCCGTGGTTTTCACGGCTTCTTTTTTTGCGGGAAAAAATGTAATCTGCTCAGGAGAGCTCCCGCGTAATTTTACCGAAGCGGCAGCGAGAGGGCGAAGACTGTTATAGCCGCCCGAAAACGCCATTTCGCCGGTCGGTGGATGCGGCGGCAGGCTCTGGCGTCGCCGGATTCCGGCAGCCGCTATCCGCGGTGTTGATCAGGTTTTCTTAGAAACAATGTTTACGGGAATTTATCGCTGATATAATTTAATGGGGAGAAAATTCCCTTTGGTTATTATTTTGTTTTTGTGGTATACTGAACGATATGTGAGAACGAGGTTTGATCGGCTTTTTGATTCTGTCCAAAGGACATCGGTGCGGATGCCCTGAAGGAGAAACTGATGGTCGTTGTACTGTCGGTAGCTGTAATACCGGGGTTGATCCTGAGCTTTGTCAGGGAACATGACGCCCCGGCAAGTGAACGCCACGAGGCGCGGGGCAGGAAAGTGACAGAGGCAATCATCGCTGATTTGTAAGGCAGTTCCTCCGAGAATTGTCAGGCAATTTTTACCGAATGACATTCAACGGTCAAAGACCGTTATAAAAATATTTACATGACCAGGGAGCGGCGAATATTATGGAAAGCAGATTTGAAAGACGGTGGCTTCGGCCAATCGCGTCAGTACTGGCTCTTGTTGCCGTATTGTCAGGAATCGTGTACATACTCCACAAAAAAATAGATGATTTGCTGTACAGCTACATGGAACTCCAGGTTTCCCGCCAGACGGAGATCCTGGCAAGGGATCTGGACGGACGGGTGACCGGAAAGGCTTTGGGCAGTCTGACCGATATTGCGGGAGCCATGGAGCAGGCGGAGCGGTTGAATCTTCCCTCGATCCCCGGCGATTTTGCCCTTCGTCTGGTGGACAGCGCTCCCGATAAGGGACGCTACGGATTGATGGATAACGGCGGAAATAGTGTGTACGGAACCCGGATCGACGCGGACAAATTTCCTTCCATACAGCAGGCTTTCCGCGGGGAGAAGGCGGTAAGCGGCAATCTCAAGGATGGTTGGGCTTCAGCGGTGCCGGTCAGACGGGGAGAAAACGTCCAATATGTCCTTTATAAGCTCTTTTCCCCTGAGCGGGTGTCCGAGGAGTTTGGCGTGAGGGCCTATGAAGGACGAGCCTCCTTTTGGGTGGTTGACCATGAAGACAATCTGATGGTTGCCCCGCTGGACTGGGATGAGGAGCGGGAAAATCTTCTGGCGATGGCGAGGGAACGTCAGCTGTTCGGGGCACTGGATTCAGAGATGGCGGGGGAGCCGGTGTCAGTCGTCCGGATGTATGACGGAGAGAAGGGACTTTTCCTGGTAAAGGCGAAGGTTCCCTCCCTGAACGGCGACCTGGTGGGCCTGATCCCCATGCCCGTCATGATGGCGACTATAGGCGACGCGTCCATGCTGGTGAGGCTTTCCTTTGGCTTTCTCTGCCTCATCGTCATGATCGGTATGTTCTACGCCTATACCTATGAGGAAAAGTCCCGCCACAGCGATGAACTGAGAGAGGCGATAGATGAAGCCGCCAGGGCGAACCGGGCCAAGAGCGACTTTCTGGCGAATATGTCCCACGAAATCCGTACTCCTATAAACGCCATCATGGGCATGAATGAAATGATCCTTCGGGAAGGAAAGGAGCCGGTGGTCCGGGAATACGCCCAGAATATTGAGTCCGCTTCCAAAGCGCTGCTTTCCCTGGTAAACGATATCCTTGACTTCTCCAAGGTAGAAGCGGGAAAGATCGATATTTTGCCGGGCAACTACCGGCTGGGCAATCTTCTCAGCGAAGTTTCCACCATGATAAACGTGAAGGCGGAGCAGAAGAAGCTTTCCTTCATCATCAATGCCGGCGAGGATCTGCCCAATGAACTGGAGGGGGACGCTGTCCGCATCAGGCAGGTGCTGATAAACCTGCTGAACAACGCGGTAAAGTATACCAATGACGGCGGCATTACCATGACCGTCACCGGGGAAAAGCTGGCGGAGGCGAGCAATATCACCGTGTTCCGGTTTGCCGTGGCCGATACGGGCATCGGGATCAAGCCGGAGGATATGAAAAACCTCTTTAAGAACTTCGTCCGCCTCGATTTGAACCGGAACCGCTCCGTGGAGGGCACTGGTCTGGGACTTGCCCTTACCAAGCGGCTGGCCCAGGCTATGGGAGGCGATGTGGAGGTCACCAGCGAGTACGGGGTGGGAAGCACCTTTACCCTCGTGCTGCCCCAAAAGGTTGTGGGCACGGGGAAGGTTGGTAACTTCCAGGCGGCCGGAAAAGATAACGCCAGGCGTCAGGAGGGCCACAAGGTAAGCTTTGTGGCGCCGGAGGCAAATGTGCTGGTGGTTGACGACCGGGAGCTGAATCTGCTGGTTGTGTCGGGACTGCTCAAGGAAACACAGGTGAATGTAGTCACGGCCAACAGCGGGCCAAAGGCTCTGGAACTCATGAAAAAGGAAGACTTCGACCTGGTTCTCATGGATCACATGATGCCGGAAATGAGCGGTATCGAGGCCATGGAGCAGGCAAAGAAAATTCCGGGCTATGACAAAATACCCTTTATTGTCCTTACGGCCAACGCCATTGTAGGCATGAGGGAAATGTATATTTCCAAGGGATTTGTGGAGTATTTGACAAAACCGATTGACGGAGATCTGTTGGAGGAGGCTCTCAGCAAGTATTTGCCGCCGGAAAAAATCAAGATTGTAAGCCGCAAATCTGAACCTGAACCTGAACCGGTTCCGACTCCGGCTGAACCTGCTCCGGCTCCGGCTTCGCCGCCAAAGGTTAGCTGGGATGATGCAATGGCCGCCGCGGCCGCCGCGGTGGGGATTGAGGAATTTGCCCCCGCCGGCGCCCCAAAGAAAATCGAGGCTTCCCCGCCAATTTCTCCGGTGACCGGCGAGGGGGAGAAGCTCTTCACCGGCGGATCGGTTCCGGCGGCAGGACTCAACCCCTATCTCCATAAGGCGGCGGCTCCCGTGGCTCCCGCAACCCAAGCGCCTGCTGCCAGCGGAGAAAAGCCGGAAAAAGCGGACGGCGAGGCAAATGAACTCTTTAATGCCGTTCTGGGCTGCAAAAACTGCGGCAACAAGAAGGAAATGTACAACCGGGTGCTGTCGGTATTCTGTGACGAGGCTCCGAATAATAAGGCGGAGATTTCCAGTCTGGCGGAAAAGCAGGAGTGGGATCCCTTTACCGTGGCCGTCCACGCCTTGAAGTCCTCTTCCCTGCTGGTGGGCGGCGAAAAGCTGTCAAGGCTGGCCAAGACAATGGAAATGGCCGGGCGCAAGCTCCAGGGTTTGCAGGCGGAAAATCCCCCGGAGGCGCCGGAGACATTTATCAGGAACAACATCGATATGTTGATTCAGCTGTATGATGATACGGTGGCGGCGGCCAGGAAATATCTGTCGGGAAGCAAATAAAAAACGGGAGCTGGGTTTTGGCTGATTTGAACCCAGCTCCTTTGCGTACCTGCGGGGAACTGTTCAGCTGGATACTTTCACAGCACCGGCCCCTGATTCAGGCACAGATCCAGAAGAATTTTCGAGGGGATGCCGCCGGCGGCACAGGGACTCCTGCTTATGGATCATTGCAGGGCCCCGCCCGTTTCCGGGGTACATTGACGGCAGATCGAAGGGAAGCCGGTTGGCTGATTTTTGCAGAGGGAGGATTTCGGAATGAATATCAGGGAACAAACGGAAGAATTGGAGTACAGGATCCTCGCTCCCTGCGCGGCAAAGGCAAGGGAAGCGGCGCGCCGCTTCCCCATAGACCTCTGCCCGTACCGCACCGACTATCAGCGGGACAGAGACCGGATCCTCCATGCTAAATGCTTTCGCCGCCTGAAGCACAAGACCCAGGTTTACATCATGTCTGGGGATCACTATCGGACGAGAATGACTCACAGCCTTGAGGCGGCGCAGATTGCCCGGACTATCGCCAGGGGCCTGCGGCTGAACGAGGATCTGACGGAGGCTATCGCCCTCGGCCACGATGTGGGGCATACGCCCTTCGGTCATTCCGGGGAGGCGGTCATGGCGGAAATTACCGGCCATTTCGCCCACAACGAACAGAGTCTGCGGGTGGTCCGCTATCTGGAACGGGAGGGAAAGGGACTGAACCTGACGGCGGCGGTAGAGGACGGAATCCTGAACCACACCGGCCCAAACCGTCCCTTCACCCTGGAAGGGCGAATCGTCCATATTGCCGACCGGATCGCGTACCTCTGCCACGATTACGATGACAGCATCAGGGCGGGGCTGCTGAAGCCGGGGGATTTGCCGCCGGAGGTTGTGGACGGACTGGGGACGGAGCATTCGGATATGATCACGGGCTTCGTTTCGGACGTTATCACCGCTTCGGCGGATTTGACGGACATAAGGTTGTCGGAACGCTACGATTATATAATGAACCAGTTCCGCCGGTTTATGTTCCGCCGCATATACCATTCGGAGCAATTGGCCAAAGAGCGGGAACAGGCGGGGTTCATCCTTCGTGAGCTGTTCGGTCATTTTCTGAAAAATTTTGAGGAGCTGCCGGAGGAATTCCGCCGCCACGAAGAACGCTGGGGCAGAGAGCAGACGGTCACGGACTATGTGGCGGGTCTTACCGACGGATACGCCGTGGAGCTGTTCAGCAGGATATTTATTCCTCCCGTCTCCGGGTGGTACAGATAGCGCGGGACTGAAAGGCGGGGCGAAAAAAGAATTTCCTTGCCTGACGGCTTGATCTGTCCGATAGTCGCAGGGGAGAAAGAAAAACCGGAAAGGGGGCGGGGTCATGACCATTGCGGAAAAGCTGGAGTGGCTGGCTGCTGCGGAGAATTTTTTGAATTTGGGCAACGTTACCGGAGCCATGAACGCCCTAAGGGAAATATTGACTGCGGCGCAGTTTTCCCGGGACCCGGACACCCTGGCCTTTGCGGCGGAGCTGTTCTTCTATCGGGGAGATACGGCCGCGGCGGAGGATTATCTTGGTCAGCTGACGGAGGCCGCCGCGAGGACCGGCGGGGGAGGCTTCCATTGCCGGGGAGAATTTGTCCGGGCCCTCCTGGAGCTTTCCCGCTTTGATATGAAACCGGCGGTGCTCCGGTTGGAGGCCGCCCTGCGCCAGCCATCCGTCAGACAGCCCCAGACCGGCTACGATAAATGTACCCGGGTCAGGCTGGACAGGTATTTGGCCGATGCCTGCTACCTGCTGGGGGACGCCGCCGGAGCGGCGGAGAGGCTGTTCGACGCCTCCCGGCTGGCGGAGAAGGATGGGATGAAAGCGGAATTATACAGCAAGGCGCTGTTTCTCACGGCTTACAACCCTCCGGCCGCTGACCGGGAGCTGGCCCTCAGCGGCGTCTACAATAATTTTTTTGCCGGTACTCCGCCGGTTACAGTGTCCGGCCGTCCCGTCTGCCAGCCGGAGCCGGCCCGTTTGGCGAAGCAGCGGGCGGAGAGACTGAGAGCGATCCGGATAGGCTACATTTCCCGGGACTTCCGCCATCATGCCATGGGATATTTTCTGGCCCCGCTCCTTCGCTGGTTCGACCGAAAAAACACGGTGGTCTTTGCCTATATGACCGGGGAGGGGGATCAGGTGACCCGCAAGCTGCGCCGCCTGGGAGCGGCCTTTACCGACGTGGCGGGAATGAACCCGGAGCAGACAGCCAGGCGGATAGCAGAGGACAAGCTGGACGCGCTGGTGGATCTGTCCGGTCATTCTCAGGAAAATGCCCTGCCGGTACTGGCCTTCCGGCCGGCTCCGGTGATCTTATCGGGGCTGGGATTTCTCCATACGTCAGGGCTGGCGGCGGTGGACTATCACCTGACGGATCGGATAATGACCCCGGCCCCGGCGGCGGACAGCCGGGCCCGGGAAAGCCGGATGCAGAAGGCTTTCAGCGAGAAGCTGCTGTACGTTGATGAGGGGATACCGCCTCAGGAGAGGCAGCATGATTTCTATCCGCTGTTTTGCTACGCCCCGGTAGAGGAGATGCCGCTGCCCGCCGCGCCGGCTGCCCGGTCGGGGAAGCGCATAACCTTTGGCTGCCTCAATAACTACGCAAAGATTACAGACAGGACGCTGCTTCTGTGGCGGACCATCATGGAGAAAGCGCCGGAATCCCGGCTCATCCTTCAGGATAAGCTGGCCTCCCTGCCGAATTTTACCGGCCGTCAGTTCATCCTCCGCCGGTTTGGGGCTTTGGGGTTTGATACGGCCCGGATCGAGTGCCGGCCCTATTCCCCGGACTATCTGAAAACCTACGGGGATATCGATATTGCTTTGGACACGGAGCCCTATAACGGCGGGGCAACCACCTGTGAAGCCCTTTACATGGGGGTGCCGGTGGTGACCCTGGCCGGGCACAGCCCGGCGGCCAGGGTGGGAGCGTCCCTTCTCTTTGCCGCAGGCTGTCCGGAGCTTATCTCCGCCAGCGGGAAGGAATATATTTCCCTGGCCGTCCGATTGGCCGGGGACAGACAGCGGCTCGATGATTACCGAAGGAATTTGCGGAGCCGGATGGAGCAATCGCCCCTGATGGACGGGAAACGGTATGCCGCGGCAATGGAAGCTCTCTGCCGCCGGGCTTATAAAGAAAAATTTTTGCCGGGGTAGTTTTTTGTTGCTATTTTCATTAAATCAGGTTATAATTCATAGTGATTTATATGCGCAGCAGGAGAGAGGTGAAGGTTGAATGGATTTGACGATGAGCATTGCGTCTATGAGCGTAGGTCTTAATATGATGACGACACAGCAGGAACTCGGCATCTCTGTGTTGAAGATGAGCATGGATTCGGCAGACGAGAGTATGGATGCGCTTTTATCATTGGTCTCAGGCAGCCTTGATCCGAATCTGGGTACGCAGGTGGATATCGCCGTCTGATGCGGAGCGATTCCTCGGATTTCGGCAGGGTTTTCCTTTCGCGAAGCCGCGGTAGCCTTAAAAAAGATGGTTCAAGAAAAAAGTAAGGGGATTAGTTACATGGAATTCCAGGATAAGACATTGAAATGCAAAGATTGTGGCAACGACTTTATTTTCTCCGCCGGTGAACAGGCATTTTACCAGGAGAAGGGCTTTGAAAACGAGCCGGTTCGCTGCCGTGACTGCCGTGATAAGCGCCGCCGTCAGCGTGACGGCGGGGCCCAGCGCGAGCTCTTCACCGTTATTTGCGCTGATTGCGGCAAGGAGACTCAGGTCCCCTTCCAGCCGAAGGATGATCGTCCCGTATACTGCCGGGACTGCTTCAGCAACCATCGCCGCTGAGCCATCGATTGAAATTGCCGGGACTAAAGCCGCCGCACGGAATGTGCGGCGGCTTTTTTTTAATTTTCTGCCAGCTCTGCTAACGCCATATTTTGGGCGTGCTTCATAAGGGATTGGTTAAAAGCAATATTATATGTTATACTTTTACTAATGAGGGATAAAGTCTGATAAACATGAAAGGATGAACCGTCATGATGAAACGCTTCAAAACCGCCTGTTGCTTCATTGCCGCCGCGCTGATGTTGATCTTGCCCCTTACGGCGCCGTCAACGGAGGCGGCGTCGGTATGGGGGAGCATCGCCAGAGAAGCGGGCAAGGCGCTGAAAAAGATACCGGGCAAAAAATCCGCCCCGTCCGTACCGTCCGTACCGTCCATACCGTCCGTGCCCAACGCCGCCAAAGGCGGCATGGACTACAGGGCGAAAAACCCGCAGCGCGGAACGTACGACACGTTCGACTACCGTGCCTACGCGAACGTCTACCCCGACCTCAAGGCCGCCTATGGCTACGACGCGGCAAAACTCTACGCCCACTGGGTCAATTATGGCATGAAGGAAGGGCGCGTCGGCACGTTTATCGACGGGGAGGACAACCCAAAAGAAGACGCGCCGATCTACGGCGTCTCCCCTGACGGCCCCGTGGGTTCGCTGCCGAGTACCACCAGCTGGCCGTTTGAATACCAGGGCGCCGTCCCCGCGACGCTCCTTGACCCCTGGCCGCCGAGAGATGCGTCGGAGTCGCCCGATTGGATCAGGTATGAATGCACCCACCCGTTGAACGCGTCCAATGCAAAGCTCATTGCGGAGTTTTACAGCCACGCGGAATACATGACGGACGACAGGCCGGGCTGCTGGCGCGTTGAACCGGTGGAAATATGGACGCTCGATGCCTACCCGCAGGAAATCGACGCGCGCATCAGAGAAATCGAATTTGTCTATAATTACGAGCACGATCCCAACCCGTCGAAACTCGACCGCGATGCCTACCCGAAAGTAAAGGCGGGTATAACCTATCGGCGCGCCGTCAAAACCGACCCCGCCATTTTGATCCAGTACAAACTGATGCGGCAGAGAAAACTCTCCTTTCCGAAGCCGCCCGCCGACCCAGGCGCGTTCTAATATGATTCTCTAATGTGCAAATGCTATTGCGGCTTCGTAAAAATTCGTTTGCGACGAAGGCAAAGGTTGGTACCGACACTCCTGTAATCTGTGGTGAAAGTCCAGGAGGGGAGCAGCTGCCGGCGAACCCTATAGCGACTCCCAAGGTGTACATCGTGAGATGCAGGCGAAAAAAAGGAATAGCGAAATCGGCGGTATAAGAAATTTTTCTTGCATTAGTCTGCTGCCTATGCTATAGTGAATACCCGTAATGGACGAATTGTCGTCTGTTTACAAGACAAATGACCGGCTTTTCCCCAAAACGGGAAGCTTGGCACCAAGTCTGCGCAGAGCGGGCTTGTATCACTCCCAACCGGGGAAAAGAGAGGTGTTAATAATGCGCGAAGGAATTCATCCCAAGTACCAGGAATGCAAGGTTACCTGCGGCTGCGGCAATACTTTCATGACTGGCTCCACTGCCACCGAGCTCCGTGTAGACGTGTGCTCCAAGTGCCATCCGTTCTTCACCGGACGTCAGCGTGACGTAGCGGCCGGCGGCCGGATCGAGAAGTTCAACAAGCGTTATGGCCGCAAGTAAATTCCAATTTACCGGCTTCATTCAGTCATCAGGGACTGCCGCTTTTGCGGCAGTCTTTTTGTTTGCGCCGGTTCAGCGGGGCGGCTAAAAATAATTACTTGGCTGTCGTTTTTATTTTTTCAGCGAGCCAGCTCGAAAAAATGTCCGGCTGTCTTATTTTTCCGGCCGCTCTAGGAACTTAACCGGCTTTGTGGTAAAATAAACCATTACAATAAATATTGAATGCAACGGAGAGGTATATAAATGTCAGATAACAAACCAACCGTAGGCGGACAGGCGGTCATCGAGGGAGTCATGATGAGGGCTCCCGGCAGCGTGGCCACAGCCGTCCGTGAAGCCAACGGCCATATAGCCGTTCAGGTAAAGGCGGTGGAGAGCCTGGGGGATCGGTACCCCATTTTCCGGGCCCCATTCCTTCGGGGGGTAGTGTCCCTGGGGGAATCCCTGGTGCTGGGAATGCGCTCCCTGTCCTATTCCGCCCGGATGGCGGGAGAGGATGAGGAGGAGATGACTGACGGGGAGGTGGCCATGACCATGATCTTCGCCTTCCTGCTGGCGGCGGTGCTGTTCATTGCCGTTCCCACCTATGGAGTGAAAATGTTTCACGCCGTTTCCGAGGACCCCCTTTACCTGAATATTTTTGAGGGCTGTCTGAGACTGGCGGTATTTCTTGCTTACATATTCTCCATATCCCGCATGGAGGGAATATACCGGGTGTTCCAGTATCACGGGGCGGAGCACAAGACGATCCACTGCTTTGAAAAGGGCGAGGCCCTCACGGTAGCGAACGTTCAGAAATGTTCCCGCTTTCATCCCCGCTGTGGCACGGCTTTTCTGCTCATCGTTATGATCGTGAGCATTTTCGTTTTTGCCTTTTTAGGCTGGCCCGGCCTGGCGGAGCGGATCATCAGCCGGGTGGTGCTGCTGCCGGTGATCGCCGGTATTTCCTACGAGCTCATAAGGCTGGCGGGCAAGCACCCAAATGGCCTGATGCATATTTTTATCCTGCCGGGGCTTTGGCTCCAGCGGCTGACTACCAATGAGCCGGGAGATGAAATGGTGGAGGTAGCCATTGAATCTCTCAAGGCCGTACTGGCCCGGGAGGATATACCCTCCGGCAGCGGAAATTACGCCGGCCTGCGGTATGGGGAGGCGGTGGCGGCCGGCGATTTCGGAACGGCCGTGACGGCAGAAGCGATGGGGGAAAAATAAATGCTGGACAGACTTATCGAGGTGGAGTCAAAATACCGGGAGCTGGAATCATTGCTGGCGGATCCGGCCACCATCGCCGATATTGAAAAATACCGGAAGCTTTCCCAGGAGCACGCCAGCCTGGCACCTGTGGCCCGGACCATCGCCCGGTATCGGGAAATAAGCGGGGGAATCCAGGAAGCAAAGGCGATACTGGAGGACGGCGGCTCCGACCGGGAGCTGCGGGATATGGCCGCGGATGAGCTGTCGGCCCTCAGGGAAGAGAAGGACAGGATCGAGGCGGATCTGCCCCGGCTGCTGCTGCCCAAGGATCCCAATGATGATAAATCCGTGATCGTGGAGATCCGGGGCGGCGTTGGAGGGGAGGAGGCGGCCCTGTTTGCGGCGGATCTTTTCCGGATGTACTCCCGCTATGCCGAGAGCCGGGGCTGGCAGACGGAAATAATCGAGGCCAACGAAACGGAGCTGGGGGGCTTCAAATCAGTATCCTTTTCCATCGAGGGGTACGGCGCTTTCAGCCGGATGAAATACGAGCGGGGGACCCATCGGGTCCAGCGGGTTCCCGCCACTGAATCCCAGGGAAGGATCCAGACAAGCGCGGTCACCGTGGCGGTCCTGCCGGAGGCTGGGGAAGTGGAGCTGGATATCCGCCCGGACGAGCTGCGGATAGACACCTATTGCGCTTCCGGGGCCGGGGGCCAGTACGTCAATCGGACGGAAACCGCCATCCGGATCACTCATCTGCCCACGGGGATGGTGGTAACCTGTCAGGATGAAAAATCCCAGCGGAAAAATAAGGATAAGGCAATGCTGGTGCTGCGGGCCCGTCTCTATGAAAAGCTTCAGGCCGAGCAAAACGACGCCCTGGCCAGGGAGCGGAAGGAGCAGATTGGAACCGGCGATCGGAGCCAGCGGATCCGCACCTACAACTTTCCCCAGGGCCGGGTCACCGACCACCGCATCGGCCTTACCCTTCACCGGCTGGAGGATGTTATTGCCGGTGATTTGGATGAATTGATAAATGCCCTCATCACGGCGGATCAGACGGAGCGGCTGAAGAAGAACCACGGCTGATCAGGCCGGGAATCATTAAGACAGGAGCCTTTATATGTCTCGTACCGTTACGGAGCTGTTGGCCATTACGGCGGATTTTTTTCAGAAAAAAGGCATAGAGAGTTCCCGCCTTGATGCGGAGCTGCTGCTGGGCAAGGTGCTGGGGCTTTCCCGGATACAGCTTTATACCCACTTTGACCAGCCGGTGCAGGAGGCGGAGCTGGATGAATTCCGGGAGCTCGTCCGCCGCCGGGGGAAACGGGAGCCGGCGGCGTATATTTTGGGGCGGCGGGAGTTTTTCGGCCGGGACTTCACCGTTACCCGGGACACCCTGGTTCCCCGGCCGGATACGGAAATTTTGGTAGAAACCGCCTTGGGGCGGCTGAAGGAATACCCCCCGGACAGAGTCCTGAGGGTAGCGGATATCTGCACCGGCACGGGGGCCATCGCCATTACCGTTGCCCTGGAAATGAAGGGCCGGGCGCAGGTAACGGCCACTGACATTTCCCCCAGGGCGCTGGCCGTGGCCGGGAGTAATAAAGAGAAGCTGGCTGCCGGTGAACCGGTAACCCTCAGGCAGGGAGACCTGTTTCAGGCGCTGGAGCCGGGAGAGAAGTTCACCGCCATTTTGTCAAATCCTCCCTACATAAGCGAGGGAGAAATGGCCGCCCTGCCGCCGGAGGTGCAGGCGGAACCGTCGCTGGCCCTCTGCGGCGGCCGGGACGGGCTGGACTTTTACCGCCGCCTGATCAATGAGGCTCCCGAATATCTGGAGCCGGGAGGCTTTCTGGCGGTGGAGATCGGCTCGGAGCAGGGTGAGCCGGTGGCTGAGCTGGCAAGGCAGGCAGGAGCCTATGAACAGGCAGGAATTGAAATCGTTCGGGATTTGGCCGGACATCCCCGGGTAGCGGTAATGAAGAAAAACTAATGAATACTGAAATATACGACGTAAAAAAGACTGATACAGAAGAATACAGAAGGGCTATCCGGCGGGGGGCGGAGCTGCTGCGACAGGGCGAGCTGGTGGCTTTTCCCACGGAGACGGTATACGGTTTGGGAGGCAACGGGCTCAATGAGGAAGCCTGCCGCCGGATATATGAGGCCAAGGGGCGTCCCTCCGATAATCCCCTGATCCTTCACGTGGCGGAGCTTTCCGGCATGGAGAGAATTGTCAGCCGGATAACCCCGGTGGCCGAAAAAATATTTGCCGCCTTCATGCCGGGGCCGATTACTATCATCCTGCCCCGGGCGGCCTGCGTGCCGGACGCGGTAACCGGCGGCCTCGATACGGTGGCGGTGCGGATGCCGGATCATCCTGTAGCCAGGGAGCTTATTTTGGCGGCGGGGCCGCCGGTGGCGGCTCCCAGCGCCAATATTTCCGGCCGCCCAAGTCCCACAAACGGGGAAACCGTGCGCCGGGACCTGGGCGGGAAAATCGGGGCGATCCTTGACGGGGGAGCTACGGACTGGGGCCTTGAATCCACTATCGTGGACTGTACGGAGGCGGCGGGGCCGGATACGGTGACGGTGCTGCGGCCGGGAGCCGTTACGGCGGAAATGCTGGGGGAGATTATCGGCCAGGTAAAGGCGGCAGCTCCCCCGGACATGGCCGGGCCGGAAACGGGACTGAAGCGGGCCCCAATGGCCCCGGGAATGAAATATACCCACTACGCGCCAAAGGCTCCCCTGACCCTGGCGGCGGATGAGGAGCGCCTGCTGACGGAGTTAAGACGGCGGGAAGCGGCCGGGGAACGGGTGGGTCTGTTGCTGTTTGAAGAGGATTTCCCGGCCTTTGAGGCACTTTACAAGCGCTCCCTGGGCCGCCGGGAAAACCTGCGGGAAATAGCGGCGGGCCTCTATGACAATCTAAGATTCTTTGATCAGCTGCCGGTGGACAGCTTGCTTTGCCCCATCGTTCCTGATGAAGGGCTGGGCGCCGCCATAATGAACCGTCTGGGGAAAGCGGCCGGGGGCAGAATTATCTGACGGCAGACGACCGGCGGCGGTGATTTGACCTGCTTTCACTTTGGCGGTTTTACCGCTCTATTGTTGGATTTCCCCTCGGAAACGGCTTGTATACATTGTTACACCTATTCACACTGATTGTTTTTTGTGCTACAATACCTAAAATTATCATACTCGAAAGGGTGGCGGTTATGAAGCTTGTCATCGGTTGCGATCACGGGGCCCTGGCGCTGAAGGAAGAAATAAAGAAATTTCTGGCCGACCTGGCCGTCAGCCCTCTGGATGAAAATGACCCCATAGAGGTTAATGACATTGGCGCCTATACCGCCGATTCCGTAGATTATCCGGATATAGCGGAGAAGCTGTGCCGGGAAATAAACGAAGGCCGGGCCCAGCGGGGCATTCTCCTCTGCGGCACAGGCATCGGGATCTGTATGGCGGCCAATAAAATAAACGGTATCCGGGCCGCTCTCTGCACCGATGTTTACAGCGCGAAGATGTCCCGGGAGCATAACGATGCCAACGTGATCTGCCTGGGCGGCCGGGTTACCGGCCCCGGCCCGGCAGTGGAAATAATCCGGGCGTATTTATCCTCTGCCTTTGCCGGTGGGCGTCACGCCCGCCGGGTAGGTAAAATAATGGATTTAGAGAATAAATAATTTTGGAACAATGAAATGGAGGAAAAACAATGGCAATGATGGACGAACTTAAAAAGGTTGATCCGGCCGTAGCCGAGGCCATCGACAAGGAGCTTGGCCGCCAGCGGACCAAGCTGGAGCTTATCGCTTCCGAGAACATCGTCTCCAAAGCCGTCATGGAAGCCCAGGGCAGCGTCCTCACTAACAAGTACGCGGAGGGTTACCCCGGCAAGCGTTACTACGGCGGCTGCGAATTCGTGGATATTGCCGAGCAGCTGGCCATTGACCGGGCCAAAAAGCTCTTCGGGGTGGAGTACGTAAACGCCCAGCCCCATTCCGGCGCCCAGGCCAACATGGCGGTGTTCTTCGCTCTCCTCAACCCCGGGGATACCGTCATGGGCATGAATCTCACCGACGGCGGCCATCTCTCCCACGGTTCACCGGTAAATATGAGCGGTAAATATTTCCACATCGTTTCCTACGGGGTGGCCGAAGGAAGCGAGCTCATCGACTACGACGCCCTGGAAAAAACTGCTTTGGAGTGCAAGCCGAAGCTGATTGTCGCCGGCGCCTCCGCTTATCCTCGGATCATCGATTTCCCGCGCCTTGGTGAGATCGCTAAAAAGGCCGGGGCCTACCTCATGGTTGACATCGCCCACATCGCCGGTCTCGTAGCGGCCGGTCTCCATCCCTCCCCGGTGCCTTATGCCGACGTAGTGACCACCACCACCCACAAGACTCTCCGGGGACCCCGGGGCGGCCTTATCATGTGCCGTGACGCCGAGTTCGGCCAGCAGTTCAACAAAGCCATTTTCCCCGGCATCCAGGGTGGCCCCCTCATGCACGTCATCGCGGCCAAGGCCGTCGCTCTCGGGGAAGCCCTCACCGATGAATTCAAGGAATATCAGGCCCAGGTGGTCAAGAACGCCAAGGCTCTGGCCAAGGGACTTACTGACCGCGGCTTCCGCCTCGTGTCCGGCGGCACTGACAATCACCTGCTGCTGGTTGACCTCACCAACAAGAACATCACGGGCAAGATCGCCCAGAATGTCCTTGACGAAGTAAACATCACCGCCAATAAGAACACCATCCCCTTCGAGAAGCTGTCGCCCTTCGTCACCAGCGGGCTCCGTCTCGGTAGCCCGGCGCTTACCAGCCGCGGCTTCAAGGAGGATGATATGGCAGAGGTTGCGGCTATCATTGCCCTTGTACTGGAGAACCCCGAAAGCGAAGAGGCAAAGAACGAGGCCCGCGCCCGGGTGGACGCTCTCTGCAAAAAATATCCTCTCTACGAGTGATTAGGGCAGACTTATCCGAAGACAACGATTGAACAGAAAAAACGCCGTTACTTTGTTAGTAGCGGCGTTTTTTGCAAAGAAGTGAAAAAAAGTTATGAAAAAATATAAATTTGCCATTGTCGGCGGCGGACGCCTTGGCAGCGCTCTGGCAAATGCCCTTGACAGCCGGGGACAGGAAATCATCGCCGTTACCCACCGGAACGATGATATTGCCGCCGCTGTCCGGGGAGCGCAGGTGGTGGCGATTACCATAACCGATGGGAGGATTGCCTGGGCGGCGAGAATTCTCGCAGAGGTATATTCCTCCCTGTCCCAGACCGAGAGACCGCGGTATGTATTCCATGTTTCAGGAGCGATGACGCTTGCCCCTTTGCTGCCCCTCAAGGAATTGGGCATTGGAGTGGGAAGCTTGCACCCGCTTCAGACTTTCACCGCCGCGGCGAAGGAAAACGCAGACATTTTTTCGGAAATTTATTGCGCCGTAGCCGGTGAAGACGGCGTTTCACAATTCTTGCGGGGAGTGGCAGAATTGTTGGGAGCGAGGACTTTCTCTGTCCCTGACGACGAAAAGAGCAGGGCAAGGTATCACGCGGCGGCCTGCATAGCCTGCAACTATCTCGTGACACTGACGGCAATGGCTCAGGAGATTTTTTCTCCCTGGCTGGACAGACCCGGGGACGGACTGGCGGCTATTTTGCCCCTGGTGAGGCAAACTGTAAATAATCTTTCCCATACAGAAAACGCCATAGACGTTTTGACAGGTCCGATAGCCAGAGGGGATACCGATACAGTAGACCGCCACCGGCTGGCGCTTTCTCCAGGCATGAGGAAGGTTTACGAGGAGCTGTGCAGGGAAACGGTTGCCCAGATGTTGTTGAGGGTGGAAAAGGCGGAGTAAGTGCTCATACGTACCTACGGGGGAGGTATATATGTCGGTGGAAAAATCAAATTTTGTATAAATTTTGTATAAATAATCTGCCATATTGGTGTTTATACATTGTTTTTTTGTATACCCTGGAAAAAATGTAGATATTTTCGGTTTTCTCTGGTATAATCAAGCGAGTTGAATCCGTGGACAAATGGTTTTTTCAAATGGATGAATAAAAATTTAGGGAGGTATTCACTATGAAATGGGGAAAATTTGGTAAGCTGGCAGCCCTGGGGGTTGCCGTGACGTTGTCGGCGGCGGCTTTTACCGGCTGCGGCGGCGGAGATAAGGCCGCGGAGAAAAAAGTCGAAAAGAAGTACATCAACATTGCCACCGGCGGCACGGCCGGAACCTATTACCCCCTGGGCGGGGCAATGGCGGAGATCCTGAACAAGGCCATCCCGGGCATGAATGCCAGCGCTCAGTCCACCGGGGCCACGGTAGCAAACATCAATATGCTGAAGGATGGCAGCGTGGATCTGGCTATCGTCCAGAACGATATCACTTTCTATGCGGCTAACGGCACCGAGATGTTCAAGGATAAGAAGGTTTCCAACCTGAAGGCCATCGCTGCCCTGTATCCGGAAACCGTCCAGATGGTCACCCTGGAAAAGAACGGCATTAAATCCGTTGCCGAGCTGAAGGGCAAGCGGGTGGCCGTAGGCGCGGCCGGCAGCGGCACCGAGGCAAACGCCCGCCAGATCCTGGAGGCGGCCGGCATCACTTACGATGATATTACCGTCCAGTACCTTTCCTTCGGTGAGGCGGCCAACGCCCTCAAGGACGGCAATGTGGACGTAGGTTTTGTTACTGCCGGGTTCCCCACCTCCGCCATTCAGGATATCGCTTCCCAGCACAAGGTCCGGGTCCTGTCTATCAGCAAGGACATGATCGAGAAGCTCACCAAAAAGTATCCCTTCTACACCCAGATCACCGTTCCCAAGGGAACCTATGCCGGTTTTGATGAGGACGCTACCACCGTCGCCGTTCAGGCCATGCTGGTCTGCAACGACAAGGTTAAAGACGATCTGGCTTATTCCATCACCAAATCCATTTTCACCAATCTTGACAAGCTGAAGGCCGCCCACTCCGTCGGCAAGCTAATCAATAAGGAAGCGGCTCAGAAGGGTCTGCCCATCGCCATCAGCGCCGGTGCAGAGAAATTCTATAAGGAAAAGTAACCGGCGGGATTCGTTAGACTCTGCCGGGAGAAGATGACGGGGCGGATGGCTCAGAGGGAGACTGGTTACGGATGGGCAGTCGTCGTATCCGTATACAGAGTTGCTCCGCTGGGGCTTCCGCCCCGCTTTTTCTGAGATGACATGAAGATTAGTTCAAGATGGATGGCGGCCGTCCTGTTGGGACTCTGCCTGGGGCTGGGTTACTGGCTCAGGTCGCCGGTTGTCTATATCGCCTGTGAGGAATTTGGCAGGGCTTATGGGGCCAGGCCGGGAATGGACATACACCTGCGGTTTATCCACTCGGTGCAGAAAACCCCGGTGGAGGAGTACCTTACCGTGAGTCCTGACCGAAGGGGGTTTGACCTCCTCTATACCCGCTACCAGTCCTTCGGGGTAGGGCTGCCCTTCCTCCCGTCTGAGGGGAAGCTGCGGCAGGAGGGGGACTGTTTTATTCTGGACGGCATGGGCCGCCACTACCCGAAGCTGTCGCTGCGCCCCGGTCTGGGGACGGAGCTGACGGTCTGGATAGAGGGGGATGAATACCGGCTCTATGAGCTGCTGCCCTTGGGCAGTCTGGTGGATATATACATCGCCCCCCGTTATCAAATAATTACCGGCAGGAGCAGCTGATTCTGCCGGTGAAAGGAAAATGCCTATGGCAAAGCAAGAACCGGCTCTGCGGGAGGACGTTCTCAACGAGCTTGAAAAGGAATCGAGGCTGAAGGAACACTCCGGCATCGTCGGAAAAATCATTACGGCAATTTGTTTGTCATTTACCTGCTTCCAGCTCTATACGGCCATTTTTGGCGTGCTGGACGCCCATTTGCAGCGGGCCGTCCACCTGGGCTCCGGCCTGGCTCTGGTATTCCTCCTGAAGCCTTCGTTCAACAAAGACCATTCGTCCTCTGTTCACCCCTGGGATCTGCTGCTGGCGGTGCTGGGGGCGGCCTGTCCGGCTTATATCGTCATCCAGTACAAGGAACTGGTGGGCCGGGCCGGGCTGATGACAACGGAGGATTACGTCGTGGGAGCGGTGGGGGTCGTGCTGGTCATTGAGGCCACCCGGCGGATCGTCGGCATCCCCATGGTCACGGTAGTGGCTATCTTCCTGGCCTACGCCTTTCTGGGGCCCTATATGCCGGACGCCATCAGCCACCGGGGGGTAACGCCGGAGCAGCTGGTGGGGCACCTTTTCTTTACGACTGAGGGTATTTTCGGTATCCCCCTGGGCGTATCCTCCACTTTTATCTTTCTGTTTATCCTGTTCGGGGCTTATTTGGAGTCCACCGGTCTGGGCCGGTTTTTCATCGATATTGCCAATGCCATTGCCGGGTGGGCGGCCGGCGGCCCGGCGAAGGTGGCTGTTCTCTCCTCCGGGCTGATGGGTACCGTTTCCGGCTCCTCAGTGGCCAATGTAGTGGGGACCGGCAGCTTCACCATCCCCATGATGCACAAGCTGGGCTACGATAAGGAGTTTGCCGGGGCCGTTGAGGCGGCCGCTTCCACCGGCGGCCAGCTGATGCCTCCGGTCATGGGCGCCGCCGCTTTCCTCATGGCGGAATTTGTGGGGGTGCCCTATATCGATATCGTAAAGGCGGCCCTCATTCCGGCGATCCTCTACTTCATGGGGGTCTGGCTGGGGGTTCACTTTGAGGCGAAGCGGAAAAATTTGAAGGGTGTGCCGAGGGAGGAGCTGCCGAAGCCTCTTGATATCCTGAAGGCTCGGGGCCATCTGGCCATTCCCCTCATCGTTATCGTCTACCTGCTGGTAACCGGCTACACTCCCATGCGGGCGGCTCTGTACGCTATCGGGCTGTCCATCGTGGCGGCCTGCACCAGAAAGAGTACCCGGCTGTCCGTGGCCGACGTATTCAACGGCCTCATTGCCGGAGCCAAGGGGATTCTTTCCGTGCTGGTGGCCTGCGCGGCGGCCGGGATAATCATCGGCGTTGTCACCAAGACCGGCGTTGGATTGAAGATGGCTTCGGCTCTGTTGGATCTGGCCGGGGGCATGATGCTTCCCTCCATGTTCTTCACGATGATCACCGCCCTGCTGCTGGGCATGGGGGTACCCACCACCGCAAACTACGTCATCACCTCTACCATCGCCGCCCCGGCTCTCATGCAGATGGGGGTGCCGGTGCTGGCGGCCCACATGTTTGTGTTTTACTTCGGCATTATCGCCGACGTCACCCCGCCGGTGGCCCTGGCGGCTTACGCCGGGTCGGCTATCGCCGGGGGCAACGCCCTGCGGACGGGAGTCAATGCCTCCAAGCTGGCGATCGCGGCCTTTATCATCCCCTACGTCTTCGTGCTGTCGCCGGAGATCCTGATGATAAACGCCACGGTGCCCAACCTTTTATGGTCCCTGAGCACGGCCATCATCGGGATGATCGGCGTATCCTCCGCTCTGATCGGTTACCTGACGGGCAACCTGAATACTTTCCAGCGGGTGCTTCTCTTTGTGGGCGGCCTGCTGATGATTTATCCGGGACTGGTGACCGATGCCGCCGGGTTGGCAATCATTGCCGGAACCTTTGTGCTCCAGCGCCGGACGAAAGGCGCGGCCATACAATAGAACAGGCTCGACTGACGAATAAAATCGGCTGGGGAAAATGAGCGATTGTTTTCCCCGGCCGGTTTTTTTGTTGGTCGAGCAGATCCCTTCAGGGGAGCTGTCGCTGAAAGCGACTGAGGGGTGACTACTAATCGGTCTCATAGGCTCCCCTGTAGGGGAGCTGTCAGCGTAGCTGACTGAGGGGTGATATAAGTAAACCTCTCGGCTGATCTTCACCCCTCCGGT
>CAZIKQ010000021.1:0-27444 GCA_964540025.1 uncultured Schwartzia sp. | reverse complement strand
CCGCGACCCCCACCTTGGCAAGGTGGTGCTCTACCAACTGAGCTATTTCCGCATTCGTTAGCAATCCAACGGAATGTATTTTATCTCAGGATAATTATAATGTCAAGAAAATTTTCAAAAATCAATCTTTCGGCAGGGCGATGCTGAGGGCTTCCCGTAAGGAAGATACCCCCTGAACCGTTATGCCATATGGCTTTTTCTCCGTAAGGGAATCGGCGTTTTTCCCGGGAATGATTGCCGTTGTAAAGCCCAGGCGTGCTGCTTCCCGCAGCCTGTTATCTATCTGACTGACAGCCCGCACCTCGCCGGCCAGCCCCACCTCGCCGACGACTATCATTTTAGGTCTTGGCTTACGTCCGGAATAGCTTGACGCCATGGCTACGCACAGACCTAAATCTGCCGCCGGCTCATCAATTTTTATCCCGCCGCCGGCCTTTACAAACACATCGCACAGTCCCAGCGGAAGATTGACTCTTTTCTCCAGCACGGCAATAAGCAGCTGCAAGCGCTTGAGGTCAATGGCATCGGTAGTGCGGCGAGGCGGCACGTACGGCGTCTTTGCCACCAGGGATTGTATCTCCACCAGTAACGGCCGAGTCCCCTCTACGGTAGGAATGATCACGCTGCCGGCGTCGTCTGCCCGCTCCGATAAAAACAACTCAGAAGCATCAGGCACGTCCACCAGGCCGGATTCAAGCATTTCAAACATCCCGATCTCATTGGTATTGCCAAAGCGGTTCTTCACTGCCCGCAAAATCCGGTAACCGGCGTTCTTCTCCCCTTCAAAGAATAACACGGTATCTACTATGTGCTCAAGGACTCGGGGACCGGCAAGGCTCCCTTCCTTCGTGACGTGACCGACCACAAACAGAGCCATCCCGGCTGTCTTGGCAATCCTCAGAAGCTCGACGGCACATTCCCTGACCTGACTGACGCTTCCGGGGGCGCTGGCTATTTCCGGCATAAACACCGTCTGAACAGAGTCAATGACCAACAGCTCCGGCTCTATATTTTCAATGTGGGCGGTAATCGTTGTAAGGTTTGTCTCACTGACTACATAGAGGGTATCAGCGATGGCCCCTAAACGATCCGCCCTCATCTTCACCTGCCGGGCGCTTTCTTCGCCGGTAACGTACAAAACCTTCTTTCCCTGTCTTGCCACCTGGGCGCAGACCCGGATGGTGAGGCTGGACTTACCCACCCCCGGATCACCGGCAATGAGGACTACCGAGCCTGGTATTATGCCACCGCCCAGTACCCTGTCCAGTTCCCCGGAACCACCGGAATACCTTGGTAAATCTTCGGTTTCTACCTGGGCAATCGGCACTGGTTTGCTTCCGTTACTACCAACCCCGAGGCTCAATCCACGCCTGCCCTCAGCCTTCGACTCGCTGACGCGTTCCTCCGCCAATGTTCCCCAGGCGCCACAGCCGGGACAGCGTCCAAGCCATTTTGAGGTATCATAGCCACAGTCCTGACAGACGTAGCGAGTCTTAATTGTCTGCTTCTTGGCCAATTCCTGTCACCTGCTCTGCCATAGGCTCCTTCCTTGAAAAGATCAGCTTTCCTTCATTTGCCATATCGACGTCCACGACAATCGTGTCCCGGGGGTGAATTTACCGGCCAGAAGCTCCTCGGCCAAATCGTTTTCAACCAAGCGCTGAATCGCCCGTTTCAAGGGCCGGGCCCCATTCTTAAAGTCGCTTCCCTTTGCAATAATCAACTCTCTGGCCTCCGCTGACAGCTCCAGCTTCAGCTTTCTTTCCGCCAGTCGGTCCATAAGGCCATTCAGCTGAATGTCTATGATTGAGGATATTTCTTCTTTCCCTAAAGGATTGAACACTATCATTTCATCAATGCGGTTCAAAAATTCCGGTTTGAAGCTCTTTTTAGCTTCAGCCATCACTTTTTTCCTGATATCCCCAGCCCTATCCTCCTTGCTTTCTTCACCCAAAGCAAAGCCCATTTTGGGCGTTTCCGGCTTCAGCATTGAGGAACCGATATTGGAAGTCATGATGATAACGGTGTTCTTAAAATCAATGGTACGACCCTGGCTATCGGTCAAACGGCCATCCTCAAGTACCTGAAGCAGCAGGTTGAAAACATCGGGATGGGCCTTCTCCACCTCATCCATGAGTATAACCGAATAGGGCTTGCGGCGAACCATATCGGTGAGCATTCCGCCCTCTTCGTAGCCAACGTAACCCGGAGGCGCCCCCACGAGACGGGAAACGGTAAATTTTTCCATATATTCGGACATATCGAACCGGACAATGGCTTCCTCGCTGCCGAACATTGCCTCAGCCAGAGCTTTCGCCAGCTCCGTTTTACCTACGCCGGTGCTTCCCATAAACATAAACGAACCGATTGGACGCTTCGGGTCCTTCAGGCCGGTACGGGCCCTGCGGATAGCCCGGGCTACACCGGAAACAGCCTCCGGCTGGCCAATTACCCGCCTAGCCAGGATCTCTTCCAGTTTCAGCAAGCGCTCTGATTCAGTTGCGGCCAGCTCCTGTACGGGAATGCCTGTCCATTGGGCCGTCACCTGAGCAATGTCGTCAGCGGTAACGACGACACTGACTTTTTCCTTTGATTTCAACCGGCGGTGAACGGCGGCAATCTGCTCCTTCAGTTGATTTTCCTCATCCCGAAGGCTTGCTGCCCTTTCATAATCCTGTATGGCAATCGCTGCCTGTTTTTCCTTTTCGACTTCTTCCTGCTGCTTTTCAAGCTCCTTCAAGCTGTCCGGCTGTGTAACCTGACTAAGCCGCGCCTTGGATGCCGCCTCATCTATAAGGTCAATGGCTTTGTCTGGCAGGAAACGGTCTGTAATATACCGTTTAGAGAGATGTACAGCTGCCTCTATCGCCGCCGGCCTGATTTCCGCCCGATGGAATTCCTCATATACAGGGCGCAGTCCCTGAAGAATGGCTATCGCCTCGTCCTCCTCGGGCTCCTCGATATTAACGGCCTGAAAGCGGCGTTCCAGCGCAGCGTCCTTATCCAGACGTTTCTTGTACTCCCTTGGCGTGGTAGCTCCAATTATCTGGAGTTCTCCCCGGGATAAAGCCGGCTTCAAAATATTTGCCGCATCCAATGAGCCTTCGGACGCGCCGGTACCGATAAGGGTATGAATCTCATCAATAAAGAGA
Organism: uncultured Schwartzia sp.; assembly: GCA_964540025.1. GTDB lineage: Bacteria > Bacillota > Negativicutes > Selenomonadales > Selenomonadaceae > RGIG250. The sequence continues at coordinate 24,292 of CAZIKQ010000021.1, read as the reverse complement.
ATAATATTCCCCGCATTAACTATCTCGTCGATGAGGTTTTTCAGCCTTTCCTCAAATTCTCCCCGATACTTGGTACCGGCAATCACCGCGGCCATATTAAGGCTGACAACCTTCTTTCCGCTTAGCATAAATGGAACATCGCCGCTGACGATGCGGGCTGCCAATCCCTCCGCCACCGCTGTTTTTCCGACCCCCGGTTCTCCCAGAAGAATTGGATTATTCTTCGTGCGGCGGGAGAGGATCTGGATAATTCGATGGATTTCCTTATCCCTTCCTATGACTGGATCTATATTGCCTTTCTCCGCCTGCTCGTTAAGATTTCTGCCGAATCTGTCTACATAGGGAGTCGCGGCATCATAGTCACGCCTACGTCCCTTAATCCTTCCCTGCCTGCCACCGTCTTCATCATCAGAGAAATCATCATCCCGAAATTCAAGCCCTCCCTCATCAAACAGTTCCCTGTCCTCCTCTTCTTCATCCTCCATTTCTCTGTCAAGGATGAAGCTGATAGCCTTGCGGACGCTTTTCAAATCCAGACCAAAATCATCGAGGACTGCCGCTGCCGGAGTATCATTATCCCGCAGTATACCCAGAAATATATGCTCCGTACCAACGTAATCCTGTCCCATCTCCCGGGCCTCGCTGATGGCAGCTTTCATAATGCGCTGGGCATCTGAGCCAGCCCTGTTTTCCGGTCTGCGTTTACCGTCGTCTTCAATGCTGCTCAATACTCCTGCAATTTGGGTCCTATCTATATTCAGCAGGTTCAAAACCCGATTGGCCAGATTTTTCTTCTCGGCCAGTATATTTATCAGCAATTCATTTATATTTACATGACCGCTTCGATCATCATAAGCGTATCGCAATACTCGAACTACTTCCCCTGTCAATTTAGCTTTCATACTTTTCTCCCGTCTCCGTACAATATGCTCCCCTGCCTGCCAGAACAGCCTGCACCAAGTCTGCCCTTGCCTTACCCAGCTCCGTCGGGGACATATTCTCATTGTTGCTCATATATTTGATATAAGCAGGCTGGATGGCGATAATAAGTTTTCCCATATCTTCACCGGATACTTCCGTAATGTATCCCAGGTCGATTCCCAGCCTTATTTTGCTGATGAATTCCATTGCTTCATCCCACTCGAGCAAAGAGCTGTATTTCATAATGCCCAGCGCGCGGCGGGCAGAATTTTCAAGCATTGCCCCGCTGAACATTTGGAGCGCCTTTCTCGCCCTCAGCTCATTATCGGTAATTCCCTGAACGGCGCTGACAATATTGTCAATTATTCCCTGCTCGCTGAACCCCAAGGTCATCTGATTGGCAATAATATAAAGATTTCCCTTGCTCTCGTTTCCTTTGCCGAACAACGGGCGGACCGACAGTCCCAGCTGTTGGGAAACGGTTGTAATATTCTGCATATTCTGCGTATAGAAAAGTCCCGGTAAATGAAGAACTGCCGTTGCCCTCAATCCCGTACCCAGATTAGTGGGACAGGATGTAATATAGCCCAGCCTCTCATCAAAGGCGATATCCTGACTGGCCTCGATGGCATCATCAATGGCAAATGCCCTCTCCAACTGCTTTTCAAGGCAGAGGCCCCTTCCCATACAGTGGATGCGAAGATGATCCTCCTCGTTCACCATTACGGCCGCAGTCTCATCTCTGTCCATAAATACCGCCCGGCTCTTTGGCTGAACAACCATCTGTCTTCTAATCAGCTGTTTCTCTATCAGCACCTGCTGTTCAAGGCTGCCCAGCTTTTCAATATCCAGCACATCCAGCCTTTTTTTCAGGGCATTTTCGATATCGTTGAAGGTATTTCCCGCTTTCATCAGCACAGCTTCCAACTGCTGTGCATTCGCTCTGTTAGGAAAAGGTATGCCGGCAAAATTTCTGGCCAGCCGCACTCTGCTGGCCAGGACAACTTCGTTATCGGAGGCCCCGGCAAGCCAGGTGTTCTCCGGTTTTTTCAGGCTGTTGTTCACGGCTTACACCTCCTCCTTATCCTGTTCCATAGCCCGAATCATATCGCGATATTCTGCGGCCTTCTCATATTCTTCCGCCGCCACGGCTTCCTTCAGCTTAATGCGAAGACTCTCAAGCTGTCGTTTCACCGCCAGCTTACCGCCGCTTCTAGCAGGAATTTTACCGCAATGGCTCCCGGCCCCATGTATTCGCGTCAGTACAGGCGTCAAATACCTCTTAAAAGCATCATAGCAATTATCACAGCCCAGCTTTCCGGAATTGGCAAACTCCTGCAAAGTCAGCCCGCAGCGGCTGCACTGCATTGAGGGGCTTTGTTCTGCCAGTTGATCATCGGCGGGCTCCTTCTTTTCTCCAAGGCTCCTGATTGAAAAAGCCTTTCCAGAATCAGTAAGCTCCTGCTCCTTCTCAAACAAGTTTTCAGCCGTCTTACATTTGGCTTTATCCTCGATTTTTCGGGGCTGGCTTCCACCGAACACTCCTCGCAAAAAATCATTGACCGTAAAATTCCCCTCGAGACCGCCAATATTATCAAGACTGGAAACATCAGCGCCCAGCTTGGCCGCGCAGCGCTGGCAGAGATTTCTGGCGGATTTTCCCTCGGTGGTAATTTGGACAATGTGAATACTGGCCTGATTCTTTCCGCACTCATCGCACAGCATTGTCATCCCTCCTCCCCGTAATGCTCCAAAGTCAAAAATAAGGACTTCAATAAATGAACCCGGTTCTCCGGATCCATAGCCTCGTAAGAAGCCGTAACCGAAGCCATGACCAGAGCCGCTTCCCGCTTCGATATCATTTCGTGTTGAAGGAGATATCTTACCATGGACTGAACGGTTTCATATTGCGGATCATCTTCCAGTTTCTCCAGCATTTCTTCGTAGACGATCTCCCGCATGGGAACCTGAGCGATGCGAATAAAACCGCCAAGACCGCGGCGGGACTCCACCGCAAACCCCCGTTTCGGGGTAAAGCGGGTAGACAGGACATAGCTGATTTGTGACGGGGCGCAGGATATTTTCTCGGCAATATCGGTGCGGCGGATCTCAACCTGTCCATTCTGTTCCAGGGCCAGACGCTGAAGAATGTAAGCCTCTATCATATCTGCAATGTTACTCATAGAAACTACCTCGATTCTAAAAAAAACTAAACAAATTTTTCTAAATCTTCTAACTGACTATTTGACTTTATTGTATCTGATTTTTTGACTAATTACAAGAAAAAAATGGAGCCGTTCAAAACAGCTCCATTTTTCTTTGGAAAATCAGAGATCCTTCAGCATCTCTACCGCTTTGGCAACGACGCCGGCCTTACCGGCCTCAGCCGTTTCGCCATTCCTTCTGACTTTCAACTCTATGGTGTCGTTTTCTACCGCCTTTGGCCCAACTGTGATCCGAAGGGGATAACCAATGAGGTCGCAATCCTTAAACTTTACTCCGGCCCGTTCCTTCCGATCGTCAATTATTACGTCAACACCGGCCTTTTTAAGGTCTTCGTAAATTTCCTCCGCCAGCTCCAGCTGCTCGGGTACCTTTGCATTGACTGGAACAACAACTACCTCGTAGGGGGCTATGCTGCGGGGCCAAATGATACCATCCTTATCATTGCACTGCTCGATGGCTGCGGCCATTGTCCGGGAAACGCCGATGCCGTAGCAGCCCATCATGAGCAGCTGCTCCCTGCCCTGCTCATCAAGATACGTTGCATGAAGCGCCCGGGAATACTTTGTCCCCAGGGTGAAGACCTGACCGGCCTCAATACCCCTGGTCATGTGAACGGTTCCGCCGCAGCGGGGACAGGGATCCCCATCCTTAATCAGCCGGATGTCCATTACAATAATCTCGTTCTTATCAAAATCACGGGCCGGGTTCACCCCGGTGTAGTGCATATCCTTTTCATTTGCCCCGCTGACTGCGTTGAACATATTCATTACCGTCGTATCGACGATAACCTTTGTCCCCTTCTTGATGCCAATGGGACTCATGAAGCCCGGCATACCGCCGGCTTCACGAATCGCATCATCCTCGGCCATATGAAGCTCGATGGCTCCAACCGCATTGATGACCTTTACTTCATTTACGTCATGATCTCCCCGGACAAAAGCCAGGACGACCTCGTCCTTCTCAGTTTGGAACGCCACGGCCTTAATTGTGCGCTTAATGTCGCACTTCAGGAAATCAACGAGAAGCTCGATGGTATGAGCTTCCGGTGTCGCTACCTTAGTCAAAGGCCGCATTTCCTCCTGCTCCTGGGTAATGGGAAGCAGCTCAGCTTTTTCATCGCTGGCGGCATAATCGCATTTATCGCAGTAAACGATGTTTGACTCACCGGCATCGGCCAAAACGGTAAACTCATGGGAATGACCGCCGCCGATAGCCCCGTTATCCGCCTCCACCGGACGGAACTTCAGGCCAATGCGCTCAAAGATGCGCCAGTAGGCATCGTACATCTTCCTGTATGATTCGTCCATGCCCGCCTGATCCTTATCAAAGGAGTACAGATCCTTCATTATGAACTCACGGCCGCGCATAAGACCAAAGCGAGGCCGGATCTCATCGCGATACTTGTTTTGAATTTGATAAAGAAGCAGCGGCAGCTGCTTGTAGGAACGAACCTCATCCCGGATAAGAGTAGTTATCATTTCTTCATGGGTAGGACCAAGGCAAAAATTTCGGCCATGACGGTCATTTACCCGGAACATCTCATCGCCGTACACGGACCAGCGGCCGGTTTCCTGCCAGATTTCTGCCGGCTGGACAATAGGCATGGCAATCTCCTGACCACCGGCAGCATCCATTTCTTCCCGGACGATCTGCATGATTTTCCGCAAGGTGCGCCAAGCCAGGGGAAGATATGTATATAGACCACCGGCGGCCTTACGGATCATACCGGCCCGAAGCATCAGCTTGTGGCTGATCACCTCTGCCTCGGCAGGAGTTTCACGGAGAGTTGGGGCATAAAGCTTTGACGTTCGCATTTATATTCCTCTTTTCGTCTTTATTCCAAATTATATTAAACTGATTTTTTCCCGGCCAGCAGATTATCTATTTCCCTGAACAGTTCTTCTACCAGTTCACTCTCTGGTACCTTCCGGAGGACTTCTCCATGACGGAAGACGAGACCTTCCCCCTTGCCACCGGCTATACCCACATCGGCATCCCTTGCCTCGCCGGGGCCATTGACTACGCAGCCCATGACGGCGACGCTGATTGGTTCTTTGATTTTTTCCAGCCGCTTCTCGACCCTGGCCGCTATGGCCGGCAAATCGATACTGGTCCGGCCGCAGGTAGGACATGATACAAGGGTGGGACCATACTCTCTAAGTCCCAGCGCCTTCAGTATTTCTCTGGCCACCTTCACCTCGATGACCGGATCACCTGTCAGAGAAATGCGGATAGTATCCCCGATCCCCTCCGCCAGCAGGGCGCCGATTCCAACAGCAGACTTTATTATGCCGGTAGTTGGCGTACCAGCCTCAGTAATACCAAGGTGCAGGGGATAATCAACCGTCTCGTGCATGAGGCGGTAGGCGGCTAATGTCAACGGCACGTCATGGGCCTTCAGGGATATTTTCATATCGTAAAAATCAAGCCCTTCGAGAATGTGGACGTGCTCCATAGCCGACTCTACCAGAGCCTCTGCCGTGACCCCGCCGTATTTCTCCAGGAGCCTCTTATCAAGGGACCCTGCATTGACACCGATCCGAACAGGTATATTCGCAGCCTTTGCCGCTGCTACGACCTGTCTTACCCTTTCATGGTCTCCGATATTTCCCGGATTGAGCCGCAAGGCAGATATTCCCTGGTTAATTGCCTCAAGGGCAAGCCGATAATCAAAATGAATATCCGCCACCAGGGGCACGGGAGATTTTTCAATAATATTGCCAAGGTTCAAAGCCGCTTCCATATCCGGCACCGCCAAACGGACAATATCACAACCGGCTGCCGTGAGGGCATTTATCTGGGCAATGGTGGCCGCCGTATCCGTTGTCTTTGTGTTTGTCATGGACTGAACGGAGATCTGGGCTCCTCCACCGATTGGAATCCCGCCGATTTTTATTTGCCGGGTATTCCTGCGATTATATTCTGCACAGCCAGACATACAGTTCCCTTTCCTTTTTTGCTATAGACATATATCCTGTGTTTTTCTTGTCAAACAAATGACGGAATTCTCTCAATGCCAAAGAGCTATTGCCATCGCTCATTTGAAAAATATCCGCACGATATCATTCTTTGTAGCAAACAGCATTATCGTAGCAAGGCAGGCAATTCCCACCATTTGAATATAACCAAGCGCCTTTTCTCCCAAAGGCTTCCCCCGGATAGCTTCGAGAAGCAGCACGATGACATGACCGCCGTCCAGAGCCGGAATAGGTAAAAGATTAACGATGCCAAGATTAAGGCTCAGCAGTGCCACAAAATTTATCAGCGGCAGCATACCGGCCTGAGCCATCTCTCCAGTCATCTGAACTACGCCGATTGGCCCGGAAACATCACCGGCTGCATCCCCGGAAATAATCTCCCCAATTCCGGAAACCATTCGGCTGATTATGAACATATTCCGCTCGACTGCCAACGAAAAGGCCTCAACCACACCCACCTGCTTAACGATAACATCACTGTGGACTCCAACAAGGGCTCTTTTCGCCTGTTCATTGTACTCCGGGGTAAGAGTAGTTTCCTGCCGCTTTCCATTCCGTTCAAATACAACTTTATAGCTCTGACCGGCACTGTCTCTTACCAGCGTGGTAAACTCCTGCCAGCTGCTTATCTCCTGACCGTCCATGCTGACGATCCTGTCACCATCTTTAAGTCCAGCCCGAAAAGCCGGTGTATTTTTCAATACTTGTCCCAGCACCGGTTCGGGCGACGGAGAAGGAATTCCATTAAAATAAATAAGTCCCCAAAACAGGAACACCGGCAGGAGCAAATTCATTGCCGCACCAGCCACAATGACCGACATGCGGTGTAAAATCGGCTTACGGTAGTAAGCGCGTTCCCCGGCCTCGCTATCACTGGGATCCATCCCGGCTATATCATTAAATCCACCCAGTGGCACGCAACGAATAGAATAAACAGTTTCGCCAAATTTCCTGCTGATGAGCTTTGGTCCGAAACCAATAGCAAATTCTCTCACGAACATCCCGGTCTTTTTTGCCATTACGAAATGACCAAGCTCATGAATCAGAACGAGAATGCCAAAGACCACAATGGCCGAAAAAACGGTAACCATCACTTACCCCCTTTGATAATCATATTTTTCACTATTTTCCCGGCATACTCCCTTGCCCAGGCGTCTTCGCTGTTCAAGAGCTCCAGGCTCAGCTCCCCGGTGAAGTTTTCCCGGGCCTCTTGCGCCTCTATCGTCCGCTCAATGATTTCATATATGTCGAGGAAGCCAATTTCCCCGGCCAGAAATTCCGCCACAGCGATTTCATTCGCCCCGTTGAAAACACAGGGCATTATTCCCCCGGCCTTACCTGCCTGACAAGCTATCTTTAGCCCTCGGAATGTATCAATATCCGGTTTTTCAAAGGTAAGATCCTTCATCTGCCAGAAGTCCAGCCGTGGCCATTTCGCAGGCTGCCTTTCCGGATAGGTAAGGGCGTATTGAATAGGCAGCCGCATATCCGTCGACCCAAGCTGGGCCATAACCGCTCCATCCACATATTCAACCATGGAATGAATTATACTTTGAGGATGGATAACTACCTGAATTCTGTCATAGGGAATATCATAAAGCCAATGAGCCTCGATAACCTCCAGGCCCTTGTTCACAAGGGTCGCCGAGTCAACGGTGATCTTCCTGCCCATTGACCAGGTGGGATGAGCCAAACATTCCCTGACGGTAACACCGGTAAGCTCACTGGTAGTTTTACCGCGGAACGGGCCGCCGGAAGCGGTAATGATCAGCTTGCTGATCTTGCTTTTCTGCTCGCCCTCAAGGCACTGAAAGAGCGCGCAGTGCTCGCTGTCTACCGGAAGAATGGCAACCCCTTCAGCTGCGGCAGCCTTCATTACCAGCTCGCCGGCTACAACGAGAGTTTCCTTATTTGCCAATGCGATATGCTTATGGGCCTTTATAGCGGCCATCGTAGGAGCCAGCCCGGCAAAACCCATCAGAGACGTAACGACTGTATCAATACTGCCAAGGGTTGCCGCCGCAATAAGACCTTCACCGCCCGAAAGTATCTCCGTTTTTCCCTTGTATTTACCCCCTACCCGTTGACGGAGCCTGTCAGCGGCCGCCTCGTCTACCAGCACTGCCAACTCCGGATTGAATTCCATCAGCTGCTTTTCCATCAATTCATCACTGGAATAAGCGGCAATAGCTTTTACCGTAAACAACTCCGGATGGGAACGTACCACATCAAGAGTCTGAAGGCCAATAGACCCGGTGGAACCGAGAATGGCTATATTCTTCTGTTTTTTTATCTCTATCATAAACTTCCCTTTTCTTTTCATTTCAGATGGCGTCATTGGCGCAAAAGATATGATTATCGCTCGTTTATGCGATAATGAACCTGCCGCCCTTGAAGTAAGAAACGCCGCGATTCATTAAATTCCAAACAGGAAAAACAGAAAATAATACACAGTGGGCGCAGTAAAAATCACGCTGTCAAAGCGATCAAGGACACCGCCGTGCCCGGGAATGAGATTACCGGAATCCTTGATGCCTGTGTACCGCTTGATAATGGACTCCACCAAATCCCCCAATGATGCGACTAATGACTGCAGTACGCCAAGAATTGCCAAATACCGGGGATCAAAACCAAAGGAATAACCCAAGGCGGCCACAGAAGCGGCAGTACCTATAATTCCTCCGACAAAACCCTCCACCGTTTTCTTGGGGCTGACATTGGGGCAAAGCTTATGCCGCCCGAAGAGATAACCGGTAAAATATGCGAATGTATCGCTGGCCCAGGTCCCGACAAAAGTCAGCCAGATGAGTGCGCAGCCCAGCTCCATGGTGCCAAAGGGGGACTGGACTACCTTTACCCCGCCGCTGTATCTGATAAGCATAAGACAAGGCAAGGTCAGGCCAAGGTAACCTACCCCGGCAGCTGAGGTAAGGGTTTCCGCCACATTCATCCTGCCGTAGCGGAGAACCGCCAGGGACAGCACCGCCAAAATCCCAAAGGTCGCCGCCCCCACCAAGCCCAAAACGCCAGCTGAATAGGCCGCCAACCAGATAAAAGTCAGAGCAGCCATAGCCCCATAGCAGGACAAATTCATCTCGATATTCTTAAATGCCTTTACATATTCCTGGTAACCTACCAGCATCAGCATAAGACAAAAAAGAGCAAAAACCAGTCCTCCGGTCTGGATAACAAAAGCAGCTATGCCGATTCCTATAACCCCGGATACAATTCTAGTCAGCATTTAACGGCCTCCACTCCACCGAATCGCCGCTCGCGGTGGGAGAAATCATACAGCGCCTGAATAAAATCCTCTGGGGTAAAATCAGGCCAATTCTTCTCTGTAGTCCAAAATTCGGCATAAGCAGTCTGCCAAATAAGGAAATTGCTAAGGCGCAAATCACCGCTGGTCCTGATAACCAGATCCACCTGGGGCAGTCCAGCAGTGTCTAAATTATTCTCCACATCCTGCAGGGTAATCTCCCTGTCCTTATCTTTGTTAGCAGCAACAATCTTCCGAACTGCTCTGAGCAGCTCATCCTGTCCGCCATAATTCATGGCTACAGACAGGGTAAGTCCCTCGTTATCTTTCAGCTCATCCACCGCCTCATAAGCCAGCTGGCTGAGCTTTATTGGCAGCTCGTCAATTCTTCCCAGAAAGCGCAGCTTCACATTATCCCGCTTCATCTCTGCTATTTCTTTTTTCAGGTAATCATAAAAAAGCGTCATCAGAAAGTCCACCTCAGGAGCGGGACGCTTCCAGTTTTCTGTTGAGAAGGCGTATACAGTCAGCGCCTCAAGCTTCAAATCAACAGCCGCCTTTATAATATTGCGCAGCGTATCAACGCCCGCCGTATGGCCGGCCGTTCTAACGAGTCCTCTAAGCTTTGCCCACCGGCCGTTACCATCCATAATAATTGCTGTATGCTTAGGCAATGAACAGCCTTCCAGTTTTTCAAAAATGGTGTTGTCTTGTTCGGCTGACCTGCCGAAAAGTGACTGCCACATATCTATTCTCCGTAACTACATTTTCCGATTCCGATTAAACAAACAGCCCCTCTCCCGCAAACAAAACGGTGAGAGGGGCTTTCCATTGAATCAGGGAGCCGAGATAGCCTCTACCGGGCAACCAGCAGCACAAGCGCCACACTCAACGCAGACATCAGGGTTGATTTCGTAACGATTCTCCCCTTCAGTAATTGCGCCGACCGGGCAAGTCGCTGCACAAGAACCGCACTTAATGCAGGCATCACCAATCTTATAGGCCAATCAAAACACCTCCCTTCTTAGACCTGCGGCCACAGTCAGTCTGAGTTTGCCATTATCCTCCTCAACCTGCTTGACTACATACTGTCTTGAATCGTCTAGCGGGAAAAAATCCCTTCCCGGCCGCGTCCACTCCACAGTATAGCCTGTATGGCTCTGCTGGAGTATTGACTCTGCTTCACTAAGCAATCGACCGACGACATCAATATTTTTTTCGATACAATTCTGCATCAAACGGACATTACCTCTGCTTCCTTGGCAGCCCGGGCTTCATCAATGAGCTTGACGAACTTATCAACTACCTTCTGAGTATCCTTCTGTCCCTTCTCCATATTATCCTCAGTGATTTCCTTCGCCTTTTCAAGCTTCTTGATGGCATCGTTCACTTCACGGCGAATATTGCGCAGGGCAATCTTTGATTCTTCGGTCTTCTTGTTGATTGTTTTGACCAGCTCAGCCCGGCGCTCCTGAGTAAGGGGCGGAATCGCCAGGCGGATGGACTGACCATCCGAGTTCGGTGAAAGACCCAAATCAGACTTCATAATGGCCTTTTCAATCTCCTTCAGCATGGGCTTCTCCCAAGGCTGAATTATGATCATCCGGGATTCGGGAACCGACACCTTGGCCACCTGATTAACCGGGGTAGGGCTGCCATAATAATCAACCATGATTTTATCCAGCAGCGCCGGGGTAGCGCGGCCTGCCCGAAGGGAGGCAAACTCACGCTTCAAGGCATCAAGGGTCTTCTGCATCTTTTCTTCGTGGGTTTTAATAATATCGGAAACCATCACTCTTTTCCTCCTACGGTAGTGCCAATAGGCTCGCCAACTGCAGCCTTCAGAATATTCTCATATTTATCAACATTGAATACGACGATCTGGATCTTGTTGTCCATGCAGAGGCTTATAGCCGTAGAATCCATTACCTGAAGTCCCCTCTGCAGGACCTCTATATACTCAAGAGTCTCAAATTTCTTTGCCTCAGGATTCTTCTTCGGATCATCATCGTATACGCCGTCAACCCCCTTCTTTGCCATAAGGATGACATCTGCGTTAATCTCCGCAGCCCGGAGAGCAGCCGTTGTATCCGTGGAAAAATACGGATTACCGGTACCGGCAGCAAAAATCACGACCCGATTCTTTTCCAAATGGCGGACAGCCTTGCGCCGAATGTACGGCTCGGCTACCTCGCGCATTTCAATTGCGCTCTGGACACGGGTATCAACGCCCAGCTTCTCCAGTGCATCCTGCAAAGCGACTGCATTCATAACCGTAGCCAGCATGCCCATATAGTCAGCGGCTGCGCGCTCCATCCCCCTTGCGCTGCCGGCAATACCACGCCAGATATTGCCGCCGCCTACGACGATAGTTACTTCAATCCCCTGCTCCTGAACAAGCTTGATCTGCTTTGCCAGTTCTTCTACTACTGCCGGATTGATACCGAACTTTTCCTCACCAGCCATGGATTCGCCGGAGAGCTTCAGGACAACGCGCTTATACTTCGTCTGACTCAAGCTATTACCCCCATTTTATGTGTTGTTGGACAATTCGACAAAGAAAGACAATATCCTCTATTTTGCTTCGTATTTTATTGCAGCCGGTTGGAAAATTTCTGAAATCAAAATCTCGTGATGGCAGAAAAAAAGGCTGCCCGGCAAATATCTGTCGGACAGCCTCCCAAATAATTACTTAATCTGGGCCATAACCTCAGCGGCAAAGTCTTCCTCCCGCTTCTCGATTCCTTCGCCCAGCTGATAACGGGTGAATCGACGAATGGAAATCTTCTCACCGATCTTGGCAATTTTCTCCTTGACAAGCTGCTCAATGGTTTTGTCCGGATCCTTAACGAAAGGCTGCTCCATGAGGCAGACTTCCTTGTAGTACTTCTCAAGGCGGCCTTCAACCATTTTCTCAACGATCTTCTCCGGCTTTCCTTCGTTGAGAGCCTGCTGACGAAGGACCTCACGCTCGTGGTCAACAGCGGCGGCGTCAACCTCTTCCCTGCGGATGCAGGTTGGATTGGCCGCTGCGATTTGCATTGCAATATCCCTGGCAAACCCGAGAAAATCCTCGGTCTTTGCCACGAAATCGGTCTCACAATTCACTTCTACCAAGACACCAATCTTGCCGCCAGCGTGAATATAAGATACGCAAGCGCCTTCAGCGGCTACGCGGCCGTCCTTCTTGGCCGCGGCGGCCATGCCTTTTTCCCGAAGCCAGTCAATTGCCTTTTCCTTATTGCCGTCTACGGCAGCCAGGGCCTTCTTACAATCCATCATGCCTGCGCCGGTAGTCTCACGCAGGTCTTTAACCATTGCGGCGGTAATCTGTGCCATGATCTTTCCTCCTACAAAACAGGGGCAAGGGATAACCTCCCTTACCCCTAAAATCATTTCCTGTATTGTAACGCCATCCCCTGGGCTAAAACCGAGCCCTCCACCTGCATAATCAAAGTGGAGAGCATCTTTCAGGCGTTACGGGCGCATATTATTCGTCAGCCTCTGCCTTTTCGGCAGCAGCATCGGCAGTAGTCTCAGTAAGACCCTGACGGCCCTCAATGACGGCGTCAGCCATACGGCCGGTAAGGAGCCGGACGGCGCGGATCGCATCATCGTTACCCGGAATCACATAATCAATCTCGTCCGGATCACAGTTGGTATCGACGATACCAACGATGGGGATATTGAGCTTGCGGGCTTCGGAAACAGCAATCCGCTCCTTGCGGGGATCCACTACGAAGATAGCCCCCGGGAGACGATTCATTTCCTTGATACCGCCGAGATACTTCTCAAGCTTCTCCATCTCATGACGGAGCTTCTGCGCTTCTTTCTTGGTGAGGACATCAAACACGCCCTCGGCTTCCATCTGCTCCAGTTCCTTCAAACGGCGGATACGGAGCTGGATGGTCTTGAAGTTAGTGAGCATACCGCCGAGCCAACGCTCGTTGACATAGCTTATGCCAGCCTTAATGGCCTCCTCCTTGATGGACTCCTGAGCCTGCTTCTTCGTGCCGACGAAAAGGACGGTCTTGCCTTCCTTCGCTACATCCCGCACGAAGTTGTAAGCCTCATCAACTTTGCGCACGGTCTTCTGCAGATCGATGATGTAGATACCGTTGCGCTCGGTGAAGATGTACTTTGCCATCTTCGGGTTCCAGCGGCGAGTCTGATGACCAAAGTGAACACCAGCCTCGAGAAGCTGTTTCATAGATACCATTGCCATAATGTGGTGCACCTCCTGTTTTTCCTCCGTCAGTCCGAATACTCATAATTTTTTGTGCAGCCGCTTTACCAGGCGCATATTCTCTCCAGGCACAGGGCGGCCATAGACTGACGTGCGTTTTTAACACCGCGGTGAATTATATCATAGGGAAACACTGTACGCAAGAAGAATTTTACTCGACCGTGACAGATTTCGCAAGATTTCTCGGCTTATCTACGTCGTTTCCCCGGGCGATAGCTACATAGTAAGCGAGAAGCTGAAGGGGGATAACCGTGAGCAGCGGGTTCAGAAGCTCGTCAGCCTCAGGCACTTTGATAACGTAATCAACATATTTCACCAGCTCATAATCCTGCTGGGAGGAAATGCCGATGACTACCGCGCCCCTGGCCTTCATCTCCTTAATATTGGAGACGGTCTTCTCATACACGCTCTTCTGGGTCGCAATCGCTACGATGGGAACCCCCGGCACAATGAGAGCCAGCGGCCCATGCTTCAGCTCCCCTGCTGCATATGCCTCGGCATGGATGTAAGAAATCTCCTTGAGCTTCAGCGAGCCTTCCAAGGCTACATAATAATCAAGGAGACGGCCGATAAAGAAAGCATCCTCCACATTTGCATACTTGACGGCGAACATCTTGATTGGTTCAGTATCCTCAAGGGTCTCATTGATCTGAGCCGGGATATTTTTCAGACCGGTAATAATTTCCCTAAGGCGGTCAGCCTCCACGGATTTCTTCAGCTGCGCCATGTAGAGAGCCAGCATCAGCATTACGATGAGCTGAGTGGTATATGCCTTGGTAGAAGCGACCGCGATTTCCGGCCCGGCCCATGTGTAGATCGTCTGATCGGCCTCCCGGGCAACGGAGGATCCCACCACGTTCGTTACGGCCAGAGTATGAGAGCCCAGATGCTTTGCTTCTTTCAGAGCAGCCAGCGTATCGCTGGTCTCACCGGACTGACTTACAACAATAGTCAGCGTCTCATCGTCAATGATCGGCTGACGATAGCGGAACTCGGAAGCAATATCGCACTCTACCGGGATGCGGGCCAGCTTTTCGATGTAGTATTTCCCTACAAGACCGGCATGATAGGCCGTACCGCAGGCCACGATGAACACTTTCTTAAAGGAGCTCAAAAATTCGGTGGTCCACTTCAGCTCATCCAAAATAATGGCGCTGTTATCTCCGGCAATTCGCTTTGTCATCGTATTGCGAATCGCTTTTGCCTGCTCATGGATCTCCTTCAGCATGAAATGCTCGTAGCCGCCTTTTTCAGCCGCTTCCGCGTTCCAGTTTACCTCAAACACCTTCTTGGTAATGGGTTCCCCATTCCTGTTTTCTATCCAGATGGAATCCTTCTTTACAAAAGCAACCTCGCCATCAGCAATTATGTAAGTACGGCGGGTATGAGTAATGATCGCCGGAATATCGGAAGCAATGAAGTTTTCACCATTTCCCAAACCGATTATCAGCGGATTGTCCTGCTTGGTACAAATGAGCATATCCGGATCACGACGGGACAGGAAAACGAGAGAATATGACCCGCTGATCTGCTTCAGCACATGCTTGACCGCTTTCTTAAAGTCTCCACCGCAAGCCTCGTAAGCCTCCTCCATAAGGTGAACGACAACTTCCGTATCAGTTTCTGACTTGAACACATGGCCCCGCTCGATAAGTTTCTCCTTAATAGCCATATAGTTTTCAATAATCCCGTTGTGGACAACGGCAAAATCACCGTGGCAATCGGTATGGGGATGGGCATTCACATCAGAAGGTCCGCCATGAGTAGCCCAGCGGGTATGACCGATGCCAATTTTCCCTGTCGGCATATTATTGGCAATCTTTGCTTTAAGATTTACCAGCTTACCTTCGCTCTTCTCTACGCAAATGCTTTCACCATTATATACGGCAATACCTGCCGAATCATACCCTCTGTACTCAAGCTTTGTTAAACCATCAATGAGGAATCCGGCCGCTTCATTATCGCCAATGTATCCAACGATACCGCACATACTACTGATACCCTCCGTTATCTAAACTCATTTTTATCAAATTATTCATTTGACAGACAAAGACCTGTTTATCGAAAAAACAGACTGCCCGAATAAATATCAACGCTCAACCTTGCAAATAAATAAATTTCTTTTTTATTCCCCAAAACGGTCAGGAGCCTGCCGGGAATAGCCATAATGGTACAGCAGCGCCTCTACAATACGGCGGGCCGCTTCACCATCGCCGTAAGGATTGCAGGACTCCGCCATCTTCCTGTACGCCGCTTCATCCGCCAGAAGGCACTTTGCCTCCTGATAAACAGTCTCCAAATCCGTTCCCACCAGCTTTACTGTTCCGGCTGCTACTGCCTCCGGCCGCTCGGTAGTATCCCGGAGAACCAGTACCGGTTTTCCCAGAGCCGGCGCCTCCTCCTGCACTCCGCCCGAATCCGTGAGGATTATAGAAGATCGGTGCATAAGATTTGCAAATGGTTCATAATCAAGGGGCTCAATGAGATGAACCCGGTCGATGCCGCCAAGCTCCTCATTTACAATCGCCCGAACGCCCGGATTGCGATGAACCGGGAAAATCACCTCAATGTCAGTAAAATCATCAAGGAGCGCCTTAATCGCCTTGTACACATGGCGCATCGGCTCCCCAAGGTTCTCTCTGCGGTGAGTTGTTACGGTAACGATCCGATGCCCCTGGAAATTGATACCCTTCAGCTGTTCGTCCGCAAAGGAAAAATCGTGCCTGACAGCATGATGAAGCGCATCGATAACAGTGTTTCCCGTAACAAAAATTTTATCCTTAGCTACATTCTCCCGAAGCAGATTCTGCTCTGAGGTAAAGGTCGGAGCAAAATGCAAATCCGCAATAACTCCCGTCAGGTGGCGGTTCATTTCCTCCGGAAAGGGGGAATACTTATTCTGGGTTCTCAGACCAGCCTCCACGTGGCCCACTGCCGTCTGATGATAATAAGCGGCCAGCGCCCCGGCAAAAGTCGTCGTAGTATCGCCATGAACCAGTACGATATCGGGCTTTTCCTGATCAAGCACCTTATGGAGGCCATTCATTGCCCTGGTAGTAATATCAAAGAGGGTCTGTCCGGCAGCCATAATATCCAGATCGTAGTCCGGCTTAATACTAAACAGATTAAGCACCTGATCGAGCATCTCACGATGCTGGGCGGTAACCGTAGTGACAGGGATGATTTCATCAGGATGCTTCATAAGCTCCAGCACCACTGGCGCCATCTTTATTGCCTCCGGACGAGTACCGAAAACCGTCATCACCTTTAGCTTCTTGTCCATAATTTCCCTCACATTCTGCGAACGAAATCATTCATCCATACGCAGGATTCCTATACGGCGGGCGCCATAAAGCACCGCAGAAACAACAATCACAAAAATGGCAGCCGCTGTGGTGGTATCAACTTCCGTAAGAGCGATCGCCGCCAATCCCAGCAAGGCGCTGATTACATACATAAGGAGCACAGCCTGACGCTGGGAAAAACCCAAATCAAGCAAACGGTGATGGAGATGTCCTCTATCCGGTTTGAAAATAGGAACTCCTGCCCGCTTGCGCCTGACGATTGCAAAGGTAGTATCGAGTATGGGAAGCCCCAGTGCCAGAATAGGAACAATAAGGGCAATTGTCGCCGCGCTCTTCACGGCGCCGACTACAGAAATACCAGCCAAAACAAAGCCAAGAAACATACTGCCCGTGTCCCCCATGAATATACGGGCCGGATTAAAATTATAATAAAGAAAACCAAAAGCAGATCCCGCCAGGGCTGCTGTAAGGACAGCAATCGGCTCAAATCCGAACTGCAACGAAACGAGGAATATCGTCATGGAAGCAATAGTAGCCACCCCTGCCGCCAGACCATCCAGTCCATCAATTAAATTAACCGTATTGGTTATTCCCACGATCCAAAAAATTGTGGCGGGTATAGCCAGATATTCAAGGTAAATATAATCGCCAAAAGGATCTGTAATAAAATCAATCCGAACATCGAAAAGGCACACGGTAACAGCAGCGGCCGCAATCTGACCAAGCAGCTTTACCTTCGCGGGGAGATTCCTGTAATCATCAATAAGTCCCACGAGAACGATCACCGAACCACCGGCAAGAATACCAAGTACCCCCTGCTCTATACCTGTCGATTTTCCGTATATGCCGTTTACGGCGATTACCGCCGCCATGAAAGCAATATATATGCCTATACCGCCGATACGCGGAATTGGATGATTATGCACCTTCCTTGCATCGGGAGCATCGTAAGCGCCAGTCCGCCCGGCAAACCAAATCACCCCTGGTGTTATAAATAAAGAAACAGCCAAAGCTATGCCAAAGGCTATCAGATATTCTGGACTATCAGTCAATTCACTCTCTCCTTTTTCTAAACCGTTATTCTACCTTAATTTCGCTGTTTATGTCAATTTTCGGCATTTGCAACAGAAAATCCCGACAGGTTATTCTAATCTGCCGGGATGAAAAATTTCTCAAAGGTATTCTGTTATCAGGGGGAAGGCTCAATTCTTCCCTTACTTTGCCCGCATTTCTGCCAGCTTCCTGGCCACATTGTCAATGATTATCAAATCTTCCTTGCTGAACTGATACTTCTCCCCACAGAAGGAACAGCAAACCTCAGCCTGGCCATCATCAATGAGCGACTTTCTATCGGCGGGAGCCAGGGCCACCAGCATATCCTCAGTCCGGACTCGGGAGCATTGACACTTAAAAGCCAAATCAGTGGCGGAAAGATACTCGATCTCCCCAAATCCCCGAAGAACCGCAGCAATAATTTCTTTGGGACCCAGGCCATCCTTCACCAGTTGGGAAACAGGCTTCAGCTCAGCGACATTTCCCTCCAGGCGGTCAATGGTATCATCCCCGGCCTCCGGAAGCGGCTGCACTATAAAACCGCCAGCCGCAAGAACGGACAGATCAGTCCCCACCAGCACACCAAGGGAAACGGCCGAAGGCGTCTGCTCTGAATAGAAAAGGTAACGGGTAAGGTCCTCTGCAACCTCACCGCTGAGAATCTCAACGCTGCCGGACTGAGGATCGCCGATTCCGGTAAAACGGGTTACATTAAGAAGACCGTGGCCAATGCCCTGACCGACAGAAAGCTTCCCATTGGTAAGGGGCAGCTCCACCTCAGGATGCTGAACATAGCCCCGGACAAAACCGTTATTATTGGCATCGGCCACCACCCTGCCCAGCGGACCATTACCGTTGAAAGACAGCGTAATGGCCTCCTGATTTTTCAGGTTTGCCGCCATGAGAAGCGCACCGGTCATAGTGCGTCCCAGCGCAGCTGCCGCCAAGGCGCTGCACTGGTGGCGCCTTGCTCCCTCCGATACCAAATCGGTTGTTACCGCTACGTATATACGCACGTCCCCCGCTGTAGCCTTTACAAGCTGATCCATCATTACTCCTCAACAATCTTTATCGGATTATCATCCTTATCGTCAGTCAGCCGGGCATCATCTTCAAAATCCAGATATCCGCCTGCATCGTCCTCTATGTCGTCAAATTCTTCCATCAGTCCGGCCATTTCAAGGGCGGCCATAGCGCAATCGTTGCCCTTATTTCCCGCCTTGGTACCGGCCCGTTCAATAGCCTGCTCAATATTTTCCGTGGTCAGGACGCCGAAAAGCACCGGCACATCTGTCTGCATGGCAACCTGAGCTATTCCTTTGGAAACCTCGGCACAAACATAATCGTAATGAGTAGTAGCGCCTCTGATGACCGCACCGAGACAAATAACAGCGTCATAACGGCCGGAACCGGCCATTCTCTTTGCGATTAGGGGGATTTCAAAGGCACCCGGTACCCAGGCAATATCGATGTCATCATCCTCAACCCCGTGACGCTTCAGGGTGTCAAGGGCCCCTCCCACCAGCTTGTTAGTAATAAATTCATTGAAACGGGAGGCAACAATACCAATGCACAGTCCCTCGCCATTATATTTTCCTTCAATAACGTTCGCCATAATTTCTCCTCCTGTTAAATAAATCTTGCCGTTGTTTAACTTACTCTACAAATCGTCCGTCACTTGTTCTCTTCCAACAGATGTCCCATCTTTTCGCGCTTTACCACCAAATATTTGGCATCGTAGGGAGTGGCGTCGATCACAATCGGCACCCGCTCGGTAATAGTGAGACCGTAGCCCTCCAAGCCTGCCCGTTTGGCTGGATTATTGGTCATAAGGCGGATAGTTGAAAGCCCCAGCTCTGACAAAATCTGCGCCCCGATCCCGTAATCCCTCAGATCAGCCTTAAAGCCCAGCAGAATATTGGCCTCTACCGTATCCTTGCCCTCATCCTGTATGGCATAAGCCCGCATCTTGTTGGCCAGACCGATCCCTCTGCCCTCCTGGCGCATATAGAGGACAACGCCCTCACCTTCCGCCTCGATCCGCTTCAACGCCTGCTGCAGCTGGTCGCCGCAATCACAGCGCAGGGAGCCCAGGGCGTCGCCGGTGAGACATTCGCTATGAACCCTGACAAGAACATTCTCTTTGCCCTTTACATCTCCCTTTATTATGGCCAGATGGCACTTGTTGTCCAGACTGTTTTCAAAGGCCTTAATGCGGAAATGACCATAGCGGCTGGGAAAATCAACATCAGCAATCTGCCTGACCAGCGTCTCGGTCCGCTTTCGGTACTCGATAAGAGACTGAACGGTGATGATGTGCAGACCATGATTTTCGGCAAATGTCATCAGCTCAGGGGTCCGCATCATATTACCGTCATCAGCCATAATCTCACAGCAGAGACCACAGGGATAAAAACCAGCCAGACGGGCTAAATCGGTAGTGGTTTCCGTATGCCCGGCCCGACGAAGAACGCCCCCCCGCACAGAGCGCAGGGGAAAAACATGACCGGGGCGGCGGAAGCTGGAGGGCTTGGCCGCCGGATCAAGGAACTTCTTAACCGTCTGACATCTTTCAAAAGCGGAAATGCCGGTGGTAGTATCGTAGGCATCCACGGAAACCGTAAAGGCGGTTTCATGATTATCCGTATTGTTGGAAACCATCTGACCAATCTCCAGCCGGTCAAGGGCCTCCCCGTCAATGGGCATACAAATAAGCCCCTTAGCGTAGGTCGCCATGAAATTTATCTGGGCCGGAGTAACAGTCTCAGCGGCAACTATGATATCCCCTTCATTTTCTCTGTCTTCATCATCAACGACCACCACCATGCGGCCGTTCTTAATATCGTCGATAGCTGTTTCTACTGTGGCAAAAGCCATTTTATTCACTCCTAAAATCCATTTTCCGCCAGAAATGCTCTGGTAATGGAGATTTTTTTATTCTCTGTTAAATTGCCGGAATTGCCGCCAAAGGACAGCAGGCGCTCCACATATTTTGCCAGTATATCGGTCTCGAGATTGACCATATCTCCCACCTTACGGCTAAGGAGATTCGTCATCTTCACCGTATGGGGGATCAAAGATACGGTAAAGTCCTGACCGGTAACCTTCGCCACCGTGAGACTTATGCCGTCAATGGCTATGCTCCCTTTTTCCGCTACCTGCCGCAGGATACCATCTCCGGCTGAAATTGTAATGAGAACCGCATTTCCTTCTTCCTCTATTTGCAAAATTTTTCCGCAGCCGTCAATATGGCCGGAGACGATATGACCGCCAAAGCGTCCGTCAGCGGCCATTGCCCGTTCAAGGTTGACCGGACGGCCTTTGGACAATTCTCCCAAACCGGTGCGGCGGAAAGTCTCCGGCATCACGTCCGCCGTAAAACCGCCGGAAGAAAAATCTACCACCGTGAGACAGGCGCCGTTCACGGCAATGCTGTCACCTATTGCCAGTGGCTTCCTCTTTGTATCGCTGGTTACAAACCTGGCCTCAACGTAAATTTTTCCTCTGGACTTATCGACGCATCTTACGATGCCAACCTCTTCTATTAAACCTGTAAACATATGATTACCTTGAAATATATCCCGTTATATGTATATCTCTGCCTAAAAATTCCGTCGTTACATCCTTCAGACGGGGAGCCTCCGCAAGATGGCTGAAGCCTGTCCCCCCCAGGGCGCCCTTTGCCTCCTGTCCGCCCAAAAGCAAAGGCGATACAAAAGCGTGAACCTTATCTACCAGACCGGCCTTCAGCAGGGAAAAGGCTAAAGTACCGCCGCCCTCAACCAAAACAGAAGTTATCCCCCGGCTCTTATCCCCCAGCATTTCCATAAGCCTGGTCAGATTGACCTTTCCCGCCGTTTCCTCAGAAAGCTCAGCGGAATCGGAAGCTTCCGGAGACTCGGGGGACTCAGCAGACCCGGAAGCCTCCAAAGCCTTTGAAGCCTTGGGATTTTTAGAATTTTGGGAATCTTGAGGAACCATCAGGACTTCGACCCCTGCCTGACGAAGGGCCGCGATCCGCTGGGCCGGAGCCTTTGGCGACACGGCGATGATCGTTGCCGCCTTGCCGTCAGTTACCACCTTGCTGTCCAGCGGAGTCCTGGCCAGGCTGTCGACGACTATCCGCACCGGAGAGTGCCCGGCCGGCGTTATGTTCTTATCAGCCAGAGCCGCCGCCACCCACCGTCCTTCCGCCAGCGGTTTCTGAACTCCCTCGTTCAGCCGCGTGGTCAGAGAAGGGTCATCAGCCAGCACTGTTCCAATCCCGATCATTATGGCATCGTATTCATCCCGCAGCCCATGTCCGAAAGCCCGGGCCTCGTCACCGGTTATCCATTGGGATTCGCCGCCGGATGTAGCAATCTTTCCGTCCAGGGACATGGCCGTCTTCCAAACGGTAAAGGGACGGCCTGTCGCGATCCACTTCAGGAAAACCTCCATCAGCCGCTTTGCTTCACCCTCACAAACTCCCACGGTAACATCGATCCCCGCCTTTTTGAGGATATCAATGCCCTTTCCCGAAACCTCGGGATTAGGATCGATAACCGCAACGACAGCCCGGGCAATCCCCGCCTTTACCAGCGCTTCCGCGCAGGGGCCTGTACGGCCTTCATGAGCGCATGGTTCAAGGGTAACGTAGATGGTTGCCCCTTTGGCTAAATCCCCCGCCATGTTCAGGGCGTGAATTTCCGCGTGAGGCGTGCCGGCTTTCCGATGCCAGCCGGTTCCCACTATCCGCCCATCCTTAACGATGACCGCGCCTACCAAGGGATTCGGCGAAGTGCGCCCCTTGCCGAAGGAAGCGTACTGAAGAGCAAGCTGCATATATTTTTCATCATGCACTGTATTCCCTCCTTAACTGAAACAAAAAACAAGCAGTGTACCGCTAAAACAAAAACGCCCCGTCAACCTGACGGGGCGGGTAAAGCAAATCCATTAACTGCTGCTTAAATCTTTTATCATCCAGACTTTACTGTCGGCTCCGGAATTTCACCGAATCATGCTCATAAGGACGAGCTCGCGGGCTTTACCGCCGGTGGGGAATTGCACCCCGCCCCAAAGATTTACTATCTGACTGAAATGATTCTACCACCGGAATTATGAAATTTCAACCATTTTTTCAAAAATCACGGCAGAGTCTTAAAGGCGTTAAATGGCCAGAATACCAGCATTGCCTTACCCTTGATAAGGTCATAAGGTACAAAGCCTACATCCTTAAAGCGGCTGTCCTCAGAATTATTGCGATTGTCACCCATGACAAAAATGTGCTCATCCGGAACCACAGACTTGGGATAATTGCCCCGGGTCTTGCTGAGGATATAACTCTCGCTGAGAAGCTTCTCGTTTACAAAGACGTTGCCGTCTTTTATCTCGATTGTATCACCGGGGACAGCGATTACCCGCTTGATGAAATCGCGGCTCTGATCCTTGGGATACTTGAAAATAAGAATCTCTCCCCTCTCGGGGGCGCGGAAGCGGTAGATAAATTTATTGACTACAAGGCGCTGCGCATGGTCAAGGGTCGGACGCATGGACGGGCCATCCACGAGATACGGTTCTACTACAAAATAGCGGATCAACAGGGCCATGGCTACCGCCACGACGATGGACACGACCCAGTCTTTGATTTCTTCGCCCAAAGAACCCATAATTTCCTCCTAAAATAGAAAATCGGGGGCTGGCAAGCCCCCGATCAACGGTGTTATACGCGTTCCTTGATGCGAGCTGCTTTACCGGTACGCTGACGGAGATAATAGAGCTTCGCACGACGAACCTTGCCCCGGCGAACAACCTCAATCTTGGCAAGGCGCGGGGAATGAACCGGGAAGAGACGCTCTACGCCTACGCCGTAAGAAATGCGGCGGACGCGGAACATTTCCTGAACGCCGGAACCCTGACGGCCGATCACAACGCCCTCATATACCTGTATGCGTTCGCGGGTGCCTTCTACGACCTTTACATGGACGCGGACGGTGTCGCCAGGCGCAAATTCAGGGGTGTCGTCTCTGAGCTGTTCTTTTTCCAGTGCTTCGATAATGGTCATTTTCATTTCCTCCTAATTAAGGGCGTTCTTGGCCAAAGACGCTTCTTCAGTCCAGCGGACCACCCACACACCCAGACACTATAACATACGAATAATCAATTTGCAAATATTTTTTGAAAATATTGTATCGTATTTTCTCCGATTAGCCGGAGAAAATATGGAGCAGGCATAAACAAAAAAGGCCGCTACACCCGTAACGGCCGAATCGGCTGGAGGCGACACCCAGAGTCGAACTGGGGAATAGAGGTTTTGCAGACCTCT
>CAZIKQ010000020.1:8173-30437 GCA_964540025.1 uncultured Schwartzia sp. | reverse complement strand
TAATGGAGATCTCTGGTTTGCATTATCGTTCTATGTTTCTCCACTGAATGTGTTTTTGAGTTTTACAAGCCGGAGGGGTTACAGACAAGGCAAGCGGTCGATTTATTTTCCCAGTCAGCTGTGCTGACAGCCCCTTTGATACCCATAAGAATGGAGCAATAAAATGATCAAGCTGATTTTTACCGACATGGACGGCACTCTGCTGGACGATGAGGGAAACCTCCCCCCTGATTTTGACGCCACTATCAGCCGCCTGAAGGAGCGGGGCTGCCGCTTCTGCCCCGCCAGCGGACGGCAGTATACCGCTCTGGTGAACCAGATGGCGGATTACTTTGATGATTTTGCGTTTATCTCCGA
This sequence comes from uncultured Schwartzia sp., assembly GCA_964540025.1. GTDB lineage: Bacteria > Bacillota > Negativicutes > Selenomonadales > Selenomonadaceae > RGIG250. The sequence continues at coordinate 30,080 of CAZIKQ010000020.1, read as the reverse complement.
GAACGGTACCTGCGCTTTCTTTCAGGGCAGGGAGCTTTTCTCCTACCCCATCCCCGGCGAATTGGTCAGAGAAGTGGTCCGCTTTGCGGACAAGCTGCCGGGAGCTTATCCCGTTCTCTGCGCTCCCACCGTCGCCTACGTCACTGAAAAGTGGCGTCCCTACACCGCCGCCATGGACAAATTTTTCACCCATCATGAATTTGTTGAGGATTTGGAGCAGGTAGTAGACGACCCGGAACGGTACGGCCAGGTCGTGAAGATCGCCACCTCCGTTGCCGCCGGCGGCACTACTCTGGAAATTACCTATCCGGCCCTCAGACGCTTCGAGCCCCGGTTGCAGGTGATCCACAGCTCAGACTTTTGGACTGATATTCAGATGCCGGGCTACAGCAAAGGGACCGCCGCCCTTCGCCTGGCGGGAATGTTTGGCGTCAAGCCGGAGGAGTGCGCCGCCTTCGGCGATTTTATGAACGACTATGAAATGGTCAGGGACGTGGGTTTGGGCGTGGCCGTGGAGAACGCCTATGCCGGTCTGAAGGAAATTGCCGGCTGCATCGCTCCCCCCAACTACGAATACGGCGTCACAAGGACTATAAACCAGTGGCTTGACCAGGGACTTATCTGAATAAAACCAAATAACGACCGGGAACGCCCGCTGTGCAGATCATCCTGCGCGGCGGGCGTTCGGCTTTTAGCCGGTATAAATTTCAAATACTCCTCCCGGCAGCCGGAAAGATGATTATACTGTACACAGGGGAGGAGAAGAGATGGCGACTTATGGTTATGTAAGAGTATCGAGCCTTGACCAGAACGAGGACAGACAGCTGAGAAAATTGAGAGAAAAGGGAGTAGCGCCGGGCAGCATCTTCGTGGACAAACAGTCCGGTAAGGATTTTGAACGGCCCGCGTACAAGCAATTGAAAAAACGACTGCGGGAGGGGGACGTTCTCTACGTCACCAGCATTGACCGCCTGGGGCGAAACTATGTGGAAATATTGGAGCAGTGGCAGCTGCTGACGAAAAAAATAAAAGTGGAGATGGTGGTGCTCGATATGCCCCTTTTGGATACCAGCCGGGAAAAGAACCTCATGGGAACGTTCATTGCCGATCTGGTGCTCCAGATTCTTTCCTTCGTGGCGGAGAGCGAGCGAAACAATATCAGGGAGCGGCAAGCCCAGGGAATTGCCGCCGCCAGGGCCCGGGGCGTTCATTTGGGCCGCCGTCCCAGGCCGCTGCCGAAAAATTTTCCTCTTTTGGTTGATGCCTGGCGGCAGGGAAAGCTCAAAGGCTCGGAAGCTGCCCGGCGGTGCCGTATGCCCCTGGCTACCTTCCGCTATCGGGCGGACAAATTGCAGGGAGAAGAGAAATACGGGGAGCAACAAAAGGCGCTGGAAACAGCAATAACAAATTGAATAAAATTTTGTTTTGCAATTTTCCGAATTATGGCATAGTATATGAGTGATATGAACAGATAAACAGATGAATCAGGGGGGATACTATGCTTCATTTGAACGTTGAAGTCCCAAAGCTGGGGAGCCACCTGACGGCGAAGGGCGGAAGGCTCCGGGCAAAGCACGCGGAGGAGTATGAACGGAGGGCGCGGGAGGCCGGAGAAGGTTCGGAAGGACTGGAAGAACAGGAGGAAGCGATGGCAGCGGCGGAGAATGCTTTCAGGCCGAAGCAATCCGGGGCTGACTGCGTGGCCGACGCGGAGCTGGCGGCGGAGCTTTCCCGGCTGGAGGACGCCACCGGTGGACGGCTGGCGGATCTCTTCAAAATGCTGGGTGATACCACCAGAATAAAGTTGCTGGGGAAAATTGCCGCCGGGGAAATGCGGGTGGGGGATATTGCCGGGGCGCTGGGTATGCAGCCGTCGGCCATAAGCCATCAGCTGCGGGTGCTTCGGGCGGCCCGGGTGGTTACCTGCCGCCGGGAAGGGAAAGAGGCCTGGTACTCTCTCGACGATGATCACGTGGTGAAGCTCATGCGGCTTGGTCTTGAGCACGTACGGCACGGCTGAGGGCAGGTGCTGGCATGAATGGGATAAGGAAGTCTTTCAGGAAAATCAGAAAGTTGCCGGGCAGCTTCTCTTGGCCGGCAGTCAACGGCGCTGCCGTTATGAAAAAAATCACTGCCCTTACGGTAGTGGTTTGCTTTTTTTTGCCGCCGGTAACGGCGTTGGCCGGAGAGCCGGCGGATTACGGCCGGATCTTGGCGCTGTCGGCGAGGGCGGTCGACGGCGTGCCCGACAGAACGGCTAAGCCTGCAAAATTTCCGGCGGGGGGAAATGCTCCAGCCGCAAAATCCGTTCCCAAAGCGGGCGGGAGACAGCCGTCGCCGTCAGCGGTAAAAAAGCCCACGGTAAAGCCGCCGTCCGTTTCCGGGACAGAAGGGGCAAAAACCTCGATAAAAACCGCCAAGCCGGCGAAAAAGGAAAAGCCCCCGAAGAAAGCGAAAAAATCCCGGAATAAAAAGGATAAGGACGCGAAAAAAACCGGCGATATGAAAATCGCCTGCCGGGAAACGGCGCCATTTTTCCCCGCCAAAAAGGTTGAGGCCCTCATAAAGACCGCCAGGAAATACATCGGCGTGAAGTATGTGTACGGAGGCGCCGATCCCAAGGGTTTTGACTGCTCCGGCTACATCATGTATATATTCGGGAGGCAGGGCTCTAAGGTGCCCCGGGGGGCGGATGATCAGTATGATATCGGCCGCCGGGTGGAAGGGATGAAGCGCCTGGTGAAGGGAGACTTGGTTTTCTTTTCCGACGACCGCCGGGAGATCTCCCACGTGGGACTTTATCTGGGAAACGGCAGCTTCATCCACGCCTCCACCTCAAAGGGCGTCCGCATCGACAGCCTTTCCAACGAATACTGGAAGCCCCGCTATGCAGGCGCAAAGCATTTGATTAAGTGATTGGCCGCAATGAACAGAATAAAAAACTTTTTGAAGCAGGAAGCCGTTCTGTGCCTGGCGACATTGCTGGCGGCGGCTTCTTCCCTTTGGCGCTCGCCGAAAATTGAGTACATAGATTTTGGGGTATTGAGCGTCCTGCTCTCCCTGATGCTGGTGGTGGCCGGACTGAAGTCGGTGCGGTTCCTGGACTGGCTGGCCGTCTTGCTGCTGAACCGCTGCCGGAGTCGCCGGCAGGTGACGGCGGCCCTTTTGGCGGTGACTTATGTCTCCTCCATGTTCGTGACAAACGATGTGGCCCTGCTCACCTTTGTGCCGCTGGCTCTCGTCATTGGCCGGAAAATCGGGATGGACATGAGGCGGACGGTCATTTTGCAGACCCTGGCCGCAAACCTTGGCAGTATGGCAACGCCCCCCGGCAATCCCCAAAACCTTTTTCTCTATTCTTTTTTTGATTATAATCTCACCGGGTTTCTGGGGACGATGCTTCCGGCTACGGCGCTATCCATAATTTTTCTGCTGTTGCTTACGGTCAGGACGGAGGGAAAGGAACTGGAGCTGACGCTGGACCTGCCGGAGCAGCAGTCCCGGGGACGGCTGCTTATCTACCTGGCCCTGCTGCTGTTCAATATCGGGGCGGTGGTTCACCTGGTGGACAAATATCTGGCGCTGGCTGTGACGGCGGCGTTTTTCGCTGCGGCGGCGCGAAGGCTGTTCCGCCAGGTGGACTACAGTCTGCTGCTGACCTTCGCCGCCTCCTTTATCTTTATTGGCAATATCAGCCATACGGCTTTCGTTGAACAGATCCGGAAGGGACTGTTAGCCACCTCCGGCGGAACGTATCTGGCGGGGCTGGGCCTCAGTCAGGTGGTGAGCAATGTGCCCGCCGCAATGCTGCTGGCCGGGCTTACTGCTCCGCAGAATGCCGACGCCCTGCTGCTGGGCGTGAACATCGGCGGCATGGGGACCCTCATCGCCTCCATGGCCAGCGTGATCTCCTTCAAGCTCTTTGTTATGGAATATCCGGCTCAGGCGGGGGCCTACCTGCGGATGTTTACATATTACAACATTATCGGGCTGGCGGTCATCGGAGTTCTCACGTATTTTTTTTGCTAATTTTTCCGGCGGTCCGGCAGGAATATTTTTTAATAGCCAGAATATATAGATACATAACTCGTCGAATTAACCGAGATGGTTTGTTACAGCGTAAAATCAAAGGGGGGAAAAAGATGGCTGACGATTGCGTTTTCTGTAAAATTGCCGCTAAGGAAATTCCCGCTGCCCTTGTATATGAGGATGATCAGGTTGTAGCCTTTAACGATCTTGAGCCCCAGGCTCCCGTTCACGTCCTCATCATACCCAAAAAGCATATTGCCAATGTGCTTGGACTAAAGGCAGAAAAGGAGCTGGCCGGACATATTCTGGGAGAGGTTGTCCCGGCTCTGGCGGAGAAGCTCGGTCTCAAGGAGGGCTTTCGCCTGGTGGCAAATACCGGCGCCCGGGGCGGTCAAACGGTAATGCACCTGCACTTTCACTTGCTGGGGGGACGGGATATGGCGTGGCCTCCGGGCTGAGGTCAGAAAAATTTTTTAAGACGGTCTGATTTGCTGATATCGGTTTGACATTGCAGGGGATTTTCAGTATAATGAACGGGTATCACACTACAACCCCAGGTTTGGTGGAGGGGGGGAAACACGATGGCTAACGAAGTAAAGGTCGGCAAAAACGAAAGCATTGACAGCGCTCTGCGCCGCTTTAAGCGCACCTGCCAGAAAGCCGGCACTTTGGCCGAGGTCAGGAAACGCGAGCACTATGAGAAACCAAGCGTCCGCCGCAAGAAGAAGTCCGAGGCTGCCCGCAAGCGTAAATTCCGCGCGTGAGCTTTCTTAGCCGCGCCGGTGACGGAGGTATAGTATGTCCCTGAAGGAAAAGCTCGCCAATGACATGAAAGAAGCCATGAAGGCCCGTGAGGCCGGAAAGGCGCGCTTGAGCGTCATCAGACTGGTCCGCGGGGCTGTCCGCCAGATAGAGATCGACCAGAAGGTCGAGCTGGACGATGAGGGTGTTCTGGCCGTCATCAGCAAAGAAGTCAAACAGCGCCGGGACTCCATCGAGGAGTTCAAAAAGGGCGGCCGAGAGGATCTGGTGGCTCAGAACGAAGCGGATGTAGCCATTCTCATGGAGTATCTGCCGGCTCAGCTTTCGGAAGCGGAGGTCAGGGCCCTGGTGGATGAGGCTGTTGCCGCTGTCGGTGCGCAGGGGCCAAAGGACATGGGCAAGGTCATGAAGGAGCTCATGCCGAAGGTCAAGGGCAAGGCCGATGGCAAGCTGGTGAACCAGCTGGTCAAGGAAGCGATTGGCTGATACAGAGGCTGTTTTGACAGCGAAAGGATTGCAGGTCCCGCAGAAATGCGGGGCCTGTTTTTTACGGATTTTTCTTGAAGCCTTTCCCGGAGGAGAGCCACGACCCAAGGCCGACCCCACAGGGGAGCCTGCCGGGCGGATCAAAGGATAAATAACCGATTGACAGTATAGTATATATCCTATATTATAGTTGCAGGTGATGTTATGCGCGTGGACGTTGAGTTCTATACAACAAAGAACGGTAAAAAACCAGCCAGAGATTTTCTGAATAGTCTTGACCCAAAATGAGAGCAAAGATGGTCAGGATGATTGAGCTTTTGGAAAATAACGGGTCGGATCTGAGAATGCCTTATTCTGAATATTTGGGAAACGGCATATTTGAGCTAAGGGCTAAGGTAGGAAGCGATATTTCCCGAGAGCTGTATTTTTTCTTTCTCGGGCAAAAAGCAATATTAACAAACGGATTTATAAAAAAGACTCAAAAGGTACCCAGGAAACAATTAAAGCTGGCTGAGAAATACAAGCGGGATTACGAGAAGAGAAAGGGGCGGTGATGATGAGCGAGTTTAGAGAATACCTTGACCAGCAGCTTCAAGATCCGGCCTTTAAGGCGGAATATGAAGCATTGGAAGATGAATTTATCATTATTCAGGCAATAATTGACGCAAGAAAACGCAGCGGTCTGACGCAAAGGCAGCTGGCTGAAAAAACCGGCATCGCCCAGGCAGATATCAGTAAACTGGAAAATGGTAATGCCAACCCCTCCCTGAGAACCCTTAGACGGTTGGCGGCGGGCATGGGAATGAAAGTGAAACTTGAATTTTCTCCCGTGGGCCTTTGAATTACTCGCCGTCAGGAAAAACAAGATGAATTTTTTAGCCGCTCCGATACTTCGGAGCGGCTTTGAGTTTTGGTTTCTCTGTAGATTGGCTTGAGCAGGTTCACTTTACAATCTATCAAAATGTATTTGCAATATGATTGCAAAGCATTATTATTCATAATATAATCAAGCTGGAATAACTGAGGAGAAAGGAGTACTTTTTTATGGCAAAAGAAAATATGACGCTGCGAATGGAACCGGAGCTGAAAGCGCAAGCCGCTGCATTATTTAAGTCCCTCGGGCTGGATTTAAGCACGGCAACGGGGATTTTTTACCGACAGGCGCTCCGTCATCACGGTCTCCCCTTTGAGGTAAAAACTGATGAACCAAACGCGGCTACTTATGCGGCCATGGAAGCGGCGGAAAAGGATGAGGATATCTACGGACCTTTTGACAGCGTGGCGGATCTGATGGAGGCCCTGAATGCTTAAACCGATATTCACGGGGCAATTCAAAAAGGATTATAAAAGGGCGGTCAGGCGGGGCTTCGATCCGAGGAAGCTGGAAAATGTGATCGCCATGCTGTGCAGTGAACGCCCGCTGCCGGCATCCTGCCGAGATCACGCGCTTATCAATTCGAGAAACTATAAGGATATGCGTGAATGTCACATTGAACCGGATTGGCTGCTTATTTATAAAGTCGTACAGGAAACCTTGATTTTGAAATTGATCAGGACGGGCTCCCACGGTGATTTATTTTGAAGATTGAGTAACTTCTAATCGGTTGCACAGGCTCACCTGCAGGGGAGGCTTCGGGGTTGTGGTTTCTCTGCTGCAAAAGTATACAATAGACATGGGACTGTCACATTGACTTTTTTTCTCTCTATGTTATGCTATGCAGGTAACTTTGAGTCTCCGGTTGCAGTTTTTATTTTTATAGCGCCGCTGGTTGAAGCGCAGCAGGAGACGTCTTTCAGCTGTTAAATTTTGTGATTTCAGGGAGGATACAACAATGTCTTTTTCAATGGTAGCAAGTCATGCCGCAAGCAAGAAGCTCAGCGATGCGATTTTCGGAGCCAGCGCCGCCTGTCAGGCCGCCGCGGCCAGGGTGGGCGCGGACAAGGTAACCAACGCCACCATCGGGGCCATCATGGATGAAGCGGAGAAGCTTGCCTGCATTCCTACCATGGAAAAGGTGTTCCACGCTCTCCCCATTACCGATGCCATCGCCTATGCGCCCATTGCCGGTCTGCCGGGCTACCTCGATACGGTGATCGACCTGACTTTCGCCGATATGCGTCCCCAGGGTTACACCGCTTCCTGCGCTACCGCCGGGGGCACCGGAGCGATCCATCACGCCATCGCCAACTATTCGGAGGTCGGCGATGAGGTTCTCACCAGCGACTGGTACTGGGGGCCCTACAGCGTGCTCTGTCAGGAACAGGGCCGCAAGCTGGCCACTTATGAGCTGTTCGATGCAGAGCAGAAATTCAACATTGAGGGTTTCACCGCTAAGGTGGAGGAGCTGTTGAAAAAACAGGATTCTCTCCTGGTGATTATCAATACCCCGGCCCATAATCCCACCGGCTACAGCCTCAGCGAGGCGGAGTGGGGACAGGTCGTCGAGGTGGTGAAGGCCCAGGCCGCCAAGGGCAAGAAGCTGACGGTTCTCGTAGATATTGCCTACATCGATTACGCCGGGGAGAAAAATGAGACGAGAAGGTTCATGAAGCAGTTTGAGGGGATGCCGGAGAACGTGATGATCCTCTTTGCCTTTTCCATGTCCAAGGGCTATACCATGTACGGCCAGCGCTGCGGGGCGATTATCGGCCTCAGCCAGTCAAAGGCGGTCATTGAGGAATTCTCCGCTGCCGTCAACTTCTCCAGCCGGGCTACCTGGTCCAACTGCAACCGGGGGGCAATGACGGTTCTCACCACCATTCAGCAGGATAAGGCGCTTCTGGCTCAGTTCGAGAAGGAGCGGGCTGAATACTATGAGATCATCAAGCAGCGGGGAGCGATCTTCATGGATGAGGCGAAGGCCTGCGGCCTGAATGCTTTGCCTTACAAGGCCGGCTTCTTCCTCTCCATTCCTTCGGTTGATCCGGGAGCTGTCTGCGATAAGCTCCACGATGATTTAATTTTCGCCGTTCCGCTGAAGAAGGGCGTGCGGGTGGCTGTCTGCGCCGTTTCCAAGGCAAAGATGAAGGGGATGGCTCAAAAGATTAAGAAGGCAATGGCCGCGGTTGGTCAATAAAATTTTATCAGAGCTTATAAAAAAGACGCCGGGAAAAATGAGCAGTCATTTTTCCCGGCGTCTTTTTTCGGAAATTTTCCGGCGGAAATTCCTTCGGAAAATTTGCAAGGCTTTTGAAGAAAAAGCAGGAAATACAACGGGAACATAGAATAAACAACTTGAGTGAATCTGTTGATTTTTCTGTGATGAAAGAGACAAACAGGCTCCCCTGTAGGGGAGATGTTGGCGTAGCCGACTGAGGGGTGACATAAGTAAACCTCTCGGCTGATCTTCACCCCTCCGGTCTTCGGCCTGCGGCCTTCGACCACCTCCCCTACGGGGGAGGCTTAGAGTGGCGCGGGCGTCTCCCCTCCAGGGGAGGCAACAGGCCGGGCTGTGTTCCGGTAACGCGAATAAAAAACAGGGCAGCCGATAAATAAAAATGCCTGATATATATTTTTTAGGAGGGAGCTCTATGAAGATCGAATGTCTGGCCTTGATTCTGGCCGGTGGTCAGGGGAGCCGTCTCGGCGTTCTGACGAAGTCGGTGGCAAAGCCAGCGGTAATGTTTGGTGGGAAGTATCGAATTATCGACTTTCCTCTGTCCAACTGCGCCAATTCCGGCATTAAGCGGGTGGGCGTGCTGACCCAGTACCGTCCCCTGGAGCTGAATAACTATCTGGGGACCGGCCGGGCCTGGGACCTTGACCGGCACGACGGCGGCGTTTTCATCCTTCCGCCTTACGCCCGGGAGAAGGGGGCGGAGTGGTATTCGGGAACGGCGGATGCGGTCTATCAGAATATAAATTTCATCGAGATGTCCGATCCGCAGTACGTCCTGATCCTCTCCGGCGACCATATCTACACCATGGATTACTCAAAGATGCTGGACAGCCATATCGCCAACGGGGCGGAGGCGACTATCGGCGTGTTTGAGGTTCCCTGGGAGGAGGCGCCCCGCTTCGGCATAATGAACACCGATGAGTCGGGCCGGATCGTCGAGTTTGAGGAGAAGCCCCCGCAGCCGAAGAGCAACCTGGCCTCCATGGGAATTTACATCTTCAACAAGGATTTTCTGGTGAAATATCTCGAAGCCGACGCAAAGCTGGAGAGCTCCAGCCACGATTTCGGCAAAGATATAATTCCCAAAATGCTGGCGGATCAGGCCCGGATGTTCTCTTACGCCTACGAAGGATACTGGAAGGATGTGGGGACGATTGAGAGCCTGTGGCAGGCGAATATGGATATGTTGGAGGATGAGCCCCCCATCGATCCCGACGGGGCCTGGCAGATGTACTCCAACAGTCCGTCCATGCCGCCCCACTACGTGGGCCGGGAGGCAAAGGTCAGCCGGGCGATAGTCGGCGAGGGAGCCCAGATTCTTGGGTCCGTTATCGGTTCCGTCGTGTTCTCCGGGGTGCGGGTAGCCAGGAACAGCCAGGTGGTCAACTCGGTGGTGATGCCCAACGCAAAGATCGGCGAGGGGGCTCGGGTGGAATACGCCATAATGGCGTCCCGGGCTGTGGTGGAGCCGGGAGCGGTGGTGAAGGGGCAGCCGGGAAAAATCGCCGTGGTGGCCGAGGGCGAAGTCGTAAAGGCCGGCTGCGGTCAGGACTTGGGGGAGGAAACGCCATGAAGAGAATAATGGGGATAATCAGCCTCGTTCAGGATGATTCCCGGATAAAAGAATTTACGGCCAAGCGGCCCATTGGAGCAATCCCCATTGCCAGCCGGTACCGGCTGATAGATTTCAGCCTGTCCTGTCTGGTCAATTCCGGCATAGATAACGTGGGCATCATGCTGCCCACCCGGGCCCGCTCCCTGCTGGATCACGTCCGAAGCGGCAAGGATTGGGATCTGGCGAGAAAACGCAAGGGGCTTTCCTATCTTCCGCCCATCTTTGAAGGGGAGCGGAGCCGCCGGGGAAATATCGCCAGCGCCTACGACAATATCGATTTCGTCAATCAGAGCGACGAAGAGTATATACTTCTGGTGGGCGGGGATATCGTCTACAACATGGATTTCCTTTCCGTGTACGACTGCCTGCGGGAGTCCGGAGCGGATATAGTGGCGGTTTACACCAGAGCAAGAGCCGATAAGGATGAGCCCGGGGCGCTGATCACCGTGGCCCTGGGTTCGAACGTGGTGACGGATATTGCTTTCAGGCCCTCGGTGAAGGCCGGGGATAACGTGGGGCTGGGCATCTACCTGATGAAGAAGTCAGTGTATGTGGATTTGGTGGCTTCCGCTTACGAGCGGGGCGGGATCGATTTCCTGCGGGACGCCCTGATGACCGTGGGGGATAAGTACGTTGCGGTAGGTTACGAGCATACCGGTTATGCCGTGACCGTCAGCTCCACCATGACCTATTACCGGGTGAGCATGGAGATGCTGGAGCCGGCGGTGTGGGAGGAGCTGTTCATGGGAGAGCGCCCCATCTACACGAAGATGCGGGACCGGGCTCCGGTAGAATACAAATCCACCGCGGAGGTCAGCGATACTCTGGCGGCCAACGGCTGCATCATCCGGGGTAAGGTAGACCACAGCGTCATTTTCCGGGGAGTGACGATCGAAGAAGGGGCCGTTGTCCAGAACTGCGTTGTCATGCAGGGGGCCGTCATTCAGGCCGGGGTACATATCGCCAACTCGATTTTAGATAAAAATGTGACCATAACGGGGGATAAGCGCCTCAGCGGGGCTTTTAATTATCCGATGATTATCGGCAAGGGTATTACGATTTAACTGACGGGTTTTATTTCGGGAGGGATTCTTTTGACTGGGAAAACTAGGAAACCGCGGATGAAAGACTTTAAGGGGCGGTTCATGATAACGGCCAGGACAATTTTTGGCCGGGATCTGGAGGAGCTGAGCAAGGGGGAACTGTACCAGACCCTGGCGGCTACCGTAAAGCAGTACATATCGGAAAACTGGATCAAGACGAACCGGGAGTACAAGGATCGGGGAGTAAGGCAGGTTTATTATTTTTCGGTAGAATTCCTTCTGGGGCGGCTCCTTAATTCAAATCTGGTGAATCTGGGCATTCGTCAGGATGTGGAGAAACAGCTCAAAGAGCTGGGGTTCGATTTGGATGATCTCATTAACGAGGAGCGGGATGCCGGTTTGGGAAACGGGGGCCTCGGCCGGCTGGCTGCGGGCTTCATCGATTCCCTGGCCTCTCTGGGCCTGCCGGGACACGGTTGCACCATCCGCTACCGCTACGGCCTGTTCGAGCAGCATATCTTAGACGGCAATCAGGTGGAAATTCCCGATAACTGGATGAAAAATTCCTATGCCTGGGAATACCGCAAGCCGGATAAATCCGTTCACGTCCACTTCGGGGGCATCGCTTACATGAAGGAGCAGGAGGACGGCTCCCTGAAGCTGGTGCATGAAGGTGGCCAGAACATTCTGGCGGTGCCCTATGACGTGCCCGTTGTGGGTTATGAAAATTCCACCGTAAACACGCTCCGGCTGTGGAACAGCGAGGTCGACGAGGACTTCCAGTCCAGTATGGTAATGACCCAGGAGCAGGTGGAAGAAAATCACCGGTATTACGATTCCGTGCAGAATATCACCAAGTTCCTGTATCCCAACGATAATACCCACGAGGGCAGGACGCTCCGGCTCATACAGGAGTATTTCCTCGTCTCCGCCGGTATTCAGAGTATCTTTAACCATCACTTTAAGGACGGGGTAAAGCCCGTCCAGCTGCCAGACCGGGTGGAGATCCATATCAACGATACCCATCCCGCTCTCTGCGTTGCGGAAATAATGCGCATTCTGGTGGACGAACAGGGAATGGAATGGGAGACGGCCTGGGAGACTACCCACCGGATGATCGCCTATACCAATCACACCATCCTGCCGGAGGCTTTGGAAAAGTGGCCGGTGGATATGGTGCAGCGGGTAGTGCCCCGCCTGTATATGATCATCGAGGAGATAAACCGCCGGTTCCTCATCGACGTCCGCCGCCGTTATCCCGGTGATGAGGAGCGGGTGCGGGCGATGTCCATAATTGAGGACGGGAACGTCCACATGGCGAGGCTGGCGGTAGTAGGCAGCCACAGCGTAAACGGCGTGGCCAAGATCCATTCGGAAATACTGCGCCGGGAGACCATGAAGGCCTTCAACGAATTTTATCCCGGCAAGTTCAACAATAAGACGAACGGCATCACTCACCGCCGCTGGCTCATCGCGGCCAATCCCCAGCTGTCGGAGCTGCTGGACGAGACCATATCCACCAATTGGCGCCGGGAGCCGGAGCGGCTGTCCGACCTGAAGCCCTTTGCCGATGACGGCGGCTTCCGGGAAAAGCTGGCTCAGGTGAAGAATAAGCGCAAGGAGGAGCTGGCGGCCTATGTGGCCAAAGTCAATGGCATTACCGTTGACCCGGGGTCTATCTTCGACATTCAGGTAAAGCGGATCCACTCCTACAAGCGGCAGCTGATGAACATTCTCCACGTGATGTACCAGTATGATCGGCTGAAAAATGATTCCAGCTACGAGATAGAGCCGGTTACATATTTCTTTGGAGGCAAGGCGGCGCCCGGTTACTACATCGCCAAGGAGACAATCCGCCTGATCAACGCGGTGGCCAATAAGATAAATAATGACCAGCAGGTGCGGGACAGGATGAAGGTCGTGTTCCTGGTGAATTTCGGCGTGTCTATCGGGGAAATCACCTATCCGGCCGCCGACGTAAGCGAGCAGATTTCCACCGCCAGCAAGGAGGCCTCCGGCACTGGAAACATGAAGTTCATGATGAACGGGGCCATTACCCTGGGGACCATGGACGGGGCCAATGTGGAAATCTGTAGTATCGTCGGCCATGAAAACTGCGTTATTTTCGGCCTCAGGGCGGAGGAGGTCATCGGCTTCTACCGGAACGGCAACTATTCCCCCTGGGACGAGTACAACAACAACGCCACCATCCACCGGGTGGTGGACCAGCTGACGGACGGCGCCTACGGAGATTTCAGATCTCTCAGGGAGTACCTGCTGAAGCTCAATGATGAATTCTTCATCCTGAAGGATTTTGAATCGTACCGGGAGGCTCACGAGGAGATTGCCCGCCGCTACGTTCAGCGGGATGCCTGGCTGAAATCATCCACGATAAATATCGCCGGTTCCGGGTTCTTCTCCTCTGACCGGACGATCAGGGAATACGCAAGGTATATCTGGCGGATCAGCTCGCTGAATATCCAGGACCCGCAAAATTCGGAGCCTTTGGAATCATTGAATTCAATGAAGCCTTTCGGCCTTTAAGAGACTGTTTGAGGGGGAGCGTTTGTGAAACCGTCAGCTATCGAGGACTACGATTTGTATCTGTTCCATCAGGGCACAAACTTTCACGCTTACCGGCTGCTGGGGGCGCATCCCCTGAAGGAAGAGGGCCGGGATGGCGTCCGGTTTGCCGTTTGGGCCCCCGATGCGGCAGAGGTAAGCGTGGTGGGGGATTTCAATGGCTGGAATCCCTCAGCAAACCCCCTTGCCCGGCAATCGGACGGGGAGATATGGGTGGGCTTTGTGGACGGGCTGGAGCGGGAGGCGATATACAAGTATTCGATCCGGCCTCAGGGCGCCGGGCCGAATGACCGGCTGCTGAAGGCTGACCCCTACGCCCTGTACGCAGAGGTGCCGCCCAATACCGCTTCCAGGGTCTATGATTTTGACCGGTATCAGTGGCAGGACGCTGAATGGCAGCGGAAGAAGGGAGAGGTTCCTTCCTATGGTCGGCCGATGCTTACCTATGAGGTTCACCTGGGATCCTGGCGGCGGACGCCGGAGGGAGAGATTCTCAGCTATCGGGATCTGGCGGAGCAGCTCATTGATTACTGCGTAGAGATGCACTATACCCATCTGGAGCTGATGCCCTTGGCGGAGCATCCCTTCGGGGGCTCCTGGGGCTATCAGGGAACCGGCTATTTTGCGGCCACCAGCCGCTACGGACGACCGGAGGATCTGATGTATCTGGTGGATCGGGCTCATCAGAACGGGATCGCCGTAATCATGGACTGGGTGCCGGGTCATTTTTGTAAGGACGCCCACGGGCTGTATCATTTTGACGGGCGGAATCTCTACGAATCGGATAATGAGCTGCGGGCGGAGAACCGGGAATGGGGCACGGTCAATTTTGATTACGGGCGGACCGAGGTCATCAGCTTCCTGATTTCCTCAGCCATGTTCTGGCTGGAAGAGTTTCACATGGACGGCCTCCGGATCGATGCGGTGGGCAATATGCTTTACCTGAACTACGGACGGTGGGAGGGAGAATGGCAGCCGAACAAATACGGCGAGAACGGCAATCTGGAAGCAATAGAGTTCCTGCACAAGCTGAACGAAGCGGTGTTCAGGTTTCATCCCGGGGCGCTGATGATCGCCGAGGAGGCCACCGACTGGCCGAAAATGTCCCGGCCCATTTACCTGGGAGGCATGGGCTTTAACTACAAGTGGAACATGGGCTGGATGAACGATATGCTCCGCTATATGGCCCTGGATCCCGTCTACAAGAAATGGCATCACGATAAGCTGACCTTTTCCATAATGTACGCCTTCAATGAAAATTATGTTCTGCCCCTGTCCCACGACGAGGTGGTTCACGGGAAGAAATCCCTGCTGGACAAGATGCCCGGGGATTACTGGCAGAAGTTTGCCAACCTGCGGGCATTCTACGGCTATTGGATGGCCCACCCCGGGAAAAAGCTCCTGTTCATGGGGGGAGAGTTCGGTCAGGTCATTGAGTGGAAATACGATGACAGCCTCGACTGGCATCTGACGGAAAGGTATCCCAAGCATGAGGAGATGATGAGATACAGCAAGGCTCTCAACGAGTTTTATGTGGAGAATAAGGCTTTTTGGGAGATTGACTGTGACTATGAGGGCTTTGAGTGGATCGACTGCAACGACGCGGAGCGAAGCATCATCGCCTTCCAGCGCCGGGCCGAGGATCGGGATGATTTTGTCATCGCCGTCATAAATTTCACCCCGGAGGTGCGTCATGGTTACAGGTTGGCGGTGCCCCGACGGGGCGTTTATAAAGAAGTTTTCAACAGCGACCTTTATTGCTACGGAGGCTCCGGCGTCCGGAATGAGGGAGCGTTTGCCGCGGAGGAAGTCCCTTACATGGGCAAGGATTACAGCATACAGATTACCCTGCCGCCCTTGTCCGCCATATACTTCAAGAAAATGAAAGAGGTTTCCCCTGAGTCAAATTCTGCATTGAATGACAGGGAGTGATTATTTTGTCAGAAAAGAAGATTAAGGTGCTTTTTGTGGCCTCCGAAGCTGTGCCCTTCGTCAAGACCGGCGGTCTGGCCGATGTGGCCGGTTCGCTGCCGAAGGCGCTGCTGGCAGAAAATGTCCAGCCGGTGGTGGTAGTGCCGAAATACAAAAGGATTCCCGAGGATGTCCGCTGCCGCATGAAGCATATTTATGACGGCGCGATAATGCTGTCCTGGCGGCAGAAGTATATCGGTCTGGATATGCTGGAGCATGACGGGGTAAAGTATTGCTTCGTGGACAACAGCGATTATTTTTACCGGGACGAACTGTATGGCTACGAGGATGACGGGGAACGGTTCGCTTTCTTCTGTCGGGGCGTTCTGTCTCTTTTACCGGCCATGGATTTCTGGCCGGACGTCATTCACATGAACGACTGGCATACCGCCATGCTCGCTCCCTTCCTGAGGTTTGATTTTTCCCGGGACGAGCGGTACGGCAAGATAAAGACCGTGTTCACCATCCACAATCTGAAGTATCAGGGAGTATTTGCCCCCAGCTATGTAACGGACGTGCTGGGCCTCGACCAGTCCCTGTTTAACAACGGGGTGCTGGAGCATCGAGGGGCTTTGAATTACATGAAGAGCGCTCTCGTCTGCAGCGATCATATAACTACCGTGAGCCGTACCTATGCGGAAGAAATCCGCTACGCTTTCTTCGGGGAAGGTCTGGACGGTCTGCTTGCCCAGCGGGCCGGGGATCTGACCGGCATAATAAACGGTATCGACGAGGAGCTGTATAATCCGGATAAGGATGAGTGCCTGTTTTATACTTATGATCACCTTTCTACCGACAAGAAGCTGGATAACAAGCGGGAGCTTCAAAAGCAGCTGGGGTTGGAGGAGAAGCGCAGAGCCCCCCTGCTGGCCATCGTCAGCCGCCTGGTGGAGCAGAAGGGCCTGGATCTCTGCGTAAGAATACTGGACGAGCTCCTGCGCACTGACCGGGTCCAGCTGGTAGTGCTGGGCAGCGGCGATAAATTCTATGAGGGCTGGTTCAGGGGGCTGGCCTGGCGGTTCCCCGGCCGGGTGTCGGTGAATATCGGCTTTTCGGAGGAGCTGTCCCGCCGGATTTACGGGGCGGCGGATCTGTTCCTGATGCCCAGCGTTTTTGAGCCCTGCGGGATCAGTCAGTTCATTGCCATGCGCTACGGAGCGATTCCGGTAGTTCATGCCATCGGCGGCCTGAAGGATACGGTCACGCCCTTCGACAAGCTGAACCGGACGGGTACGGGCTTTACCTTTGAAAGCTATAACGCTCACGATTTCCTTTATGCCATCCGCCGGGCGCTGAGAGTCTGGGAGGACTACGGGCTCAGGCAGAGCGTCATAATAAACGGGATGAAGACGGATTGCAGCTGGAAAAAGAGCGCGGGTGAATATGCCGCTCTTTACCGGAAGCTGACAGAAGAAAAGGCTCAGGACTTAAATCCTGATAAATGACGTTATAAAAAAAGAGGCGGCTGGCGCCGCCTCTTTTGTGAATGGAGACAATTATGCTTAAATTTTGCCATGATTCCCATCTGCCGGTATACCGTCAGCCCTTTGGGGCCGCTGAGGCCGGCAGCGATGTGACCCTTTCCCTTTCGGTGGAGGGACAGGAGCCGGTTAAGGAAGTAATTCTGCGCCTGTGGCTGGATGAGTCCGGAGAACAGCTTGTTCCCATGGAGCTTGCGGGCGGCGGGGGAAGCGTGGCGTATTACCGGGCGGTGGCCAGGATGCCGGAGGAGGGGACTCTGCTCTGGTATTATTTCATCATCGAGAAAGAGGAGGGCGGCCGCCTTTTCTACGGCAATGATCCTCAGCAGCAGGGGGGCGAGGGACGGGTATACGACAATGAGCCTCCCGCCTACCAGATAACGGTTTACGACCGGGGAGCCGTGACGCCGGACTGGTTCAAGCACGCCATTATGTATCAGATTTTTCCCGACCGCTTTTGCCGGGCCGGGAATGAGCTGATTGAGAAAAAAGGCGCCGTTTACCGGGGCAGCTGGCAGGACGATCCCGGCTACTTTTTCGATCCGGTCACGAAGGAAGTGGCGGCCTACGATTTCTTTGGAGGCAATCTGGCGGGGGTGGAATCGAAGCTGGATTATCTGAAGGAGCTGGGGGTCAGCGTAATTTATTTCAATCCCATCTTTGAATCGGAGTCGAATCACCGCTACGATACTTCGGATTATCTGACAGTGGATAATATCCTGGGGGGAAATGAAGCCTTTGACCACCTGCTTGCGGCGGCCAAGGAGCGGGGAATTTCCGTGATTCTGGACGGAGTGTTCAGCCATACTGGTATGAACAGCCGCTATTTTAACAAGGACGGGCGATACGACACCCTGGGGGCCTGGCAGTCGGAGAAGTCCCCTTATCATCAGTGGTACCGGTTTGAAAATTTCGCGGCGGACCGGGATAAATATGAATGCTGGTGGGGCTTTAAGAATCTGCCCAATGTGGACGAGTGCAACGGCAGCTATCAGGATTTCATTATAAACGGGGCGGACAGCGTGCTGCATCACTGGCTCCGGGCCGGGATCCGGGGCTGGCGGCTGGACGTTATCGACGAGCTGCCGCCGGAGTTTTCCCGCCGGTTCTACCGGGAATTGAAGAAAACGGATAAAGAGGCGGTGCTGATCGGCGAGGTTTGGGAGGACGCCTCCAATAAGGTGAGCTACGGCCGTCAAAGGGCCTACTTCTCCGGCCACGAGCTGGACGGGGCCATGAATTATCCCCTGCGGAACATAATAATCGATTTTTTGCTGTGGGGTCAGGATAACGACAGCACCTATACCCGGGTGATGAATATGCTGGAGAATTATCCGGCGGAAAATCTGGCGGCCATGATGAACCTTCTGTCCAGTCACGATGTGGAAAGGCTGGTGACGGTTTTGGGCGGGGCGCCCTCGGCCCAGGGAATGGATGCCGGACAGCAGAGGGCGTTCCGGCTGTCGGAGGAGCAGCGGGAGCTGGGGATGACCCGCAGCCGGCTGGCGGCCCTTTGGCAGTTTACCTTTCCCGGGGTGCCCTGCATATATTACGGCGATGAGATCGCCATGGAAGGCCATCGGGATCCGGTGAACCGCCGCCCCTATGAGTGGCAGCTCACCGATGAAGGGCGGCTGGCCCAGCGGGAGTGGTACAGGAGGCTGGCCGGGCTCCGCAGTCAAAACGTTGCCCTGCGGACCGGGAGGATCCTGCCCCTGCGGACGGGAAATGAGGGCTTTGCGTTCCTCCGCTATGTGGAAAATGAACGGGATATGTTTGGCGCGGCGGGGGAAAATGCCGTTTTCCTGACGGCCCTGAACCCCAGCCGGGAGTCGAAGGTTGAATTTTCCCTCCAGGTTTCCCATCTGGCGGCCAATGATTTTAAAGTGGCGTTTACCACGGAGCTGGCGGCGGAAAATGACGGAGAAAAAAACCTGGCGAAAATTGAGGCTGGAAATGACGGGGAAGGCTCCCTGGCGGAAATCGAGCTGACATTGGAGTACGGGCGGCTGCGGTTCGTCCTGCCGCCCCTGTCCGGGGTACTGCTCCGGGAGAAAAAACCGCCGCAGCAGTTCGGGCGGGAGGCCGGTATCCTCCTTCATCCCACCTCTCTGCCGGGAGCTTATCCCATTGGGGATATGGGGAAGGAAGCCCGGGACTTCGTGGACTTTTTGGCGGCGGCGGGACAGTCCCTGTGGCAGATCCTGCCCCTGACGGAGGTGGACGACGCTTTCTCCCCTTACCGTTCCCCGTCGGCCTTTGCGGGGAACACCCTCCTCATCAGCCCGGATCTGCTGGTGGAGGACGGACTGGTGAGCGGCAGGGAGATGAAGGCAATAACCAAGGAAATGCTGGCGGGCCGAAAGCCGTCGCCGCAGGTGGACTATCAGCTGGCGGCGGCTTTCAAGGACCGGCTGCTTCACGCGGCTTATGACAATTTCCGCCGGAAGAAGCACAAGTTCAAAGCTTTATTTTCTCAGGAACAGGCGGGCACGGATTACTGGCTGCCGGACTATGCCCTTTACACGGCTTTGAAAAATCATTTCCGTTGCGGCTGGACGGAGTGGCCGGAGAAAATAAGGAATCGTTTACCCTCGGCCGTCAGCGAATACAAAAAGCGGCTCGCCCCGGAAATCGAATTTGTGATTTTTACCCAGCGGGTATTTGACAGCCAGTGGAAGCGGCTGCGGAAGTATGCCAACCGTAAGGGCGTGGAGATTCTGGGGGACCTGCCCTTGTTTGTGGCGCCGGACAGCGCCGACGTCTGGGCTCATCCTGAGTACTTCGATTTGAATGAGGACGGCAGTCCCCATACGGTGGCGGGCTGTCCGCCGGATTATTTCAGCCGGCAGGGGCAGCTGTGGGGCAATCCCCAGTATGACTGGCAAGCCCTGGCGGCGGACGGCTATAGCTGGTGGATCCGGCGGCTGCGGCGGCTGTTCACGTTGGTGGATCGGGTCAGGATCGATCACTTCCGGGGGTTGGAGGCTTTCTGGGAGATCCCGGGAGACGCGGAAACCGCCAGAGAGGGCCGCTGGGTAAAGGGGCCGGGAGAGAAGCTCTTTACGGCGGTTTATGAAAAGCTGGGGCCGGTGAAAATAATTGCGGAGGATCTGGGAACGTTGACCCCGGAGGTCATCCGCCTGCGCAAAAGGCTTGGACTGCCGGGCATGAGGATATTGCAGTTTGAGCTGGGGGAGACGGATCAGCATGCGGCAGGAATGACCGTTGAGGAGGACACTGTCGCCTACACAGGAACCCACGACAACGATACGGTTATCGGCTGGCTGAAGGAATTGAGCCGGGGAGAAAAGGCGGATCCCCGGGCGCTGTCTTTCGTGTTGAAAGCCCTGGGGCTGCCGCCGGCCGAAACTGTTGAAAGGATCGGAAAGGACAAATTGGCGGAGGCGGCTATCCGGTACGTATACAAAACGGCGGCAAGGCTGGCGGTGGCGCCGCTGCAGGACATACTGGCCCTTGATGGAGCCGCCCGGATGAACGTGCCGGGAACGGCGGCGGGAAACTGGAGCTGGCGGCTGGCGGATATGGCTCTGCTGGACAGCCGGCGGGCGGCGGGGCTGAAGAAATTGGCCGCGGCTTCCGGCAGATCGTGATTGGAGCCGGAGCCCTGGCCGGGGAATATTCTTTGGAATGAGGATCGGTAATTGACACTTTATTATTTAGCCTGATTGTGTTATCCTTATAGATAAAAGGAGTGGATATTATGGCTGACGCATCATTGGTGTTTACGGTAGAGAAAAAATGTCCCCTGTGCGGTGAGAACACCCGGGTGACCAAGACAAAGTCCCGGCTGATAGTCATTAAGACGGATTGGGATTTTTGCACTCACTACCGGGATTTCAATCCATACTACTACGTTCCCTGGGTCTGTGAAAAGTGCGGCTACGCCGCCGATGAGAAGCATTTTACTACCGAAATGCCCGCCTCCCATAAAAAAACCTTGAAGGAATTTTTGGACAAGCGCCATGTAGAGTTCAAGTATTCCCTGGAGAGGTATATGCCGGACGTGGTCGCCGCCTATAAGCTGGCCATCTTTTATGAGGAAATGCTGAATACCTCCGAGGCGTATCGGGCCGGGCTCTATCTGAAGCTGGCCTGGATCTACCGGCTGGTGGAGGATGAGGAGAACGAGCGCACGTACCTGACGAGGGCATTGGAATCCTACGAATCCTCCCTGTACAAGGAGCGCTATCCTCTGGGGAACCTGACGGATACAATGGTAATGTATCTGGTGGGGGCCATCAGCTTTGAGCTGGAGGACGTGGAGAAAGCCGCTCAGTATCTGGGAAGAATGGTCAATGATAACGACATCAGGACCAGTGAACCGAAGCTCATGGATAAAATAAAGGATCTCTGGACGGAGGTTCGTGAGCAGCGGGCGGCGGAGCAGGCCGCTCAGGCGAAGAAAAATTCGGCCGGGGCAGCCAAGCCCGGCGCCGCGTCGGAAAAGAGGGCTTCAAAGTGAGTGAGAATCCACAGGGAGCCAGTATCATAGGAAGGAATATCAGAAGCCGGGGCTTTTTTCCAGTCTTGGCTTTTTCCTTTGTCTGTTTCCTGGCCGCCTGGCTGCTCACCGGGGCAGGGCAGGCGGCGGCAGGGAAAAAGCGGCAGCCCCAGATAGTTTTCGTTCCCCACGATAACCGGCCAATATCCTCTGAGCAGACAGCTCAGGCGGTGCGGGAGCTGGGCTACGAGGTCATAATGCCCCCGGCGGATATACTGGGAGGCCGGGACGTATACGGTGAGCCGGAAAAGGTCTGGGCATGGCTGGAGGACGCCACGAAGAAACAGAAGCCG
>CAZIKQ010000020.1:0-8163 GCA_964540025.1 uncultured Schwartzia sp. | reverse complement strand
TACGGCAGTCTCGTGGGCTCCCGGATGCACAATTACGACGAGGCGGTGCTGCGGCAGCGGGTCTTACGGTTTGCGGAATTCCGTTCCGACCACCGGCGGACGCCCCTCTACGTGTTCGGCTCCATTATGAGGACGCCCCGGGACGGAGAGGCGTCGGGCACTCAGGAGCCCAGCTACTATCAGAATCTGGGAGCCGATATATTCCGCTATACGGCTCTGCTGGATAAAGCCGAGACGAAGGGGCTGTCCAACCGGGAGAAGAAGGAAGTGAAATTCCTCCAGCGGCTTATCCCGAAGGATGCCATCAACGACTGGCTGAACCGCCGGGAGAAAAACTTTGCGGTGTCCCGGGACCTGATCGACCTGGCGAAGGTGGGAAACTTTGAATATCTGGCTTTCGGCCGGGACGACAATGCGCCCTACTCCCAGACCCACATGGAGAGCCGGAAGCTGAGTGAATACGGCAAGAGCCTGGGGATCAGCCGCTTTCAGGCCATGGCCGGTATCGATGAGTTCGCCATGCTGATGCTGGCCCGGGCGGTCATTCACCATCAGCATGAGCTGCCCTTTGTCTATGTGGCTTACAACTGGGGCAAGGGGCCAAAGACGATTCCCGCCTACTCCGATGAGCCGATAGAAAATTCCATGCGGGACCACATCGTGGCGGTGGGGGCGCTGGAAGTGAAGTCTCCCGAAAAGGCTGACCTGGTGCTGCTGGTGAATACGAATCCCAACGGAGCGACCTACGCGGCCAATGAGCCGAAGAATGACGGGAGACCCCGGGACGCCACAAAGTTTTTCGTGGAGCAGGTAACCAGTCATGTGATGTCCGGGTATCCCACCGCCGTGGCAGACATTGCCTTTGCCAACGGGTCGGACAACGCCATGATGGAGGGCCTGCTGAAAAACGGCCTACTCTTCCGGCTGCGGGCTTATGCCGGCTGGAACACCGCCACCAACAGCAGCGGTTTTGCCCTGGCTCAGGGAGTCCTGACGAAGAAAATGACCGATGAGTCCCGGGACAGGCTCTTACTGATGAGATACCTTGACGACTGGCTCTACCAGGCAAACATCAGGACGACCATGGCCCGGCAGCTGGGCTGGTTCCGGGGAGCCTTCGCTTATTCACGGCTTGACGATAAGCTGAAACCAGTCGAGCTGAGAACCACAAGGCTCATGAAGCAGCTGGCAGACAGAAAGCTCCCGCCCTTTGCCGAATTGGAAAATCTCACGGTAACGTTTCCCTGGAACAGGATGTTCGAAGCGGAATTTACCATGGCGCCAAAGCAGCAGCCCCTTGATATTTTCCGGTCGAAGCTTTCCCTGGCGAATGCAGAAAAATGATATGTATGGTGATTTGCAATGAATAAAAGAAAGTTTTTCCCGATTTTTATTTTATTGGCTCTCGTAATGTCCTTTGCCTTACCGGCGCTGGCGGCCGACGCGCCGCCGGAGCCGCCGAAGCCGGCCCTGTTCGCTACCTGGTGGGCGCTTGTTCCGCCGGTGGTAGCCATTGTCCTGGCTCTGGCCACGAAGGAAGTGTACAGCTCCCTGTTCTTAGGCATCGTTTTTGGCGCCGCTCTGTACTCGGGCGGTTCCTTCGAGGGGACAGTCCTCCACGTATTCAACGATGGCTTTATTAAGGTTCTGACTGATCCCTATAACATGGGTATTCTCATTTTCCTGGTGCTTTTGGGGGCGATCATCTCCCTCATGAACCGGGCGGGAGGCAGCGCCGCCTTTGGCCGTTGGGCGGAGGGCCGCCTAAAGACCCGCACTGGCGCGCAGCTGAGTACGATTCTTCTGGGAGTGCTGGTCTTTGTGGACGACTACTTCAACTGCCTTACCGTTGGCAGCGTAATGCGCCCCATTACTGACCGCCACAATATATCTCGGGCAAAGCTGGCCTATCTCATCGATTCCACCGCCGCCCCCATCTGCATAATCGCTCCGATCTCCTCCTGGGCCGCGGCGGTCAGCGGCTTCGTCGAAGGGGAAGACGGCTTCGCTCTCTTTGTTCAGGCAATACCTTACAATTTCTACGCCATTCTCACCATCGTCACCATGATCGGCATTACCCTGATGAATTTTGACTTTGGCCCCATGGCGCATTTCGAGGAGCTGGCGGTTGCCGGTCATGTTACCGACGCCCACTGCGCCCTTTCCGTCCAGGAGGATGAGTCTGGCCAGGCGGGGAACAAGGGGGGAATGATCGACCTGGTGATTCCCATTCTCAGCGTGGTAATATTCTGCGTCATCGGCATGATTTATACCGGCGGATTTTTTTCCGGCACCGGTTTCGTGGAGGCCTTCGGAAATTGCGACGCTTCCGTGGGGCTGTCCCTGGGCAGCTTTTTCGGCTTCATTTTCTCCGTAATCGTCTATCAGGTGCGGCGGATAATTTCCTTCCGGGACGCCATGGGCAGTCTCGTTACCGGTATCAATGCCATGGCTCCGGCCATCCTTATCCTGACCATGGCCTGGTCCCTCAAGGCTATGACGGACAGTCTGGGGGCAAAGGAGTTTGTAGCCGCTTCCATGACCCTGGCGGCGGGAAATCTGGTGGCCCTGTTACCGGCAATCATCTTTCTGGTGGGCTGGTTCCTGGCCTTCTCCACCGGTACCAGCTGGGGTACCTTCGGTATCCTCATTCCCATCGTCGTGGCCGTGTTCCAGAACACCAGCCACGAGCTGATGATCATTTCCATCTCCGCCTGCATGGCCGGGGCGGTCTGCGGCGACCACTGCTCGCCCATATCCGATACCACTATCATGGCTTCGGCGGGAGCCCAGTGCAACCATGTGGACCATGTAAATACCCAGCTTCCCTACGTGATAGTGGTGGCCGCGGTTTCCTTCGTGTCCTACATTATTGCGGGCTATACCCAGTCCGCCGCGTTGACCCTGCCCATATCCCTGGTCCTGATGATAACGGTTCTGTTCCTGCTGAAGCGGCTGAAGAGCAGGGAGAGACAGAAGGTATCCGTGGAAGAGGTTTAAGGTTAAAGGTTCGATAAAAAATGCCGTCCCGAACAGGGGCGGCATTTTTCGTGGCAGAAATAACAACCAATGATTGAAACGGTAGGTTAAATTACATCTTGTCCAGCAAACACTATGGCTTGTTGCTCCTCACCCAATCTGGACTATCGTTCCAGGAGCTTCCTTTGTGAATCGGTCAGAGAAACCGGTGTATATTCTTCTGCGAATAGCTGAGAAAGCGTAATGCCAAAAGCTATGCAGATTTTTCCAAGGATGGAATAGCAGGAACCATATTCTTGTGATAACCACGAGGAGGTCGCCGATTGCGGCAAACCAGAGCGCTCTGCAAGCGGATGCTCTGTCCAGTTGTGTGCGGTTATGGCAGAGAGAATATCTTTCACCGGCCTCACCTCTTTGCTTGTGTCCATCGTAAATTATACTTTTGTTTAACGTTGCCTTTTGATTGTTTTAGTCCTAAACTTCCCACACCATAAAACAACATAAGCCCTGAAAACTGTATAAAAACTGCTATAATGTTAGCCAAGGTAAGTTGATGCCACATAAAAAAGACCATACCGTACAGGATAAAACCTGCATGGTATGGTCTTTCCTATCTCAAATCTAAGCTTTAGCTGTGCTGATCTTGTATCTCCGTCCGGTTTACATCTTAAACTTTTGCATAGTTTCCTGCAGCTCGGTGGCCAGGATGGACAGGGCTTGGGATGCAGAGGCAATCTCCTGACTGGAGGCGGACTGTTCCTCGGCGGCCGCAGAGATAGTCTGAGTATGGTCGGAAGTGGATCGGCTAACTTCGTTGATATCCTCCACGGCGGACACAATGCTGTTCGTGCCTTCGGATACTGTCTTGATGGCCCGGTTAATATCGGCGATCTGCTGTTCGATATCTCCCACCATGGCGACAATCTGATGGAACTGGATGCCGACCTCGTTGATGGCGGCCGTACCTTCCTGCACCTCACGGGTGCCGCTTTCCATGGCAATAACGGCTGCTTCGGTATCTCCCTGAATAGTTTCGATCCGAACCTTGATTTCTTCCGTAGCCTGTCGGCTCTGCTCGGCCAGCTTGCGAACTTCTTCTGCTACCACAGAGAAACCGCGGCCCGCATCTCCGGCCCGGGCTGCCTCAATAGCCGCATTCAAAGCAAGGAGATTCGTCTGATCGGCAATGGAGGATATTGTCTCTACGATCTGACCAATCTGCTGGGAGTTTTCTCCCAGCTTCTTCACTACCTGGGCTGAAGATATGACGCTCTTTTCAATGCCGCCCATCCGGTCTACAGCGCCCCGCATAAGAGAACCGCCTCGTTCAGCGGCCTCCTTGGCCTGACGGCTGCCCTGAGCCGCCTGCTCCGCCTGCTGAGTTACATTGGTAATATCAGCAAAAACGGTGCTCACATTCTGTTTTGCCATGTCCACACTGCTCAGCTGCCGTTCAACGCCCTTGGCCACATCCACAATTGTCTGGGCCACGTCGGTTGCCGCTTCCGCACTCTGCTGAGCGCCTGCCGTAAGCTCTTGGGAGGATGCGGCCACCTGAGTAGCCGTATCAGCCACTTTGGAAAGCAGTCCTTTTAGGTTATGGCTCATTGTATTAAAGCCGTCTGCCATCTGACCAAGCTCATCGTTATTATTAATCTCAATATCCTTCATGCGGAGATTGCCATCGGAAAGCTCCGCCATATGACCGGTAAGGGCAAGGATCGTACTGACGACCTGGCCGGAGAATTTCAGGCAGGCCAACACAGTGATAATAATGCCTGCAACAGACAAAATTCCATACCTGATACGAAGGGAGTTAGCTTGGGCAAAAACGAAGTCCTTTTCTACGGAAATACCCAGTAGCCATCCGGTAGACTTCACCGTGGTATAGGCAAAGATATAGTCAACGCCATTTTCATTGGTCATGAAGTAACCTTGCCCCTTTGCCTTCATTTCCTCAAGGTATTTACCTATGCCTCCGTCATCCTTTACATTGCTCATGACTTTTTCATCACCGGCGGCGGCAAGAATTTTACCAGAATTTTTTTCAATCAGGATACCTGTGCCCTGCCCCTGGTATTTAACTTTCTTCGTTTGGTTGGAAAGAGCCTCCAGGCTTACATCTTCACAAACTGCCCCGATAAATCTGCCGGCCTTATCCTTAAACGGAACGGCAACAGAGACGCAGAGCTTTTTGGAATTCCCATCGATATAGGCCTCTGAAACAAGCAGCTTATCGGATTTCTTTACGGCCTTATACCAATCGCGATTCCGGGGATCAAGCTTCCCGGAGATATCTCCACTTTTGTATCCTACGAAGAATCCATCTTCATAGCCGATCAAAATATCAATAACGGCCTCATCGTGGGCCGCGGCGGCCATTGTTTCCCGCAGCCGGGCAAGATCCTGCCGGTCTGATAGTGCGTTCTGGACGTTTGCCGCCCCCTGAGCCGCCATAATTTTCTCTTTCATCCAGCCGTTGAAGATCTCGCCCTGCTCCCGGACGGTAATGCCCAGCACGCTTTCAATGCTCGTCTCCAGATTGGAATAGGCAGTGTAGTAGCCCAGCCCTGAAATGATAGCCAAAATAACTCCTATCATCCCGGCCAGCGCAAAAAATTTCTGTCTGATCCCCATAATTATGACCCTTCTCCCTTATAAATTTATATACAGAAAAACCAAATGTACCAACAGATTTATTATAACACATTTCCTGTTTTTTATACGGTTAATTTATAATGAGAATGAATTTGGAGATAAGAACTTTATCATTGCGCTTGTCTGCCTGGAAGGGAGCATATAAGGTTTTTGCCAGCGGCAGGGATACGAGCCTCTATTCTTTATTTTTCTATTCCTCTGATTCTTCGGGCAGGGTAAATTCCCAGGCGCAGAACCATTCATCTGGGTGGGGGTCCGGAGGGCAGCCAAGGCACCTGGTATGGATCCGGGGGTCGATGCCCCGGGCGAAGGCGGCGTACTCCACCAGCCCGGCGCTCTTGCAGGGATAATCGGGCAGGTCTTTGCGGACTCTGGCGGATTGAACCCGGCAGTCGTTCATTTGAAAGATTAGGGCGTCCTTTTCCCAATGGCAGGACTGGACGTTCAGCCGGCCGTAGAGGCGGAAGCCCAGGGCCTGTTCCAGCCCCTTCAGTCCCGGATTTTGGCCTAGTCCCAGAAGCTTTTTTATTTCATGGGCTTCAAAGGGAGAAAATCTTCCCCAGGTGGAGTCGTTGCAGCGTTTTGCGTCGTTCATGCCGTAGCGCTTTTCCACGGCCTGAAACCAGACCCCGTCCTGAGCCAGCCAGCTTTTGGCGATGCTGTCGATGAGGCTCAGCTGTTTTTCGGCGGGAAGCGTCAGCAGGGCCTGAGGGATTCCCCCTTCTTCCCGGTAGCCAAGCTCCTCCGCCAGCCGCTTTCCCGCCAGCTGGCGGGTCCGGGCCCAGGCTTCGTCCATCACTCCCAGGGCCCGTTCAAAGCCCAGCTGGTGCTCCACCTCCCGAAACCAAAGGGTGTGGTGGACAATCATTCGGTGCAGTAAATCAAGAGTAAATTCCGCCAGCTGGCGGGAATCCATTTCCTCCGCACGGAAGATGGAGGACTCCTGATTCATATCCATGAAGATCACGCTCCTTTTCGCTCTCATCTGTAAATATTGTAGCCGACCGGGGCGGGATAAATCAAGGGAAAAAGATTATGCGGGCAAAGCTTCAACTATTTTTCAGGAGTATCCGGCTGGCCCGGCTCCCGCAGCAGCAGGCTGGCTCCGGCGCAGGCGGCGGCGATCAGAACCGTTAGCTTCATGGCGTTCATCAGGCTGTATTGGTCGGCGAACCAGCCGATGGCCGGGAGGACGATGCCGCCCACCGAGAAAGCTAGCCCCATGGTGATGCCGGAGGCGAAGCCGATGCTTTTGGCCAGATAGCTTTGCCCTAGGACAACGAAGGAGGAGTACACCCCGTGGACGGCACAGCTTAAAGGCAGCAGCAGGGCGTACACCAGCAGAAGCTCCTGTCCCCAGACGATTGCCGCCAGAATGGGGACCAGGGCCAGACAGCCGTACCGGAGGACCCGGGCGTAGCCGATTTTGTCCGCCAGCCGTCCTCCAACGAGAGTGGTGAATATGCCGAGGACGGCAAAGGCGGACAGGGTAGAGGACCCGGCGGCGGTGGTGGCCCCCAGCTCCCGGATGCAGAAAAGGGGCAGGAAGCCGGAAAGGGCGCAGAGGACGATGGAGCGGAGGGTGATGACGGCAGTAAGCCGCCAGAAGGAGGGCCAGTCATTGGTCAGGGCGCCCCGTTTACCGGCGGCCGCCTGCTTCTTGACGAGAATTTTTTGGGCGGATTTTTTCAGCTTGGGGACAATGAGGAGGAGGCAAGCGCCCAGGATAAAGCCAAAAAGACCGAAAAACTTCAGGCCGGACAGTCCCCAGAGGGAAATAAAGAAAACCGCCAGCAGGGGGCCGATGCCGAACCCGGCGTTACCCCCCACCGAGAAGATGCTGACGCCGGTACCGGGGTGGGAGGCAGACAGGAGGTTTACCAGCCGGACGGCTTCAGGATGGAAGGCGGCGGAGCCGATGCCCATGGCGGTGATGGCGGCAAAGAGCAGGCCGTAGTCGCTGAGGTGACCCAGCAGGGAAAAGGCCACGAGGGACACCATTACGCCGCCCCCAATGAGAAATCCCTTTTCCGTCCGGTCGGCGATATAGCCAAAGACAGGCTGGATAAAGCTGGACAGGAAGGAGGAGGCAAACATGAGACCGGCCACATCCGTATAAGCAAAATCGTAGGCGGCGGCCAAAAAGGGCAGGGCCGCCGGGAGAGCCCCCGGCCCCAGGTCATTGCAAAGATGGGCAAAGGCCAGCAGATATAACGCTTGTTTATTCATTTTAACCCTTCTCGTTCTAAATGCAGTCCTTCGGGAAATTGCCGGGCAATTTCTCCCCAATAGCATTCAGGAGGCGGCGCCGTTATAATGGCAGGCATTGAACGCAAATGAAGGAAAACAGCCGGAGCAGTTTTCATGAACGATTGCGATATAAAATAAACTTATAGTAAACACATTTAACTAAAATATATTCATAGAAAACATAGTCTGTCAATAGAAAAAGACGTTGCAACAGCAACAGTCTCAGCTTGTCGACAAAGGCCACTTTACCCCTTGGCTCCCCTGTAGGGGAGCTGT
>CAZIKQ010000019.1:0-30759 GCA_964540025.1 uncultured Schwartzia sp. | reverse complement strand
GCTCCCCTGGAGGGGAGCCTATTAGACGGATTAGAGGGTGCCGCTTCACTTATTAAATGCTCATGCCAACCTGTAGGGGAGCCAACTAAGCAATTACTTCTTCCTGGGAGCCGGGGGCAGATCGGTACGGTAGCGGTTCAGCCAGTAGGTGTAGCCCTTGCTGTAGGCCCGCAGTCTCACCAGCCCCTTCTCCGCCTGGGTGCCCTTCTTTATCTCCTGATAGGTATCGTCCAGCCCGTCAGTGACGTCCTGCCAGCCCGCTCCGGCGTCCCAGCTGCGGCAGGAAAGGGTCTTTTGGGTTCCCTGGGGAAGGTTTACCGTCTTCTTGGCAAATTTTACCTCCACGATGGTTCCGGCGCCGTCCTTTGTCTCGCTCCACTCCCAGTAGATGATATTGTCCCCCCGCAGGCGCATGGTGGTGGTATCGGCGATGACCTCCGTGCGGCTCTTGTCCGGCATCGTGGCCGACCAGAGGGTAATCCAGCGGTCCTCCGCCTTCTGCCGGGCTACCTCCCCGTGGCGGAACACGTGGTCAATCACCACCACGTAAAAATCCTCGTCAAAGGCCTGAGAATTTATTTCCTTTACGGTGCGGGGCTCGTAAATTTTCTGCCAGATGGAATTTCCCGCCTGATCGTAAAAATTTTCCTGAACGTACTCGATGGTCCGCTCCTGAGGGGAAATCTCCACCAGCGAAAGGGTGTAGGCCAGCTTGGAAGCGTCGGGGATCTGGGCGGATATCTCATAGTTTTCAATCGTTTCCCGGGCCCCCGCCGGGGAGAAAACGGTCTTCAGCCAGGCGCTGATCCGGGTGGCAACTCCGTTTGACTGGGCAACGATCTTCACATTGGCCGGGGAAAAGAATTTCCCGTATTTATCATCAGAGGAAATCCAGCTCCAGCCGGCTCCGGCATTTTTGCCAACCACTCCGGTTTCCTGGACCTGCGGCGCTGCCGACACCTGTCCGAGGAAGCTGTCGGTAGCAAACGACGTACCGGTGACCGCTCCGGCCAGGGCAAGGCCGGTAAGAAATTTCTTTGCTGTCTTGTTCATGGCGCTCTCCTATTCTTCTAATCCCGCAAGGTGCCGCACGACGGCTCCGGCAATAATCAAACCTGCCGCCGCCGGCACAAAGGAAACACTTCCGGTGGGCGGACGGCCCGCTCCCTGCCAGTAAAGCTCTGCCGGTTTCTCCCTTGAATATACCACCGGCAGATGATCGATCCCCCGCTTTTTCAATTCCCGGCGCATCACTCTGGCCAGGGGGCACACGCTGGTCTCCGCGATGTCCGCCAGCTCCAGCCGCTCCGGGTGAAGCTTGTTCCCCGCCCCCATGGCGCTGATGACGGGAGTCCCCGCCGCCTTTGCCGCGGCGATGAGGGCCAGCTTGCTGTAAACGCTGTCGATAGCGTCTACTACATAATCATATTCCCTGAAAGCAAAATCGTCAACCGTGTCCGCTCCAAAGTATGCCTGACGGCAGTTCACCACAATCTCCGGGTTGATGGTTCCCAGCCTTTCGGCAAAGGCGGCGACCTTCGGCTGGCCGATGGTCTCGGTAGTGGCGATGATCTGACGGTTGCGGTTCGTAACGTCAACCACGTCTTCATCTACCAAATCCAGCGTCCCGATACCGGCCCGGGCCAGCGCTTCCACAGCGTAGCCCCCCACGCCCCCTACCCCGAACACCGCCACCCGGGCAGCCTGGAGCCGTCTGACCCCTTGCTCTCCGAGGAGCAGGGCGGTTCTGTCGTACCAATCAGCCATCGCATTCACCAAAGGCTCTCCTCAATTTGCCAGGGGGTCGGCCCCGTGCCGGTTTGCCCCGGGAACGCCGGGATTAAACATCAGGTACAGGCTCATGAGGCATGACAACACCCCTGCCCATTCCCAAAACCCGCTGGCGATAATAAAGCCGACGTAAGCCCCCAGGCGCGTGACCATGAAGCTGCTGCCCGAGCTGTCAGCTGGCTCCATATCATGAAAGCGGCGGATAACCAGGCAGATGGTTGCCGCCTCTGCCCCGACTACGATACTGAGGAGCGTAAGTCCCCCCAGAACAACGTGGTTCGTGCCAAAAAGCACCACGCTCACGATGAGCAGGAGCAGGGCCAGCCCCCAAATGGCCCAGCACCGCTTGAAATAACGCCAGCGGTTGAGCCTGCCCCGGGTGCTAAAAAGCTGCTGTATAAGGCCGCTCTCCGGGAAGGGATCATAAGCGGACCCCGCGTTTACCGTATAGCTGACGCCATTGGCTCCTTCCCTGCCGCCATTTTCCCCCGGGCCGAAATTTTCCGGCCCGATATTGCCGCGGCGGTAGGGATTATCCTGTTCCGGAACAGCCGCCGGTTGGGACTGAGCCGCCTCCGGCGTGAGCCTTGCGCCGCAATTCTCGCAAAAATTTGCTCCCGGCTTGCTTGCCGCTCCGCAGTGACTGCAAAAATTAGCCATTGTATCACCTCTGTCAGTAAATTTTTGAAAACCTATCGTTACTTCCCGTTTGTTATTGATTCACCCCTCAGTCAGCTTCGCTGACAGCTCCCCTACAGGGGAGCCTTCTGTCCGATTAGAGGTCACCGCTCACCGCTTCCAACGGCTTAAATGCTCACGCCAGCTTACCGGGGAGCCTGTGAGCGGCTGCCCCGCA
Organism: uncultured Schwartzia sp.; assembly: GCA_964540025.1. GTDB lineage: Bacteria > Bacillota > Negativicutes > Selenomonadales > Selenomonadaceae > RGIG250. The sequence continues at coordinate 28,112 of CAZIKQ010000019.1, read as the reverse complement.
ACGAGATCAAAGCCATAGTCCAGCAGCCGGGCGGCGGCAATAAATCTGTCCCCGGGCTCCGACCCACCCAGCACCACAGTCAGGAGCCGGCGGCCATCCCTTTCGGCGGCGGCGGCCAGGCAGTAACCGGCCGCGTTTGTAAAGCCGGTCTTGATCCCGTAGCAGCCGGGATAATTTGCCAGCAGCTCGTTCGTGTTTTCCGCCAGCATTCCCTTTGCCCGAGGATAAATCCAGCTGATCTGCCGGGCCTGCTGTCCCACCATCGGCTTCAGGTCTTCATCCTTCAAAAGATATCTGGCGATGACGGATAAATCCCTGGCGGTGCTGACATGGCCGGGCGCAGGCAGCCCGGAGGCATCGCAAAAATAGCTTCCCGTCAGGCGCATGGCCCCGGCGTACTGATTCATCCGCCGGTAAAATCCCCACGCCCCGTCTGTTCCCTTGCCATCGCAGCCCAGCTGGCGGGCAATGGCGTAGGCGGCTCCATTATCGGAGACTATCAGCATCTGGGGGATTATTTCCCACAGGGGAAGCACGTCCCCGTCTCCCAGAAAATCCGATTCCTCCGCTTCATCCCAGCTTACGCTTATGGGCCGATCAGTCTTCAGCTTCCGGTACCGGCTTTCCTTCACCGCCACCAGCGCCGTCATCATCTTCGTGAGGCTGGCGGGGGCCCTCAGCTCATCGGCATTTCGCTCGTAGAGGACCTTCGCCTCCGGCAGGGGCGGGAAGAAAATCGCCGGGTCCGGCTCAGGCTGTCCGCCCTCGAGACTGCCTCTTTCCAGCCGCGCCCTGGTGGCGCTTTCCCCCTGATTCCGTCGCTCCTTTTCCTCCCGCCGCCGCTGCTTCTCCCGTTCCTTCTTCTGCTTCCGCAGCTCCTTCGGGCTCAGGGGTTTTTCCTCGCGGCTGCCGTCGGCCGTTATATCCAGCAGGATAGCCGCCTTCACCGGAATAGCCGGAGGGAACCGGCCCGTCGACAGGGCGGTTTCAGAAAAGGTCAGCAGCAGCGCCGCAAGGACAATTATTATTTTTCGTATCTTCACGGGTAACACTCTATCCTTTTTACTATCTTCTTTAGTGCCACTGTTCAGTACCCTCGAAATATATTCCCTAAGGGAACTGTTTAGCCACGCCGGTACTTGGCGATTGACGAATCGGCAGATGAAGTCAGAGCCTACGTACCGCTGCGTGGATAATCAAATGAGAATGTGTTCCCGTGGGAATATATTTCAAGGTAAGCTCTAATGGAATCACTCATCGTTTTTATCCCTTGCGCCCGATGATTTCCCGGGCGATATTCACCGCCGCCACCCCGTCCCGGGCGTAGGCGTCAGCCCCGCAGTCCCGGGCGTAATCATCGGTAACGGCGGCGCCGCCCACCATGACCCGGGCCCGGCTGCCGGAAGCCTTCAGTTTTTCGATAACCACGTCCAGCTCCGGCATGGTGGTGGTCATCAGGGCGCAAAGGCCGACGATGTCAGCCTCGTTGGCCAGAGCGGCGTCAACTATGGCATCCGCCGCCACATCCTTACCCAAATCTACGACCTTGAAGCCGGAATTTTCCAACAGCGCCGCCACGATATTTTTCCCCAGATCGTGAACGTCCCCCTTGACTGTGGCAATGACAAAGATTCCCAGCCTGGCGCTGTCCGTTGCGGCGGGAAGAATTTCCTTCAGCTTATCGAAAGCCCTCCGCATGGTTTCCGCCGACAGGAGAACCTGGGGCAGGAATACCCGGCCCGCCCCGAAATCAACCCCGATTTCATTCATGGCCGCCGTCAGGGCGTTGTTTGTAATGTCGCCGGCTTCCCGGCCCTGGGCCGCCGCCTCCGCCACCAGGTCCCCTACCGAGTCCTTATCCCCGTCGATGACCGCCGCCTTAATGGCTCCCATAACGTCGGTTTTCGGGTCGATGGCCGCGGCGGCTACGGCCACCTTCACCGCGTCCCGGCCCGCCTGCTGGCGGCTGTACTCCACGCCGTTGGGATCGACGCCCAAAAGGGCTTTTGCCGCCGCCAGGGTGTCCTTCATGCCCTCGTCGTAGGGATTCATGATGGGGGCGTCCAGCCCCGCCGCCAGACACATGGCGTAGAAGGTCCGGTTCACGATGGGCCGGTTGGGGAGGCCGAAGGAGATGTTGGAAAGTCCCATGGTGGCGGGGTAGCCAAATTCCCGGCGGTAAAGCTCCAGCCCCCGGATCACTTCCCGGGCGGCGGCAGCGTCGCTGGCTACCGTCAGCACCAGCCCGTCCAGCAGAAAATCCCCTTCCCCCAGACCGGCCAGCCTGGCGGCCCGGATTATTTTCTGGATCAGCCGCACCCTTTCCTCCGCGGTTTTCGGCAGCTCCTTTTCTAAGGGCAGGCAGAGAATCGCCGCCCCGTACTTTCTGGCCAGGGGCAGGAATTTCTCCAGCCGCTCCGGCTCGGCGGAAACGGAATTGATCAGGGCCCGGCCCGGATAAATCCTGAGAGCGGCCTCCAGGGCGGCCGCGTCGCTGGTATCGATGGCAAAGGGCAGGTCGGTAAGGGGCGTAAGCTCCAGTATGGCCCGCTTCATGGCGGCTGCCTGATCGATACCCCCTACCCCCATATTTACGTCCAGCACCGCCGCCCCGGCTCTGGCCTGACCAATGGCTTCCTTCTTCACGGCGGTAAAGGAGCCGTCCTTTATTTCCGCCGCCAGCTTTTTGCGGCCGGTGGGATTTATCCGCTCCCCGATCATGACGGGGGGCAGCTCCTTATCGATGATTACGGTTTTTGTCCGGCTGGTGAGCATCAGGCGGCGGGGCAGGGCTTCCCGCTTCACTGGGGAAAGCTCCTTCACGGCCTCGGCCACCGCCCTGATGTGGGCCGGGGTAGTGCCGCAGCAGCCCCCCAGATAACCGGCCCCCGCCGCCACCAGCTGAGGTGCCGCCACGCCGAAATCCTCCGGCCCCATGGGGAACAGGGTTTTCCCCTCCGACAGCCGGGGCATTCCCGCATTGGGCTGGATGATGATGGGCTTGCCGGTGGCGGTAATCAACTGCTTCACCACGGGAAGGTACTCCGCCGGCCCCAACGAGCAGTTAGCTCCGATGACGTCCGCCCCCAGCGCGTCCAAAGTCACTGCCGCCGTCACGGGATCGGTGCCGGTAACCGTCCGCAGCTCTTCCGAATAGGTAAACTGGCAGATTATCTTAATATCCCGGCGGCTTCCGCCGCTTTTTCCCGCCGCCAGGACGTCCTTCACCGCCAGGAGAGCCGCCCTCATTTCCCCCATATCGATCATGGTCTCGATGATGAAAGCATCCACGCCTCCCCGGAGGAGTCCGGCGGCCTGGCGGTAAAAATTTTCGTAGGCCGCTTCAAAGTCCAGATCCCCCAAGGGCTCCACGAACCGGCCGGTGGGCCCGATGTCACCGGCAATTTTTACATTGTCCCGTCCGCTGGCCGCCACCGCCCGGCGGGCGCATTCCGCCGCCGCCTGGTTCAGCTCCCCGCAGCGGCCGCTGAGACCGTAATGCTCCAGCTTCAGGGGACTTCCCCCAAAGCTATTCGTAGTAATATATGTAGCCCCGGCGGCGATGTATTCCCCATGGATCCCGATAACTACCTCGGGTCTCTCCAGGTTCATGAGTTCGGGGCAGGCTCCCGGCTTCAGGCCCCTCGCCTGGAGCATCGTTCCCATGCCGCCGTCAAATATTTCGATCATAGCAGTCTTCCCTTCAAGACGTCAGAATAAAATTTTCCGATTACTATTTTACTATGGGAAGGAGTTTTGTCAAATGTGGTATAATTAGCCGGTAACAGAAAATATCCGGGGAGATAATCATGAAAAAATATTCAGACGGCTCTGTCGTCACCCTGGCCATGGGGGCCGGGGGACGGGAGACCGGGGAGCTGCTGGACAGCGTCATCAGACCGGCCATCGACAACGCTATTCTCGCCCAGGGACACGACGGGGCCCGGCTGGACTTTGCCGGTCCGGGGGGCAGGGCCCTGGCCTTTACCACCGACTCCTACGTGATCACTCCCCGGTTCTTTCCCGGCGGAAGCATCGGGGATCTGGCGGTAAACGGCACCGTAAACGATCTGGCCATGACCGGCGCTCTGGCCCGTTACCTGTCCCTGGGGCTTATCCTCGAGGAAGGACTGCCCCTGGCAGAGCTTCAGCGGATAATGGGAGACATTGCCGCCGCCGCCAAAAAAGCCGGGGTGCAAATCGTCACCGGCGACACAAAGGTGGTTCCCGCCGGTCACGGGGACGGACTTTACATAAATACCGCCGGCATCGGCGAAATAATCACCGAGGGCTTCACCCTGGGACCGGAAAAAATTGTTCCCGGGCTGGATATTATCCTGTCCGGCACCATCGGTGACCATCAGGGAACGATCCTGGCCCTCCGCCACGGTCTTGACGCCCCGGAGCTGTCCAGCGACAGCCAGCCCCTGAACGGCCTTATGGAAAGCATAATCGCCGCCGGGGGCAGCGGCGTCCGCTGTCTGCGGGACGCCACCCGGGGCGGGCTGGCCGCGGTGCTGAACGAGCTGGCTTCCGCCGCCGGGACAGGCATCATCCTGGAGGGGAGCGCTATTCCCATCCGGCCCCAGGTGCTGGGTATCTGCGAGCTGCTGGGCTTCGATCCCCTGGCCATGGCCAACGAGGGAAAGTGCGTCGCCTTCGCGGAGCCCTCCGTAACCGGGGAGGTGCTGGCCGCTATGAGGAACCATGCAGCCGGGAGGGACGCCGCCCTCATCGGCCATACGACGGAAAGTAATCCCGGCCTCGTGGCCGTCTCCACGGAGCTGGGAGCCCTGCGGCTGGTGGAAGTTCCCGCCGGGGAGCTGGTCCCGCGGATCTGCTGAAAAAAACCGGCGCCGGAAGTACGCCCCGGTCGATCCCTTTCCTTCGGTTATCCGCCGAGAGGTCAGTATTGTAACTAACATACGTCTCTGCCGTTTACTCTGTCTTTAATTTTTAAGTAAGGAGAATAATTCCATGGATAAAAAAGTTTTGATCATTTCAACCAGCCTTCGCCAGAACAGCAATTCCGAGGCTTTGGCCGACGCCCTTTTCCGGGGCGCAAGGGACGGCGGCAACACCGTGGAGAAAATCAGCCTTTACGATAAAACCATCGGCTTCTGCCGGGGATGTCTTGCCTGTCAGAAAACCGGCCGCTGTGTCATTCATGACGATGCGGATACGATCGCCCAAAGGATGTCCATCGCCGATGTGCTGGTGTTTGCTACCCCTGTCTACTACTACGAAATGTCGGGCCAGCTGAAGACAATGCTGGATCGGGCCAATCCCCTGTATCCCACCGATTACGCCTTCCGGGATATTTACCTTTTATCCGCCGCCGCCGAGGATGCGGAGGGGGTGGACGCCCGGGCGATAAGCGGGCTGGAGGGCTGGATCGAATGCTTCCCAAAAGCCCGGCTGTCCGGAACAATCTTTGCCGGCGGGGTAGCCGGGGCCGGAGAAATTGCGGGTCATCCCGCTTTGACAAAAGCCTATGAAATGGGTAAATCAATTTGAGCTGAAACAAACCCTTTGCCGCTGTTCTCCCGGGTTATAACCGCCTTTTACCGTATTATAAAGCTATTGAGGTATATGCTATGGCCAATCAATTTCCGCCAGCCGCCAGCAAACAGCCCCGCCTGGCCGCCTGCTATCTCGTGAAGGACGAGGCCGGCGAGCTGCGGCTGTCCCTGAACAGCATCAAGGACTTTGCGGATGACGTCTTCATCGTAATGACGGAGAAGAACGATGAGGTCGACGCCGTGATCAAGGAATTCGGCCGGGAGCGGAACAGCTTTTCCCGGCGGGATACCAGCCTCACGGTCCGCTTTTTCCCCTGGCGGGACGACTTTGCCGCGGCCAGGAATTTCGCCCTGGAGCTGGTCTACGACCAGGCCCCGGAGGACCCCTGGATCCTGTTTCTGGATGCGGACGAATTTCTCTCCCCCCGAACGGGAAAAAACCTGCCGGGACTTCTGGCCAGAGCCGCCGCCGCTCCCGTCGATCTGGTGGCCCTGCCCATCGACAACGTAGACGGCGCCGCCGCCGATGCTCCCCTGCTGCTCCGCTCCTTTGGCTCCCGCCTGCTCCGCACCGCCGCCGGTATCCGCTACGAGGGGGCCGTCCATGAGCGGCCGCTGCTGCCGGACGGCAGTCTCCCCCGGACCGCCACCGTCACCGCCGATGAACTGCTGGTGATCCACACCGGTTACCGCAGCGGGATAAACCAGAAGAAGGCCAAACGCAACCTGAACATCCTCAACCACCGGCTGGAAGATTGTCAGAAAGCCCGGGCGGAGGCGGAGGCCGCCGGAGACGCCCGGGGAGTAAAGCTGGCGGAGCTTCTCGCCTGGGAGCTTTACGGCTACTTTGCCGAAAGCTACGAAGGGCTGAACGACTACGAAGCGGCCATGAATTTCGCCGAGGCCGATCTGGACGTGCGCCGCTCCATACCGGAGCTGGCCAACAACGGCACCTTCAGCTCCCGGAGCGCCCGGGTTCTCATCCGTTGCCTGAACCACGTCCCCCACCGGCTGGAGGCCCGGCTCAAAGCCACGGAAACCGCCACCCTGCTCTTCCCCCAGGTGCCGGAATTCTGGGCCGACCGGGCTCTGGCAGTAATGGCCGCCGGCGATCCCCAGCTGGCCGTGGCCTACGGGGAAAAAGCCCTGGCCACCTGGCGGGAATACGAAAAAAATCCCGACGCCTACACGGAGCCGGTAATGTTCGATGAGGAGCTTGCCCAGCGCCTGCGGGGAGATATCGACAGCTGGCGGGCCCAGTGCTGACAGCATTTTCAATTACATATTTCTACTGAAAGAGAGCCTTCCCGACCGGGAAGGCTCTCTTTTTCTTTAATATATATCCTTGTAAATAAGGCTCCCTGCGGTTAGGGCCTATCGTTATACCGCCGCAGCAGTCCTTTGACCCGCCGCAGCCTTTCCTCGTAAATCCACTCCCCCACAGCGGGGCCTTGGAGGTACTCGGGAGCGTCGCTGCCCCGGACGCTCCTGACAGCCTGAAGAAATTCATCGATCCGGTAGAGGTAGGGGGGCAGCAGTTTGGCCAGCTGGCCAACCGCCTCCTCCAGATGATCGATGGTCCGGGAGGTAATGAACCGCATACCGCCGTCAATAACCAGCAACAGCAGGAAATCATCCGCCGCAAGCCAAGGCTGTACCTTGTCTACCGCCGCCAGCAGCTCCGTTATCTTGCCGGGCTTGGCCAGTCTGGCGGCCCGCATATGCTCCCGGATGGCAAATTCCCCCGCCTTCAACAGGCGGCCGGGCAATGTCGTCCGCCGGTTCCAGGCCGTCAGAGCCTCCAGTCCCCGCACCTCATGACCGTAATGATGAGGCAAGACGTCCGCCGGGGTCAGTCCCTTGCCCAGGTCGTGAACCAGAGCGGCAAACCGGCCGGCCGGGTTCTCCGTCCGCCGGCAGACAAGGGCGAAGGTCAGCATCGTATGGTTCCAGGCATCCCCCTCCGGGTGCCAGCTTACCGGCTGCCCTTTGCCGATGAGGGCGGCCAGCTCCGGAAACACCCGTTCTATGAGTCCCGCCCGCCGCAGCATGATAAAAAACCTCTCCGGCGCTCCCCCGGCTTCACAGCTGATGGCCAGCACCCGGATCAGCTCCCCCGCTACCCGCTGGCCGCTGACGGTTTCCAGCTCCGCCGCCAGCTCCCCCATGGCTTCCAGAGTATCCGGCTCGATTTCAAAGCCAAATTCCGCCGCCTGCCGGGCCGCCCGCAAGGCCCGCAGGGGATCCTCCGCAAAATGCTCCCCGGTGCGGCGGATTATTTTTTTCTTTAGATCCCTTACGCCGCCGCAGGGATCGATAAGCTCACCGGTGAGGATATCCAGCGCCATGCTGTTCATGGTGGTGTCCCGGCGGCGGAGATCCTCCTCGATGGAAATCTCCCCATCGGCCCGGACGCTGAAGCCGGTATAGCCTGCCCCGGTCTTCCGCTCCGTCCGGCAAAGGGCCACCTCGCAGGGCTGTCCCTCTATCCTCATGAGAAAAACGGGAAAGCTCTTGCCCACGGCCTCCGGTGGGCGGCCGTCCTCCGCAAAGACCGCCGGAATTTCCGCCGGGGAAAATCCCTCCAGCACATAGTCCCGGTCGTGGCTCGTTCCGGCGGGAACTCCCCGCACCCTGTCCCGGACCCAGCCTCCCGCAATATAGGCCCGGCCGCCGGCCGCCTCCGCCCGCCGGGCAAATTCAAGCTCTGTCATCGTCTCTTCCCGCTATCGGCTTCATCGTCAACTCCCGCTAAAGCCTCCCCTGTAGGGGAGGTGGCCGAAGGGCGGGGTGAAGGACAAACCCGCCCGTATATTTTCACCCCTCAGTCAGCTTTGCTGACAGCTCCCCTACAGGGGAGCCAAACAAATATAGCTACACTGACAGCCCTGAATTGAGCCGCAACCCAAAGCCTCCCCTGTAGGGGAGACTATGAGACGGATTAGATGTTACCATTCATTGCGATGGGAGATGACCTTTGCTCCCTCTCTGTCGATGGAGAGGACTATCGCCCGGGCCTCGGTTCCGTTAGCCCGGAAGGCCTCAACCATGGCATCCCCCACCGCCGCCGCTTTTTCCAGCGTAAAGGCGATGATGGAGGGCCCGGCTCCGGACAGGACACAGCCTGCGGCTCCGGCTTTTCCGGCCGCTTCCGTCACATCGTCAAAGCCGGGAATAAGGCTCTTTCTGTAAGGCTGATGGAGCCGGTCCTCCAAGGCCATTCTCAGATAACCGGCCTTGCCTCGGGCCATGGCCGCGGCCAAAAGCGCCGCCCGGCCCACATTGAACACGCCGTCAGCCCGGGGAACCGTGTCGGGGAGAACGCTCCGGGCCAGCCGGGTGGACAGGGTGAAATCCGGCACGGCCACAACCGCCTTCAGGGGAATATCCGGCCGGAAGGCGATACTTTCCGGCCCGCCCCCATAAATAACGCTGACGGAAAAGCCCCCGTAAACAGCCGGAGCCACATTGTCCGGATGACCCTCCAGCTCAGCGGCAATCCCCAGCAATTCCTTTTTGCCCAGCGGACGCCCCAGCCATTCGTCAGCCGCCTTGAGGCCCCCCACGATAGCGGCGGCGCTGGAGCCAAGCCCCCGGGACACGGGAATCCGGCTGTACATCCGCAGCTTCATTCCCCGGTATTCATCGGCCTGGCCGATGCGGGCCAGAAGCCTCCGGACAGCGCTCCAAATCATATTTGTCCCGTCGGTGGGGAGCATCTCCGCTCCCTCCCCAAAGGATTCTATATCAAATTTTTCCTCCCGGTAAAGCTCCAGCTCCAGCTCGTTGTACATCGTGAGGGCGATCCCCAGGGAATCAAAGCCGGGGCCCAGGTTGGCGCTGGTGGCCGGGACCCTGACCCGGACGACGCCCCCGGCCCTGTTCGTTTTTCTTTCCATAATATCTGAATGCCTCTAATTAAACGCCGTTGTTCGTATAGGGTATCCACACCCCAAAAGCCTCCCCTGTAGGGGAGGTGGCGGCTTAGCCGCCGGAGGGGTGATAAATTAGTTGGCGGCTGTCCTGTCACCCCTCAGCCTCCTGCGGAGGCAGCTCCCCTACAGGGGAGCCTGTTAGTTCGATTATAGGTTACTGCTTTCGGCGGATTAAGTGCTCACGCCGGCCTGCAAAGGAGCCTGTTAGACAGACTATTGGTTACTTCTCAGCCGTTTTCCAGGGATTTGTCCACCCTGATTACGCTGCATACCCTTGCGTTCCCCGGCAGAGCCGCTACCGACTGGGAGGCGGCAACGATACTGCTGTGCTTTGTGGTGTGAGTAACGATCACCACTTCGGCCCCGTCATCAACGTGGCGCTGAAGCACCGACTTCAGGCTGACCCCGGCCCAGCCGAAGGCTGTCGCCACGGAGCCCAGCACACCGGGACGGTCGTCCATCCTGAGGCGCATATAGTAACGAGACTCCGTCTCCTCAATGGGGCAAATCTGCTTCGGCTCAAAAAATTCCGGATTGATGCGGCTGCGGGAATCGGTAAGGATACCCCGGGCGGCCTCCACCACGTCGGCGATTACGGCGGAAGCAGTGGGGCGTCCCCCGGCCCCCCGGCCGTAGAACATGGCGTCCCCAATGGCATTGCCCCGGACAAAAATCGCGTTGAACACGCCGTTTACACTGGCCAGGGGATGATCCTTTGTCAGGAAGGTAGGATGGACCCGGACGTCGATTCCCCTGCCCTCCACCCGGCGGGCAATGGCCAACAGCTTCACCACATAATCCAGCTTCTTAGCGTATTCGATATCCACCGCCGACACATTCGTGATCCCTTCCACCTGCACATCCTCCAGGGTGATGTGGGTGTTAAAGGCCAGGGAAGCGAGGATCGCCGCCTTGCGGGCCGCGTCCAGGCCCCCCACGTCAGCGGTAGGGTCTGCCTCCGCATAGCCCTCGGCCTGGGCCTCCTTCAGGGCAACATCGTAGTCCATGCCCTCATTGGTCATCTTCGTCAGCATATAGTTGGTAGTCCCGTTGACGATGCCCATGACCTCGGTAAAGCGGTTGGCCGTAAGGCACTGCTTGAAGGTGGCGATAATGGGGATGCCGCCGCCTACCGACGCCTCAAAGAGAAAATCAACGCCATTTTTGACCGCCGTATCAAACATTTCCAGGCCGTGCTGGGCCACTACATCCTTATTGGCGGTAACCACCGATTTCCCGGCGGCCATGGCCCTGAGCATATATTCCTTAGCCGGGGCGATGCCTCCCATCAGCTCCACCACGATATCGATTTCCGGATCATTGACGATAGCGTCGATGTCCGTCACCAGCTCCAAATCCTCCAGGCCGGGCCGCTCCTTGGCCGCGTTGTGGACCAGGGCCTTCTTAATAACTATGGGAGCGCCCACCTTCCGGTCTATTTCCCGGGCGTTGTCCCGCAGAACCTGGACGACTCCCGTGCCCACCGTGCCCAGTCCCAGCAGTCCCAAGCCTATAACTGTTTTTTCCATTGCCAATTTTTCCTTCCTGCTAACCTCAGTCGCCGTGACCGAGAATTTCCAACCGCTTGACCCCGGCCACCATCCGCAGCTTGTCCAGCAGGGCCTCCAGATCTACGGTAAGGAGCGCCGTTTCAATGGTCAGCGCCACGCTGGCCACCCCCTGCCGGGGTATCCCCTGATTGATGGTCAGCACATTGCCCTGATCGCCGCTGATAGTGTTCAGCACGCTGGAGAGGACGCCGGGCCGGTTGGACAGCAGCAGATTGATGGCCACGATCTTGTTGCGGCTGGCCTCAAAGAAGGGAAAAACGTAATCCTTGTACTTGTAATAAGCGCTGCGGGAAAGATTCGCCCTTGTGACGGCCTTGTTGACGGTCTTTTCCTCGCCGCTCTTGAGCATCTCCTTTACCTTGATGGTCTTTTTGATGGCCTCCGGCAGGATCTCCTCCCGCACCAGATAGAAGCCGCTGTCATTTTCTTTCAACTGTCTGGCACCTCCATTCAAAATTGGTGCTGAAAATTTGGTACGCTTATGATGAATTATTGAGACAATATAATATCATGTATTTTTCCAGTGGGCAAGTATCTTTTAATGTATATTTTTGCGAACCCTTCGGAAAATCCGCCGCGCAAAAAAAAAGAGCCGCCCTCTCCGGACAGCCCCAAAGCTCGTCTGATCTGTCTGCCGCCTCAGCCCTACCGCCAGCGGCCCCCTCAAAGCAGAGGATCGCCTCCAGCACCCCGCCGGCCACCACCCTGGCCCGGTCAGCCACCCGGCTGCACTGGGAGGCCGTCACCCGCATGTCCACCTCGGCGATATCCTGCCCTCCGGACACCCGGTAGCCATCGTGAATAAGCCCCCGGAGCACGCCGTCGCAGGGGGATGAGACCCGGTGAACCGCGCTCTCGTCGTCGATGATCTCTCCCAGGGGATCGCCGGTCTTGACGATGGCCCCGATTGTCCGCTTGGCGGTGAACACCCCGTCCGCCGGAGCGGTCATGATACAGTCGGTACCATCGGACAGGGAATTCCGCTGCTTCAGCTTCTGGGCTCTGCCCTCCTTTATTACTCTGCCCATCTCGAAGCTGCGGACCAGCTCTATCACGCAGTCCACGTCCTGACCGGCGCAGAAGCCTTCTCCCAAGCCGACGGCAAAGGCAACGGGCCAGTTATTTTCCCGAACTGCCCCATCGTTGATGGCATCCACCAGAATACAGTCCTTCAGCTTGTGGATCACCCGGCCCAGGGGGTCTACCAGCATGGCTATGCCCACGGTCTTAAGCAGCCGCCTGGCTTCGTCATAGTTGGCAGCAAAGCGGCAGGTGACCCGCTCGATGGTTTTCTCCCCGCTGTATACGCAGTCAGCAAAGGAAACCTCCCGGCGGAGGGAGGATGGCCTTGCCTGCTCAAGGATCAGGATCTGGTAGCCTACCCGCCACAGGGTAATGGCAATACCGGTGGAAATGTCTCCGCCGCCCCTCAGAACCACCAGGTGGTCAAGCAGTTTGTTCTTCATGATGAAACCCTCACTTATCCTCGTAGGGCCGCACTCTCAGGCGAACGCCCCGTTCGTCGCAGATTTTCTGGCAGAGCCGGATTTCTTCCTCCCCCTCTACATGGTCCACCACGGTCAGCACCACCTCGGGAACGTATTTTTTCATATTCTGAGCAAAATTCAGCATGGCGTCATAGGATTTCAGGCCGAATTTACTGCGGGTCAGCTCCAGGTACCGCTCCTTGTTGGAGGCATTGAGGCTGATGGAGCAGACATCCAGAATCCCTCCGGCAAAATCTCCCGATATGTCCCGGCCGTATTCCAAATCCCCCAGGCCGTTCGTGTTCAGCCGGGTCCTGACGGAGGGATGATTTTCCTTTACCCACTTCAGGAGGGTTATCAGCTCGGCCAGGCGCATGGTGGGCTCGCCGAAGCCGCAGAACACCACTTCTCCCGTCAGTTCCCAGGGAACCGCCGCCAGTTCCTTCTCCACCGCTTCCACCGGCGGTTCCCCCTCCTTCAGCCAGAGGGAGGAGGACTCCGCCATTTCCTTCATTTCCCGCAGGCAGAAGGTGCAGGCGCAGGTACAGCGGTTGGTAAGATTTACGTAGATACTGCGGCTGCCTTTCGGGTAGCGGCGCAGGCTTTCCGGAAGGGAAATATATTCCCCGCCGGTATCAACAGCGTATACGATCATGGTTTTCCTTTCCTCAAAGCAATGGATTCAGATCGAGATTATCAAAGCCGCTCAGGAGGCCCCGCAGTTGGCAGACGATGGCCCGGACGGAGCCGGGGCGGCGTCCCTCCACGTTGAGGGGCAGCAGGGGATCGTGAAGGGAACGGCGGAGCAGCGCCCAGCCGTCTGGGAAAACCAGCCGCACCCCTTCGTAGGAAGGAGCGGCGATCTTTATCCCGGCTTCCCTTGCCCGGCCGACAAAGGCTTCCAGCACCTCATTCCCATAATCCGCCGCGTTGTCCGCTCCGCTGATCTTCAGGCGGTATTCCACCGCTTCCGCCGGATAGCCCAGCCCGGCGATCAGATCCTTCAGGCGGCGTCCCGCCCGGCTGGCTTTCGCTCCCGCAATGATCAGCTTTACCGCCAAATAGGCTCCGTCATCAAGGTAGTAGTTTTCCCGCAGGGCTCCGTGGCCGCTTGTCTCAATGGCCAGGGGGCTTACAATGCCCTCGCCGTTCAGGCGGCGGCATTCGTTGATGACGTTTTTGTAGCCCCGCTGGAACCGGTGGTGAACGAGTCCCAGCTCCTTCGTGAGAAATTCCGCCAGCTCGTCGCTGGTAACGGAATCGGTAACGATAGTGCTGCCGGGGTAATCCGGGGCCAGGACGGCAGCCATCATGGCAATGAGGGCGTTGCGGTTTATCTCCGTGCCGTCATCCAGCACGGCGCTCATCCGGTCCACGTCCGTATCAAAGATCAAGCCCAAATCGGCTCCGGCGGACAGCACCCCCTGCCGGAGGGATTCCATGGCTTCGGGGTTTTCCGGGTTCGGCTCATGGTAGGGGAACATACCGTCCGGCGCCAGGTACAGGCTCCCGGACACATCCGCCCCCAGGGGCTCCAGCACGCCCCCGGCAAAGAAGCCCCCCGCCCCGTTGCCTGCGTCAAGGACGATGTGCAGGCCCGACAGGGGTTTGCTGTCCGTTCCGGCCTCCAACGCCTGGCAGATAACCTTCCGCAGGTGGTTGCAGTACCGCTGGATAACGGGATAGCTCACCGCCTTCCGCAGACTTCCCTTCTTTTTCTCCATGGCCGCCGCTTTCACGAGCAGCTCCTTGATTTCGCTCTTTTCCAGACCCCCGGCGGCGGTAAAGAACTTCATTCCATTGCGGTTGAAGGGCAGATGGCTGGCGGTAATCATTATGGAGCCGTCCATGGCCGGGAAGGAGGGCTGGGCCTCCTCCCCGAAGACGATTGACATAAACATGGCCGGAGTAGAGGCCAGCCCGCAGTCATAGCCTTTGGCCCCCAGGCCGGTAATCGCTTTGAGGATTTCTCCTTTAAGGGCAGGGCCGGTGAGACGGGAGTCGATGCCCACGGCGATCTTCAACTCACCCGCCGGCTTGCCGGTCCTTTCGGAAAGCCAGACGGTATAAGCCGCCGCGATCCGGTTCGCCGCCTCGCCGGTAAGGTTCACCGCTTCCCCGGGCCGTCCCTTCATTGCCACCCCGCGGATGTCGCTGCCGTTTTGCAGGGCCAGAAAATGTTCCATACTTAAGCTCATGATTTATCCTCTGCTTCTCATTTGAAATCCGGACTGCTCAGCTCCAGGTCAGCGGCGGGAATGATCTCCGGCTCCGCCCCTCCCGTAACTGTCAGCGCCCGATAGTAAGCGCCGCAAATATCTTCCACGTACATGGCCTTGATGAGGGCATCCTGGACTCCCCGGCCGCTGACGGTCATCACCCCGTGGCGGGCCAGCAGCAGGGCGTCCCCCTTGGACAGGGGAACCTTCACCGAGTCCGCCAGCGCCGGGGAACCCTGCCGCCCGTAAGCTGCCACCGGTATGTAACCAAGATTGCCGCCGCAGCCCAGATGGCCGCTCTCCGCCAGCACCGGCGGCACCGGCCTTTCAAGGATGGCAAAGGTGAGGGCATAGGGGGAATGGGTGTGGGCCACTGCGTTGACGTCGGGCCTCGCCTCATAGGCCGCCGCATGCATCAGGGATTCGCTGGAGGGCCTGCGGTTGTTTTTATTTTCCAGAATTTTCAGGTTCCGGTCGATGATTATTATGTCATCCTCCGTCATGGTCATTCGGTCAAGGCCGGAGGGAGTGATGATTATACGTTTCCGCTCGTCGTCGATCCGGCTGAAATTGCCGGAGCGAGGGCGGCAGAGACCGGCCTCCTCCGCTTTCCGGGCCGCCTCGATGACCTCCCGTTTCAAATCCTCGTACATCGTTTATTTCCTTCTCCTACCGAAAAGTCTTTATCCCAAAGAAATATCCGCCCAGAAAGAATCGCCCTTGCCCCGGTAACTGCCCGCCAGCTTCAGCATTTGGGCCACGGTGGCCCCCAGGTCGGCAAAGCTCCGCCGGGTCCCCACGTTTACCCCTGGCTTTACGGCGGCCCCATAAGCCAGCACCGGCACGTATTCCCTGGTATGGTCGCTGCCTGCTCCTTTAGGATCACAGCCGTGGTCAGCCGTGATGACCAGCACCTCGGTATTATCCATGCCCCGGAGGAACTCCGCCAGCTGCCCGTCAAAAATCTCCAGGGCCCTGGCGTATCCCTCCGGGTCCCGGCGATGACCGTACTTCATGTCAAAATCCACCAGATTCACAAAGCAGAGCCCCTGCCAGGATTTATCCTTCAACAGGTCGATGGCCCGGTCCATCCCGTCTTCATTTCCGTCCATGGGCTGATGGTCCGTAATGGACCTACCGGCGAAAATATCCCGGATCTTTCCCACGGATATTACCCTCTGCCCGGCAGCGGCAACGGCGTCAAGGACGGTAGGGCCGGAAGGCTCCAGCGCGTAATCGTGGCGGCCGCTGGTCCGTTCGTAATCGGGGAAGTCGCCGGTAAAGGGCCGGGCAATCACCCTGCCCACCCCCCAGGGCGTTCCCCCGGCGCAGATTTCCCGGGCCTTCTCACAGAGAGCGTACAGCTCCTGACGGCTGTACACCGCCTCATGGCAGGCTATCTGCAGGACGCTGTCCGCCGAGGTGTACACTATCGGCTTTCCCGTCCTCAGATGCTCCGGCCCGTAATCATGGATGACCTCCGTCCCGGAATAGGGCTTGTTGCAGAGCAGGCCGACGCCGAAGGCTTCCTCCAGCTTCGCCGTCAGCGGCCGGGGAAAGCCCTCCGGGAAGGTGGGCATCGCCTGTTGGCTGATGACTCCGGCAATCTCCCAGTGGCCGGTGACGGTATCCTTGCCCAGAGACATCTCCGCCATCCGTCCATAAGCTCCCGCCGGGGCGGGAGCCGGTCTGGCTCCCGGCAGTCCGTTCCCTTCAATGTTATACAATCCCAGCCCTTCCAGCCGGGGCACAGCGAAACCGGGTACCGAGCTGACGGAACGGAGGGTATTCACGTCCCCGTCGCCAAAATCTCCCGCGTCCGGCAGCGCTCCGCAGCCAAAGCTGTCCAGCACGATGAGAAACACCCGCTTTACGTCCATCGCTTTCACCTCTCAATGTATATTTGAGCATTTACGCTTTCTTCCGTCAAAACAAATACCCGGGATAACCAAGCAATTATCCCGGGTCGCAACCCGTTCACACTGCCCGGGTAAATTCCAACGTGACGCTGCCCTTCCACCGCAGCATCTTCCCAAATTTATTTTACACCCTTCCGCTATTATTCGTCAACGATAGCCGCCGGCAGATTGCCAATGAGCCGCAAAAAACTCCGCCCCGGCGAACATTACTGTATTCCCTGATTCATGAATTTGATATATAATATTATAGAAAATTTTTTCATGAAACCCGGAGGAATAAAAAATGAACACCGAAATGCTAAAGATTCGTCCCCGCCGCCTGAGGATCAGTCCCGCGCTCCGCAGTATGGTCCGCGAAACCAGCCTCGCCGTGACGGATTTCGTCTATCCCCTCTTCGTCGTTGCCGGAGAGAACGTCCACCAGGAGATCCCCTCCATGCCCGGCGTCTACCATCTGTCCGTGGACCGGGCGGTGGAGGTGGCCAAGGCCGCCGCCGCCCTGGGCATTCCCTCCGTAGAAATCTTCGGCCTGCCGGAATACAAGGATGAAATCGGCAGCTCCGCCTGGGACATGGCCAGTCCCGTCCAGCGGGCCATTGCCGCCATCAAAAAAGCCGTGCCGGAGCTGGTCATCGTAGGCGACGTCTGCCTCTGCCAGTACACCAGCCACGGCCACTGCGGCTGCCTTGCGGGGAAGTACGTGGACAACGACAAGACCCTGCCCCTTTTGGCCAAGGTGGCCGTCAGCCAGGCCGACGCCGGGGCCGACATCGTCGCCCCCTCCGACATGATGGACGGCCGGGTGGCCGCCATCCGGGACGCCCTTGACGAGGCCGGACACCAGAATATTTCCATCATGAGCTACGCCGTGAAATACGCCTCCGGCTTCTACGGCCCATTCCGGGACGCCGCCGACAGCGCCCCCCAGTTCGGGGACCGCCGCCAGTATCAGATGGACCCGGCCAATATTCGGGAGGCCCTGAAGGAAACCAGGCTGGACGTGGCGGAGGGCGCCGACATAATCATGGTAAAACCGGCCATGGCCTACCTTGACGTGGTGACCAGGGTAAAGGAAATCACCGACTGCCCCATCGCCTGCTACAACGTCAGCGGCGAATACTCCATGGTCAAAGCCGCCGCCGCCAACGGCTGGATCGACGAAAAGCGCATCGTGCTGGAGTCCCTCACCTCCATGAAGCGGGCGGGCAGCGACATCATCATCACCTATCACGCGTTGGACGCCGCCCGGTGGCTGGCAGAATGAGGAGGCAGAATATGCTCAGCTTGGAAAAATCCGCCGCCGCCTTTGCCGAGGCCAAAGCCCTGATGCCCGGCGGCGTAAACAGTCCCGTCCGCTCCTATCGTTCCATGGGCTCCACGCCCCCCTTCATCGCCCGGGCAAAGGGCTCCAAAATTTACGACATCGACGGCAACGAATACATCGACTACGTAGGCAGCTGGGGCCCAATGGTGGTTGGTCACGCCCATGATGAAGTCGTCGCCGCCATAAATGAAGCCGCCGCTCTCGGCGCCAGCTACGGCGCTCCCACCCTGCGGGAATCGGAGCTGGCCAGGCTGGTCATGACCGTCTATCCCTCGATTAAGCGAATCCGCATGGTAAACAGCGGCACCGAGGCCACCATGAGCGCTCTCCGTCTGGCCCGGGGCTACACGAAACGGGACAAGATCGTAAAATTTATCGGCTGCTACCACGGCCACAGCGACAGCCTGCTGGTGAAAGCCGGTTCCGGCCTTGCCACCTTCGGCGTTCCCGACAGCCCCGGCGTCACCGCCGGAGTGGCCAGGGATACCATCGCCGTACCCTACAACGATCCGGACGCCCTCGCCGCCGTCATGAAGGAGCAGGGGGACGAAGTGGCCGCCGTCATCGTGGAGCCGGTGGCCGGAAACATGGGCTGTATCCTGCCGAAGCAGGGATACTTGGGTTTCCTGAGAAATATCACCGCCCAATACGGCGCTCTCCTTATTTTTGACGAGGTAATGTGCGGCTTCCGGGCCAGCCTGGGGGGCGCTCAGGCCGCCTACGGCATCACTCCCGACCTCACCTGCCTCGGCAAAATCATCGGCGGCGGCCTGCCGGTGGCGGCTTACGGCGGCCGGGCGGAGATTATGGATTACGTCAGCCCCGCCGGGCCCGTTTATCAGGCGGGCACCCTCTCCGGCAACCCCCTGGCCATGGCGGCGGGCATCGCCACCTTGAAAATCCTCACCGCCGAACCGGAGCCGGGCCAGCCGGACGCCAGCCGGATCCTCACCCTGAGAGTCAAGGAGCTCCTCGCCGCGATAGGCGAGTCCGCAAAAAAATACGGCGTGCCCCTCCAGCTCCATCAGGCCGGTTCCATGTTCGGCCTCTTCTTCAGCGAAAAGGAAGTGGAGAACTACGACGACGCGTCGGCCTGCGATCAGGAAGCCTTCAAGGTCTGGTTCCACGCCATGCTGGAGCAGGGGATCTACCTGGCCCCCAGCCAGTTTGAAACGATTTTCATGTCCCTGGCCCACAGCGAAGCGGATATCGCCAGAACCGTCGCCGCCGCCGATACCGCCCTGAAAGCCGTGGCGGATTCCAGGAAATAAATCCGTCTAACAGGCTCCCCTGTAAGGGAGCTGGCACCGAAGGTGCCTGATGATTGCCCGCTAATTGGTCTAACAGGCTCCCCTGTAGGGGAGCTGGCGGCGAAGCCGCCTGAGGGGTGACAGGACAAGCCGCTCGCTTTGTCTATCACCCCTCCGGCTTGACTAACTCACTTAATGCGTCCGAGTGGAATGATGGACGAATTTAGTGAGTGTCATGCAGACGACCTTAGCGATTGCCGAGTCGTAAGACGACGGCAGAGCTTATGGAGTCGCCCTTCGGGCACCTCCCCTACAGGGGAGGCTTGGTGTACAGTGGAATCAAGAGGACGAATACTCTCTGCTTCCTGTGACAGGGAAAGAATCAGTAAGATTTAATAAAAATATCAGGAGGACAATATGAACGGCTTTACTTTTTACACCCCTACCGAAATAGTCTTTGGCCGGGAAACGGAGACCAGAACGGCCGAGCTGGTGAAAAAGCACGGAGGCAGCCGGGTTCTCATCGTCTACGGCGGCGGCTCCGTGAAAAAGAGCGGGCTGCTGGACCGGGTGGAGGACACCCTGAAAGAGGCGGGCATTCCCTTTGCCGAGTTCGGCGGCGTTCAGCCCAATCCCCGGCTGGCCCATGCCCGGGAGGGGGTAAAGGCCGCCGCCAAATTCGGGGCCGACCTGATGCTGGCCATCGGCGGCGGCTCCGTCATCGACACCGCCAAGGCCATCGCCCACGGCGCTTCGGACCTTTCCACCGACATCTGGCAGTACTGGTCCGGGAAAAAATCCGTCACCCGCTCCCTGCCGGTGGGCGTAATCCTCACCATCAGCGCCGCCGGCAGCGAAACCAGCAACAGCGCCGTCCTCACCAACGAGGAAACCGGCAAGAAATGCGGCATCAATACGGACTTCAACCGCCCCGCCTTCGCCATCATGAACCCGGAGCTGACCTACACCATCCCCCGCCGCCAGCTGGCCGCCGGCATTGCCGACATCATGATGCACACCCTCGACCGCTACATCACCCAGGAGGAAGGCAACGAGTTTACCGACCGGGTGGCGGAGGCCCTCCTGAAGAACGTCATCCGCTTTGCCAAAGTCGCCATGACAAATCACCGGGACTATCAGGCCATGAGCGAAATCATGTGGTGCGGTTCCGTCAGCCACAACGGCTTCACCTCCCTGGGCCGGACAATGGACTTCGGCGTTCACAAGCTGGGGCATGAGCTGTCCGGCTTCTACGACGCCATCCACGGGGAAACCCTCACCACCATGTGGCCGGCCTGGGCCCGGTACGTGATGATGGACAAGCCGGAGCGCTTCGCCCAATACGCGGAAAATGTCTGGGGCGTCACGGTAGGCACCCCCATCGAGCGGGCCAGGGCGGGAATCCGGGAGACGGAGGAATTCTGGCATGGCCTTGGCCTTCCCCTTTCCTTCACGGAGCTGGGCATCGGCGTAAAGGACGAGACCGAGATTGAAAAGCTGGCGGACAGCCTCTCCGACCAGGGCGCAAAAAAAGTGGCCGTCTTCCATCCCATCGGAAAGGAAGAGGCCATGGCCATTTACAGGCTTGCCAACCACTAAATTATTTCCAGCCTATCGGCGGCTACCCGGCAGGGGAGCCGCCATATTTTTACTCCGGCGGCCTCCGCCTCCTCCAGGGCTTCGCCAAATTCCGGATGGGTGGCCACATTGGGATAGACCTCCCTCACGCCGTTTATCTGAATGACGAAAGCAACCACGGCGGTGTAGCCCGCCGCCGCGGCCCCGGCCAGCTCCCGGAGATGCTTCACCCCCCGCTCCGTGGGCGCGTCCGGAAAATATCCCTTCCCCGCCACCTCCAGCGTGCAGCCCTTTACCTCCAGCAGGATTTTCTCGGCTCCCTTTTCCAGATAAAAGTCGATCCGGGATTTTCCGTATTTGTATTCCGGCTTTATCAAGTCGTAGTCCCCGGCCTCCAGCCACTCCCTCACCGCCTGATTCGGCGCCTGGCTGTCGATATTTATCCAGCCGACGGAAGGCTTCTTCACCGCCACCAGATCATACCGGGTCTTGCGGGCCGGATTGCCGCTCCTTACCAGGGCCACCTCCCGCTGAGGCGCCAACAGCTCCTTGCAGCGGCCGGTATTTTTCACGTGGACAGTTTCCTGCCGCCCCGCTATTTCCACCCGGGCGATGAAGCGGTTCGGCCGCTCTATGAACCGCCCGATAGTACAGTTTTCGTATTTCATGGCCGTCCTCCTGACTGCCTCCACTATAGCAGGTTGCCGGGCTTTTTTCAAACCGCCCGGACTCTGGAGCAAAGCTGTTAAAATTATTGAGCGGGAATTGCCTTGCTTTTCCCTGAAAGCCTGCATTATAATGAATCCGTACTTCAAAATTCTCCCTTCAAAGGAAAAATAAATGACCACAAAGCATAAAGGCATGGCTCTCGCCGCTGCCGGAGCCGCCTTCTGGGGCTGTGCCGGGGTGGCGGCCCAATTCCTGCTGCAAGCCCGGAGCTTTTCTCCCGAATGGCTTACCGCCGTCAGAATGCTCCTGGCCGGCTGCCTGCTGCTGATGTACTGCCGCCTCCGGGGAGAAAACATTTTCGCCCTGTGGCGGAATGCTCTGGACCGGCGGGAAATCATCGTCTTCTCCATATTCGGTATGCTGCTGACCCAATACACCTACTACGCCTGTATCAAGGTCAGCAACGCCCCCACCGCCACCACCCTCGGCTACCTCATGCCGGTGTTCATCGTGGTCTACGTGGCCCTCCGGGACTGGCAGCTGCCTGCCGGCCGGGAGCTGTTCTGCGTTTTTCTGGCGGTGGCCGGCTCCGCCGTTTTAGTGACAAAGGGCGACTTGGGCGCCCTGGCCATTACTCCCCTGGCCCTCTGCCTGGGCCTCGCCACAGGCGCCGCCCAGGCGGTATACACCCTGCAGCCCCGGCGGCTGCTCACCATTTACTCCCCGGAGCTGGTGGTGGGCTGGGGAGTGCTGGCAGGCGGCCTGCTCTTTACCCCCTTTGCCCGCCCCTGGAATTTTGGCGGCATTATGGACCTGACGGCCGCCCTGGCTTTCTTCTATATCGTCGTGGGAGGCACGGTCTTCGCTTTCGTCCTGTACATGGCCAGCCTCCGCCTGGTGGGGCCTTCCGACGCCGCCATGACCAGCTGTCTTGAACCGGCCGCTTCCGTCATTCTCTCCGGCCTCCTGC
The DNA here is from genome assembly GCA_964540025.1 of uncultured Schwartzia sp. Classification (GTDB taxonomy): domain Bacteria; phylum Bacillota; class Negativicutes; order Selenomonadales; family Selenomonadaceae; genus RGIG250. Next base: position 5,668 of record CAZIKQ010000019.1, on the reverse strand, counting down.
TGGGGGTTACCTTCGGCCGGGCCGAGCTTTTGGGAATGATCATGATCCTGACGGCAATCTGTATCCTGGCAAAAGGAAAATAAAAGAGAGGCTCGTTATGCTGAAAAAATTTACTCACTATCTGTTCGTGGTGGCCGGCTGTCTTATTGCCGCCGGTTCCATCAACGTCTTTCTCGTCCAGCACCACCTCCTCTCCGGCGGCTTGGCCGGTCTGGGCATCATCTGCTACTACCTGTTCGGCATTCCTGCCGGCGTGGTCACCCTGGCCCTCAACGTGCCCCTTCTGATTGCCGCCTGGCGGATGCTGGGGAAAAAATACGTGGCCGAGGTGCTGTTTGCCACGGTGATGTTCTCGGTGTGTCTTGACGCCACGGAATTTATGAGCCATCAATACATCACGGACGACATCCTTCTGACCGCAATCTACGGCGGCGTCTTCAACGGGATCGGCTTCGGCATCCTGTTCAGGCTGGGGGCCAGCTCCGGCGGCATGGATATCGCCGCCGCCATCGTCAAGAAATATTACTCCTTCAACATGGGCGAAGTGGTTTTCGGCATCAACTGCTGTATTATGGTGATGGCCGCTTTCCTCTTTGGCCCGGCTCCCGCCATGTACACCCTCATCTCCATGTTTATCGCCGGCCGGTTGTCCGATATGCTGGCGGCCGGCTTCAACCACCGCAAAGCCGTGATCATCATTTCCCGGCGCCCTCAGGAAATTGCGGAGGGAATCATCCAGGGACTGGAACGGGGCGCCACCTTCCTAAACGGTTCCGGCGCCTTTTATCACGATGATAAGCAGGTGGTCTTTTCCGTTGTCCGCATGACGGAAATCGCCCGCCTGAAAAACCTGGTCAACCAGGTGGATCCCACCGCCTTCATGATATTCATTGACGCCAACGAGGTAATGGGCCGGGGCTTTACCCTGTCCCGGCAGACCGTCACCGACGCCAGGGCGGCGGGAGACAGGCGGCTGATAGGCTCCCGGTTTGATGAAACCCTGTAAAAAGTAAAGCGGGAAATATACTCGCGTTGGCCTCTCCGAAAAACTCAATGAGAACCAGCAACCCCAAAAGCCTCCCCTCCAGGGTAGCTTCTTGCCTCTCTCTTTGGGAGAGGTCAGACTGTTGACAAAAAGCTCTATGTCTACCCTTTTACCCAGCCCAAAGGCTCCCCGTGGAGTAACTGCCACAACTCAAAGCCTCCCCTGTAGGGGAGGTGGTCGAAGGCCGCAGGCCGAAGACCGGAGGGGTGAAGATCAGCCGAGAGGTTTACTTATATCACCCCTCAGTCAGCTTCGCTGACAGCTCCCCTACAGGGGAGCCAATGGGTAAAGTGGCCTTTGTCGACAAGCTGGCCTCTCCCTTTGGGAGAAATGGCACATCGCCAGATGTGCCGGAGAGGGTAAAAGATTAACCGGAGTATCTATAAGGTAAGCCGAGCAGAGTGTATTCACCCCTCAGACGGCTTCGCCGCCAGCTCCCTTAGAGGGGAGCCTATGAGACGGATTAGAGGTTACCCATCAGGCGGCCTGTCAACAGATGGAATTGCCTTGCAATTTCCTGAAGAACCGCATTATAATGGCACTTGAGGTATGTTCGCATTTATTTACGTTTATTTCTCGATCAGTCAGCCGATCATCTCCAGAGGAAACGAGGGATTTTATGTATAGTCCGAAATTATCTGTTCTCCTTGCGGCGCTGCCGGAAAGCCGGGCCGAGCAGCTGCGGGGGCTGGCCCCCGATGGAACCCGGCTGGTATCCATTCCCTCCTTCGGCAGCCTTCAATGGCCAGCCTGCGATATCATCATCATGGGTGATAATGCCGGTCTTACCCCGGCGGAAGTCCGCCAGCTGGCTCCCTCCGCCGCCCTCTACCTCGTAACCGGCCATGAAGAAGCTCTCGACCCGGATACCCTCTCCCTGCTTCGGGAGGTGTGGCCGGATCGGATGACGGATGCGCTTTGGGATTACCGGCTGCGCCGGATGCTGGCCGACTTTCTGGCCAGAAAAGAAAGCTACTACTACCGCAGCGCCCTTGATACAATAATAAATACTCTTCCGGATCTGGTTTGGTTTAAGGATGTAAAAGGCGATCATCTGAAAGTAAACAACGCCTTTTGCGATTTCGTCGGCAAGCCAAGGGAAGATGTGGAGGGACACGATCACTACTACATCTGGGATATTACCGAGGAAGCGTACCGGAATGGGAATTTTATCTGCCTGGAAACCGACGCCGAGGTTCTCTGGCAGGGGGGAACCTGCCGCTTTGAGGAGCGGGTAGACAAAGCGGACGGCCCCCGGACTCTTTCAGTCTACAAGTCTCCCCTCCGGGATGAAGACGGTTCTGCCATTGGTACCGTTGCGGTAGCCCATGACGCCACTGATGAGATGAACCTGAAGCGGCGGATCGATGCCATGGCCTTCTCCGACCCCCTCACCGGCCTGTACAACCGCTACGCCTTCTACATGATGCTGGCCCACGAGCGGAAGACTCTCCGGGTTACGGTCATCCTCTTTGACCTTGACAACCTCCGGCTGGTAAACGAATGCTTCGGCCATCAGGCCGGGGACGAGGCCATCCTCCGCTTCTCCCAATTGCTTCGGGAAGCTTTTCCTGACAACCTCTGCGTCAGAATGAACGGCGATATTTTTGCGGTGGCGGTTCTGGGTGAAGTGGAACGGACAAAAATCACCGATCCCTTGGACGGCCTGTTCTCCCGTTTGAAAAAATCCTTCTCTCCCAAGAAAACCCTCAACATACTGGCCGTCAGCGCCGGCATCGCCGATACCCCCAACCCCTCCCAGCCGGTGGACGATGTGATCTGCCGTTGCAGCTACGCCGTGGCTCATCTGAAAAGGCGCAACGGCTTCACCATCGCCCTTGACCCCACGAAGCCCCCAAGTCCGATCCTCCTGGAGCTCCTGCGGGCAAAGGCTGACTCTGCCTACTGCTTCTACGATGACCTCCCCAGATAAACTGATAAACCATCTCCTGAAAAACCGCCCGGCAATCTGCCCGGCGGTAATTTTTTATAAAGGGAACCCTGCGTCAACCGCAGGGTTCCCTCTGTAAAAAAATCCCGGCCGCCGCTAATGCGGCAGCCGGAATGAAGCACTCTTTTCAGCGATTACTGAACACTCATGGAGAGGGGCACGATCTTATTGGAAAGCTTTGCTTTCTGAAGGATTTCCTCGGTAACGGTAGCCCCCACCTCGGCGATAACCAGGCCGCTGTCCGTGGCAACCTGGCGGATCACCTTCTTGCCCAGCAGGAAGCGGCGATGACGCTCCTCCGTAGCCCGGTCGGCCGCGGATTCGGCCGATTCCTGAGGCTTCGCCTCTACAGCCGGCGTTTCCTCCGGCTCATCCTCCGGCTCGTCCACAACCGGAGCCTCCAGAGCGGGAGATTCTTTCCTGACCTCCTCAGCTTTCTTTGCTACAGGCGGCTGGGGAGCGGGCGCCGGTTTGGCGGGAGCTTTGGGCGCGGCCGGTTTGGGGACGGCTATTCCTTTAGTTTTTTTTTCCGATTCCAGGTCAGCGTCAATCACGGTGACCTGCTTGCCGAAAATAGAAATCTGGTCGGCATTGATTTCCGCGGCGCCGCCCTCTTCATTTTCGAGGGCGCACTTCTCAATGCGGCCACCTTCGCCTACAAAAATCTCCGAAACCTTGCCCTGGATCGTGCCGGTCTTGGTAATGGCCTTCGTGCCGATAATGCGGACGTTGGCGTCAAGCATGGTCTCATAGTCGCTGGCATCCTCAAGGGTGAGAATGTTCTCGCTGTTGGTGATGGTAACGGCATCTTCACCGATGGCAATTACAGAAGAGTACGGCAGGAGCTTTACTCCGCGATACCAGTCCTCGTCCTCAATGGTAATGGCGGCCACCACGCCGTTCTTTGCATCGATGAGCAGGGATTTGCTGGTTCCCAGCTCCCGGCCTTCGGTAATGCTGATAACTGGCAGGTTGAGGATTTCAACGCTTCTCTTCAACATTTGTTATTCCTCCTGACGAAACATTTCTAAAAATTAGCAGAATAAAGTTGCGTATAATTATATCACAAAAAATAGTATTAGAATATACCCAATACTATCTTTTTCCCGCAAGTCAGATAATTTCCCGGAAGTAGTCCTCCGGAATTTCCGTAAAGGACAACTTCGGCGTGCCATGGCTTTCCAATACGGCCACCAGCTTCAGCAGGTATTCCTCAGAGCCTTTGAACTGGGCCAGGGTAATCTCGTCCCCGGCAACTGCCGGCAGGCGGCAGGCATCCCGGTACGCCCTGACCGCCGCCTGATAGTCACCCTGCGCCTTGTACACATTGGCCAGCTCGATAACGATGAAGGGGGCGTAGCTGTCGTCCCCAAATTTCTCCACCGCCGCCGCCAGCGCCGCCGCCGCCGTGGCCAGGTTCCCTTCACCCTTCTCGTTGTACGCGTAGTCGAGGAAATCGTCCAGAGTAGAAAGGGTCGAAAGCCCGGCCAGCTTGTCTCCGGGAATATCCGGCGGCTGGACAGGCTCCGGTTCAGGTTCGGAAACCGGTTCAGGCTCGGAAACAGCTTCCAGCGCCCGTTCAGGAATCGGTTCAAGCTCGGGAACGCCTTCCGGCGGCCCTTCGAGAATTGATTCAAACTCGGAAACGGCTTCCATCTCCGGCTCAAAAACCGGCTCGATCTCGGAAGCGGCTTCCGGCGACCGTTCATAAACTGCTTCCGGCTTCGCCTCGGAAACAGCTTCCATTATCACTACCGGTTCAGTTACCGGCAGCGCCTGAACAGCCGGTTCCGGCGGAAATTCCGCCACCGATGTCAGATCAGGCGGCTTAATATCCAAAGGCAAAGCCTCGGGAGCGATCCTCTCAGGTTCAGGCGCTCCGGTTGCCTCGACGGCGGGCTGCTCCGCCCTCTCCGGGGCTTCAATCACGGTCTGCCGGTTATTTCCGATGGCCACCGAATCCAGTTTTGCTTCCACCTTTTCCAGGGCGGTTTCCTCCGGCTCCCACTCCAGATCACGCTTCAGCAGGTATTCGTTATAGTAAGTCATCAGCGCAGCTGAGGCAATGATCAAAATCACTATCAACGCCACATAATCGAAGGTAATATAGGATGAAACAAGCAGGGTTATGAGATTTGCCGCCACCGCCATTACCGCGCAAAGGGCAAGGGGCCGCCATTTCATTTCAAAACCCAGATAGTCCGTCATCTTGTGAATACCCACGATGACTGCCGCCATCACTGCGCAGGTGATAAGAAAAAATTCCATTTTCACGTCACCTATACAAAATTTTAACGGTCTTTGACCGTTGAACGACGTTCGTTGGGAACTGTCTTGCAATTCCCTGAATGACAGCATTATACGCCATTGCTTACAAAAATGCCACCGGTATTTTCTTTTCTTGATATGCCCCCGTAAATGAAGGCCCAGTCAGGCGGATTGGCAACATATAATCGGTTTCATAGCCTCCCCTCCAGGGGAGGTGGCGGCGTAGTACGACTCTCTAAGCTCTGCCCCTTCGGCAGAAATATCCACGCCGTCCGGCGAGGTGGCGACATAGTACAACTCCCTAAGCTCTGCCATCGCTTTGCGACTCCCTAAGCTCTGCCATCGCTTTGCTCGGCAATCGCTAAGGTCGCATGCATGACACTCACTAAATGCGTCCATCATTT
>CAZIKQ010000018.1:0-30947 GCA_964540025.1 uncultured Schwartzia sp. | reverse complement strand
GCATACTGAGCAGCGGCATAGCCACCAGGTTAAACAGGGAGGCCCTGGCGCGGCTCCAGCCCATCAGCTCCATGTCACAGCCGATGAGATTTTCGTAGACGGCGATCACCGTAGACATGGCCGCAAAGGAAATAAACAGGAAGAAAGCGCTGCCGAACATTTGGCCATAGGGCATAGAACCAAAGACCATGGGCAGGGCAATGAGAATCAGGCCCGGCCCCGCCGTCTGGTCGATGCCATAGCTGAAGCATACCGGGAAAATAATCAGCCCGGAGGTAATCGCCACAAAAGTATCGAGCAGGGTGATGTTTACCGACTCACCCAGCAGAGAATGATCACGGCCAAAGTAACTGCCGAAAATAAGCATGGAGCCAATGCCCAGACCAAGGGTAAAGAAAGCCTGGGACATGGCGGCGGCCAGAGTCCCGGCCACGCCTACCTGAATCATCCGCCCGAAATCCGGCACCAGGTAAAAGGCCAGCCCCTCGGCCGCCTCAGGCAGAGTCCCGGCATATATGGCCAGAAAAATCATGACCGAGATCAGCATGATCATCAGTACCTTAGTGACCCGCTCAACGCCCTTCTGCAGCCCGGCGGCGCAGACGATAACCGCCAAAACGGCAACCAGGGCCATCCAGCCTGCCATGAGCCAGGGTTCGCCCAGCATACCGGTAAATACCTTTACCACCTCGGGGGGAGTCATGCTGGTAAAGGTACCCTTGGAGGTAAGGTAGAAATAATAGAGCATCCAGCCGGCTACCGGCGTATAAAACATCATAAGCAGGTAACAGCCCGCCAGCGAGGCTATCCCATGCCAATGCCACCTGCTTCCCGGCCTTTCCAGTTCCTGATAGGCTTTTACCGGACTCTTCTCGCTGGCCCGCCCGATGGCAAACTCCATCAGGAGGATCGGCAGGGCAAGAATCGCCAAAAAAATCAGGTAGACCAGCACAAAGGCTCCGCCGCCCCCTTTTCCGGCGATATAGGGGAATTTCCACACGTTTCCCAGCCCGATGGCGCAGCCGGCGGAAACAAGAATAAAGCCCAGACGAGAGCCAAGCTTTTCTCTGTCCATACTACTTTCTCACTTTCTCTTCTTTCTTATTTTGTGGCGGCGGCTGCCATCCGGTGGCCGTTCCCGATGGATATCCACATCGTGAAGTTGCCGGTTGATCGTGGTAATACCATGGTAGATCGTTGTAAAATCCACATCCCGGATATAGCTGCCCATATACTTTTCCAGCTTGCGCTTTACCCGTTGCAAAGCGTTGTCGATGGACTTCACATGGCGGTGAAGGTTTTCGGCAATCTCCTGATAAGAATGGCCGTCAAGATAGGCGATCAGAACCTGCCATTCCAGTTCACTGAGGATTGTTTCCATCTTTAAGGCGATGGCGGAGTATTCCTCCTGACTGATGACCATTTCCTCCGGATCGGAGACCTTTCCACCCGGCAGCACGTCCAGCAGTGTCCGATCGCTGTCCTCGTCGTAAATGGGCTTGTTGATCGATATATAGGAATTCAGCGGTATGTGCTTCTGCCGGGTGGCCGTCTTTATGGCCGTGATGATCTGCCGGGTGACGCAAAGCTCGGCGAAGGCGCGGAAGGATGACAACCGCTCCCGGCGGTAGTCCCGGATGGCCTTAAAGAGACCGATCATTCCCTCCTGAATAATATCCTCCCGATCGGCACCGATAAGGAAATAGGAGCGGGCTTTTACCCTGACGAAATTCCGATACTTATTTATGATGTAATCCTGAGCCTGGGAGTCGTTGTTTTCCTGACTGGCGATTATTATCTCCTCGTCCGTCATATTGGCAAAGCGGCTGCCATCCCCTGACCAGGGCAGCTCTTCGTCACTGTCAGGTTCGGCTTTCTGCTCCGGATAATCGGTCTCCCGGTCAAGGATTTCTCCCTCCTCAGGGGAAATTACCGGCCGCTGTCCCCGATGATCCAGCCCGCCGCCGAACTCATCTTCATCGTCGTCACCGGCCTCCGCCATTTCTTCCAGCTGCCGCAGCCGCTCTATGCTGTCATGGGCTCCGATCCGCTGTAATCTCTCCAGCTCGGCCAGCCCGGCCGGATCCCCCAGGCCGTCAAGCTCGTCATTTTCCGGCTGGCCTGCTTCCTTCAAACCGTCGTCATAGAGTGTCTTCTTTTGCAGGGTATCTTCTTTCCCGGTCCTTGCCACTGTTATACCTCCTTCCCGCCAATTATTATTCCCATTCCAGCCCGCGGCGCAGCCTGTCCAGCTTTGCCGCCGTCTCACTGTCCAATCTCCCCGCCACATCGTTTCGCGTATAGGGAAGAGAAACCTTCCCCAGGTACTGAGAGCGGAGTTTTTCCTTCACGGCCTTCACCCGCCGGTACAGCTCCGGCGATGGTATGCGATATCCCCCTGCGCCCAGCACCACCGATTGTTCGGCTCCGTCGCTGGTAACTACGAATACCTCATGACCGCCGTGAGCCAGCTCATAGGCCCGCCGCTCTATGTAGCTGTCCGCCGTTTCCCCTGCCCCGGTATACACCACCGTTACCAGAGCGGCGGGATTTTCTATATGCTCCTCATCCGCCGTAAACAGCGCGTCAAAAACGATAGTCACCCGGTAATGCTCATAGGCTCCATACTCAGTCAGCATATCCACCAGCCTGTCCCTGACCTCCGCCAAATCCTCCGTCCTGTGTTTCAGGTTCGGCCAGGAGTGGATAACATTGTAGCCGTCAATAAGGTAGTGGGTCTCAGGCTTTGCCATAGCTTGCTCCTTTTATTTACCGCTTCGGCGCTGACGGCTGACCTCATACATAAGAATTGCTCCAGCCACGGAAGCATTGAGCGAATTTATCTTTCCTGCCATGGGCAGGCTGACGATGGTATCGCAGTTTTCTCTCGTAAGGCGGGCCATTCCCTGCCCCTCGCTGCCAATTATCAGCACCACGGGGCCGGTGAAATCTGCCTTGTCGTAGTCGCAGTCTCCATCCATATCGGCTCCGTAGACCCAAAAGCCCTTTTTCTTCAATTCTTTCAAGGTTTGGGCGACATTGCCGATCCTGGCCACCGGCACGTACTCGATGGCTCCGGCGGAGGTCTTGGCCACCGTGGCATTCAGGGGCACGCTGTGATGACGGGGCAGGAGGACTCCATCCGCGCCGACGGCGTCGGCAGTACGAAGGATCGCTCCCAGATTATGGGGATCCTCTATCCCGTCCAGCAGAATCAACAGAGGAGCTTCTTTGGCCGCCGCCTCATTGACCACCTCGTCCAGGTCGGCGTACTCCACCGGGGCCACGTAGGCGATAACCCCCTGATGACGGTGGCCTGCGGCGATTCCCTCGATGGTTTCCCGGGGGAGCGTCTCAAATTTTACCTTTTTCTCCCTGGCCAGCCCGATGATCTCCCCTATGGAGCCGTCCCCGTTCTGCGTCCCGGCTCCCTCGGCAATGAGCAGGCGGTTCACCCGCCTGGTATTCTTCAACGCTTCGATAACGGCATTCCGGCCAATGAGAATATCCTCCGGCAGCGGCGCCGGTTCAAAGGGCCGCCCTGCCCCTTCCCCCCGGGTTGTCCTGGTTGGTTTGGGTATTTTCCCGGGCCGTTCCTTTGGGGAACGGTCTGCCGGTGATTTTTCTTTTTTCTTATCTGTAAAGCTCATAGCCTGCCGCCTTAATTTTCCCGCAGCTTGATCATTTCGGCAAAGTGGCCGCAGGTCATTTTGCCCTCCGGGCAGCGGCCGGTGTTGACGCAGGAGGCCCCAGCGTTCTTAAAGAGCCGGGGGGCTACCTTCTTCACCTCCGCCAGCATCAGGTTTGCCATTTCCCTTATTTCCCACTGGGCCCGGTAACAGCAGCGCAGATTAAAGAAGTGCATGAGGGAGCGGGCGTTCATGGTCACCAGTATTTTCGTTTCGGCGGCATTGGTAAGGATGTAGCGGGCATCCTCCCTGGGAATCCCCGCCGCGACAAATTCATCGTAAGCCCGGCGGATCTCCTTCATCAGTTCATCATATTTTGCTCTTGCCTCAGGGTTTTCCCCAATGGAAGGCGGCGTCACGTAGGCAAAGTCATGAGCCGCCACGTAACGCTGGGACTGCTGGGAGTAGGAAGCGATCCGGTGGCGCACCAGCTGATGAGTCAGTACCCGGGAAACTCCTTCAATTCCAAAGGTGAAGCTCACGTGCTCAAAGACCGAGGCATGGCCCAGCTCCGTCAACATGGCGACCATGCGGCCGATTTCTTCGTCAGTCAGGCTTTCCGCCAGCTCCTCGGGACCTCTGGCGGAGTAGCAAAGGCGGGCTCCCATAGCCACCACCCGCTCCGGGTCAGGAGTGTATTCCAACAGCTTTACATTTATCATGATTTGCCTCCTTCTTTTTGCGCCTTGATAATTTCTACCGCCGCCAAAAATGACGATTGAGCGATCTCCTGTAACCGTTCAAACCTCTTTGTAAGGTAGAGGGTGCCCAAAATGGATTCAAACCCTGTACTGGCATGATAGTCGGCTACGGAGGCAGATCTGCGGGGGCCATGGCTGTGGGCGTTGCGCCCCCGGCGGAATATCTCCTTTTCCTCCTCGGTAAGGCTGTCCTCTATGGCTCGGTACGATTGAGCCTGCATATTGGCCGAAACCAGCTTCGCGCTAAATTCGTTCAGTACCCGCACCGCTTTCTGCTCATACGCAAGAAGCCTTGTCCTGACGAAGAGATGATAATAGGCGTCTCCTACATAAGCGGTTACCAGCGGGCTGAGCTCCCGAACCTCCAGGCTGTCATAACGCTGGCTGCCATCAGGCGGAAACATTCCCTCCACCAGCTGGGAAAAATGTTCAAAGGTCATAGCTTACGCCCTTTTCCAACGGGAACCGGCGGCGGAATCCTCAATGATGATCCCCCGCTTCTTCAAACCGTCGCGGATGGCGTCGGCCCGGGCCCAGTCCTTATTCTTCCGGGCTTCCAGCCGCTCGGCCAGCAGCTTTTCGATCTCGGCCGCTTCCTCATCATCCACCTCCGACCGCTGCTCCAAAATGCCGATGATCTCGGCAAGCTCATCAAATATCGCCTTTACGGCGGCAAAGTTTTTGGCGTCGTACTCTTCACCGGCATTCATGACCTTGTTGTAATAAACGTTGACCTCCTTCGCCAGCTCGAAAATATGGCTGATGGCCAGCGCCGTGTTGAAATCATCAGCCATTGCCAGGTAGAAATCACCGCGGATCTGCTCAGCCATGGCCAGCAATCCCTCCGCCGTGTTACCGGCCCCGGTCTTTCTGAGCAATTCCTCCGCGCAGGATTTCGCGTTGCTCAGTCTGGCCAGACCAGCCTGCGCATCCTTCAGGTGGGCGTCGCTGAAATCCAGCGGACTGCGGTAATGGGTACCGAGAATGAAAAAGCGGATGACCTCGCCGGGATAGTCCTTCAGAATATCCGTTACCGTAAAAAAGTTATGGAGGGACTTGCTCATCTTCTCCTGATTTATGGTGATAAAGCCGTTGTGTACCCAATAGCGGGCAAAGCTGTTTTCATCCTCCAAATAAGCCTGGGACTGGGCAATTTCATTCTCGTGGTGCGGGAAGATCAGGTCGCTGCCGCCGCCGTGGATATCAAAAGTCTTTCCCAGATACTTCAGCGACATTACGGAGCACTCGATATGCCAGCCCGGACGGCCTTTTCCCCAGGGACTGTCCCAGCTGGGTTCCCCAGGCTTCGCGCTCTTCCAAAGGGCAAAATCCATGGGGTTTTCCTTGCGCCCGTCCACTTCTACCCGGGCGCCGGCCATCATATCCTCCAGCTTCCGGTCGCTGAGTTTCCCGTATCCCGGAAATTTCTCTACCCGATAGTAAACGCCTCCGTCAAGGGGATAAGCGTAGCCATTGTCCACTAGACCCTGCACCATCTCGATAATCTCCGGCATATTGTCGGATACTCTGGGGTATACGTCGGCCCGGCGGATATTCAGCGCGTCCATGGCCTTGAAGTAGGCGTCGATATACTTGTCGGAAATATCCTTCCAGATAACATTCTGTTCATTTGCCGCCCGGATTATCTTGTCGTCCACATCGGTAAAGTTCTGTATGTAACGGACCTCATACCCGGCGCGGGCAAGGAACCGGCGGATAGTATCCCAGACCACAAAGGGACGGGCATTTCCAATATGGGGATCATTGTAGGGGGTAACGCCGCAGACGTAGATCCCGACCTTACCCTCCTCCAGGGGTTTGAAATCTTCCTTCGTTCCAGACAGCGTGTTAAAAATCTTGATTTTTTCAGCCATTTTTCTCCAGCTCCTTGCGTAATCTGTGCACTTCTTCAGTCAGGGCCGCGATGTCGGTTCTCATCTTTTCCAGGGCCTCTGCCTCCGGATCCGGCAGCTCGTCATGGGCCAAATCCACATCCAGCTCCTCGGCCATCTCATCATCTTCTCCCACGGGGGTACAGCTTATCCCATCGGGGCCGTAGGTACAGCTTACCTTCACTCCATCCAGCAGGACGACTCTCCCCGGTATCCCCACCACGGTGGCGTAGGGCGGCACCTCTTGCAGCACCACCGAACCGGCGCCGATTTTGGCATGGTCCCCCACCTTGAAGGAGCCCAGCACCTTAGCCCCGGAGGCGATTACCACATTGTTCCCCACGGTGGGATGGCGCTTGCCCTTCTCCTTGCCGGTACCCCCCAGGGTCACTCCCTGGTAAAGCGTAACGTTTTTGCCGATTTCCGCCGTCTCGCCGATGACGATCCCGGTGCCATGGTCGATAAACAAGCCGTCGCCGATGGTCGCCCCGGGATGAATTTCAATGCCGGTAAAGAACCGGCCCAGCGCGCTTATAAAGCGGGCGGCCACAATATGATCCCTTTTGTACAGCCAGTGGGACAGCCGGTGCAGCCAAATGGCGTGGAGTCCCTGATAGCAGAGCACCACCTCGAAAACGCTGCGTGCCGCCGGATCCCGTTCAAAAACCACCCGTATATCCTTTTTCAGCCGATTTATAAAACCCATCGCAATCCCCCCAAATAAAAAAGCAGATGCCTCCCCACATAGAGACGCATCTGCGCGGTTCCACTCCACTTGGTAAATCTGCCTGAACGTTCAGCAGAAATACCCGCTTTGAGAAGTTAACGCCTTCTTTACGGCAAAGCCTACTGTCAGCCTTCGGCCCTGCGGCTCGCGGATGCAATTCGGCTCCCCTTCGACGATCCCTCCCACCAGCCGGAATCTCTCTGAAGTCTCTGGAAAGTTTACTCTTCCGTTCATAGCCTGTTCTTATTTAAAAAGATGGCTTTTATTCTACCACAGATCGACCAAAGGCACAATATTTTTATTAAAAGGCCTTTACCTCCACCCCGGCCGCTTCCAGGGCTTTTCTTATGCGGCTGGTGAAGTCAAGAGCCCTGGGATTATCCCCATGAACGCAGACGGAATCCGCCCTGATGGATATGTCGGCGCCATTGTCGGCCTTTACCTTTCCCTGGGTAACCATGCGGATGACCCGGGCTATGGCTTCCTCCTCATCCTCGATCATGGCTCCCGGCTGCTTTCTGGGCACCAGTGTCCCGTCCGGCTGGTAAGCCCGATCGGCAAAAACCTCATTGGCGGCCTTCAAGCCTACGGCTTCCGCCGCCCTTATCATTTCACTGCCTGAGAGCCCCAGCACCACCGTATCCGGCGCGGCGGCCCTGATGCCGAGGCAGATCCCTTCCGCCAGGTCATAATCCTTCGCCGCCAGGTTATAGAGGGCCCCGTGGGGCTTTACATGATGGAGGGTCAGCCCCTGCTCCCGGCAGAAGGCCAGCAGCGCCCCCACCTGATACTGGACGTAGACTTTGGCCTCCGGCGGAGTCACCGCCATATTCCGGCGGCCAAATCCCTGCAAATCAGGAAAGCCCGGGTGAGCGCCGATGGCCACTCCATTTTCCTTGCAAAGCCTCGCTGTCTTCTCCATGACGGCAGCGTCGCCGGCATGATAGCCGCAGGCCACGTTTGCGGAGGTAATATAGGGCATGAGGGAAGCGTCCATGCCGATAGTATAAGCGCCGAAGCTTTCCCCCAGATCACAGTTCAAATCTATCGCTGCCATAATTTCTTTCCTCTTTTTCCTTTAATACTTCAGGGAAACGTTTTTAACGTCGCTGATGAACATATGCCCCGGGGCATGGGTAATGCAAAAATCAGGCCTGGAACGCATCACCGCATTCTGGGGCGTCACGCCGCAGGGCCAGAACACGGGAACCTCCCCCTCCCGGACGGTCACCGGGTCGCCGTAATCCGGCCGCCCAATATCGGTTATGCCGATAGATTCCGGGAAACCGATCTGAAGGGGCGCTCCATGGACCCTCGGCATGGCGGCGGTAATGGCCACCGCCGCGCTTACCTGGCGGTAGGGAATGGGCCGCATACTCACCACCATATTGCCGTGAAAGGCCCCGGCGGAGCGGCAGGGCACATTGGTATCGTACATGGGGACGTTTACCCCCTCCTCGATCTGCCGGACCGGTATGTCAGCCTCCAGCAGAGCGCTTTCAAAGGAGAAGCTGCAACCGATGAGAAAGCTCACCAAATCGTCTCGCTCCTCGAAAAATTTCGTTACATCGGTGTATTCTCCGGTAAGCTCTCCCCCCTCGTAAACCCGGTAACGGGGAAGGTCGGTGGCCACGTCGCTGCCGGGGGCAAATTCCGCAAACTCCCGGCCCCCGGCATCGATTACCTCCAGCAGAGGACAGGGGCGGGGATTGCGCTGACAGTAAAGGAGAAAATCCCAGGCCAGCGCCTTGGGCAGGACTACCAGATTGCCCTGAGCGTAGCCATCGCACATACCGGTTGTGGGGCCGGTTATCTTCTGCCGGCGGATAAGCCCCCGGACCTCCGCCGGAGACATCTTTGCATAATCCATTTCCTTGCTCATCTGTATACCTCCTTCAACGACAAAATTCCTGCCTGAAGCTCTCTGACGGCCATGACCGCCTCTTTTGGGCTTACAAAGCGGAACCCCACCTTATCCCCGGGCCTCAGCTGAGCCAGAGCCGGCAAGTCAGCGGAAATAACGGTGGCGATCTTGGCATAGCCGCCGGTAGTCTGATGATCTGCCTGCATTATTATGGGCTGGCCATCGGAGGAAACCTGCACCGAGCCCCCCACAATGCCATCAGAAATAATATCACAGCCATGAACCGTCTCCAGCGCCGGCCCGGACAGGCGGCAGCCCATCCGGTCAGACTGGGGGGTTATCGTGTATACCGACCGCTCAAAGGTCCTGTGAGCGCCCTCGGTAAAGTACTCCTCCTGGGGGCCTTTTACCGCCCGCAGTACCCTTATCCGTTCCCCCTGAAAAAATCTGCCCCGTCCGGAAGGGACAAGTCCGCTCCGGTCAGCCTCCGCTTTCAAAAGGTTTCTCCCGGCCAGCGCCGCTCTTCTTTTTTCCACATCCCGGACGCCCTTGACAGCATAGGAGCCAACGGGAAGCTCATCGCCCTTTTTAAGAGCTCTGCCCTTATAGCCCCCCAGCTTGCAGGTCAGGTCGGTGGAGCGGCTGCCCAACAGCAGGGGCACGTCGATTCCCCCGTAAACAGCCAGGCATCCCCGCAGGCCACTTGCCGCCGGGCCGATGGTCAGGCGGCTGCCCGCTTCCGCGTACACCGGCCCGTGGGCCGGAACCCGTTCTCCGTCCAGCGTCAGAGCAAAATCCCCGCCGGTAACCGCGAAAATCACCGGTTCCGTGAACTCCATCACGCCGCCGGAAAGGGTGATCTCCAACGCCGCGGCCTGAAGATCATCGTTGCCCACCATTGCGTTGGCCGCTTCCAGCGAGTACATATCGGCAGCGCCGCACTCCCGGTAGCCCTGAGACTGACAGCCTTTTCGGCCGCCGTCCTGTACGGAGGTAAGGGGCCCCGGAGAAATAATCCTTATCATCGCCCCGCCTCCTTCCCTTTATCCCGGCGGAGCCTTTCCTTCCCCTCTGCCTCAGCCGCCGCAATTTCCCCGTACTCTGCCTTGTCAATGGCCACGAATTTTATCATATCGCCGGCCTTGTAGGGAAGGGGCAGTATTCCCTCCGGGTCAAACAGCGTCAGGGGCGTCCGGCCAATGAGCCGCCAGCCACCCGGTGACTCCATGGGATAAATTCCCGTCTGCTCCCCGCCGATGCCCACGGCCCCGGCGGGAATCCTCGTCCGGGGCGACTTGAGGCGGGGACAGCAGATCCGCTTGTCCAGCCCGCCCAAATAGGGGAACCCCGGCAGAAAGCCAATCATATAAAGACGGTACAGACCGCCGCTGTGAATGGCAACTACTTCCTGTTCCGTTATATTGTTATAGGCCGCCACATCTGCCAGATCCTCGCCGAATTCATCCCCGTAGCACACGGGAATCTCTACGATCTCCCCGCGGCTTTTCCCGGATGCGTCCAGCTCCAGATCAGCCACCGCCTTGCCTATTATAAAAGTAATTCCCTCGTAATCAGTGACCAGCGGGTCGTAGCGGACCAGCAGGGAGGAAAAGGCCGGCACGACTTCCCCTGCGCCAGCCACATTTTCCTTTGAAAAGAAATCCCGCAGAGCCGCTGTCAGGGCAGACACTTTATTTCCTACTACCTCGGATATTTCTCCACCGCAGAATATCTGAACGGCGGAGTCTCCCGCCGGCTTTATTGTTATTTCCTTCAAATTCGTGATGCTCACCTCAAAGGGGTATATATCAGCCGTTTATACCGGAAACAAAATTCCGACTCTCCTTAACAACAAGGGCGGGTTACCCCGCCCTCCGTTCATAACGCCGTTATTATCAATATTCAAATTCACTTGTGATGTTCAAAGAAGCCCTTCTTCAAAACCGGACCGAACCAGTTATCATTGGGATCCTCGTAACGGATCGCATAGCGGGTCACCTGACGCATGAGATCCATAATGAGCACGTTCAGGCGCACGTCAAAGCCATCAACCCCCGGCAAAAGCGAACCCGTCATATCCACGATGCTGTGACGGCAGAGGACGCGCATAACCTCCGCCGGCATTTCCTCCGGCGGCATTACTTTCTTGTCCCGCTTCAGGTAGGAAATTGCCGCCATCAGAGCGTAGCAGCCCCAGTCGGAGCAGGTGGCGGTGATGATGTTATCAGCCCCGGTGCAGGCAAGAATGCCCCCGTGGCAGCTGCACTGGCACTGACCCTTGTCCGTATAAGGCACATACTTCTTTATGTGGTCAGCGATGGCCGCCATGCCGTTCTCATTGCCCAGGTCGCCGATGGCCACGGTGAGGACGCCCTTTTCCCGGAGAACCTGCCAGAATATATCGCTCTTTGCCTCCAGGTCGCTTACGTCAAAGCCCAAAGCCGTGTGGTACACGCCATCCTCGTTGGAGCCGGAGCACTCGACGGAAATTGCCGCCGCCGGGGTGGCCTGGGCCAGAATCTGCTCCGCCTGCTGGCGGGCCTGATTCTTTGCCTTGGTGAAAGCTATTACCCCCATGCTCATGGGCAGGGCCAAAACCGTCTTGATATCCCGGTAGCAATGGAGTCCCACAACTCCGGCGCACTGCTCGACGGCTCTGGCGCTCTCCTCCGGACAGACCACGACGGGCTTGGCTCCGAAGGCCTGTACCAGCGCCCGGGCAAGCATCATGATGCTGACCATGCCGTCAGTCTCCGGGCATTTATGGGGAATGAGAATGAATCCAACGAAGATGAAAACCGGGTCGCCGGGCTTTACCACCTTCATGAGCTCCTTTGCCGAATGAATGGAGAGGGGCTCCCCCGTATAGTCGCGGCTTCCCTTGTAAAGAATGCGGCAGACCCCGTAGCCGCGGGGATCAAGATTCATCAGCGAATCAAGATTTTCCCCCACATTATATTCGATAAGTTCTTCCTTTGTCATAGCCATCCTCTTTCCCCTTTCAGGTTTTATTACATGATTTACAGGTCAATAATATAAAGCCTGTCCCGCCTTTTGGCAATGACTTTGAAATATGTATACATTATTATTGCAATATGTGATGTCTGAACTGCCATCAATGGTAAAATCTAAACAAATTGACATCGTTGCACTAAAATTTACTGCAAAAATTTCCTGCTTTATTAAAAATTTAAGGCTGTTGTTTTCTATAGCTGGCGATCAGGGTCTGAGTTCCCTTATCGGCGTACCCTCTCGCTTCCAGCTGGGAATAGAGTTTTTCGGCCAGAGCCAGAGCCGGAAGCTCCAGCTTCATCTCCCGGGCCGCCTCAAGGGCCAGCCGGAGATCCTTTACCATGTGCTTTACCATAAAGCCGGGAGCTTCATCGCCTCGCAGAATCCGGGGCAGCAGATTCGCCATGGACCAGGAGCTGGCGGCGCCGCCGCCGATAGTATCGTAGACCAGCTTCGTATCAAGCCCGGCTTTCTCCGCAAAAATAAGGGATTCCGTGATTGACAGCATCGTGGCGGCCACGGCGATCTGATTTACCAGCTTCGTATACTGACCGGCTCCAGCGCCGCCAAAGAGGGCGACGTTTTTCCCCATTACCGCCAGGATGAGCTTAACCTTCTCAAAGGCTTTTTCTTCGCCGCCGCAGAGAATGGCCAGGGTAGCGTTTTTCGCCCCCAAATCGCCGCCGGTAACCGGCGCGTCAATAGCCGCTATCCCTTTCCCGGCCGCTGTTTTGGCGATCCTCTGCCAGAGAATGGGACTGGAGGTCGTCATGTCGATGATTATCCCGTCCTTTTTCAGGGTTCTCAGGACACCCTTTTCCCCCAGATAGGTTTCCTCCACGTCAGCCGGATAACCCACGATGGAGATCACCACCTCCGCATTGGCGGCGGCCGCCGCCGGATCATCCGCCCATTTTGCTCCCTGCTCGATCAGCGCCGCCGCTTTTTCCTTTGTCCGATTGTACACGGTAAGCTCATAACCGGCCTTCAGCAGATGCCCGGCCATACTTCTACCCATTACCCCGGTTCCGATAAACGCTATCTTTTCCATTGTCATACTCCTTTCACCTTTAACGGTACACAGTCTAATACTAGCTTTTTCCCTGCCCCTTTTCAACAAAAAATTTTACCTCCGGGACACCAAGCCACCGCCAACATCGTTCTTTTGACAAAAGCCGCCCCGGAAAACCGCAATGCCCGTGAAAAGCAGATGTGGCAGGCAAAAGTCAAATCATTTATTTTAAGTTCATTTTACATCCTTCTCTTGATGTAATATAATGCTTATGAGTCAACTTTTCATTCCATAAATTACAATAACAAATGGAAAATTTAGGACTCACCTGCAAGTAAATAGCCACAGTATAACGCCCTTATGAAAAACAAAAAACAACCTCGTAGCAGGTGGACTGGAAAGAAAAATATGCCTACAATTTCAATGTTTCGCGGTATAAAAGTTTGTATATATTGGAGTGACCACCTACCGCCACATTTTCATGCTTTCTACGGCGGTTCTGAGGTACTTGTATCAATCGAAGATCTTGAGACATTAGAGGGCACTTTGCCCTCTAAACAGTTAAAAATGCTTCTGGGCTGGGCTGCTTTTCATCAGGAAGAATTAAGGGAAAACTGGGAGCTTGCTAAAAATCAGCAGGAATTATTCACAATTGCACCACTCAGGTAAATAGCATCTGCCGGAGGTGATAATATGGCAAATACTGTAGAATACTATATTTCTAAAGGATTTGACCTAAAGGCTGCGGAATACTTCGCCAGTGGTAGAAAAAAAATTGTTGACGTTGTTGCCAATAGCGACTTCACTTTGACTATCAGTTTTAGCAACGGAGAAAAGCGTCTTTATGATATGTCCCCTTTGCTAAAAAAGGGAACTGTATTTGAACCTTTTTCAAAAATAGAAAACTTTCGCCGTGTATATGTAGATGATACCCACTGTATAGCATGGGATATTGACCCATATATCGATAGCAATAAAGTATGGAGCAACAAAGTAGACCTTTCCCCGGATAGCTGCTATATTGACAGTGTTCCATCAACATAACAAGCTGTCAGGAACAGGACAAAAGAACCCCCGATTTATCGGGGGTTCTCGTCGTTTATTATCAAATCATATTCTTCTTGTAGGCATCGTAGGTCGCTTTCAGCTCTTCCATCTTATCATACATCTCCACCTGGAGCCCGGAAGCAGTCTGATAGTCGCCGCTGTCAAGAGCGTTGGTCAGGAGGGTAAAGATGGACTTCTCGTCAATGCTGTCCTTGGCCAGCTTGGTGCGGAGATTATTGACCTTCGTCCAGTTGTAGGCGTCCAGATCAGTAGTGACCCCGCCCCTGATCTCCGTCATCCTGGCGACAAGCGCCCGGTTCTCGGGGATGATGCGGCTTATAAGCTCGGTCTTCCAACGGAGAAGCGCCCCTTCCGTAAAGGACTCGATGATCCGCTCATTGATAGCGCCGCCGGCGGTGATAGCCGCCAGCTTTTCCGGATAATTCCGGAAGCCCTGCATATTTTCCCAAACGGTTACCGGCGGGGCACCGAAGAGGCGATCCCGCTCTTCCTCGGTGTAATCCTCAAACACGTTCTCCTCAGAGCGGTAGGCCCGGTCCTTTTCCAGATAGAAGCCGGGCTCCCCGGCCTGCTTGGAAATTTCCTTCAGCATCTCGTCCATGGTCCGGCCGACAGTGTTCATTATTCCGTCGAGGATGGCGGAGTAAATGGCGGCAAGAACAAGATACGTATTGGTGTAAGGATTGCAGGCCCGAAGCTCGAAGCGGGTAGCGTAAGGGTTCTCGGCGTCCCGAACAAGGCCAGCCAGAATTGTCCGGTTGCGGGAGGGGATCTCCGGCTTATGCCCAAGGCTGGTAACGATGCAGACCGGAGCCTCAAAGCCGGGCTTCAGCCGGTTGAGGGAATCATTGGTGGCTGATACGATGGGGTTGATGACTTCATAGTTCTTCAGGAGACCCATAATAGCAGCGTAGCCGATGGTGGAGAGAAAATTCTCACTGAGAACGGTGGGGCTGAACAGGTTCACAGTCTTGCCGTTCTTCAGAACAGCCGCCATACCTACATGAGTATGCTCGCCATTTCCGGCCAGGCCGATCATGGGCTTGGCCTTGAAATTTACTTCCAGACCGTTTTCCCTGAAGATCTCCTTGACCATGGTGCGAACCATCAGTTCATTGTCGGCGGCCTGTAAGGCGTCGGAAAATTTCCAGTCGATTTCGCACTGCTCGCAGACATGGTTCATCCGTCCGGTCTCATCAATGTGGGACTTGATACCGCCCACTTCCTTGTGGCCCATCTCCGCCCCGAGACCATACTCATCAAGCATGATGACCGCCTGCTCCAGGGCGGTGCGCACAGCCCCCCGGGTGCGCTGCCAATATTGCTCCTGCATGACCTGGGAGGCGCTCATCTCGGCGATATCTGCCTCCTCCAGGGGAGTCTTAACCCAAAATTCCAGCTCCGTGGCGCTGGTAAACTGGATGTCTACCACATCCCGCCCGTCAATATGCTCCAGGCCGGAAACCTTCGGGTTCTTTTGGAACATATCAATGAGGGTTTTCTTTACATACTGCAAGGTATCCATGAGAATGGCCCGGGAGTCAATCCGCTTGCCCTCATGAATGAGAAAGGCCGGAATCCGGAGAGAACCGATGGGCAGGCCGGTTTTTTCGTCACAGTGCTCATAGTTGTAATCTACAAACCAGTTGACGGTGGGGTCCACAGGCATATCAACCTTTGCGTTATTCAGCGTCGCGATACCCGGCAGAACGACGGAGGAGCCGTCAGTCTGAACCGCGGTACCGGCGTAAAATTCATCTATATCCTTCAGGAAAAGGCTGATTGGGATCTTCTCATCGGTATCATTACCCGCCAGGTCGATACCCACCAAGGAAACGAATTTGATTTCCGGATGGGCCTTCAGGGTCGCCAGGATTTCTTCCTTCGGGGTGTTCGCCTTGATTACATAAAGAAGTTCTGTCATTGCCACTACCACCTTTTATAAAAATTTCCAGATAAACAAAAAGACCACACAACAAATCCTCTCACAGCCACGCTTGGGTTATGAAGAATGCTGTATGGCGACGCTGCCAAAACGCTATGGGCTTCTCACTGGGGACATATTATCATCCCCTTCTTCATTTGTAAAGCAATATTTTCCAAAACCGGCCATAAAATTGCAAGATTTCCCAATCAGACAAATTCCCAAAAATTTACTCAATGTTTTCTGCATTTATCTACCGGATTTTCCCAAATTATGATATAATAATGCCAGCTGAAATACTAAATTTAAGGAGGTATACCAATGCCACTCGTTACAACAACTGAAATGTTTAAGAAGGCCTATGCAGGCGGTTACGCCATCGGCGCCTTCAATGTGAACAACATGGAGATAATTCAGGGTATTACGGAGGCGGCTGCCGAAGAAGAGGCTCCTCTTATCCTGCAGGTAAGCGCCGGCGCCCGCAAATACGCCAAGCATTCTTACCTTGTTAAGCTGGTGGAAGCAGCCCTTGAGGATACCGATCTGCCAATCGCCCTCCATCTGGATCACGGCGCCGATTTTGAAATCTGCAAATCCTGTATTGACGGGGGCTTTACCTCTGTCATGATCGACGGCTCCAAACACTCCTTTGAGGATAACATCGCCCTTACGAAGCAGGTGGTGGAGTATGCTCATGCCCACGGCGTCGTGGTTGAAGGGGAGCTGGGCAAGCTGGCCGGCATCGAGGATGACGTGAAGGTAAGCGCCGCGGATGCAAGCTACACCCGCCCGGAGGAAGTAGAGGAATTCGTCAGCCGCACCGGAGTGGACTCCCTGGCGATTGCCATCGGCACCAGCCACGGGGCTTTCAAATTTAAGCCGGAGCAGTGTACCCGCAATGCCGACGGCGTGCTGGTTCCCCCTGAGCTCCGCTTCGATATCCTCGCCGAGATTGAAAAGCGCCTCCCCAACTTCCCAATCGTCCTCCACGGAGCCTCCTCCGTCATTCCCAAGTACGTAAAGATCATCAACGAAAACGGCGGCGCGCTGGATGACGCTATCGGCATCCCTGAGGATCAGCTCAGAAAAGCGGCCAAGTCTGCTGTCTGCAAAATAAACATCGACTCCGACCTGCGCCTGGCCATGACCGCCGGTATCCGTGAGTATCAAACCGCTCATCCGGCTGCCTTTGACCCCCGGGAATACCTCTCCCCCGCCCGGGCCTACATCAAGGAGCTGGTCAAGCATAAGCTCGTCAATGTTCTTGGCTGCAACGGCCGGGTGTAATTGACAAAATACGACTCCCTAAGCTCTGCCATCGTTGCGCTCGGCAATCGCTAAGGTCACGTGCATGACACTCACTAAATTCGTCCGTCGTTTCACTTGGACTCGTTAAGTGAGTTAGTCAATCAAAAAAGGATGCCGCTAAAATGACCAGTCATTTTAGCGGCATCCTTTTTTTCTGCACACGCAACCTTTAGCAGTCTTCCCCGGCAGCCATACCCGAACTTTATTACTATTCCCAGTCTTTACCGATATCGACCCACTTAACGCTGTTGGAATACTTCTCCAGCTCCGCCAGGTTCAGTTCAATGGCACTGTTGCCGCTGCCCGCCGCGGGGAAAACCGTAGCGAAGCGGCGCAGGGACTCATCGAGATATACCGCCACTCCTTCCCTGATACCAAAGGGGCAGACCCCGCCCATTTCGTGGCCAATCAGTCCCGGCAGCTCCGGCGGAGCTATCATTTTCGGCTTCGTAGCGAACTCAGCCTTGAACTTAGGATTGGCGATACGGGCGTCTCCCGCCATGACCACGAGGATCGGCTGCTCACCCACCATAAACGCCATGGTCTTTGCAATCCGCTTTGGCTCACAGCCCACGGCTGCCGCCGCCAGCTCCACCGTCTCCGAGGAAGACTCGAACTCGATGATCCGGTCCTCTAGCCCAAAGCCCCGGAAATACTCTCTCACTCTCTCAATCGCCATATTTTTCTCCCTTTCCGGATAGTCCAATAGAATATTTTCTTAGTTAAGCTCCCAGATATTATTGCACCCTTTTCCCGTCTTGTAAACTTTTCTGTTGCCATGTTTCCGTTAATTTTATAAAATTGATAAAAAAGGAACCTGACATCATGACAATGAAGCCTAAAATCGCCGTAGCCATGTCCGGCGGCGTGGACAGCTCCGTCGCCGCCGCCCTGCTGAAGGAGCAGGGCTATGAGGTGACCGGCGTAACCCTGATACTTACAAACGAAAACCGGCCTGTGCTGACCCAGGCGGGAGAAACCACCTCCGCCCTGGAGGACGCCCGCCGGGTCTGCGATATTCTCGGCATCAGCCACTATACAGCCGACCTGAGAGCGGAATTTTCCACAAAGGTTATCCAGCCCTTTCTCCGGCAGTACGGCGCGGGACTGACTCCCAACCCCTGCATTTTCTGCAACCGCCACATAAAGTTCGGCCAGCTGCGAAATATTGCCGCCGGTCTTGGCTGCCAGCACATGGCCACCGGCCACTACGCCCGCACTCTGACCGACAAAAACGGCCGTAGCCGTCTGGCCCGGGCCATTGACCGAAAAAAAGACCAGTCCTATATGCTCTACCAGCTCACCCAGGAAGCCCTCGACCATATCCGCCTCCCCCTGGGGGACTACTCGAAGCCCCAGGTGAGAGAGCTGGCGGCCAAATTTAGCCTGCCGGTGGCCCAGAAGCGGGAAAGCCAGGAAATCTGCTTTATCCCCAACGATGATTACCACGCCTTCATCAAAGCCCACAATCCCGCCTGTCTGAAGCCGGGAGAAATTCTCCACGAAAACGGCCAACCGCTGGGCCGCCATCAGGGAGTTCCCCTCTACACCATCGGACAGCGAAAAGGTCTCGGCATCGCCTACAGCGAACCCCTTTTCGTCAAAGCCCTGGACGCGGAACACCGCAGGGTGATAGTGGGCGGAGCGGACAGCGTATTTTCCCGGGAGCTCACGGCTCAGGAGGTAAACTGGATAACCGGGCCCCCGCCCGCCAGTCCCCTGAAGGTCACCGCCAAAATCCGCTACGGCCATCAGGGCAGTCCCGCCGCCGTCACCCTGCTCCCCGACGGCCGGGTCAGCGTCAGGTTTGACGCCCCGGTGAGAGCCGTCACTCCCGGCCAATCCGTAGTGTTTTATGACGGAGATACCGTCCTCGGGGGTGGCATAATCTGCTGACAACCCCTTTTATTTCTTTTACTGTACACGAATGGAGGAACCACCATGCTGATAACAAAAGACAGTCTCCCGGCCCAACACCTTACCGGCTTCAAAGGCGGCAAAGGGGAGCTTCTCGCCCATATGAAACAAGACGACGACAATAAACTTCTCTTCGGCTGCCTTGCCCCCGGCCATACCGTCGGCGAGCATCGCCACGAAACCTCCAGCGAGATAATCTTCATTACGGCCGGAAAAGGTACCGCCCTCTGCGACGGCGAGAAAGAAATACTCACTCCGGGAGCGGTTCACTACTGCCCGAAAGGAAGCGCCCATACCCTCCTGAATGACAGCGATGAAAATCTGGAATTTTTCGCCGTCGTCCCGGAACATAACCGCTGAACCCTAAAATCAAATAAGGCAAAAATTTCTTTTCCCCCGGCGCAAGCAGAAATTCCCCTGAAGCAACCGGTCATTTGACTGGCCGCTTCAGGGGAATTTTTATTTGTCTGACAGCCTATACCCGCCGACCGACATATTTTTATTTTACGAACATGACCGCCCCATTCATGAGGAAATTATTGGCGGCATTGGCCGTGAGGATACGGTCGGCGTCCTCAACCGACACGACCACGTTGACCGGGTTCGACGAATTTTGACCGCCCCGCGCCTCCACCGCTTTGACCACGAGAGGATTGGCCCCGGCCCGGCTGCCGCTGGCAGCGTCTTCAACCGCGTTGGCGTAACCGACCATCCCCGAATTGATAGCGACGGAGGTTTCAATGTTCTCTATACCGTAGACAGCCCGGCCGTTGGTATCGTAAATAATCGGTGAAAAAGTCGGCTCCAGCCCAAGCGACGACGCGTCGACGACGACGCCGGTATAAGCCGCCCCCTGCACCGCCTTGACCTCCTCTTTGGAAATCACCGGCTCCGTTACCGCAGGCGGCGGAACCGGCTTTTCCGTTGCCGGCCGTATAGCGGAGAACGCCGCCGCGGCCAAACTGCCCGTAGAGCCGAAAAGCGGCGCCTGCATTTTGACAAAGTAGCTGCCGTCCGGGTTCTGGCCCTCGTCGATAATCTGCGCTCCTTTCAAAACCCCGTCCACTCTCGTCTTTACAATGTCGCTGGTGACATACAGGTCTTCCATGGTGGATTCGGCATTAACGGAAACGCCCTTAATGATT
Source organism: uncultured Schwartzia sp. (assembly GCA_964540025.1). Lineage (GTDB taxonomy): Bacteria > Bacillota > Negativicutes > Selenomonadales > Selenomonadaceae > RGIG250. The sequence continues at coordinate 10,688 of CAZIKQ010000018.1, read as the reverse complement.
TCCAGCAGATTCCGCTGGGCGTCCATGACCGCGCCCCGCCGGGCCAAAGCCATGCCCTTGCTGCCGGGCAGTCCCACGCCAATCGCCGTGATAGTTGAGTTTGCTCCCTTCGTCCAATCCACCGCCGACTGGGATACCTTTACGTTGACCTCAATCTCATCCCCCACAGGTTCAGCTGACGCCACAGGCGTGAACCCGACCCCAAGGGAAAGCGCCACGCCCAGCGCCGCCGCCATTGTTTTACTGCCTTTGTTCATGTGATCTTCTACTCCTTTGTTTTTTTATTTTATCAAAAGGCGATTGCCTTAGGATACCATCAGATATGAGCGATATCTGAAGTCAAAACCCAACGGTCTTTAACGATATTATCTTCATTGGTATAAGAATGATACCTTATCTTGAAAAAGTTCCCGCTATGACCGATAACGAGTACACCCGTTTCGTGTACCGGATGTCTTATCCTTTCCCGGTGCCCGGCAGAAGTTTTTGCCCAGCTGTTTGTATTAGTATCCGTATAAACGTAAGCGTACCCGCTTTCGGTAACTGTCATGGCCCACCAACAGGGAAAAGGATCTACCGCTTCCTGACGTACCCATTTCTCATGTTTGTCAAAATTCCAATCCAACGGCCCGTCGTTATAGCTGACATAATACTGATTTGTTGCCAAGTTGAACTTTTGTAATTTCATAACAGCTCCGGGGGTAATTTCGTCCCATCCCGTCGCCAGATGTAATCCGTCTGTCTCTACAATGGGACTTTCAATGCGAACGGTTCCCTTATCCAGCGAAACGTCACTTCCTCCTCCAATATTTACGGCCGTCATGATAACCTGATAGGACTGCGAAGCCCCTTCGGGAATATTCACCTCCCAATCCTCGGCAAACCGATGATCGCCCTTATCGGCCTGAACTGAAGTAACATTTCCGCCCAAATCAACGCGCACCGTAAGATTTTGGCTCATATCGTCTCGGTCAAACGCTTTTCCCGTCACCCGGATGCGGTTGTAATCGTGAACCGACACCGAAACATCTGAAAATTCCGGACTGTACACCTGCGTCGGCTTCTTTTTATCGTCCTTCTTGTCCAGCAGCATTTGTAACTGGGCAATATCCGTCAATGTGTGCCGTCCGTCGTCGTTCATGTCCGCATTCTTTGGGCAGGGAAGAACATCGATTAACCCTACATGGTACTGTTCCAATAATTTTACGTCACTTTCATCGACCTTGCCGTCCCCGTTCACATCGCCTTTCAGCTGCCCGCATACCTTGGCTTTAGGAATGGAAATAATCCTTTCGGCAATCCGTTTTATATTGCCGGGGTCAGTCCCGTCCAAGGCGTCCACCCAGACTGTCTGGGTCGTTCCCTCCATAGAGGCGGGCAGCCCATATTCCTTTTCAAAATTCTTGCGCTCGTAGCTGGGATTATCGATATTGATGGTATCGCTTATGCCGCCTATTGCCACCCTGACCTGAGTGCCGTCTGTCCAGCCGTTGATTTTTACCTTGTGATAATCGCCGCCCGCCGGATAATCCACCGTTGCGCTCCCATCAACTACGTATTCCTCATTCCCTTCGTCCCCGGAATCCATTTCCGGCCGACCATTATTATTTGTAATATTGATTTCGGTTGATGTCTTGTCATGGGAATCATGGCTGCTGTGGTCATCTTTATTGTAAATGTTTATATAGTTATATGTATTCCCGTTGGAGCCATTGTTCCCGCTCTCCCCCGGCGGATTATCATCCACCGGTTTATCGTCAGGGTTCTCATAATTATTATCATGTGACGGAGCAACTTCTCTTTCAATCCAGCCCATCCGCCACTCATTGCCGCCATTTACCTGATAAATGATTTTTAGGTAATTCCCCTCCTCCCCAAGGACGGTTGCTTTTGCATTGACCAGCACGCTGCCCAGCCTTGATGCCGCCGCGCTGGTCCGGTACACAACGCGATCGGCGTCGATGGTCAGGGTATAATTCTGAAAGCCCGCGTAGCCCTGAAGCTCCCTCATCTCGAACCAGCGGTTCACCCGTTTTCCCCCGGCAATCGAATAGCTGCCGTAGGCCCAGCCATCGCTCCGAACGCTCTTTACCTGCACGAGAGACATATTGGCGGTAATGAACCCGATCCGCTTTCCGCCCGGTTTATCATAGGTTGGCACGGTATGGTCCGCATAGGTCAATATCGGCGCTTTGTCGGTTACCACCGCCGCCTCGGAGCCGCCGCCAAACAGCAATGTTCCGCCAGCCGCCGCCAGGCAAACCAATTTTTTCAAACCCGCATAATTCATAAAGTCATCTCCCGTTAAACAGTGAACCCAAAGGATACAAGAAAGGATTTAGCTTCCGCCAGCCTGCACGGCGAATAACTGCCACGCAGGTTAGCGGTTGCCTGGTGAGGTACACGCATCCGCACGAAATATCTACCATCATCGTTTGTTTGCTCCTCAACGATCTACTCGTCAGTCATTTGCTTCGCAAACAATATCCGGTCAGCGTCTTCAACCAATGCGCAACATATACCTTATTGACGAATAGCCACACCACCTTGCGCTTCCTATTCGATACTATAATACCTTTTCCCAATACGGATAAGGATTAGATGTCTGTATTTGGGTAGCGCTTATGCTTTTAGCAGCTGATTTTTGCCGTCCGTCTCGTACTTCTATATGCACATGAGAACCAACTGGTGTTGGAGATTTTTTCCCTTGATATCCAATATGTGTACCCTTTGTTACATAATCTCCTTCCTTAATTCCCGGCGCAAAGCTATCGAAATGTAAATATACTACCGTTTTATCATTGGCCTGATCATATATAGCAAAGGTATTATAATTTGATATACCGGTACGGATAACGGTTCCTGATATGGCCGCATATACAGGAGCGCGATGGTATAACACCATATCAATTCCAGCATGCCGTCCCTTAATTTTTTTATAACCATCCCAGTCGCAAGATATGTAAGCTCCCGACTGGTTAAATACGGTGACCATTAACCTGTCACGCACGCTAGCATTATTGTTTGGTATCGGTTTATCGTATGCAATATACTGGCTCGACACATATCCCGTGCCAGCCGAAGAGCTTATTTTCGACCAACCGTTGGAAAGCGTTTCCAGCACCGTGACTTGAGTGCCTTTCGCCAGCTTTCCAACGATCCTGTAGTTCGTCCCCGCGCCCGCGCGCATATTGAGGTTTTGGCTCTGCGTATTTATCCAGGCCGTCTTAGGTTGCGGCGTTGATGTAGTGGTAGCGTTAGCATTTGGCCGCGAAACTGGTTTCACGATTGGATTACCACTTGGTTGCGGCGCAGGAACAGGACGCTTGCCAGCCCGCTCCGCCGTCCAGCAATCCCACTCAGGCACCCAGCCCATCTTATAGCCGCTTCCGTTGCTGAGCTTGTAGATGACCTGCCGGTTGTTGCCATTATCGGAAACGACGGTGATGGGCTCATTCCCGTTAAACGTGCCAATGGTGGCCTTCAGCGAGGCCGTCGTATAGACGGCGGTATTGATTTTCGGCGAGTAACGATTCTGATTGGCAAAATTCATATTCTGAACCAAATCATCGAGCCGGAACCAGCGGCTGACCCGGCTCCTTCCGGCTGGATAAGAGCCGTATGCCCAGCCATCGGACCGCACACTCGTGACAATGACGTAATCACCGGCGTCTATATAGCCCTTTTTCTGGCCGCCCGCGCTGAGGTAGCAATCTACATGACGCACCGCGTAGGTATACAGCGGGCACATATTGCGAGGTATTGAACCGGCCTCCGCCGTCATACTCGCAAATGCCGCCATTCCAACGCCCGCCATTATGCCCGCCATAATTTTTTTGCCCAACTTTTTCACTTCATTCATCCTTTCTTCTTTTTCTTCTCCTGTACCCCGTACAGCCGCTCCACCATCACGTCAACCGCCTGACAGGCAGCTTTTTGCACGGCGTTGTGCACGCTGTCCTGGGTGATTTTTTTCGTGCCTATGGAGATATAACCGACGCTCTTTTGGCCCGCCCTGACGTAGGAGGTTTTCGACGAGCCCTCGCCCTTGGCCGCCGTCACGATGTCGCCGGTTTTGACGTCCATCAGGCGCAGGATGACGTGGGCCTTCGTAGTGCCCACGGTAACCCCGCCCGTGCCGATAACGTCCGTGCCGGTGGAGCTGACGGTGACGTCGTTCACGTTGCCGTACACGAGGTACGCTACTCCCAGCAGCTCCCCTATCTGGCGCGCCACCTCGGGGTCGATAAGCCCCGTAAGCTTCTTATCGTCCGGAAGCCGCTCCCTCGCGCTTTCACATTCCATCACGTTGAAATGGCCGCTGTCTACAAACCGCTCCACGGCATACATACCGGCCGCCTCGCCCACGTGCAGAATGGCGATGTCCGAGGTCGCCGCTCCCTCGTGGATACCCAGATCCGCCACCACGATGGACGCCCCTTCCGGGATTTTTGCGGAGCAGGCCCCGCTTGCTCCCGCTTTTCCCTTCGCGGCAAGGGCCGTCTGGGCAAACGCCGCCACGGCCAGCAAGATAAGCGCCAGTAAAAACCTTCTTTTCATCGCTTGCGTCTCACTTTGCAAAGAGTTTACCGGCGTCCATATCGGCGATCATCTCGTCCACGATTTTTTGCGCCGCCACGTCCATCGCCTTGGCGTATATATTCGCGTTCAGCTTGGTGCTGCCGATCTTTACCATGCCGATACCGTACTGCTTCTGGGTGTTCCGTCCGGTGACGCGCTTGAGCCACACTACTTCTCCCGTATCGGCCCGGATAACCCGGATATCGCTTTGCACGCCGATACCCGTGGTCTTCATGTCGAAGCCGCCCCCTAATATTGCCCCCAGCGGGCCAAGGGCCGAGCTGAGAGCCGCCATAACCGGCTGCGCTACTATAGAAGACGCTATATTGACCGCCTGGGATATCACAAAATAATTCTGATCCTCCCACCAGTTTCCGATGCCGATATTGATGATCGTGCCCTGGATAAGATACTGGGCTCCATGGGCGTCCCCGATGCTTTCCGTGATGGCGGGGTCCACGATCTGCCCCAGGGCCGCCGTGGCGATGGATTGCGCCTTGCTTTCATTGAAGCCGGGGCCCTCGAAGAGCGGAGTCATATCCTCTTCTTCCACCGCCGCGCGGATGCCGGAGAGCTCCGCCATTTTTTCATCGTAAATCATGGCTTCCATATTCTGCTCGATAGGGCGGGTTTCTTTCAGGTTAAAGCGTCCGCTGGCGATCATTTTTTCCATCAGAAGGTCGGACAGGGACTGGGCGGATTCTATCCGGTCAAAGCGGGTATCGTCGGTAAATTTCATTAAAATGCAGGTGGGGTTTTCCGCCGCCTGGGCCGTCCAGGGCAAAGCTGCCGCACAGCCGAAGGCCATGGCCGCCGCAATTTGTTTCAGTCTTTTCATTCGCCGTCTTCTCCTTTACCGTCGTCTTTTTTCTTTTCCTCCAGCCCCTCCGGCAAGCTGAGAACAGCGGCATCCGGGGTGGGAGAAAATTCGTGGATTTTGATGATGCACCGCCGCCCGCTGTAGGTTCCATCCTCATTCATCTGATAAGAGGCTTCGGCGATTTTAACCAATGTGTTTTGCTTGAAATAATAGCGGATCACATTCAATCCGTTATCGGTTTCGGCGCTGTAGTCCTCGTAATTCAAACCGTTGTCCAGCCAGCCGGAATCGATGAATTCATAGCTGGGCAGCTCCGCGCTGCGGCGGTCTTCCGGCAGAATGGCCCCCAGCAGCCGGGAAAGGTCGTTCTCGCCAAAGCTTTCCCCGTTTACCAATATTCCTAAAATATTGCGCTTTTGAGCCTCTACCTTATTTTTCTTTACCTGAATCTGCCCCTTGCTGTCTTTGATGGTTCCGGCATATTGCCACTGGTTATCCTCCTGCCACTTGGAGAAGAAATAATCCTTGCCGCCCTTTGTTAAATGGCAGGTATACAGGGGCCCTTTGGGGCCGACGCCCTCGATTTCCTCGTACCGGTCCTCCCCTCTGGCCGTGATAAGTCCAACGCGGGGACGGTTTGTCAGCAGATTATTGGCTTCGGAGTCAATGCCGCTCCTGCCGAACAGGGGTGCCTGGTCCCGGTTAGTCACCCGGGGCGGCGGGGTAATATTCTCATAACGGATTTTATAGGTGCGCCTGATTAAAAGATCACGATAGGTATCCAGATTGCCCGCCTCCGACAGGGCGCACATCCCAAAGGCAAGGGCCGCCATAGCGGCGCAGGCCGTCTTACGAATAATCCCTTTCACTTCTCATCGCCTCCCCTGGAGCTTTCGTCCTTTGGTTCGTCGCCTTTGGACTCGTTCAAAACTTCCACCTGCGCAGGATTGGACAGGAGATCGTCCATGTTGCCGATTCCCGCCCCGTAAACCTTCGTGTTCTTCTTGATTTTGAAAGCGTCCTCCGGAATTAACGGTTCGATCGCTTTAATTTTTAAGCTGTTGGTCTCTTGCTCTTTACCATCGCTTATGACCGCCGTCTCGACTCTGGCCAGCGTTCCCGCTTCATACATCAGGCGGTAAATTATCTCTCCCGAAACTGCGCCCGACTTGGTGACAATGCGGGACGTGTAGGTATCGCAGTCGTATTCCTTTTTGTCCGCCATGCGCTTGCCGCTTTCCACAAACCGGGGCGGTTGAACGGCGGCCGTCTTCTGATGATAGGGATCGTTCCAGGCTAAGGGAGAAAGCGCGTCCGGCAGGGCCAGGGAGCTTTTCAGATTGACCCACCCTTCCTTGGGATCAAGGTTTTCATCGCCAAGCTGGGATTCCGGCAACACGATCATCATTCTCTTTCCGGCCAGATTAAACTTTAGCTGATAAAGCTTCCCGTCCTGATGAAATATCTCCGGCGTTTTGTCCTCTCCGCCGAACAGGGAGCCAAAAAGACCGGCGAACCCGCTGAATTTCTTGCGGGTAAAACGCTTCCCGTCCTTTGCGCCGATAACCTGCGTCAGGTAATCGTCCTTATATTCCAGGTAAAAATTGCCCGACGCAAACATTTGCCGGTACTCCTCCGCCTTCGGCTGCTCCGCCTGGACGTTTGCCGCCGACAGGGACAGCGCCAGCGCCGCAAGTAATGTCGCCGCTTTTTTCTTCAAAATATCTCCTCCTGACCTTTATAAAAGACTTGCCTTACTTTTTTATGAGCAGCCGGTTTGCGCCGACCTCCTCAATCAATAATTGGACCGCTTGCGCCGCAAGGGAATCCAACGCCTTGGCGATCGTCTTATTCACCGTGAGACCGCCTGCGGTAGTCACCGTGTCGAGATTGGGATCTCCCTTGCCGGAAATCTTTTCCGCCGCGGTTATTTCCTTGTCCCAAATGCTTCTCCCGTCCGCCAGGTCCAGAACGTAAACGTGCGCGGCCGCCTCCAATGTGTCCCTTGCCGTGGCCGCTCCGCCGAACATCCCCAGCACGGAGCCGACGATGCCTCCCGTGAAAACGTCGGCGATCTGCCCGGCGATGGAAGCCCCCTGCCCCAGCTCCCGGTAAACGGTATGCCTGGCGTCCAGCCTCGTTATCTCGCCGTAAACGGCAAACCTGGCGTCATATTTCGCCCCAAGCTCCTTCAGAATTTCGTGTGGAAGGATTTTGTCCTCCGGCCCGGCCTGATCAGTTTGTCCGGTCTGCCCATCCATCCCGTCCGGCCCGTCTGTTGCCGGTTCGGTTTTCTTCCCCGGCTCCACCGCCACGGGAGCATTTGCCCGAAGGGTAAATTTCCCGCTCTCGTTCATCTTTTCCAGCATAAGGGACGAAAGAACGTCCGCCGAGGGAATCCGGTAAAATCTCGTTTCGTCCCCGCAGCGAAGCAAGACGCTTGATTCTACCGGAGCGGCAGCCCCACTCTCCCATGGCAGGAAAAAAGCCGCCCCGACTACAAGAAAAATTTTTGCCCAGCGCTTCATACGATAACCCCCCATTTCCGGCAAAACGGCTTTCCGCTTGGAAATTGCCTGTTACTGCTCCTTTTCGGATTCAACCAATTCTCCGTAGCAAAACAAATCGTTTACGCCGCCGGGCTGAATGTAATAAATCTCATAGCCCTTTGGATAAGCGAAAATACCGGCGGGAAGTTCCTCCGTGAAGGAATCTATGCGGATATAAACGCCGAGGCTGTCTCTTTTGCCCCGCCGGGGCGCGGCCTCCTCCGCCTCCCGCGCCCCGCTTTCCACCGCCGGCGCAACATTGACGTAACGAAGCTCGCCCTTTTCATCGTAATAATATTTATAGGCGTAAGGCACGGCCTCCGTTTTACCATCCCCGGGCGTCGGCTGAACAATGTACTTATCCACCGTCAGCGGCGCGCCAAAAATCGTTTCCGTAATGCTTTCCACATAACGCGCCCCCTCGCGCTCTGAACGGACGAAGGGCAGAAGGAAATCAGGCGCCGTCAGGGCCTCCTTTACTTTAGGCCACCCCATTCTCGGGTCGGCCCCGGTATCGTTTATCTCCGCTTCGCTGAACCGAAGCGCCTTGTTTTTGCCAAAGAATTGATAATAATGACCGTTTTTGTATAAAAGATCCAGCTTCAGCTCTCCATACAGAGGAAGCGTATTCTGCGCCGCGTTCCGGAACAATCTGCCCACCGCCCCGGCAGCTTCCAGCCGCGCCGCCGTTTCATTCCCGCGGCGGCCGCCCATGGAAAGAATCGCCCTCTTGCCGCTGTCCGATACGAATATCTCCCGGGTAAATTTGCTGTATTTTTCGCTGCGCTTTTGCATTTTCGCGTCCGCATATTCGGCTACCCGGCTGTATTCCAGACAATACCGCCCCGACGCCAGCACAGCCCGGTATTCGGCGGCTTTGGGCTGCTCGGCGAAAGCGGCGCTCGCAAAAGCGATAAGTGAAAAAAACATTGCCGTAAACGATTTTTTAATATTTTTCATGGCAAAATCCCTTCCTTCTGTCTGTAGCAGAAACCTTGTCCAACCACTGATTGCCAATTTTCGTTTTGCGCAATGTCACATTTTATTTCGCTTGGCTTTTCCGTCCATTTTCGCCAGCAAGCCGTAATTTTTATTGAAGACCAGATTGGTCACCGCCTTGGCTATGGCGTTGTGAACCTGCACCTGGCTGACCGTCACCGCGCCGATTTTAACGGTGTGAGAAGTAACCGTCGTCTCCTCTGCCTCCTGAATATTCGGATCACCCGTGTCCGGATCAATCACTTCCGTTTCATAGGGCGTGTTTTTGGTTACGTTCAATTTGAACTCGATATGAGCGCTGGAGGATTTCCCCACGCCGTGACAGGCCAGCAGAATCCGCCCCGTCTCCACGTCAAAGATCCGAGCGTTCACGTTGGCTATCACCGTGTGCTTCGTGCCCCCGACACTGCCGAGCCCGCTGTTATCGTAGGACGCGCCGCTCTCCTTCGTCGTCAGGCCCGCCACGCTTCCCGCCACCAGGTATTTAACCCCCGCCAGCCTGCCTATCTGGGCCGCCGTCGCCGGGTTCACCAGCCCGGTCATATTCAGGCTGTGTTCATTGGTTATGGCCATCAGCTCGTCCCGCTCCAAAACGTTGAACCGCCCGGTATCGATAAGCTCCTCGATAACAAATTCCGAAATGAGATTTTGCTCCTGATAGTTCACGTCGTCAGACATGATCGCTTTATTGCGGAAGGGCAGCACGGCCACGTTCGGAAAATCATGCAATCCTGCAAAGCAAACGGCTCCCGTGGCAAAGGCCAGCGTAAAAACAAACGCCAAAATGATTTTTTTCATCAAAAACTCTCCTTCCTGACTCCTCAACCGGACAACGCGCTCACGACACCGCCAGCAGCGCCGTCTTGTCAGTGACCTCCTCGACGAAAATCCCCAGCCTTGTCCTCTCCCGAAGGGCGCGGATAACGTTGTAGGGCTTCTGCGTCGCCTCAAGCTCTATCAGCGCCTTGCTCCCGTCATAAGAGCGTATGTAAACGCTTTGGACGCCGGAAAGGGAGCGGAGCTCATCGGCCAGCTGTTCTATCTTTTGATAATCAGCGGCATTGACCGTAAGCTGGATGCCGTTCGATACTGATTTAACCGCAAGCTTCCTGAATTTTTCCTCGACCTTTTTTGCGGCGGCTTCTCCCGCCTTTACAGCGGCGATTTCGACCGCCCGCACCTGATTGTTTTCCAGCCCGTTTCCGCTGACCGTAAAGGAGCCGATCATGTCTCCCGTGCTGTAATTCAAAATTTTGGCCGTTAAATTTACCCGCACCGTTTTAAGCCCCGTTTCCTGACTGCCGCCGTTCACACGATCGGTAATGGCAACGTTATAGGCATCAAGAGCGCTTTCCCCCAGCACAAGGTACTCGACGGCCCGGTCCACGCCATCGGTATGCAGTCCTTCCCGCCCATTGTAAATACGGGTTAGCAGCGGCGTATCCTGAAGCTGCATAATATGCGCCGTATCGACCACATGAGAAAAGCCCATGTCCACCAGCCGGTCGTTTATGGCGGATTCTATTACCGTATCGTGTCCGCTCCGGGCCGCTCCCTCGTAACTGCCCTGCCCCGAGTCGCCGCTCCGGAGAATGACCACGGCAATCCGCGGATCGTTCAGCATCATCAGCATAGTCAGCTGATCCATAAGTTTGGCATCAGGATTCGCATCCACATCGATAACCGCCTTGACTCGATAAGCGCCGCCTGCCGGGCCTTCCTCCAAAACGGTTATTTTC
>CAZIKQ010000017.1:0-32353 GCA_964540025.1 uncultured Schwartzia sp. | reverse complement strand
CTTCACCCCTCCGGTCTTCGGCCTGCGGCCTTCGACCACCTCCCCTACAGGGGAGCCTTTGAGTTGTGGCAGTTACTCCACGGGGAGCCTTTGGGCTGAGTGAAAGGGTAAAGTAGACATAGAGCTGTTTGTCGACAAGCTTGGCTTCCCTGTAGGGGAGGCCAGTCAGCCGACAAATACCTGTTTTGTGTCATTAACCAATAAACCAATAGGTGTAAAACCCATTACGACGAATTTATAAAAATCCTTGACCGTGGAGCAACTATATACTTTAGAATCGTGAAGATGGTTTTTCGATTTTGAGAGCGCGGCGCAATTTTGCGTTGGAGGTAATTTGATGGAAGCGGCGGTAGAAATAAAAAATTTGACCAAGCGTTACGGGCAAGCCGTAGTGATAAGGCCGCTGAATCTCGTGGTGCCAAAGGGCGGCGTCTTTGGTCTGCTGGGCCCGAACGGAGCGGGAAAGACTACGCTGATGAAGCTGATTGCGGGACTTTCCAAACCGACGGGCGGCGAGATTTTTCTTTTTGGCGAAAATGCGGCGGAGAGAACGCCGGCCTTAAAACGACGCATTGGGTTGATTCCGCAGGACAGCAACCTGGACCGCGAGTTTGACGTGGAGGAGACGTTTTACGTCTACGGTCTCCTGTTCGGCGTAAGCAACTTAAAAGCGCGGGCCGAGGAAATTATCAGGCGGTTTGAGCTGGAGGAAATGCGAAAAAAAGCGTGCGCAATCTTTCGGGCGGAATGATGCGCCGTGTTCTAATCGCGCGGAGTCTCATACCCGATCCGGAACTTATTTTGCTGGATGAACCGACGGTGGGACTCGATCCCGACGTGAGGCAGTCGATATGGAATATCATCGCCGCATTAAAAGCGGCGGGCAAGACGCTCATTTTTACGACGCACTACATGGAGGAAGCGGAGCGGCTCTGCGACCGCATCGCTATCTTTTGTCAGGGGGAGTTAGCGCTGAATTCAGCGAAGCGGGAGCTTCAGGAACGGATCGGAACGGGTTCGGAGAACCTGGAAAATTTCTTTATTGAACTGACGAGAGGGCGGTCGCTATGAGGGGCTGCTACGCGGTGGCGTACCGGGAATGTCTGACGATTTACAAGAAGATCGGCCGCATGGGACACGTTTTTTCCAGTATTATTTCGCCGTTTATCTATCTTTTTGCATTCGGCTACGGGCTTGGCGATAGAGTAGACGTAGCCGGCGGGTATTTACCGTTTCTCGCCGGCGGAATTATCTCTATTACCGTCATGATAAATTCTTTTCAGCAAACGGCGAATTCCATCTCGACGGGGAAAATGTATTATCATGTTTTTCAAAATCTCGTGCTTTCGCCTGTCCGCAATTTTGAGGTGACGTTGGGTATCGTCATCGCAGGTATGGCGAGGGGGATATTTTTTGGCGCGTTGATCTTTCTCATGGCGCGATTCGCTTTTGACGCGGCTCATTTGACGGCGCCGCTTTTATTGGGAGCTGTCCTGGGTTCCTTTTGCTTTGCGGCCCTGGGCGTCATCGTCGGTATGCTCGTAAAGCAGCCGGACGACGTTGCCTTTGTAAACAATTTTGTCATCATGCCGATGACGTTTTTCGGCGGATCGTTCTTTCCCGTTGAAAACCTGCCGACTATTGCGCAGTATGTCGTCAGGCTTTTTCCCGTGGGCGCGCTGAACAATTTGGCGCGCGCATCGGGATGGTCATCGGCTTTCATCGTAGATGCGGCGCTTCTTTTTACGGAGGGAGCGGTTTTCCTGGCGGTGGGAACCGCGCTGTACCGCCGGTACAGCGAGTGAACGGGCAGAGGGATATTTTTGAAAATTGAAGGAGGCGGGGTAGATTGAAAAAAATAGCATTTTACGGAAAGGGCGGCATCGGCAAATCGACGACGGCGGCGAACGTTTCGGCGGCGTTCAGTCAAGCGGGGAAAAGGGTGTGCCAGATAGGCTGCGATCCGAAGAACGATTCAACGAGGCTCCTTTTGGGGCATATTTGCCGCAATACCGTGCTCGATCTTGAGCGCCTGCGGCGCGGCGCGGAAATAAGCCGCGATGAAATCGTGAACGAAGGATACAACGGCATACGATGTATCGAAGCGGGCGGACCCGAGCCGGGTGTCGGCTGCGCGGGGCGGGGTATCATCGTCGCCCTTGAAAAGGTTAGAGCGCTAAACGCTTTAGAAGATATCGACGTAGTTCTTTACGACGTTTTAGGCGACGTGGTCTGCGGCGGATTCGCCGTGCCGATTCGCGAAGGATACGCCGAGGAAATATACATCGTTTCCTCAGGCGAATTGATGTCACTCTATGCGGCCAATAATATCGCCAGGGGAATAAAGAAATTTGCCTCCCGGGGAAAAGTGAAGCTCGGCGGCGTTATCGGCAACAGCCGCAGCGTGTTGCGGGAAAGAGAATTGCTGGAAGCCTTCGCCGCGAAGATCGGGACGAAGCTCGTGGCGTTTATTCCTCGGGACGCTATCGTTCGGGAGGCGGAAAACCGGCGGAAGACGGTTTTGGAATACGCGCCGCAGTCACCGCAGGCAGAGGTTTACCGGGAGCTGGCAATGAAGATCGCGGCTAACAAAGAGCTTTCCGTTCCGGAGCCGATGACCTTTGAAGAATTGGAGGCAATGGTGGAAGCTTATGGAAATTGAACCGATAACGAAAAAGCAGGGCGTAATAAAACCGGCTGCGGCAGGTAAAGGCATCGCCGCCAAGCGCGTGATGAAGCGGCGCGCTACTTGCAGCTGCAGTATGCCGGGCGTATGGCGGGCGCTTTCGCACGTCTCGGGCGCGGCGGTGGTCTTTCACAGTCCGCGCGCCTGCGCTCATATCGCCAGGCGCATGGATATCAACGCTTTCTATCGAAATTTTGGCGAAGCGTTCAAAGAGAATAGTCTGCCGGTCATCCCGCTGCTTTCCAGCGACCTTGAAGAGGAGGAGGCCGTCTTTGGCGGAGAGGAAAGACTGAAGCGGGCGATTCGTTACGCGGCGGAGAAATACCGCCCCAAAGTAATATTTATCGCCAATTCCTGCGTATCCGGCGTCATCGGCGACGACGTGGAGGCCGTGGCGGCGGATATGGAGCAGGAGCTTGGCTTTCCCGTGCTCGCCGTCGCGGCCCACGGCTTTTTGGACGGGGAATATTTCAAGGGATATATCGACGCGGCGCGTCTCCTGATGGAGCGCTTTATGAAGCCGGCGGCGGTGAGGGAAGAGGGGACGGTTCTTTTACTGGGCGACTGCGGCGGCTTTTACGGACGATTTGCCGAGGAGATCAAGCGCCTTCTCGGTTATTTTGATTTGCAGGTCACGGGACAATTTCCCACGTATATAGACATAGACCGCCTGGCGCAGGCATCTTCGGCGTCCCTTGCCGTGGTCCTGGGGCGATACGGTCAGGATGCGCGGCAAAAAGCGCTGGTAGAGCTGGCGGAGGAAATGAAAGAAAAATTCGGTATCCCCTGTATGCGGGGCGATATTTATCCTGTCGGATTCAGGCGCACGCTGGTTTGGCTCGAGGAGCTGGGGAAAACAATCGGAAGGGAGGAGGCGGCCGCAGCGGCGGTTGCCGCCGAGCGGGAAGCGTTCCAGGCGGCCATCGACCGGGCAAAGACGACGCTTGGCGGGACGAAAACCGTCCTGTGCGCGGGACGGGTGGCCCAGTATTTTCAGCCCGAAGAAGTCTTTTACCTCCTGGAGAAGCTCGAAGTTAAAATATTGGGAGTTACTCTTTTCGACTGCTACCGGGATGCGGAGCGGCGGCAGATATTGGAGCGGCTCCAAAAAGCTACGGACGCGCCAATCCTCTCCGAAGAGGAAGCGGCGGAGGCGTTTCGAGAAGCCGATTACGTTTTGACTACGAACGAGCTGCTTGCCGGACAGCTCTGCCAGGTTTACCTGCCGTATCTGTCCGGCGCCGGCTGGAGCGGCGAGCGCGATATTTTGCGGGCGCTGGAACGGGCTCGTTGCCGCCGCTTTGCCAAAGGAGGAATGATTTATGCGTAGGCCGGATGATTTCAGCGCCGTCTGCCTGCATGCCGATACCTGCGCATTGGCAGGGGCGGCGGCGTTTTTCGCCGGGATTCCGGATGCGGCCATCGTCGTCAACGGTCCGATGTGGTGCTATTTTTATGCGCTCCGCTCGCTGGAAAGCAGCCAGCCGCTCCTGTCCAACCGCATGGTCGCGACGCAACTGGATAATCAGGCCATCGTATTTGGGACGGAGGAATATCTGCGGGATACGTTAAAGCCTTATATAGACGATCCGCCGGCGGTTATCTGCATCGAAAATAATTGCTCGGCGGGTCTTATCGGCGACGACCTGGCGGCGATTGCCCGGGACTCGGGGGTGAAATGTCCCGCCGTCGTCTTCGACAGCAACGGGCTGATCGGCGGCTTTTCCGAAGGATACGTCAAAGCTTCGCTGGCCGCGCTCGATGCGGTAAAAGATGTGCCGCCTGCGGAAAAAGCCGCCGGCATCAATCTCCTGGGATTGACCGACGGCTATTATGCCGGCGAAAACGATCGGGAAGAGCTGGTTCGCCTCCTTGAGCTCGCCGGGTATGAAGTGAACGCGGTTCCCGGCGCGGGCAGTTCCTGGCAGGAGCTTTCCCGTCTGGGGGCGGCGTCGCTGAACGTGGTCGTTCACCGGGAATTGGGGGTTCCGCTGGCTAAAGCCCTCAAGGAGCGGTACGGCACGGAGTATATAGCGCCGCTGCCGCCTTACGGTTTCAGCGGGACGGAAAAATGGCTTGCCCTCGTCGGCGAGGCGTTTGCCGCTCCAAATTTGGGCGGGGCGCGGGAATATTTAGCGGCGGTCCAAGAAAAGAAGAATTACCGGCTTAATTTATGCAAAAGCCTGTGGGGCGAGCTCTGGTTCGAGGAGGCGGTCATTGCCGCGCCGCCGTCGACGGCAATGGGGCTTGCGGCGGCCCTCCGCAACGAGTGGGCGGACGTAGGGAGACTGACGGTGGTGGTAAAAAAACCGCTGGACGAGAGAATTGTCCCCCGGGCCGAAGAAACCGGGGCCGTGGACGAAATTTTCGCGGCGGCCACCGACGGAGAGAAAATCGCCCGGCGCTTTGCCGAAATGGAGCGGGGTCTCATTCTCGGAGGCAGCAACGAAAATCTGAATATACCGCCAACGGCGGAGGAGGTCGTCTTTCTTCCCGCTGCCTATCCGGTGGAGGAATGGGTAAGACTGACGGAAACGCCTCTCATGGGAGTCCGCGGGGCGCTCTATCTCGAGGAATCGCTGTGGAATCTGACGATTGCGCAGAAAATCCGCGGCGCAAGACAGCGAATCCGGTAAAGATAAATATTTTTTATGAAAGTAAAAATAACGCTTGACCGTATACGAACTATACGCTTTACAATGGGTGCCGACGCTGGAGTCGGGAACGTCCGGCGAGCATTAGTTGTTTCTTTTTCATTTCAGGAGGCTTTTTGCATGGTTAATTTATCCCAGAGGAAAAAACGGTTGCTGCTGGCGGCGCTGGCGGTATCGTCGCTGGCGCTGGCGCCGGCAGGCGCCGAGGCGGCGGAGGAAAGTCCACGGGGGGGGACACTGAGCCCGCGGCGAGCGAGTACACGTTAGACGAAATTGTCGTCACGGCCACCCGCACCGAAAAGGCGGAGATCGATGTACCGGCGACGACGACGGTCATCACGGCGGAGGAGCTGGAGGAAAGCGCCTACCGGAACGCCTACGAGGCCATCGATCAGCAGATAGGCATCACCAGCACCAGTTACGGCGACGCAGGCGCGGAATACGGCTGGTCGGCCAGCCGCATCACCACCCGCGGCTATGATAAAGGCACGCTGGTTCTGGTGGACGGGGTGCCGATGAACCTGAAAAATTACAGCAGTCTGGAAAATATTCCCAAGGAGATGATCGAGCGCATCGAGATCGTCAAGGGCAGCAACTCGGTTCTCTACGGCTCGGAAGCCATGGGCGGCGTCATCAACGTCATCCTCAAAAAGCCGGCGGAAGGGGAGGAGCGCACCATCGTCACCGGCACGGTGGGAAATTACTTTACAAAGGGCGGGATAGCCTATCAGAGCGATCGGATAATCATCGGCATGAGCCGGGAGCTAAATAAAAATCGTTCCCATTGTAACTATTTCGGGCCGACAAAAATGTCGACGAATGACATCAGCGATGGCACGGGGCAGAAGAACCGCTTCAATATGGCGCTGAAGGCGACAGACGAAATCACGCTTCATTATAATTATACCGAAGGGCAAATCAGGCGTTCTGCTGATCAATATAAAACTAGCAATTGGTCAACGCCTGGTGGAGGATATGATTATACTTACTATGATTACCGGCAGACGGCGGATATCGTCTATCAGGGGAAAGACAACGGCTGGCGGGCCGTACTGGGCTACAACCAACGCCGCTCGAGACCTTTTGATAATATGACAAATAAGGCGAGATATTCGTCCAACGAAAGCGTCGATACCTGGGATTTCAATCTCTCGAAAGAAATGAAGCTCAGCGACAAGGATACCCTCCTCGCGGGCTACAGCTATACTCGGGGCGGCACGCATATCAGGCCATCAGCAGGAGTAGAGAGAAGCGGCCGTCGCAATACGAACGCGGTCTTCCTCTCCTGGGATAAGAAATTCAGCGATAAGTTTTCCACGATTGTCGGCCTGCGGGGGAATTACGTTTCCAGCGAAAAATATAACCAGCATATATGGCTGCCCCAGTTCCAGACAAATTACAAATTTGATGAAAATACCGCCTGGTATGTCAACGTGGGCCGATCCTTCCAGATGCCGGATCTCGATAGTGAAGTAAGTACTTACAAGGATAACAATTGGGGAACGTTAAAGCCGGAGAGCGGCTGGACCTACGAGACGGGCGTAAAGCTCCAGCGGGGGAAAGAGACGTATAAGCTCGCCGTTTACCATATGGATTTTGACAACAAACTGGGCTGGTCAGGGCCAGACAATCTGGATCAGTATGGTCAACAATATGCTGTCAATAAAGGGCAATTCCGCAATACGGGCGTGGAGCTTGAGTACGCGAACCATTTCAGCAAGCGCTGGACCTGGCGGCTGGGCGCGGCGTTCTCCAACCCGGAGGTCAAGGATCCCAGCGTGAAAAATCCCCAGTGGAAGCAGGACTCCGCCCGGTTGGAGTTCATGGCGGGGCTGGACTACCATCAGGATAAATGGTTCGGCAACCTGAACTTCAAATATCTGGGGGATCGGGAAAACGCTTATAATGCGGGAAAGTTTGGACCGGACGACGTTCCCTCGAAGCTGCAGCTCAATCTGAACGTGGGCTACAAGGCGGGCAAAAACGACGAGTGGACGCTGGGAATTTACAATCTGCTCGATCGGGACAACATTTCCGACAAGTATGGTTCAATGGATCTGCCCTGCAATTACCGGCTGACGTATACCCATGCGTTCTAAGGAAAACGGAGGAAAAGAAGGGTGAAATTTTTCCCAGGGGGCGGGCTTTGCCGAAGGGCGCTCTGCCTTTGGCTGTTGACCTTCTTCCTGGCGGGGTGCAGCGGCCCGCCCGCCCCGCGGGAGAGCGGGCTGTTTTTTGACGGCGCGGACGATCTCGGCCATCCCGTAAAGCTGGCGAAAAAGCCGGTGCGGGTTCTTTCCATGAACCTGCCGACGGACGAATTGCTCCTGGCGCTGGCGCCGCCGGAGCATATCGCGGCGCTGTCGCGGCACAGCCGGGTGCCGGGACACTCGATCTGCGCCCCGCTGGCGCAAAAACTGCCGTATATTCACGAGCGCAGTCCCGAAGCGGTGCTGGCCATGAAGCCGGATCTCGTGCTGTCGACGGACGGCATGGGGCGCGAGGCCGCGGCGGCTCTGCGGGAGATGGGGATACCGGTATTCGCTTCAAAGAACCCGCAAACCATCGAGGAGGTTTTCAAGCGGATAGACGTCCTCGGCTCCCTTCTCGGCGAGCAGGAACGGGCGGCAAAGCTGGCAAAGGAGCTGCGCGCCCATCTGGCGCGGGTCGAGGAGCGGGTAGGCGATATAAAGCCGGAGGACGAGGCCGTGGTCGTGGCGTTTGGGTATACGGGCGCTTTTGGCCGGCGGGGCTGCCTCTTCGACAGCGTCTGCCGGGCGGCCCATATCAAAAACGGAGCCGCGGACGCCGCCGGAGAAACGCGGACCTCAATTTCAAAAGAGGAGGTCATCGCAATAAATCCCGACGTTATCTTCATGCCGGATTTTGGCGACGGCAGGAAAAACGATCCCTCCGTCTACCGGGAGCGCTTTGTAAACGATCCGGCTTATCGGGAGCTGAAGGCGGTGAAAAACGGCCGCCTTGTCCTTGTGTCAGACCGCTATCGCTACTCGGCTTCGCAGAATGCCGTTTACGCCGTGGGCGCGTTTGCCCGGGCCGTCTATCCGGAGCGCTTCCGCGACTGGCCGGACGACGTCGATCCCTTTGCAGGCAACGGTATAAAACCGACCGCGCAGGAGTGATAACTCACTAAAAAAGGCGACAGATGGTAAATCCGCCGCCTTTTTTTCTTGCGCGTATAGTTGGTATACGGTTTATAATCGTCCCCGGCGGAAATTTTTGCAATCGAAAAGAGTTTTACAAAATAAACTGTTGACAAAATAGATTCTTTCTCCCTTGGCTCCCCTGTAGGGGAGCTGGCGGCGAAGCCGCCTGAGGGGTGACATGACAAACCTTTCGCTTAATCTGTCACCCCTCCGGTCTCCGAACTGCGTTCTTCGACCACCTCCTACAAACTACTAAGCTCTGCCGTAGTTTCACTCGGCAATCGCTAAGTAGTTTGCATGGCTCGCACTAAAAATCGCTTTCAGCGATTTAAGTGCTCATGCCAACCTACAGGGGAGGCTTTGAAGGATAGACATAGAATGTTTGTCGACAAGCTGTTTTACAAAAGAGTTTTACACATCGGAAAGGAGCGGAAAGATGATATGCAGGAAGAGAAGATTCATTGCCCTGCTGTCGCTTTTGTGGGCGGCGGTTTTCTTAGTGGCGGGATGCGGCGCTACGAAGGAGGCGGCGGACGGCGGAGAAACGCGTAAAATAACGGATGCCAGGGGTTGGACGACGGCGCTTCCTCAAGCGAAGCCCCGGCGGGTCCTCACCTGCGCCACGGCCCTCGACGAGATAACCCTCGGCCTCGTGCCGCCGGAAAGAATGATTGCCGCTAATAAGGAGTTTTTTTCCAGGAAGCGTTCCAACCTTGCTTCGGTGGTGGCGAAGATTCCCAATAAAATCGTCCGGGATCCGTCGGTAGAAACGGTGGCGGCGCTGAAGCCCGATCTCGTGTTCGCTCATACGTGGATCGCCGAGGAGAAGGTCCGGGCCTTCTCCGATCTCGGCATACCGGTGGTGACGGTGAAGACGGCGCACAGCTACGAGGACGTAAAAGACAATATCCGTCTCATGGCGCTTGCCCTGGGCGAGGAGGAGAAGGGGAAAAGGCTCCTGGCGTTGATGGAGGAAAAGCTTTCGGCCCTTTCGGCGAAGATTGCGGCGGAGCCGCCGGAGAAAAGGGGCAAGTCGATTGCGTTCGTGTCGATAATGCCGGGTTACGGGGGAGCCGGCTGCGTCTTCGACGACGTATGCCGCTACGCGGGCGCGAAGAACGCCAAGGCTTTAGCGGGCAACGTAAACGGCAAGCCCATGACGAAGGAGCAGTTTGTGGCTTCCGATCCGGATTTTATATTTTTGCCGACATATAACGATCCCGAGTCCAACGAGGATAAGTACGGGGCGGACTATTTAAGCGATCCGTCGCTGGCCGTCATGCGCGCGGTCAAGGACAACCGCGTCTGCCATCCTTTCGCCCGCTACGTCTACAACCAGTCGCAGAACTTTGTGCTGGGAGTGGCGGAAACGGCGTACTGGCTTTACGGGGACGATTACAAGCTGCCGAGGGATATATTTTTGACGGTGGCGGAGAAGGGTAGTTGAAGCTACAAGGGGAAAGGGAGAGAAGGAAATGGAGAGAACGGCGTGTTATCCTTTTACGGCGATCGTCGGACAGGAAGAAATGAAGCTGGCGCTGATTTTGAACGCGGTGGACCCCGCGTTGGGAGGAGTTTTGATAAAAGGAGAGAAGGGAACGGCGAAGTCAACGGCGGTCAGGGCGCTGGCGGAGCTGTTGCCGGCCCGGCGGGTTACGAAGGGCTGCCGCTTTCATTGCGATCCGGAAAACGAAACGCTGCTTTGCGACGATTGCCGGGCTAAACGCGAGAGCGGCGAAACGCTTCAGGCGGAGGAGGCAAAGATGCGCGTCGTGGAGCTGCCGGTAAGCGCGACGGAAGATCGGGTAGTGGGCACGCTGGATATCGAAACGGCGATAAGGGAAGGGCGAAAGCGGTTTGAGCCGGGGATTCTTGCCGACGCGAACCGCAATATCCTCTACGTTGACGAGATAAACCTCCTTGAGGATCATATCGTGGACGTGCTTTTGGACGCGGCGGCTATGGGCGTCAACACCGTTGAGCGGGAGGGCGTATCTTACGCCCATCCGGCCCGCTTCGTCCTCGTGGGGACGATGAATCCTGAGGAGGGCGATATCCGGCCGCAGCTTCTCGATCGCTTTGCGTTGTCGGCGACGGTGGCGGGTGAGCGGGAGCCCAAGCGCCGGGCTGAGATCGTCAGGCGCCGCCTGGCTTATGAGGCGGATCCCGTTCGCTTCAATGAAGAATGGGCGAAAGAACAGGCTGAGCTCGCCTCGCAAATCATCCAGGCAAAAGCCCGTCTTCCTCAGGTTGCGCTGGATGACAGCGCGCTGGAGACAGCGGCGAAAATAGCTATCGAGCTGGGCGTAGACGGGCACCGCGCTGACATCACGCTGATTAAGACGGCGCTGGCCCACGCGGCGTTCTTTGGGCGGGAGAGTATTGCAGGGGATGATTTAAGGGCGGCGGCAAGGCTCGCTTTGCCGCATCGGATGCGCCGGCGTCCCTTTGAAGACGGCGAGCTGGATTGGTCGAAAATCGACGATCTTATCCTCTGAGGAATATGGTATGGAACGAGTTTTATTTCCCTTTACGGCGATATACGGCCATGACGAGATAAAAAAAGCGCTTTCCATCGTTCTGGTCAATCCGAAGGCGGGCGGCTTGCTCATATCGGGGCCAAAGGGCGTTGCAAAGTCCGCCCTGGTGCGGGCAGCCGCGCCGCTGACCCTGACGGGAAAAATCGTCGAACTGCCGCTGGGGGCCACGGAAGACATGGTTTTTGGCAGTCTGGATCTCGATACAGCCCTCTCCGCCGGTGAGCTTAAAATTCGGCCGGGATTACTCTTTCGGGCGGCGGGGACGATCCTCTACATGGACGAAGTCAACCTCCTGCGGCAGGACTTTCTCACGGCGGCGCTGGACGCTGCGGCGAGCGGCTTTTTCGACCTGGAGCGGGACGGGATAAGCGCGCGGGAAGAAATAAGCTGTATTCCCGTCGGCACGATGAACCCGGAAGAGGGGACTCTTCCGCCGTCTGTACTCGATCGCTTCGGATTATTCGCAGCGCCGGAAAATACGCAGGACGCGGCTGACCGGGTCGAGATATTGCGCCGGTCTCTCGCTTTTGAGCGGGATCGGGCGGGATTTATTGCAAAGTACGCGGCGGAAGAAGCGGCGCTAAAGGAAAATATTGCGGCGGCGCGAAAGCTTTTGCCTGAAGTCGGTGTATCGGAAGCGATTTTTTTGTTGGTAGCCCAGTATTGTGCCCGCGCGTATTGTCGGGGAAATCGAGCCGATATTTATCTTATCGAGGCGGCGAAAGCCCTGGCCGCGCTGGCGGAGCGAAATTATGTTCTGCCGGGAGACGTGGAGGAAGCGGCGCTCTTCGTCCTGCCGCACCGCATGGGGGAAAAGCAGTCTCCGCCGCCCAAAGGTCAGGAAAGTGAAGAGCTTCCGGAAAACGGTGATAAACGGGAGGAAGAACCCGAAAGCGACGACGAAGAGCGCGAAGCAGAGCCAGAAAGCGAAGAGGAAAATTCCCCTTTGAACGAGGAGAATAAACCGGAGGAGCCTTTGCCGAACCAGGATAGCGGCGACGCTGACGGAAATAGCGGAACAGGAGATTTAGAGCGGACGCTGGGGGCGATCCTGGCGCTAAAGGAGGCGAAGCTCGCCCTGGAACAAACGCCGCAGTGGGCGAAGACGATACGGGAGGGAAGCGGTAAGCGCAGCCTTACCCGCACGGACAGCCGCCTTGGCCGTTACGTCCGGGCCGAGACGCGCCGGGAAGGCGCGCCGCTTGATATAGCTTTCGACGCCACGCTCCGCGCCGCCGCGCCCCGCCAGCGAACCCGCAGAAAGGCGGGGACAGCCGTCGTCATAAGGTCGGAAGACTACCGCTCCCGGGTCCGGGAAAAGCGAATTGGCGCGAATATAATCTTTCTCGTGGACGCCAGTGGCTCCATGGCGGCCAAAGAGCGCATGAAAGCGGTCAAGGGAGCGATTGTCGCGCTGTTGCAGGAGGCTTATCAAAAGCGGGATAAAGTCGGGCTGATCGCTTTTCGCCGGAATCGGGCCGAAGTCCTCCTGCCGGTAACGCGAAGCGTCGATCTGGCCGAAAAGCTTTTGCGTGAGCTGCCTACGGGGGGCAAGACCCCGCTGGCGGACGCTCTCGAGCGGACGCTGGAGATCGTATACGGCATAGAAAAGCGTGAAAAAGGCGCAGACACGGTGGTCGTTCTTTTGACGGACGGACGGGCTAACGCTGTCTATGAAGGGGACGATCCCATTGCGCGGGCCATGATCGCGGCGGAAAAATTCCGGCGCTCTCAGGCGCAAATAGCCGTTGTCGATACGGAAAACAGCTATGTAAAGTTGGGCGTCGCGCCGGAGATCGCCAGGAAGATGGGGGCCACGTACTACACGCTGCCCCGGCTCACGGCGGAGCGCGTTCTGCACATCGCGCGCCGCTTTTCGCCAGGCTGAAATACAGTAGATGACAGCGACGCGTCAAAAAAATAAAAAAGCCCTTGAGCGTATACCAACTATATAGTTTATGATTAGATATACATTATATATAGTCGATTTATGGTTATTCGGCTGAGGTAGAGTTTTTATTTTATTGGAGGTCTGGTCAATGGCTATTTTATCCCTAAGTAAGAAAAAACGGATTGCGGCGGCGCTGGCGGTCTCATCGCTGGCGCTGGCTCCGGTCGGCGAAGCGGCGGAGGAGAGTCCGCGGGGGGGACAACGCGCCTGCGGATGAATACTCATTGGACGCCATAATCGTCACGGCGACCCGCACGGAGAAGCGGGACGTGGACGTGCCGGCTTCGACGGAAGTAGTGACAGCGGAGGACATCGAAAAGACCGGCGCCACTAACGCTCTCGAAGCGCTGAAAAACGTCAACGGCTTTTCTTATAAATCCTTCGGCCCATTGGGGGCGTCGATGGGGACGATGATCAACGAGGCCACTATTCGCGGCATAGACAACGGTACTCTTGTGCTGGTCAATGGAAACCCTGTGTCCTGGCGGGGAAAATATAATTTGCAGGAGATCCCGGCGGACAGCATTGAACGCATTGAGATTGTGAAGGGCGGCGGCTCCGTCCTTTACGGCAGCGAGGCAATGGCTGGCGTCATCAATATCATCACGAAGAAAGAGGCGCAAAGCTCGGCGACGGTGGGCTTCGGCAACTACGGCCAGCAGAAATATCATTTCAATTACGGCGCGGAAGGCTTCAACATCGCCTATGACTATGACAAATGGAAAAAAGCGGTTGACGTTTCCGACGGGGAGATACAAAAAAGCTCTAAGGATGACACCGTTGTCGGGGAATACGTGACGCGGTTCAGCGACGTAAAGAATGACAGCGTGCTGATGACCTATAAGGCGAGCGATCATTTCGACTTTCTCTACGGCCATTACAGAACCAGGTCGCGCTATATGAAGGATATCAACTCCCTTAACGCGGCGTACAAGGGAAAGGCCAGGGAAGGGGAAAGGTTCCAGTACCGGGACTACACGACGGAGCGGGACAGCGGCCAGATAAATTATCATGACGACCTTTGGAAGGCCAGTCTCTACTTCAATACCGGCACGGTAGAATCAGAAGGCGAGACATATTATAGTAATTATTTATCAAAAACTCCGTCGATCTATAATACGCGCGAGAAAAATACCACTTACGGTTTTGACGGCCAGCGTACCTGGAAGCTGGGCGAAAAGGCGAATCTGGTCGCCGGAATAAGCGGCCAGCGGGAAGCGTATAAGAGCTTGCTCACTGTATCTACTAAAGAGGCAAAGGATTATTTGCGCAACAATTGGGGCGCGTTCGTACAATGGGAGCAGAAATTCGACGATCGGAACACAATGATCCTGGGCGGTCGCGAAACCTGGACGACGGCGGCTGAGCGCGGTATGAATTACAATAATTTCAGCGGAGCCGGGCAGTTTATTCATAAATTGGGCAAGGACGACAATATTTATGTGAACGTCAATCAGTCCTTCATCATGCCTACTTTTGCGCAGATGTACACTCAAAATGATAATGCAATACCAAATCCGGATTTGAAGCCGCAAAAAGGCGTGAACTATGAGCTGGGCTGGAAAAAACAGACCAGCGGCCACCTCTGGAAGGTAGCGGTCTTTCACAGCGATATAAGCGATAACATCAGTGCAACCTGGGACAAGAAAAGGACTGAATATCAATACAAGAATGAAGATTTTCGCAACACTGGCATTGAGTTATCCGGCTCTATCGAAGGGAAAAATGGCTTTTCCTACGATTTCGGCCTGACCTGGCAGGACCCGAAAGCTAAGAGCACGGCCAAACCGTATTGGGACAGGAAATACGGCAAGCTCCAGCTGACGGGCGGCGTGAGCTACAAGCGGGATAAATGGCGCTCTGCCATCACGGCCTCCTATCTGGCCGACAGAGTGAACACGCCGTCAGCCGAACATTCTTACCGGGTGAAACCGTACCTTCTCACGTCGCTGACCATCGGCTACGCGCCGAACAAGTGGGGAGAAATTGCTCTGGCCATCGAGAACCTGCTGAACCGCCGGGACAACGTTAATCACAGTTCTTCGCCTTACTACACGCCGGGCACGAACTTTATGCTTAGCTACACACAAAAATTCTGAGGGGTTTGTCGACAAAGTCACTTATTCTGTCGGAGGATATCCTTTAGGGGAGGCCAGCTTGTCGACAAACAGCTCTATGTATACCCTTTCACTCAGCCCAAAGGCTCCCCGTGGAGTAACTGATGCAACTCAAAGCCTCCCCTGTAGGGGAGGTGGTCGAAGGCCGCAGGCCGAAGACCGGAGGGGTGAAGATCAGCCGAGAGGTTTACTTATGTCACCCCTCAGTCAGCTACGCTGACAGCTCCCCTACAGGGGAGCCAAGGGGTAAAGTGGCCTTTATCGACAGTCTGGGCTACCCTTTAGGGGAGCTGTCGCTGGAAGCGACTGAGGGGTGAAGCAGGAAAACTGTTGATTTGTTTGTCACCCCTCACCTCCTCTACAGGGGAGGCTGTTTTGTCGACAATCTGGGCGCGTTCTCTTCGGGGGACGCGCTTTTTGCTTGACCGTATACCAGCTATTCGGTTTAGAATGGAATAAAAGGACGAGCGGTATTTCATTTGACGGCGCGTTCTTTATAAGACGGAAAGGAAGCGCTTGACAGATGAAGATTGCTTTTTTGACAAACGTTGCGAGGGCCTTTTATTTGTTTCGGTCAATAGAGCCGCGCCTGCTGGCGGAAACGCCGCAAATTGCGGTGGAGGGCACGAAGCTGGAGGGGAGCGGCGAATTTACGCCGGAGCTTGCCGGAAAACTTTTGGCGGCGGATTTTCGCGTTTTTCTCTGGATGGGAAGCGGGCTGGATTCGCCGGTCATTCAAAGAGCCGTCAGTTTTATGAAACGGCGCGGGCTAAAGTACATAGCGCTGGTGGAAAACGCGCAGGAAGACGAGACGCTCCTCGGGGCGACGGTGGAGGAGCGGAATACAGCCTGGCGGTATTTCCGCTATGACGGCGCAGATAATTTCGCCGAGGTATTTCGCTGGCTCGGCAGGACTTTCGGCGGCTTAGAGTACGACGTGAAGCCGCCGAAGGCTTTGCCCTGGCACGGGGTGTGGCATCCCGCCTGGCGGGGCGATCCTCAGGATATCGAGGGGTATTTAAGCGCTCGTTACGATGCGGACAGACCTACGGTTGGCGTCGTCTTTTACCGTACCGAATGGCTGACGGGGGATTTTACCAGCCACAAGGCGCTGGTTGAAGCGTTTGAAGCGGCGGGTATGAACGCGATCATGGTCTTTACGAATACTGTCGCCAATGAAGCCGTCGGCTCGCCAACCTTTTGGGAGGCGGTGGAGAATTATTTCTATCGCGGCGGCAAGCGGCTCATTGACGTTTTGGTGTGCCTGACGAAATTTTCGCTGACGGCGGCGGGCACGCCGGTTTCTCTGCTGCAAAAGCTTAACGTACCGATCCTTGAAGCCTACGAGGTTTTGGCTACGCGGGAGGAATGGGAAAAGTCTCCGGCGGGGCTCGATCCGATGGAGACCTCTATCAGCGTTGCTTTGCCGGAGTTCGACGGCGTGATCCACAGCGTCCCGGTAGCGGCGAAACGGCGGCTGGAGACGGGCGAGACTGTTTACGAGCCCTTTGGCGAGCGCCTGGCGCGTCTGGCGTCAAAAGCCAGGAAATGGGCGGAGCTAAGCCGTAAGCCGAATGATAAAAAGAAGATTGCCATCGTCTTTCACAATTACCCGCCGACGAATTCAAACGTGGGCTCCGCCGCCGGACTGGATTCGCCGGAGAGCGTGCGCCGCCTTATGGCGAAAATGAAAGACGCCGGGTATACGATCGATAAGATTCCGGCGGACAGCCGGGAATTTATGGAGCTCCTTTTAGCCAATGCGACGAATGACCGGCGGTTTATCAGCGAGGCGCAGGTAAAGGGCGCCTATGGCCATTTGACGGCGAAGGGGTATGCGAAGTTTTTCCGCGCGCTGCCCCAAAAGGCGCGGGAAGAGCTTAGAGAGGCGTGGGGCGAGGAGCCGGGGGACGTCTTTAATTATGACGGGGAACTGCTGGTGCCGGGAACGCTGAACGGTAATATTTTTATCACGGTGCAGCCGCCGCGGGGCTTTGGCGAGGATCCGGGCAAGATCCTCCACGATCCGGCGTGTCCGCCGACCCATCATTACATCGGGTATTATCACTGGCTCCGGGACGTCTGGCGGGCGGACGCCGTGGTTCACGTGGGGACCCACGGTTCGCTGGAGTGGCTGCCGGGCAAGAGCACGGGGCTTTCCAACGCTTGCTACCCCGATATTTCTCTCGGGGATTTGCCGGACGTTTATCCGTACTGGATGACGATCGTCGGGGAGGGTATTCAGGCGAAGCGGCGGGGGGCGGCATGTCTTGTCAGTCATCTTTCGCCGCCCATGCGCCTTTCGGGGAGTTACGAGGAGATCGCTGAACTGGAAAACGCGCTGGAGGAGTATATCCATTTTGCCCAGACCCAGCCGGATAATTTGACGGCTGCGGAGGAACTCGTGCGGGAAAAAGCGGCGGCCTGCAATTTTGGCGACGATATAGCCGAGGGGGACGATTTTGCCGACTACGTGGGACGGCTCCATAATTACGTCACGGATATTAAAAATATGCAGATCCGGACGGGGCTTCACATTTTGGGCGAAGCGCCTGGGGGCGATGATCTCGTTGAGTATTTGCAGGCGTTACTGCGGCTCGATAATAAGGAAGCGCCTTCTTTACTTGAGCTTTGCGCGACCGAGGCCGGTTACGATTATGATAGCTTGCTGAAGAATAGCGATAAGGTCGCGCCGGACGGAGAAACCTACGGCGTAAAACTCGACCGGCTGGAAAAAGAGACGCACGCTTTGATTGAATTTTTAAGCGAGAGCGGTTTTTATTCGTGCGCCGTAACGGAGGCGCTGGCTTTGCCCGCAGCGGCGAAAATGTCGGCGAAGGGCAAAAAAACCTTGAAAAAATATTGCGTTACGTTTGCGAGGAGATTGTTCCGAATATAAAGCGGACGGAGCAGGAGATAACGAACGTTTTGCGGGCGCTTTACGGCGAATACATCGAACCGAGTCCGGCCGGAGCGCCGATGGCGGGGGGAGCGGATCTCCTGCCTACGGGGCGCAATTTCTACGGGCTGGATCCGCGCCTGTTGCCGACGCCGACGGCGTACGAGTTGGGCGGGGCGCTGGCGGACGGCGTGATAAGCGACTTTATCGCCAGCGAGGGACGGTATCCCGAGGAATGCGGCGTTGTCTTCTGGGCGGGGGCGAATATGCGCACGCACGGTCAGTGCATAGCGGAGTTTATGCAGCTCATGGGCGTCAGACCGGTTTGGCAAAGGCCGGGTATGCGGGTCATCGGCATCGAGGCCGTCCCGCTCGAGGAGCTGAAGCGGCCGCGGATCGACGTGCTGGGACGGATCAGCGGACTATTTCGCGATACGATGCCGGAGGCGATAAAATGGCTGGATGAAGCGGTGAAATTAGTCGCCGCGCTGGACGAAAGCGACGAAGAAAACTACGTCCGAAAACACGTTAAGGCGGATGCGGCTCAGATCGCCGGGGAAGGCGAAGACGAGGCGGCGGCGTGGCGCAAGGCGTCGCTGCGTATCTTCGGCTGCCCGCCGGGCGCGTACGGCGCAGGTGTGGCTCATCTCCTGGAATCAAAGCGGTGGGAAACGCTGGACGATCTTGCCGATGTCTATACGCGCTGGTCGGGTACGGCCTACAGCGGCGACGCTCTGCCGGGAGAGTACCTGCCGAAGGTATTCCGCCGCCACATGGGCAGGCTCGATGCGACAATCAAAAACGAAGATAACCGCGAAACGAATATGTTCAGTTCCGACGATTACAACGCTTATCACGGCGGGATGATTGCAGCTGTCAGAGCTATTTCCGGCAAAGCGCCGCGGTCCTACGCAGGCGACAGCTCTGATCAAAAGCGCGTCAAGGTGCGCACGGTGCAGGACGAGGCGAAACGCGTTTTTCGTGCCGAGTTGATGAACCCGAAGTATATAGAGGGGATGAAAAAGCACGGCTATAAGGGCGCGCTCGAGCTGGCTAACGCGCTGGCGCACAGCTATCAGTGGGACGCGACCAGCAAGGTGCTGGAAGATTGGATGTATGAAAAATTTGCCGAAAAATACGCCCTCGATGAGGATATGAAAGAGTGGTTCAAAGATGTAAATCCCTGGGCGTTGGAACGCATGGCGGATATTTTGCTTGAAGCTGAACAGCGCGGTTTGTGGCGAGCGAAGGAGGAGACAAAAGGGGCGTTAAAAAATCTCTACCTGGAGATGGAGGGAGAACTTGAAGAAAGAGGCGACATATAGACGGCGGTAATGGAGGCGCGCTTGAGGGCGCATTCTGCCGGAGAAACGCCGTCTGACGAGCGGGCAAAGCAGGCGCCGCCGCAGCGCGCGAAATCCTCGCAATCGAGGCATTGTCCCAGACGTTTGCGCATGGCGTCGGCAGTTTTTGCCTGACGAATGGGATCAATGCCGCCATCCGCGACGTTGCCAAGGTAGAAACGAGGATCGCCGACGAAGGAGGAGCAGGCGTAGATGCGGCCTGCGGCGTCCACATGAACGCCCTGGCCGCTCATGGCATGGCAGTGGGAAAACGAATTGTTATGACTGGCATTTTTCGGGCGACGGGCGATAGCCTCAGCCTGCTCGATCTGAGAGAAATGGATCCTGCGTGCGGTCAGAGCGGCCAGGGCGGCGGCTTTTGCATACACGCGGCGCATGGCGGCGGTAACTGCTTCTGCCGTGGCAGGGACAAGGTTTGCGCCTCGTCCCTGATTGCGCAGAAGGTCGAACCCGATCCGGCGCACATTGCCAAAGTAATACGCCATTTCGATAACCCCTTCCAATTCGCCGACATTTTCCCGGGTGACGACGCAGGTCAGACCGATTCCTGTTCCCCGGGCCGCAAGGCGGGATATGCCGGCAGCAGCGGCAGCGCTTGCGCCTGTGCCGTCCGGAAAGCGGCGAAGCGAGTCGTTTATGGAAGGACGCCCGTCGAGGCTCACGCCGACGGCGATTCGCGAGGCGGCAAGAAATTCGGCTATCTCTTCGGTTATCAGCGTTGCGTTAGTTTGCAGCTGGATGCGCGCCGGGATTTTTTCTTCGCGCACGTATGCAACGACCTTTTGTATGAGGGGAAAGGTGAGAAGAGGCTCTCCGCCTGAGAGTTGAATCGTGAATTTTTCTTTTCCGCCACGCGCCGCCATGTCGATGGCGCGCCGCGCGGTCTCTTCGCTCATGTCCTCTTTGATTTGCGGCGAAGCGTAGCAGTATTTGCAGGCGAGATTGCAGCGTCCCGTCAGACTGAGCACGAGGGTTTTTAACGGAAAAAATTTTGCATTGCGCATGTGGATCACATCCTTTGCGATATTATAAACCGTGTAGGCGCTATACGGGCAATGGAATCGCGGGAAAAATTGTAAAAGCGCTTGACCGCATAGCCGCTGCATCCTTTATATTTGACTTCATGATTTAAGCAGATCGCGCGTCGGATTATTTCAGGAAAGGAGGTGATTTTCATGACTCATCCGGCTCCAAAAGTTCCCGAAGATGCCCACGGCAAGGCGCGCTACGCCAGCGCCAAAAAGCATGCGGCGGCCGCTAAGGCGGCGGGCAAGAGCTCTGCGGAAATCCACGAGATTTTCAAAAAGGTTATGGCCTTTGATCCGATGGACATCGATAAGATTCCTAAGGACGAGGCCCACGCCAAATACCGCACCGCAATGATTCACGTCAAGGCGGCGAAGGAGAAAGGCAAAACGCCGGCAGAAATCCACGCCATGTACAAGCGTATCATGACGGGAATGGCAGGCAAGCATAAGGCGAAGGCCTGAGGTTGGGGGAGCCGCTGTAAAAGGCGGCTCCTTTTCCTGTCTCCTGGTCAAATCCTTAGTTAAAAGGTATTGACCGTATAGTTACTATACTGTTTATAATATAATTATTGTTTATATTACAATTTGGCGGCTGTGGTGCAGGAGAGGAGCGATGAGATGGCGGGAGACATCGTGCTGGAGGCGGCGGATCTTTCGGTGGGATACCAGAAGCATCGGCCGGTTCTGAGCAACGTATCGTTTACCGTGGAGCGGGGCGAGATGTTGGGATTGATAGGTCCGAACGGAGCGGGTAAATCCACGCTCTTAAAGACGCTGCGGGGCATTATTGCGCCGCAGAAAGGGAAGGTATTGATTTGTGGGAGGGATTCTCAAGCAATCTCAAATCGGGAGTTTGCCCGTGAGGCGGCGTATCTTCAGCAGACGGTGGAGGTCGTCTTTGGTTACAGCGTACGGGAGATCGTCATGGCGGGACGTTACTCCAGACTTCGCTGGTGGGAGAAGGAATCGGCGGAGGACGAAGCGGTCGTCAATGCCTGTATGGAGTATACGGGGGTTTCGGATCTGGCCGAAAGGGCGGTGAATATGATCTCGGGCGGACAGCGCCAGCGGGTGTTTCTGGCGAAGGTCCTGGCGCAGCAGACGCCGCTTCTCTTTCTTGACGAGCCGGCCACGGGGTTAGACGTCTTTTATCAGGAGGAAATATTTCGCTTCTGCCGCGAGCTTTGCGCCGCCGGCAAGACGGTATTGATGGTAGTTCATGAGCTGGGCCTGGCGGCGAGGTTTTGTTCGCGCCTAATACTCGTCGGCAACGGTAAAATTATGGCGGGCGGCGGGCCGGAGAGCGTTCTTACGCCGGAAAATCTGAGCGCGGTTTACGGCGTCCCGGTGCGAGTGATGAAAAATCCCTCTACCGGAAGCATCGAAGTGTTTACCGAGCCGCCGTCGGGCAATTCGAGGCGCGAAGCGCTTCTCAGGACAATCTTGCGGACGAATGAAACGGAGGAGATGCAAGCGCTATGTTCTTGAAAAATATTTCGACCAGGATATTTTTTTTGCTCATTCTTGTTTTCTTTGGCCTTGCCTCGCTGCTGTCTCTTTCCTGGGGGCAGATAGATATTCCCTTCAAAAACGTAATCGCGCTTTTGATGAGGAATTTTGGTTTGCCATTTTTGTCGGACGTGGTTTTGACGCCAGAACAGGAAGCTGTAATCTGGCACATCAGGCTGCCGAGGACTCTCGTCGGATTGATGGTGGGCGCCGGGCTGGGTGCGTCCGGCGCGGTCATGCAGGCGATATTCAGCAATCCGTTGGCTGCGCCGGGGCTGATCGGCGTGTCCAGCGGCGCGGCGGTGGGCGCGGTCCTGGCGATCGCTTTCGGCTTCAGCGAAGCCAGTATGTTTGCAATGCCCGCTTTCGCGCTCGTCGGAGCGCTGTGTGCCGTGGTACTCACCGTATGCCTTGCCATGCGGCATGGCAAGATCCCGGTCATGGCCCTGCTTTTGTCCGGAGTAGTGGTGGGAATGTTCCTCGGCGCGGTGACGTCGGGAATTCTCACCGTAATCAACGAGCAGAAG
The DNA here is from genome assembly GCA_964540025.1 of uncultured Schwartzia sp. GTDB lineage: Bacteria > Bacillota > Negativicutes > Selenomonadales > Selenomonadaceae > RGIG250. Next base: position 9,911 of record CAZIKQ010000017.1, on the reverse strand, counting down.
CTTCAGCAGTATCTTTTCTGGACGGTCGGAGGACTGGATTATCGACGGTGGGAGCACGTCTTTTTGGGAATAGGCCCGATTTGCGGCGGTATCTTCGTCATGTTGCTGCTGGCGCGCCACTTGAATATCCTCGTGTTAGGCGATGTCGAGGCTAAGGCTGTCGGTATGCCGGTCCTCCGTTACCGCATGGGACTGTTGGCGCTGGCGTCGCTGACGACGGCGGCGGGCGTCTGCATCAGCGGCAATATCGGATTTGTAGGTTTGGTGGTGCCGCACATGATGCGGATGATCGTCGGGCCGGATCACCGGCGGCTGCTTCCTGCCAGCGCGCTTGCCGGCGGAGCTTTTCTGGTGTTATGCGATACGATCGGTCGCGTCATCGCGCCGTCGATGGAAATTCGCGTCGGCATTATGACGGCGCTGCTGGGCACGCCGTATTTCCTGTATCTTCTGCGCCGCACACAGCATTTGACGCATTGAGGACCGCGGTACTATTTTGGGGAAATTGACTTATGGGAACAATACCGACAGATGATTTTTGTTTGGGCAGTAACATTTTCCCGTTCCTCAGACAACTTTATCCTGTATTGTTACCGGCAACGACAGCTTGAAAATGTAGTCCTCTGACTCGGAGGTTTGCCAATTGTCTTTTATTGGCAGGATATACACGTTGCCGTTGGGAATTAGATTATTTTTCATGAGATACTCCTGGATGAGGGGAAATATTTCAGCAATGTGGCGGTGATAGGTGCCGTTCAAGTAGATGCTTACGTAGATGCCACCGCAGATCTTGCTGTTGCAGACAGAAAGCTGGCTTGCAGGGCAAGGTGTGAAATAGCACATGGATTGATAAAATTTTTCTGAAAAAAACTCTTCCTGTCGAATGACCCAACCGGTCATTTCGCTCCGAAATTTTGTTTTCATAAAGACGCTCCGCACATGAGCAGAAAAAATGCGAAGCCGCTCATAAGAAGACATCTCGGAATGTAATGGCTTACTAAAAAATACCGGCTGATCCGGGAGATTTTCCGTTAAAAAGACGTTGAGCGGAAATTTATCTGCCTGCTTGATCATCCCGAGAAATTTTTGCAGACTGGCCTGATGTTTTCTGATTGTTACGATCTGCATTTCGCCACTGGAATATCGATCCTCTAAGATTTTTATGAGGTCGGCCTTGTTTCGATTTTTTAAGTATTCTCTTATCCGGTCTATACTAACGCCAATTTTTCGCAAATTGATGATTACATCTAAATCGTGGTATTGCTTAACATCGTAATAGCGGTAATTATTTTTTTCGAGGTAAGCGGGAGTTAGAAGACCAACCTTAGCGTAATAGAGTAGAGTCTGCTTGGGCAAGTCGAACAGGGCGGCCATTTCGCCAATCGTAAAACAATTCTTCTTTGCATTCATAAAGATAGCTCCTAACAATAAGATAATAAATTCATATTATATCATTAGATAATTAAAGCGCAAGATGGGTCGCGCAAAAGGCTTTCGCAATTGACGATTTTTTGTCATGCGGCAGCCTTTTCTTTTTGCATGAGAATAGGGGCTGATAATTAGAATTTTGGAGCGAAAGCCAGAGGGAAAGGATTAGCCGGGCGGTTTATTTATTTCACCCCTCAGTCAGCTTCACTGACGGCTCCTCTACGGGAGGCTTCTTCTCTTTCCCCTTTTCACTTCTTCGGCGCATAGCGTTACATTTGGGATTGCAATTTGCAAAAATAAAAAACTTTATGTTTGGCGGAGATGGTCTTACAATACCGTTAAAAGGAAATGAAGCGGGAGAAAATTTTCCCGGCATTGCGAGGGACTTTTATGGAGAAGATAAAACTTAATCGGGAGCAGTTGAGAGTCGTAGAAAATTTGATGGACAATATCCTGCTGATGGCTCCGGCCGGAACCGGCAAGACCAATACCCTGGCTCTGCGGGTAGCCGGGATAATAAAGAATAACCGGGCCCGGCCGGAGCGGATTCTGTGCCTGACCTTCACCAACAAGGCCTGCCGGGAGATGAAGGAACGGGTGGCCAGGGCAGTCGGAGAGGAAGCCAGCCGGGTGGAGATCGTCACCATCCACGGCTTTTGCTATCGGCTGCTGAAATCCTGGGCCGGAAAAGGCGCCGCCGGGGACATCCCGGGAGACTTCGGGGTGGCTGATGAGGAGGATTCTGGAGAGATTCTGCGGCAGGCGGCCCCCGGCCGGACGGAGCCCTTACAGGCGCTGCTGAATGTGGTGGCGCTGATAAAGGAAGCCCGGCTCAAATATGACATCTTCGATACGGCTGACGACCGGACGGCTTACCGGCTGGCTCTGGAAATCCTTCAACAGCGGGAAAGACAGCGGCTGCTGGAGGCCACGGCGGTAGAGGCCAACGGGTATAAACCGGCGGCGGGCCTGGCGGAAATTCCCCCGGAGGCGGGAGCCAGGCTGGTGGGCCGCTACGATGAGCTGTTGGCCCGGTCGAAACTCCTTGATTACAACGACCTGCTTATCCGCTGCCGCCAGCTGCTGGGAGATCCGGACGCTGCCCGGAGCCTGCGGTGGGATTTTATTTCTATTGACGAGGCCCAGGATCTGAGCGAAACGGAGTACAATCTGCTGGCCCGGCTTTTCGGCGGGGCGAAGATCCTGCTGGCGGGAGATTTCTTCCAGACGATTTACGAATGGCGGGGCTCAAATCCCGCCGCCGTGATCGAGGCCTTCCGCCAGAGCTTTTCGCCGGTGGAAATCGTCCTTACGGAGAATTACCGGGCTACGCCCCTGCTGATAAAGGCGGCTAACGATTACCTGCGGGAGCTGGGGGGCGGCAGCAGCGTTTATCCGTTAATCCCGGCGGAGGCGGCGGGAGACTGTCTGGACGAGGAGCTAATAATCCTGCACGAAGCGGAGTCGGAAACGGCCGAAGCCGGTTGGATATACCGCCAGCTGGAGGAGCTGGACCTGCCGGTCGGGGAATACAGCCGGACGGCGATCCTCACCAGAAGCAACCGGCAGAATGAGAGAATGACCCTTTATCTGGAGGCGGAGGGGCTGAGAAGGCGCCCGGGACAAGAGCCTATCCCCTTCAGCCTCATCGATGAGTTCCGCTTCTTCCGCCATGGGGAAATAAAGGACGCGCTGGCCTTTATGAGCCTGGCCTTCCGGCGGGGGGACGATGAGAGCTGCCGCCGTCTGGCGAAAAATTATTTTCCTGGCATCGGGGAGGGAACGTTGGAAAAGCTCACCGCTCCGGAGGTGGCGGCGGCGGGGCTGAAGCTGGGGGATTTCTTTGAGCCCCTCACCCTTTCCGCCGGGGAACCCTACGCCCTTCTGACCGGGGCCCTGACCGCCGGGAATGTGGTGGTGCTGGACACGGAGACCACCGGGCTGAATACGGACAGGGATGAGGTGATCCAGCTGGCGGCCATCCGCATTGACGGCCGGGGCCGGACGCTGGATAAATTCTGCCGGTTCATTCGCCCGTCAGAAGGGCGGCTGGTAGGAGATTCCGTGAATGTCCACGGCTTTACCGATGAATTTTTGGCCGAAAAGGGGGACCCGGCGGCGGAGGTTTTCCGGGACTTCAACGAGTTTGCGGCGGGTGCGGTGCTGGCGGGGCACAATGTGTACTTTGACCTGGCCATACTGGAGTTCCATTTCGCCCGGGCCGGGGTAGCTCTGGCCGCCAGCCCGGCGGTGTACGATACCCTGGATATTTTCCGCCGCTTTTATCCGGAGCTGAAAAATCACAAGCTGGGGACTATCGGGGAATTCGTCGGGGTAAAGCACGCCTCCAGCCACGACGCCTTCGACGACATCTGCGCCACGGCGGAATGCCTGATTTTTGCCCTGGAGAAAAAAATCAAGCCCCTGGCGGGGGACAGGGAGACCTTCGTCCAAAAATACCGGCGGCTTACGGAAAAAACCGCCGTGATGATCGGCCGGCTGCGGCAGAAGGCAAAAACCTCCCGGCCCTGCCAGTTGGTAGCCTGTATTGCCACAGAGTGGGGACTGAAAAAACGCTGCGAAGTATTGGACAAAAATGATCAGCGGGGTCATCATCTGGCCAATCTCCGCCATCTCTACCTGAAGGCTCAGGAGGAGGACGACGGATCATTGTCCCCCCGGGCGGCGGCAGAAGCCCTTCTGCGGCAGGCGGCGCTGTCCGCCGGAAATCTGGAGGCGATGCTGAGGAAGCGGCCCCGGATACCGGTCATCACGATTCATCAGGCCAAGGGCATGGAGTTTGAGCGGGTATTTCTGGCGGGAGCCAGCGATAGCCAGTTTCCGCCGTATAGCGTGAAGAAGCTGAAGGAGGGTCCCGAGAAAAAGCGGAAAATGGGGGAGGAGGCCCGGCTGTTTTACGTGGCCATAACCAGAGCCAAAAGGCAGCTGGCGATTTCCTGGCCGAAGGCGTCGCCCAGCGGGAAGCGAACCGGCCCCAGCCCGTTTCTGAACGGGCTCCTCTGCCAGTATACGGAAATTCGGTAGCGGGAAAAAGCCACGAAAAATCACAGAAATTTTTCATAAAATTATTGTATTTTTAATAGCTTTTGCTATAATCTAAGCAAGTAATTTTACTCCGAAGGGGTTTGGGCGGACAAGCCCTGAAGGAGTGGTAAAATTTTTTAAGGAGTGACGAAAGGTATGAAGAAAAAAAACATTCTCCTCTGCGTGGCCATCGCGCTGCTGTCCCTTCTGCTGACAGCCTGCGGCGGCGGCCCGGCGAAACCGGCGGGATCCGGCTCCGGCAAACAGGCGGCCGATAACGGCAAGAAGCTGGTGATTTACACCTCCATGAAGGAATCCCTCATCGGGCCCATCGTGGAAGGCTTCAAGAAGGCAAACCCCGGCGTGGACGTTGACTATCAGTCCGCCGGCGCCGGCAAGCTCATGGCGAAGATCGCCGCCGAGCGTCAGAGCGGCAAGATCCTGGCTGACGTTATCTGGACCAGTGAGGTTCCTGACTTCTATGCCATGAAGAAGGAAGGTATCCTTGAGAATTACAAGCCCACCAACCTGAAGGAACTCATCAACCCCTTCGACGACTACGACGGAAGCTTCACTGCCGCCCGTCTCGGCACCCTCGGCATCGTAATCAACACCACCAAGATCAAGGAGAAACCCACCCAGTGGTCTGACCTCCTGAAGCCTGAATACAACAAGGCTTTTGGTATTGCCGACCCGGCTCTCTCCGGCACCAGCTATATGTCTGTAGCCCTCCTGGAGAAGCAGTTCGGCTGGGACTTCTTCCATAAGCTCCATGACAACGGCGCCCGCATCGGTAAGGGCTCCGGTCAGGTTATCGACGACACCTCCTCCGGTGAGCTTTCCGCCAGCCTCGCCGTCGACTACATCACCAACAGCAAGATCAAGAAGGGCGCAAAGCTGGCCCTCTGCTATCCGCCCGAGCTTCTGGTAGTACCCAGCCCGGTAGCTATCTTCAAGGGCGGCAGCCATATCGATCTGGCCAAGAAATTCGTTGACTATCTCCTCGGCAAGGAAGCACAGCAGGTTGTTGCCAATGAAGGTACCATTCCTGTTCGCTCTGACGTAACTGTCCCTGAGAAGTTCGGCCTGCCGACTCCGAAGGAAGCTGCTGAGCGCGGCATTAAGGTAAACTATACCGAGATTCTGCCGAAGAAGGCTGACACGATCAAGCAATTCACCGAGATTATCGGCAAGAAGTAAGGCCGGTACTGCGGCGGCGGAACAGTTATGTTCCGTCGCCGTTTTTTAAGTAAAAAGAAAGGTAAAATACTGTTTTGTCTGCGAAACCAGTTTTTTGGTTTGCAGCAAATGCGTTTAGGAGGAACCCAAAATGGATTTTATCCATATTGAGGGGGTTTCAAAAGCATATGCCGACCACCATGTCCTGAATGATTTGACGCTGGATATCCACAAGGGCGAATGCTTCACCCTGTTGGGACCGTCAGGCTGTGGGAAAACTGTATTGCTCCGCCTGATCGCCGGCTTTGAAGTGCCGGACGCAGGAAAGCTCTACATTGACGAAACCCTGGTCGCCGATCCGGCGGAGCGCCTTAACGTCCCCCCGGAGAACCGGGCGATCGGGGTCGTGTTCCAGGACTATGCCGTATGGCCGCATATGACGGTTTTTGAAAACATCGCGTACCCCCTGAAAATTGCCAAGCGCCCCAAGGGGGAGATTGAGCAGCGGGTAATGGAGATGGTGGATCTGGTGGCCATGCGCGGTCTGGAGAAGCGCTTCCCCTCCGAGCTGTCCGGCGGCCAGCAGCAGCGCGTCGCCCTGGCCCGGGCCCTGGTAGCCAAGCCAAATCTCCTGCTGCTGGACGAGCCTATCGCCAACCTTGACGCCAACCTCCGGGAGGAAATGCGCTTCGAGATCAAGGAGCTTCAGCGGAAGCTGGGAGTAACGGTTCTTTACGTTACCCATGACCAGGAAATCGGCCTGGCCATCTCCGACCGGGTGGCCATAATGAACGATAAGGGCGTCATCCAGCAGATCGGCACTCCCTACGAGATTTTCGAGCAGCCTGTGAATCCCTTTGTCTTCAACTTTATGGGCATCGCCAACTTCCTGGCCGCCCGCCTGGACGGCGGCCGGTATCTGGCCGGTACCGGCAGTCAGGAGGTTCTCTGGCAGCAACCGGAAAATTCCGGGGGGGTGGTTGACTGGGTAGCGGGCTTCCGGCCTTCCGACGTAAAGATTTCCCGGGCCGCCGAACCGGGAAAGACCCTGAAGGGTGTGATCCGCCGGGCCAACTTCCTGGGAGCCATGATGGACTACCTGGTGGAGATCGACGGGACTACCCTCCGCACCAATCTGGAGACCCATCGGGCCATCAGCGAGAACCTGCTGTTTAAGGCCGGGGACGAATGCTATATCAGCTTCCTTGATCTCCACTGGTTCGAGGCAGAAAAACTGAAGGGGGCGATTCTCGAATGAACGGCACAGTGAAAAACAGCAGCTCCTTCGGGGTTGCTCAGGTCATCCTCTTTATTTCCATCGCCATCCTCGTGATCGTGGTGGCCTTCCCGGTACTGCTTATTTTCTTCAACGCGGTCTGGGTGGAGGATCACTTTGAATTTGCCAATGCCCTGAAGGTATTGTGGGAAGAGGATGAAATATTCCAGGCCCTGATGAACTCCCTGATCATCGCCGGCGGCACCACCGTTGGCTCTACCATCGTGGGCACGTTCTTCGCCTGGCTGGTTACCCGCACGGATCTTCCTTATAAGTCCTTCATGAAGAGTATGTTCCTGGTTCCCTTCATGCTCCCGTCCTTCATCGGAGCATTGGCCTGGAAGATGCTCCTTTCGCCTAACGCGGGCTTTATCAACCGGTTCTTTATTGAAAATTTCGGCTTTGAGGGCCCGATTTTCAACATTTATACCTACTGGGGCATCAGTGCAGTTGAAGTAATGTACCTGTTCCCCTTCGTCTTCATTCAGGTCTGCGGCGCCCTTGAGCGCATGGACCCCACCCTGGAGGAGTCGGCCCGGATCTCCGGCGCGGGACTGTTCACCATTACCAGAAAGATCACTATCCCGCTGGTCCTGCCCTCCATCCTCTCCGGCGCGCTCCTGATAATGCTTTACTCCATGGCCCACTTCGGGACTGTGGCGGTGCTGGGCATCGAAAACGGCATTTACAATATTCCGACGCTGATTTATGAGCGCATCCACCAGTCCGCCGGAAGCTTCGCCTCCATCCGCACCGGCACTATTCTGGCTACGGTGCTGGTCATCAGCGCGGCCCTGATCATCTGGGCCCAGCGGAAAATCCTCGGCTCCGGCCACTACCAGATCATCGGCGGTAAGTCATTCCGCCCCATGGAGCTGAAGCTCCGGGGATTGCGCTGGCCGCTCTTGATTTTCTGCTTCCTCTACATCGGTTTCACCATCATCCTGCCGACGGTAGTGATTTTCCTGGTGGGCGGTCTCTCCACCTACGGCCTGCCCTTTACGCCGGAAAATCTGTCCCTTGATAACTACAAGTTCATCCTCTTTGACTTTCAGGTTACCAAGGACGCCATCTTCAACAGCGTCTGGCTGGGCTTTACGGCGGCTATCATCACCATGTTTGCCGGCGTGATGATTTCCTACGTTATCGTCAAGATGAACGTTCGGGGCAAGGGCATCCTGGAATTTTTGGGCATGCTGCCCTTCTCCGTGCCGGGGTCCGTTATCGCTCTCGGCGTTATTCTGGCCTGGAGCGGCCAGTTCGGCATCAATCTCTACAATACCGTGTGGATCATTCTGGTGGCCTACATCGCCCGCTACATGGCCTTCTCCCTGAAAGCCAACTCGGCGGCTTTGGAGCAGGTTCACGATTCCCTGGTGGAGGCGGCCCGCTCCTGCGGCGCTACCATGTGGCAGTCCCTGCGGGACATCGTTATCCCCTTGGTGCGGCCCGGTATGCTGGCGGCCTTCTTCCTGATTTTCCTGCCGGCCCTCCGTGAGCTCACCGTCTCCATCATGCTTTACGCGCCTACCACCCGGACCATCGGCGTGGCCATTTACACCCTCAATGAGGATGGAGAGACGGTTATGTCCGCGGCCCTGGCCGGTATCGCCCTCATCATCATCGTGGTGGGGCAGACCATCATCAACAAGCTGACAAAGAAGGAAGGTGAGTAACATGGCTTCGGAATCTGAATATGTACGCCTTGTAAACGTTACAAAGCGCTTCGGCGATGTTACTGCCGTTGATAATCTCTCCTACAACATCGGCAAGGGGGAGTGCTTCTCCATGCTGGGTCCTTCCGGCTGCGGCAAGACTACCACGCTCCGCATGGTTGCAGGCTTTGAGGATTTGTCCGAGGGGGAGGTCTGGGTTGGGGACAACCTGCTTTCCTCCCCGAAGAAAAACCATTATCTCCCCCCGGAGAAGCGGAACTTTGGCATGGTTTTCCAGGCCTTCGCCGTCTGGCCCCACCTCTCGGTTTATGAGAACGTGGCCTTCCCCCTCCGCATAAGAAATCTCGAGGCGGGGGAGATAGACCGCCGGACCACCGACGCCCTGCGGGCCACCAACCTGCTGAAAGCCAAGGACGAATCCCCGGATTTCCTGTCCGGCGGCGGTAAGCAGCGGGTAGCCCTGGCTCGGGCCCTGGCCATCAATCCGGACGTAATGCTTTTGGACGAGCCCCTGTCCTCCCTGGACCCCCATCTTCGGGAGGAAATGCGGTTCGAGATAAAGGACTTGCAGCAGAAGTATGGCTTCTCCATTATCTACGTGACCCATGACCAGTCTGAGGCGATGGCCCTGTCGGACAGGATCCTCGTCATGAAGCTGGGGGTAGTTCAGCAGATCGATACGCCGCTGAATATCTACAACCATCCGGCCAATAAATTCGTCTTCAGCTTTATCGGCCTGTCCAACTTCCTGACCGTGGGCAACGATGGGGGAAAGGCCGCCGTCGCCGGTGGATGTCCGATTCCCGATCATTGGGCGGTTCCCGATGACCTGAAGGGAGAAGGGACCCTGTCCCTGGCCAGCCGTCCCTCGGAAATCGACTTCGTGGCCAACGACGAACCGGAGTCCATCAAGGGGGTTGTCACCCGTAAGGCTTATCTGGGTGAAATCATCGACTACCAGCTCAAGGTCGGCGAGCAGCTGATGCGAGCGCAGAAGGGCCGCCGGGACCCGGGGCCGGAGGTGGGAGACACCGCGGCTATCAAGCTGCTCCGTCCCTTCTGGTACCGGGAAAAAGAATAAGAAGTAAATAAAAACGGGGCCGGCCCGCGATCGGGAGATCGTGGGCCGACCCCGTTTTACCTTGCCGGTAACTTCTAATTCGTTTAATTGGCTCCCATTGAGGGGAGCTGGCGGCGAAGCCGCCTGAGGGGTGTAGATAAGCCAGCAATTAGATTTCTTTATCACCCCTCCGGCTTGACTAACTCACTTAATGAGTCCGAGTGAAACGATGGACGAATTTAGTGAG
>CAZIKQ010000016.1:0-33194 GCA_964540025.1 uncultured Schwartzia sp. | reverse complement strand
CTTGTCGACAAAGGCCACTTTACCCCTTGGCTCCCCTGTAGGGGAGCTGTCAGCGAAGCTGACTGAGGGGTGATATAAGTAAACCTCTCGGCTGATCTTCACCCCTCCGGTCTTCGGCCTGCGGCCTTCGACCACCTCCCCTACAGGGGAGGCTTTGAGTTGTGGCAGTTACTCCACGGGGAGCCTTTGGGCTGAGTAAAAGGGTAGACATAGAGCTTTTTGTCAACAGTCTATCAATGGCTCCGCCATTGTAAATAGCTGCCGCCGCACCTCAGAGAAAAATCGTCAGGCGTGTTTGTAAACCGTTATTGCAATCTGCATAACGGTAAAACAATCTTGCCAAACAATAAAACAGGGGCCAGGCGGGCGCTGTGCTGCGCTCGCCTGTTCCCCTTTTTCCCTTTTCACTTTTCCCGCCGCTTTCTTTGCCACAGCCGGAAGCCGCAATACTCACTCCAGCAAAAAGTCGATGATATTCAGCTGGTTGATGCCGTTTCGCCCGATGGGCAGCTCGTCCAGGGTGAGCAGGTACTTTGGATAATTGTCCTTTATTTTTTCCAGCGGCCGCAGCTCCCGCTCCCACACCGCCGGATCAAGGACGCTGGCCGAAACCTGATAATAGCTTATCTCCCCGTCCCGCCGGGCCACGAAATCCACCTCTCCCTGTTCCAGCTTACCAACGCTTACCTGAAAGCCCCGCCGCAAAAGCTCAAGGTACACGATATTTTCCAGCCGGTGGCCGACGTCCCCGCCGTATTTGCCGAGGAGCATCCGCCACAGGCCCAGGTCCACGAGATAATATTTTGACAGGGATTTCAGGTGCTGCCGGCCCTTTATGTCATAGCGGTCTGCCCGATAAAAAACAAAGGCGTCCAGCAAGCCAGCCACATACCCGTCCACCGTGGCCGGGGTGGTCTTTCGGCCGTCAGCGGTCAAAGTATCCGCTATCTTTTTTACCGATATGAGACTGCCCACGGAGTCGGCCAAAAATCTGGCGATGCTCTCCAGCCGGGGCGCGTCGCTTATTCCCTGCCGGCTGAGGACATCCTTTACCAGCACCGTGTTATATATGCCCGTCAGGTACTCCAGGCGGATATCCTCATCCGGCAGCTGGGCCAGATAGGGGAAGCCGCCGGTTTGAAAATATTCCTGCCAGGCCCTTCGCTTGCCGCCGCCCGCCAGCTCGTAGTATTCGGCAAAGGAGAAGGGCAGCATCCTTATCTCTATGTACCGTCCGGACAGGAGGGTGGCCAGCTGCCCCGACAACAGCGTCCCATTGGAGCCGGTAATGTATAAATCTATATTTCCCCGAATGTAAAGGGAATCCACTACCCGCTGAAATTCCGACACCGCCTGAACCTCATCGAGGAAAATATAATTCATCCCCTTGGGACTGAGGCGGTTTTCGATATATTCATAGAGCTTCTCCCCAGCCAAAAGTGACCGGTTCCCCATATCCTCAAAATTCAGGGAGATGAGGCACTCTTTTTTTACTCCCCGGGCGGCCAAATATTCCCGAAACTGCTTCAACAGCGTGGATTTTCCACAGCGGCGCACGCCGGTAACCACCTTTATCAGCCGGGTGTCCCTTAACTTTTTCAGTTTCTCCAGATACTTTTGCCTGATTACACTGCCCATCATCTTCACCTCTTTTTACAATATATTTGAAAAAAGAGCAAAAATCAAGAGTTTTTATAAATAAATATAAAAACTCTTGATTTTTGCTTTTTTTCATTTTTTCCGCAATTCTTGCATTTTGCCCTCGACGGCCCCGTCGATTTCATCCAGGAGGGCAAAGCGGCGGCGGTAGACGGCCCGCTTTCTGGTGGGAATCTCCTCCGGGCTCTTGCGGTGTTCCCGGAGGGGCAGCTCGTAGAAGCGGCTGTCGGCGGCGGGCTTTCCCCCCGCCTCCTGCCAGAAGTCGTCAAAGGAGGTCTTGAGCTTCCTGTCCAGCCGCAGGTGATTCATAGCGTAGTAGCCGCCGTTGGTTACGGCGTAGATATGGCCTGCCCCCATTGCTCGGGCCACTGCCTGGGCGGCGCAGAGGATGAGATTTTTCGTCCGGCAGCCGTGGCAGAACTTCGTGAGCCGCTTTATAATCTCTTTTGGTTCTTCCCCGTTTGGCCCCTGCATGGCGCCGATGTAGAAATTGCGGGCAATTTTTTCCCGTCCTCTGTCAATCGCCGGGGTGTTCCCCAGCCAGAAGATTATCTGATACAGGTACCGCTCTCCCAGCCGCAGTACCACGGACAGGGCCCCCTCCTTGCGCTGGCCGGGATTAAAGGACAGGCTCAGCCGCAGCGGCTCTCCCTCAAAATCCGCCTGCCAGAGGATTTTTTCCTCGCCCCCGTATATATCGTAAATCACCTGGGGAGCAAAGGAATCGATCAGGGCGTCCATGTGCTCCTCCATGAGCTTGATCCGCTCGTCAAAGCCGGACTTATTGTAAAAGAAGGCCCGCTGGGGCTGTTCGTAAACGAAGGGATACAGCCGGGCGATCTCTTCCCGTACCGGGTCCCTGTGATAATAGCTGTCTATTCGGTCCATGCGTCCGCCGTTAAACAGGGCCCGCAGGCGGAAGTAAATATACCGCTTCAATTCCTTGTGGTAATTTATCCGATAAATTTTCTTCCCGATTTCAGCTATGTTCTTCATATTGCCATCCGTTGCGTAAAATAAAAAAATAAATACGACTGCCCTGCCGCCATTGAACACCACAGGAATTGTGGCGCCGCAAGCAGCATGAGCACCATATATTATAAAGCATTGCCGCCCAAATAGCAAAATTTTCCTATGTCGGGCGGCCTTTCTTTGTTATAATTAGCCTTGCCAAGCTGGCGGCAGACCGAACCGCGGAACGGGGAATTTCGGCAGCCGACAACAGGGAATCCACCTGACCAGAGAAAGGTTGAAAAATCATGGCGAAACGAACTGTTCAACCGGCGCTGAAAATAGACGATATCCTGTTTAATTGCCGGAATTACCTGCGGGCCGCCCGCAACTCCGGCTCCTTCTTTGAAAAGCGGGACATGATGCTCACGCTGGTGTTCTTGCGCTTTATCGGCGAGAAGTATGAGGACGGCGTAAACAATCTGCGCCAACAGCTGATCGAAGAAGGTCTTGACCCGGATGATGAAAACATCAAAGCGGGATTCCTCGACGACCCCACTTTTACGGACGGCACCTATGCTCTGCCGCCGGAAGCCCGCTGGTCAACCATCATCAACACCCCCGCCCCGAAGCTGAACGTGGCCCTCGACACGGCGCTTACCAGCATTGCCCAGAGTTCAAGGGAGCTGAAAGGCTGCTTCATTTCCGGCACCTTTACCACCAGAAACCTTGCGCCCAACGACATCAAAAAACTGGTGGATGAAGTAAACAAAATCAGCCATAAGACCTTTGGCGAGGAAAAAGACCTGATCGGCCGGGTCTACGAATATTTCCTGAAGGAATTTGCCGTAAACGCCACCAAGGAAGAGGGCGAATTTTATACTCCCCACGACGTTGTGCAGCTGATCGCCGCCATGATCGAGCCCTTTGACGGAACGCTGTACGACCCCTGCTGCGGCAGCGGCGGGATGTTCATCCAGAGCGCCGACCTGGTGAAGGCGAAAAACGGCGACATCAGCCGCATCAACATCTGGGGACAGGAAAAGGAGCCCGCCACCTACCGCCTGGCCAAAATGAACCTGGCCCTCCGCGGCCTGAGCCATAACCTGGGCGAAGAAAACGACTCCACCTTCACCCATGATTTACACAAGGGAATATATTTTAATTATATAATGGCCAATCCTCCCTTTAACCTCAAAGGCTGGTACGACCCTGCTCTCCGCAGCGACAGCCGCTGGGCGGACTACGGGACGCCCCCGGACAGCAACGCAAACTACGCCTGGATACTGCACATCCTCTCTCACCTGAAACCCATCGACGGCGTGGCGGGATTTCTCCTTGCCAACGGCGCGCTAAACGACAGCGATACTACTGCCATCCGCCAAAAGCTCATTGAAAACGACAAGGTGGAAGCCATCATCGTCCTGCCCCGGGAACTGTTTATCACCACGGACATCAGCGTGACCCTGTGGATTTTGAACCAGAACAAAAAGGGCGGCCAGTACCACAGCCGGACCCTCCGAAACCGCCAGCGGGAATTTCTCTTTATGGACCTGCGCGCCTGGACGGAAAACCCGGTAAAGGGCGAGGGCAAGAAAAAAGTATTGCTGAGCGCCGGGCAAATCCAGCGGGCGGCGGACATCTACCATATCTGGCAGTCGGCGGAGACCGACGGCGCAAATTACGAAGTCCCCGAACTTTACCGCAGCGTGAACGTCAAGGAGATTGAAGCAAAGGGCTGGGCTCTGACCCCCAGCAAGTACATCCGGTTCATCGACCATGATTTGGAGATTGACTACGAACGGGAAATGGAGCGCATCCAGGCCGAGATGCGGGAAATTCTCGCTCAGGAAAAGGAAGCGCAGACAATGCTTTCGGAAGCATTCAGAGGGATCGGCTATGGGATTGAATAAGGTCAGATTGGGAAGCCTAATATCTCCTGTAGATGAGAGAAATTCTTTAGGGATAAAAAAAATTTTCGGAATTAACATAAATAAAGAGTTTATGCCAACGGCGGCGAACACGGATGGCCTTGATGAAAGCAACTATAAAGTTGTACGCAAAGACCGCTTTGTATTTAGTGGTATGCAAACAGGCCGGGACAGGTGCATTAGGATAAGTATGTATATGGGAGACAACCCGATTATTGTTTCTCCAGCATACATAACTTTCGAGATAACAGCAACAGACTCAGTTTTGCCCACATACTTTTTTATGACATTTATTTCAAATGAAAGAGATCGATTGGGTTGGTTATATAGTGACGGTAGCATTAGATCAAACCTTGATTGGGACAGGTTTTGCGACATAGAAATTGAGTTGCCTCCTGTCCATATTCAGCAAAAATATGTGAATGTTTACAATGCCATGCTGGCCAATCAGAGAAGCTATGAGCGGGGATTGGAGAACTTGAAGCTCCTTTGCGACGCCTATATTGAGGATTTGCGGCGAAAAATGCTCTGTGAAAAAATCGGGAAGTATATTGCGGAACGCAATGAAAATAATGAAAACAATGACATTTCATTGTTTCAGGGAGTAAATGTTGACCATCTTTTCACAGAGCCAAAAAGAGTCGCTGAAGATTCAAAAAACGGAAAAATTGTACGAACCGGTCAATTTGCATTTAATAAGGTGATGAAAGCTCATAATACGAAATTGCCCATAGCACTTCGTGAAGGCCCAGATTGTATTGTTTCAAATTCATACCAAGTATTTGAAGTTATCAATCAAGAAAAACTTTTGCCTAAATATTTATTGTTATGGTTAAACCGTGCTGAAACGCAAAGGTATGCAGGATTCATTGCTTTTGGTACGACAAGGGATATTTTTACACTTGAAGATATGGGAGAAATATCTATTCCCATTCCAAACTTACAAGTTCAGCAAAATATTGTAAATATCTATGAAGCCTATAGTATTCGTGCTTCTATCGCCGAAAAGCTCAAAGCCCAAATCAAAGATATTTGCCCAATTTTGATAAAGGTTCTATCGAAGAGGGCAGAAAGGCAAAGGAGGCGTAATTCATGGCCAGACTTCAGAATTTCAACGGCCGTTACTGCGAGTCGGACTATGAATCCGCCTTTATTTCATTTTTAGAGCAGACGGGCTGGGACTATCTGTTCGGCGATAAAATCAGCCGCGAAGGGAATACGGAGGTTTTAATCGCCGACGATTTCAAGGCGTTTCTTTCGGCTGCGCAGCCTGATTTTACCCCGGAAGAAATTACGCAGATTTTCGATACCCTGCGCCTCATGGGAGGCGCGAGCGATTTTGCCATCCTGCACAGCGTCTATGATCTTCTGGTGGACGGAATGCAGTTTACTCCTCAAAGCGGCGTTCCCCAGATGGTTTCTCTCATTGACTTTGAAAGGCCGGAAAATAATATTTTCCGGGTGGTGAACCAATTCACCGTTGAATACGTCTACAACGGGCAGCGGGAAAACCGCCGCCCTGACGTGCTGCTTTTTGTAAATGGAGTGCCCCTGTGCATTGTGGAGCTGAAAAATCCGGCTGACTCCGCCGCCACCATCCTTGACGCCTGGGAGCAGATCAACGTCCGCTATTGGCGGGACATTCCCCATCTGCTCCACTACTGCCCGCTGGCCTGCATTTCCGACGGGGTGAAGACCAGGCTGGGCACCGTCCGCACCCCCTATGAGCATTTTTACGCATGGCGGCGGGCAGAGGATGGCGACGCTGTGTCGTCTGCGCCTTTTGACGAATTGGAGAGCATGATAAAGGGCGTGTTCCGTCCCGCCCGGTTCCTGGAAATCTTTCGGGATTATATCCATTTTCAGGATCGTGTTTATGACCGCGAGGAACAGGAGATTGTCTGCCGCTATCCCCAGTTTTTTGCAGCGCGGCTGCTAAAGAAGAGCATTATCAAATCCGTTGCGGAAAACAGCGGCAAGGGCGGCACCTACTTTGGGGCCACCGGCTGCGGTAAGACCTACGCCATGGCGTTCCTGGCCCGTCAGCTTGCCCTGCGCTGCACGGATATACCGGAAATAGGTTCGCCCACTGTCATCATGATCGTGGATCGTGACGAGCTTCAGGAACAGGGGGCAAAACTGTTCCTGAAGAGCAAGGATTTTCTGAAGCTGGGGGATGTGTCCGTTGTGAAGAGTCGGCGCCATCTCCGCGCGGAATTGGGGGCCAGGCAGAGCGGCGGTTTTTACATCTGCACCATCCAGAAATTCTGCGACCGGAAGGACGATAAAATCGGACTGATAAACGACCGCCGCAACATTATCTGCTTTTCGGACGAGGCCCACCGAACCCAGCTGGAACATTCCAGAACAATCAAGTTCAGCAAGGACGCCGACAAGAATATGAAAGCGATGGTGTCAAAGCCCTATGCCAAGGTTTTGAAGGAGGCGTTTCCTCATGGCACCTTCGTGGGATTTACTGGTACGCCTATTGCGGAAACCTATCAGACCTTTGGCAGTGAGATAGACCGCTACACCATGGACCAGGCGGTGGCGGACGGTCTGACGGTATCCATAAAGTACCATCCCCGCATTGCGAAGGTGCTGCTGGATAAAGCGAAGACAAAGCAGATTGAGGATTACTACAAAAAATGCGCTGAGGACGGGGCGACCCGGGAGGATATTGAGGCCAGCAAAGCGGCCATGAGCTCCATGGAAGTCATTCTGGCGGAGCCATCCCGACTGAACCGGCTTGCCGCAGATATTCACGACCACTACGTTTCCGCTTGCGCCGGTGATCCGGACAGGATTCAGAAGGCGATGATCACCTGCTCCAACCGGAAGATCGCCTATGATCTGCTGACCGTTTTCCGGGAGAAGTACCCGGAGTGGTTCACTAAGAAGAAAGCTGCCGATGGAGTGGCCGCCACCAACGAGGAATTGCACGCCCTCAGCCCCATGCCCTTCATGGCCATGGTTGCCAGCGTGAGGGCCAATGACCCGAAAGATATGTACGAGTACCTCGGCGGCGTTCAAAACGATAAGCGCTCCAAGGATCTGGACGCGGCCTTTAAGCAGGAGAAGTCAAACTTCCGTATCGTCATTGTGGTAGATATGTGGATTACTGGTTTTGATGTGCCTGCTCTAACCTACCTTTACAACGATAAGCCGCTGAAGAAGCACCTTTTAATCCAGACCATCAGCCGGGTAAACAGAAAATATCCCGGCAAAGAGTATGGCATGGTCATCGACTATATCGGCATTCGGGACAATATGCGCCAGGCTATGAAGCTGTATGGCGGCGACACCTCCGTAGCGCCTTCAGCCGATGATGTGGAACAGGCGGCGCAGGTTTTTCGCGAGGAACTGGAAATTTTGCGCTCCCTGTTCAGCGATTATGACCTGGCGCCTTTCTTAGACCCGAAGACAAATCCCGTGGAGCGGTATAAGCTGCTTGCCAGGGCGGCGGAATTCGTATTTGCTTACCCGGAGGAGCTTCGCGCAGAAAGCCGGACGGGTTCGCAAAAGGTTTCCTTCAAAACATATTTCCTCAAGACGGTGAAGCGAATGCGCGCCGCCTATGACATCGCTCAGCCGTCAGGAGTTCTCAGCGAAGGTGAATCCGCCCTTGCTCAGTGCTTTATGGCGATTGCCGGTTTTGTGCGCAAAATGAGCGGCACCACGATACTCGACACGGATACGATGAATCGCGCCGTGTCCCGGATGGTGGAGGAGGCATTGAAATACAACAAGGTCGAAAGCGTTTTGAAAGCCGGTGAGGACGAAGATATTTTTTCCCCGGAATACTACGAAAAGCTCTCCGATGTAAGAATGCCCGCCACGAAGCTGGAATTGCTCGTAAAGATGCTCCGCAGGCAGATTCGGGAATATGGCAAGGTGAATATGATCGCGTCAAAGTCCTTTCAGGAAATGCTGGAAAAGACCATTGCCGAATACCACGAGCGACGCAAGCGCCTGGCGGCGGAAGAAGCTGGCGAGACCCAGGAGCAGGCCGCTGAAGACATCATCGAGGCGGCGACTAAACAGGCGCTGTCCATTATGAGCCGGATGAAGGAAAGCCGGGAGAGTATCCGCAAACTGGAACTTACCTTTGAGGAAAAGGCGTTTTATGACATTTTGCTGGCGCTGCGGGACCAGCATAACTTTGAGTACGGAACGGACAAAACCGTTGGCGGCGTCATCGTCAATGATAAATGCAGAGCGCTTGCCAAAAAGGTGAAAGACATTATTGACACAACTTCCGCTTATGCGGACTGGCTCAACAATAAGCGCGTCCGCGACAAGCTGAAATGGGACATCAAGGTCTGTTTAACCAAGAACGGATATCCGCCGCAGTACAGCCCGGAGGTTTTCAGCAAAGTCATGGAACAGGTGGAAAATTTTGAGGCCAACAGGTAATGTAATAGTTATTCAACCCCTTGCCGGAACTGTTCTCCTCTGAAGGCAAAGCAGCTTGATCCAAGTTCCCTCCGTAGCCCGGACAGCAAAATCAGCGGCAGTGGAGGAAAAGCGGTAAAAAACAGCGGGTTCGGAAAATTTTCCGAACCCGCTGTTTTTTTACCCTAAGCGTTGATTAGTATCTTAACAGATTAACGCGGCCGCTTTCCGCCAGACTCCAAAGCCGCCAGATATTCAGCATGGCGTTTTCCAGGCTGGCGAAGCTGTCCCGGGCCGCTTCCGCAAAGCTCATGGGGGCGGGAGTCACGCTGAAGGCCACGTCGATCCCGGCCCTTTTGGCCGCGCCAAAGTCGATATCCTTCGCCAAAGACCCTGCCACCACGATCAAAGGCGCGCTCACCGCTCTGGTTCGGGCGGCGATGCCGCCCACAACCTTCCCCATCAGCGACTGCTCGTCAAAGCGGCCCTCGCCGGTAACCACCACGTCGGCTCCCCGAAGGGCCGCAGAAAAATCCACCGCGTCCAAAACCGCGTCGATGCCCCGGGTGAGCCGCCCGCCAAAGAAGGCCGCCGCTCCTGCGCCCATGCCTCCCGCCGCTCCCGCGCCGGGAAGATTGGCAACGTCTTTGTTCAGATCCCGCTTTATTATTTTGGCCAGATGGGCCAGGCCCGCGTCAAGCTCCTTCACCTGCGCTTCACTGGCTCCCTTCTGGGGGCCGAACACGGCGGCCGCGCCCCGCTCCCCGCAGAGGGGATTGTCGATGTCGCTCATGACCACGACCTCCACGCCCTTCAGCGCCTCGGTAAGCCCGGTAGCGTCGATGGAGGAAATCTCCCCCAGCGTCGAGCCCGTCGGAACGAAAGCCTTGCCCGCCCCGTCGAAAAATTTAGCGCCGAGGGCCGCTGCCGCGCCGCAGCCCCCATCGTTGGTGGCGCTGCCTCCCAGTCCCAGGATCAGCTTTTCAGCGCCCTTGGCCACCGCCGCTTTCATCAGCTCCCCCACGCCGTAAGTGGTGGCTCCGCCAACGTCCAGGCGCCCATCCATGAGGGGCAGGCCCGCCGCCGCCGCCATCTCCACCACCGCCGTTTTATCGGGCAGGATGCCGTAAAAGGATGGGATCACGTTGCCCCGGGGCCCTTTGACCTCCACCGTTACCCGGTGGCCGCCCCGGGCCTCCAGAAAGGCTTCCACCGTACCCTCGCCGCCGTCGGCCACCGGAATGGCCACTATTTCCGCGCCGGGAAAGGCGCGCCGGGTGGCTTTCGCCATAGCTTCCGCCGCCCGGCTGGAAGACAGGGTGCCCTTGAAGGAATCGGGAACAAGCACTATTTTCTTCATCGCTTTTTCCTCGTTCCCCTTAGCAGAAAATCAGCGACAGGATGTAAACGAACGCCACCGTGACGATACCCTCCACGAAGGTCACGCCCGTCTGGCACTTGTAGGCCACGTTCGTGGGCATATCGGAAAACTGCGAAACCACCCAGAAGTAGGAGTCATTGGCGTGGGAAACGCACATGGAACCGGCCCCGATGGCCATGATGACCAGCGCCTTGCCGATCTCCGACGTAAAGCCCAGGGAGGGCATCAGGGGAGCCACCATCGCCGAGGTAACGATCATCGCCACCGTGGAGGCGCCCATGGCCGTCTTTAAGAGAGCTGAGATGATGAAGGGCAGGAACACGCCGATAGACAGGGAAAGCAGCGTGGAAGAAAGGGCGTCCGCCAGCGGCAGGCTCTTCAGGATAGCCCCGAAGGAACCGCCCGCGCCGGTGATGACCAGAATGGAAGCGGAATTCAAAACGCCGTCGCACATCCAGGCGAAGGAATTTTCCTTTTCCGAAACGGGAATGAGAGTCATGGCCACGAAAATCCCGATAATCAGCGCCGTTACCGGATCGCCGATAAAGGACATAAAGGAGCGGAAGGCCCCTGCCCCGAAGGGATGGGACGGGAAATCGGCCAGGGATTTCAGGGCGATGAGAATGATCGGCAGAACGATGGGCGCGAAGCTGTGGACTACGCCGGGGAGCTTGCCGTATTTTTCCATCAGCTCCTCCACCGTAAACTCCGGATTGGCCGGAATGTCGAATTTACTGGCCACGTTCTTTGCGTAGACAATCCCCGACAGCATAGCCGGAACCGAGGTGACCAGGCCCACTAAAATCACCGTGCCCAGATCCGCGTTCAGCGTTCCGGCCATGGCGATGGGTCCCGGCGTCGGCGGCACCAGGCAGTGGGTCGCGTACAGGCCCGCGGACAGAGCCGTGCCCATGACCGCCAGGGATACGTTGGAACGATCCGCCAGGGCTCTCGCAATAGGCGAAAGAATTACGAAGCCGGAATCGCAGAAAACCGGTATACCGGTAACGTAGCCCGTTATACCCATGGTAAGCACGGAGCGGGCCTTGCCCACGCACTTTAAGATCGTGTTGGCCATGACGAGAGCCGCCCCCGTCTTTTCCAGGATGGTGCCGATGATCGTACCGGCAACGATGACGATGCCGATGCTGGAAAGGATGCCGCCGAAGCCGTTCTTTACCGTGGAAAGAACCTTCGCCGCCGGCATTCCGCAGACAAGGCCCACGAAAATCGAAACCAGAACAAGCACCAGAAACGGGTGCTGCTTAAATTTGCTGATGGCAAGAATCATGGCGATGACCGCCAGTAAAATCACGCTGCCCATAAACAGACCGGACATAATCGTTATCCTCCTGAATAAATAAAATAAAAATAATTCCTGAAGCTCCGCCGCCTGAAATAAACCTTTAGGCCAGCCGGATCTCGTCCCCCGTGCCCAAAAGACAGCCTGCGGCTTCGCCCTTCAGCCGGTCTCTGACCGCCCCGCCGGAGCAGTGGCAGAGCGCCAGCCTTTTCAGCCCCGCCTCCTTCAGCTCCTTCAGCGTGAGATCCAGGCGAGCCTCCGCCGCCTCCTTCAGGTGAGTTCCCCCAATGACGCTGTAAACCGGCTTCTTCAGCCGCTGGCGCACGGTTTGCACCATGTTCAGTATTCCGGGGTGGGAACAGCCTGCCACTACCGCCAGGCCGTCTTCCTCCGCCAGAGCAAGGCAAATCTCGTCGGAAAAATCGTCCGGCGCCCGTCCCTCGCCCTTGACGAACCGCCGGGGGATCGTTTCAAAGGCGTGGGTCCGAGGGAAATTTCCCAGCAGCCAGGCTCCCGGGGCCACCTCCTTCACGTCCTCCACCGTCTCCGCCTCGATGCCGAACTCCCGGAGAGCCCCTTCGCCGAACCCTGCCCCAAGGTAAGTGAAGCGCCCGCCCGCCGGGTCGGCGGCGTACTTTTCTTCCCAAAAGCCCGCGCCCACGTAAAGCTTTTTCGGCGCCGCCCATTGGAAAAGCTGGGGAAAGCCCCCGGCGTGGTCGTAATGGGAATGGCTGATGACGACGAAAGCCGCCTCCCTGATTGGCGCGTTCATGCGCCGGGCGTTCTCCCAGGCCAGACCCGTCGCGCCGCAGTCGAAGATAAACTTCGCCTCCGGCGTGGAAACCAGCAGGGACAGACCGTGCTCCGTTCCCAGAGACAGATGCTCCGAACCTGTATCCTCCACGAGAACCTGAATTTTTACCGCCATAAAATTCCCCCTCTTAATAACAAAACAGACATTTATTTACCTGTATTTTAGACTAAAGGCAAGGCAATTACAAGAGAATCCGTCACAGAAAACAAAATATTGCCCGCGGGGCGAAATTTTTTGACTCCCCGACCAGGCTCCAGGACGCAAAAACGCCCATAAATCCAACGATTTATGGGCGTTTTGCTTTAGCGGCTTATCCCGCTATTTTATTTGCTTTTCTTTACTTTAGCTTCCCCCTGCTTGTCATCAGCGGTAGCGGGCCACTCCTGAAAGGTCATAAGCCCCACGTGGTACTGATTGATATGGGCCGAAGTCAGATCCGGGTTGTCGATAAGCTCCACGCCGAACCGTCCGCCGAACTGTCCCCGGAAGAAGGTCTTGATCATCTGGGTGTCGGCAGTCATAACCTCATCAGCTTTGCCGTCCCCGTTGGTATCGATCTCGATCTCCTTGGCGGTGATGCAGTACACGCCGCTGGTGTGGCCCATGTCGGCAATCCGCACCAGCTCATAGCCGCTGTTCTTTGCGAGCTTTTCTGCCAGCTTTGCCTTGGCGGCGTCATCCATTGTGTGGAGATTCGTCGGGATCTCATTCTCATCAAAGGCATTCACCATGATGATCCAGGCGTTATTTATGTAGTACCCGTCATTGTCAAAAATCAGCACCTCGCCTTTGGCCTTCTCCTCCATCAGGGAGAGGGGAATCACGTTGGGCTTCTTGGGGCAGACGATGCTGTAGCCGTAGCGGGCGCTGGTGTGCCGGTAGCCGTTTTCCTTGGCCAGCTCCGCCATTTCCGCCACGGTCATGTTGGCGCCCTGGGCTTCTTGGGCCGCCGGTTCTTCCGCGGCCTGCGCAAAGGGGGCGAAGGCCACCGTGCCGACAGCGCAGGTCAGAGCCATGGATTTTTTCAAAGAACGGATAATTTTATTGATTTTATCGGAGCGCATAATTCTCCTCCTGCTTCAGTTGTCCCAGAGCTTCTCTGGCCGCCGCCTGTTCGGCTTCCTTCTTGCTTCGCCCCTGTCCGGCGCCAAGGGGAGTTCCGTTTACGCTGACCCTCACCGTGAAGGTCTTGGCGTGATCCGGGCCGTCGGCGGCCAGCAGCTCATAGAGGACGTGTTGTCCGGGGCGGCGCTGGATCATTTCCTGTAAAATCGTCTTAAAGTCATGCCTCTGCTGACCGACTCTTATCTCTTTAAGATACGTTTCCAGCTGGGAAAGGATGTAATCCCGGGCTGTCTCCCAACCCTGGTCAAGGTAGATGGCTCCAATTACCGCTTCAAAGGTGTCCGCCAGAATGGAGGGGCGCTTGTCCCCGCCGCTGGCCCGTTCGCCGTTCCCCAAGAGAAGGTGTTCTCCCAGGCGGATCTCCGCCGCCCGGCCGGAGAGGGTTTCTTCACAGACCACCGAGGCCCGGGCCTTCGTCAGGTCCCCTTCCGAAAGGTGGGGATAATGCCTGTACAGATAGTCGCTCATAGCCAGCTCCAGCACCGCGTCCCCCAGATACTCCAGCCGTTCGTTGTGGGAAACGCCCCGGCGGAGGGATTCGTTGGCGTAGGAAGTATGGGTGAGGGCCGTATCCAGCAGGCTGAGGTTTTTCAGCTCAACTCCCAGCTGCCGGGAAAGCTCCGTAAGCTCCCGACGGCGTTTTTCCGTCAGCTCATTTCTCTTCATTCTGCGTACTTCTTTGCCACCAGGCAGGCGTTGTGGCCGCCGAAGCCAAAGTTGTTGGAAACAGCCGCCCTTACCTTATGCTGGCGGGCTTTGCCCGGCACGTAGTCAAGGTCTAAATCCTCGTCAACATCAACGGTTTCGTAATTCATGGTGGGGGGGATAATATCCTGCTCCACGGTCAGGGCCGTAGCCACAAATTCCACGCCCCCGGCGGCTCCCAACAGATGGCCGGTCATGGCTTTAATGGAGCTGACGGGAACATCGTAGGCCCGAGCCCCAAACAGTCCCTTTATGGCGTCGCTTTCCCCCTTGTCATTCATGTGGGTGGAGGTGCCGTGGGCATTTACATAGTCAATATCATCAGGAGTCAGTCCCGCGTCCCTGATGGCCAGATCCATACATTTCTGCTGGTACGCGCCGCCGGGCAGCGGACTGGTCATGTGGTAAGCATCGGAGTTTGCCCCATAGCCGGCCAGCTCGCAGTAGATGTGAGCGCCCCGGGCCAGCGCATGGTCCAAGGTCTCCAAAACCACGATGCCCGCGCCCTCACCCATGACAAAGCCGCTGCGGTTCTTGTCGAAAGGACGGACGGAGTGAACCGGATCATCGTTGTGGTCGGTGCAGAGGGCCTTCATCTGGCCAAAACCCGCCACCGCCGTGGGAGAAATGCTGGCCTCGGTTCCTCCCGCCAGCATTACGTCGGCGTCACCCCGCTGGAGAATCCGCAAAGCGCCGCCGATGCTGTCCGTGCCGGTGGCGCAGGCAGTGACCAGACAGCAGGAAGGGCCGTGGAAGCCGTAGCGGATAGCCACCTGCGCCGCCCCCATATTGGAAATTTCCATGGGGATGAAGAAGGGGCTGATGGCCCGGGGCCCCCGGTCAAAGAGCTTTTTATACTGGTCGTACATGGTTTCGATGCCGCCGATGCCGGAGCCGATGTATGTACCTACCCGGTCCTTATCCACCTTCTCCAAATCGAGAGCCGCATCCTTTATGGCCATATCGCTGGCCGCCACCACAAACTGGGAGTAGCGGTCCATATGCCGGGCTTCCTTCTTATCAAGGTAATCGGCCGGGTCAAAATCCCTGACCTCCCCCGCTATCTGGCAGGCAAAACCTTCCGGGTCAAACCGGGAAATCCGGTCAATGCCAATCTTACCGGCAAGCAGCGCCTGCCAGAAATTGTCCTTTCCGCAGCCGATGGGAGTAACGACTCCCAGGCCCGTTACAACTACTCTATTGGCCAATAAAAACACCTCGCTGTTTCGTATATCATTCGGCTGCGGCCGCTTCTTCCTTCAGACGGCGGAAGATTTCGCTGACCGGTAAAATTTCATCAATGCGGGAAATGTACTCGCCGGTAAAGACGAGCCCCGTGTCCACGTCACCCTGCTGGGCTCTGGTCAGGGCCCGGATGATGCAGAAATTATGCTTGCAGGCCTTGAGGCAATTGTCGCACCGGGGAATGGGCCAATTCCCTTCCGTCATGATGTGCTCCGCGAAGGGATTGCGCACAGCCCGGCCAGGCAGGCCCACCGGGCTGTGGATAACCACGATGTCCTCAGGCTTCGATTTCAGATAGTATTCTTTTACGGTAGGGGCGGAGTTTGCCTCGAGGCTGGCGGCGAACCGGGAACCCATCTGGACTCCGTTGGCCCCCATCTTTATAAGATCAACGATGTCCTGGCCGTGGAGGCAGCCGCCGGCGGCAATCACCGGAATGCTTACGGCCTCCCGGATGCCGGGAATAAGGTCGCGGACAGAAGTAGTCGTGCCCAAGTGACCGCCGGCTTCCTTACCCTCCACCACGATGGCGGTGGCGCCAAGACGCTCTGCAATTTTCGCAAGTTTTACGGACGAGACAATCGGAACGATGGGGGTGCCGGATGATTTGCCGTAGCCGAAAATGTCCCGGGAAAAGCCCGCCCCGGCCACTACCAGATCAATGCCCTCATCGATTGCCGTCTCAACTATTTCGCTAAACTTTTTAGCGGCAACCATTATGTTAATGCCGATGATTCCGTCGGTCAGGGAACGGGCCAGACGAATCTCGTAACGAAGCTCTTCATTCGACATTCCGGACGCGGCAATCAGTCCTACGCCGCCTTCATTGGCCACGGCCGCGGCCAGGCGGGCTGTCGAAAGTCTGATGGCCATGCCCCCCTGGAAAATGGGGACCCTGGCTGTTTTATTGCCGATTTTAAGTTCTGGAAGAAACAAATTAACTCCTCCGTTCAGCCATCATCACCAGGAGCGGAAGGGCGCCGGACGAGCGGCGCTCCCCAACCTCCCCGTGACAGATGCCAGGATTACTTGTTCTGATCAATGTAGGTCACAACATCCTGTACGGTCTTCATCTTTTCCGCGGCCTCATCCGGAATCTCTGTTCCGAACTCTTCCTCAAAAGCCATGATGAGTTCAACGATATCAAGAGAATCCGCTCCCAGATCATCGATGAAAGTTGACTCCATCGCTACATCACCGGCGTCAACGCTCAGCTGCTCTACAACGATATCTCTTACTTTTTCAAAAGTCGACATGTCGGTCACCTCCTCCCGAGTGGACTTAATAATTTTCTATCACATAACCATGCCGCCGTCAACATTTATGACTTGGCCGGTTATATAAGAAGCATTGTCAGAGGCAAGGAACAGCACCGCCTGAGCCACGTCCTCGGGCTGTCCGGCCCGGCCCAGGGGAATCGACGCCATCATCGCTTCCCTGGCCTTCTCCGGCAGGTCCTTCGTCATGTCGGTGGCAATGAGTCCGGGAGCTACCATATTGCAGGTAATGCCCCGGGGCGCCAGCTCCCTGGCCACGGTTTTTGAAAAGCCGATGACCCCGGCTTTGGCCGCGGCGTAGTTCGCCTGACCGGCGTTGCCGGTAAGTCCCACTACGGAAGCCATGTTGATGATCCGGCCGTAGCGGTTCTTCATCATGAGCTTCGTCACTGCTTTGGTGGTGTAGTACACGCCCTTGAGATTTGTATTGATCACCGCGTCGAAGTCCTCATCCTTCATCCGCATGAGGAGCCCGTCCCGGGTAATACCGGCATTGTTTACGAGAATGTCAATCCGGCCGAAAGCCTCGACGGTCTGCCTGACCATTCCCTCTACTTCTTCGCTACTGGCAATGTCCGCCTTCACGAGAAGGGCGGCGCCCCCGGCTGCCTCGATGGCCGCCTTTGTTTCCTCAGCGGCGGCATCGTTTCCGGCGTAATTTACGGCTACCTTTGCCCCGGCGGCGGCCAGAGCCACGGCTACAGCCCGGCCGATGCCCCGGGACGCCCCGGTGACAAGAGCGGTTTTGCCCTCCAACATCATATCAGCCAACCTCCCTGAAAAATTCCAGCGCTTTCTGCAGGCTCGGGCAATCACCGACGTTCAGGCTCTTCAGCTTGCGGTCGATACGCCTGTCAAAGCCGCAGAGGGTCTTGCCGGGGCCTGCCTCCACATGGGTATCCGCCCCGAAGGCGGTCATGGCCGCTACGCAGTCCTCCCACTTAACCGGGTGATCCGCCTGAGTAATGAGATTTGCCTTAATGTCTGAAGCGGCGGTTTCCAGCTGGCCGTTCACATTGGCCGCCACCGGGAAAGCGGCGTCCCTGATCTCAATCTTGTCCAGCTCCAGGGCCAGCTTTTCGGCGGCGGGCTTCATGAGGGTGCTGTGAAAGGGAGCCGATACCGGCAGGATTACGGCCTTTTTCGCTCCGGCAGCCTTGCACAGCTCTACCGCCTTTTCCACCCCGGCGGCGGCGCCGGCAATGACGGTCTGGCCGGGGCAGTTGAAATTAACGGCCTGAACCGGGGAAGCGGCGGAGGCTTCGGCGCAGAGCTCAATGAGCCTTTCCCGCTCGATGCCCAGGATGGCGGCCATGCCGCCTTCGCCGACGGGAACCGCTTCCTGCATATACTGCCCCCGCTTGTTGACAACGCGCACCGCGTCGGCAAAGTCCATGACGCCGGCGGTAACCAGGGCGCTGTATTCGCCCAAGCTGTGACCGGCGGCGATATCAGGCTTTATGCCTTCTTCCATCAGCAGGCGGGCGGCGATAACGCTTACCGTCAGGATCGCCGGCTGGGTGTTGGCGGTGAGCATCAGCTCTTCCGTCGGTCCCTCAAAGCAGAGCTTCTTGATGGAAAAGCCCAATGCGTCGTCAGCCTCTTCAAACATCCGGCGGGCCAGCTCAAAATTATCGTGGAGGTCTTTTCCCATGCCCACGGTTTGAGCTCCCTGACCGGGGAATATAAATGCGAGTTTATTCATTTGTTCTCCTTAAAAGAGTTTGCTGCCAATCACCGGCAGGTGTCGCCGATAGCGGCCTCTGCCCTGGCAATACCGGAAATAAGCTCCTCCATGATGGCAGCCACCGGCTTGATGTCGTTCATCATTCCGGAAATCTGGCCGATCATTACAGAGCCCTGCTCCACGTCGCCTTCCCGGGCTGCCAGGCGGAGGGTCCCGGCGCTGAGCTTCTCCAGTTCCTCAGCGGTTGCCCCGGCCATTTCCTTTTCCAGGAAGGTACGGGTCAGCTTGTTCTGGAGGCAGCGGGAGGGATGGCCGGTGCTGCGGCCGGTAACCACCGTGCTGCGGTCCTTTGCCTTCAGTACGAGATTTTTGTAATTTTCATGGGCAATGCACTCCCGGGAAACCACGAAGCGGGTCCCCATCTGGACGGCCTGAGCCCCCAGAGCAAAGGCGGCGGCGATACCCCGGCCGTCGCCGATACCTCCGGCGGCAATAACCGGTACGTCGACGGCGTCCACCACCTGGGGCACCAGGGCCATGGTGGTAAGCTCGCCGATATGGCCGCCGCTTTCGGTGCCCTCAGCGATAATTGCGTCCACTCCGGTGCGGACGAGGCGCTTTGCCAGAGCCACCGAGGCAACCACGGGGATTACCTTGGTGCCGTTTGCCTTCATGGCCGGGATGTACTCCGCCGGATTCCCTGCGCCGGTTGTGACCACGGGGATTTTCTCATCCACCATGAGCTGCATGACTTCCTTGACAAAGGGCGACATGAGCATGATGTTCACGCCGAAGGGCTTGTCAGTCAATGATTTTGCCTTTTCAATTTCCGCCTTGAGAACGTCAGGGGGCATATGCCCTGCGCCAATGATCCCAAGCCCCCCGGCATTGGATACGGCGGACACCAGCTCGGCGGTGCCCAGCCAGGCCATGCCCCCCTGGAACACAGGGTACTTGATTCCCAACATCTGGCAGATTTTATTTTCTTTGAACATTTATAAATCCTCCCTTGTCCGAAGCGGACGAAGCGTCATTTGGCCCATCTCATTACGCAGGACGCCCAGGTAAGTCCCGCGCCGAAACCGGCCAGGGCAATCAGGTCGCCTTTCTTAAACTTACCGGCAGCGTCAGCTTCAGCCAGAGCGATGGGAACGGAAGCCGCCGATATGTTGCCGTAACGCTCTATATTCACTATGAACCTTTCAAGGGGCATAGCCAGTCGCTTGGATGCCGCCTCGATGATCCTGATGTTTGCCTGATGGGGAACGATCCAGGCCAGCTCATCCGCTGTCATGCCGGCTTTCTCAAGGGAGCGTTTCAGGGTGTTCGGCAGGGCCTTTACCGCAAAGCGGAAGACGTCCCGGCCATCCATGTGGATGCGGTTGACCTTCCGGGCAATTGTATCTTCATCAGCCGGATATCTGGTGCCGCCGCCGGGGATACCCAGCACTTCAGGGCCCCGTCCATCGCTGCCCAGATCACAGGAAAGGATGCCGCTGCCGTCCTCCGCCGCTCCGAAGACCGCGGCTCCGGCGCCATCGCCGAAGAGGACGCAGGTATTTCTGTCTTCCCAGTTTATATATTTGGAAAGAATCTCCGCCCCGATGACGAGGACCTTTTTGTAAAAGCCGTTTTCAATGAATTGCGCCGCTACCGCCGCTCCGTAAACAAACCCGCTGCAGGCCGACTGAAGGTCAAAGGCGGCGGCATGATCCGCTCCCAGCCGCTTTTGCAGCAGGCTGGCGGTAGAGGGAGTCAGGTAGTCAGGGGTCAGGGTAGCCACGATTATCAAATCCAGCTCCGCCGCCCCGATTTTGGCATCCTCAAGGGCTCTAAGAGCCGCCTCATAAGCGATGTCGCTGGTGGCAACGTCATCAGCGGCAATGCGGCGCTCCCTTATGCCAGTGCGCTCGACGATCCACCGGTCGCTGGTGTCCACGATTTTTTCCAGGTCATAGTTCGTCATGACCCGCTCCGGGACGCAGAAGCCGGTGCCAATAATCGCTGCTCTTGGTCTGTTCAGATTTTCCGTTGTCATTGTTCAGCAACTTCCTCCTTTGCCAGGGTATCGCTGATGCGTTGCAGGACGTTATTTTTGACAAATTCATTTGCTACGCCGATTGCGTTACAGATCGCTTTTTCATTGGAGGAGCCGTGGCTGATGATGACGCAGCCGTTGACTCCCAGCAGGGGAGCGCCTCCGTACTCGCTCACGTCGAGGCGCTTGCCCAGCTTTCTGAGGGGCGGCATTATCAGCAGCGCCCCCAGGCGGGCCAAAAAGCCGCCGTTTTTTATGGCGTCCTTTACCATCCGGAAAATGACCTTGGCCAGTCCCTCGGCAAACTTCAGAACCACGTTTCCCACGAAGCCGTCACAGACCACTACGTCAAAATCCCCTTTGGGGATGTCCCGTCCTTCGGCATTGCCGGTAAAGTTTATGGAAGGATTATCCCGCAGGAGGGGATAAGTAAGCTGGGCCTGCTCGTTGCCCTTGGTGTCCTCTTCACCTATATTGAGGAGCCCCACCCGGGGCTTACTGACCCCGAAGACCAGCTCGGAATATATGGAACCCATAACGGCGGACTGGACGAGATGCTCCGGTTTTGAGTCTACATTGGCGCCGGAGTCCAGCAGGAGCGTAACTCCTTCCCGGGTGGGAATCGGCGTCGCAATGGTGGGCCGGGCGATCCCCCTTATCCGGCGGAGGATCAGCTGGGCGGCGGTTACCGCGGCCCCGGTGGACCCGGCGGAAAGCACCGCGTCGCACTTTCCTTCCTTTACCAGGCGGGTGGCCACCACCACCGAGGCGTCCTTTTTAGAGCGGACCGCCTCCGCCGGGTGTTCGTTCATCTCAATTACCTGAGTTGTATTGAGGATTTCTATTCTCTTGTCCTCTTGCTTGTTCTCTTTTGCCAGAATTTTTTTTATCTTTTTTGCGTCGCCCACCAGGACGATTTCACAGCCAAACCGCCGGGCGGCCTTTGCGGCGCCCTTTACGATTTTCTCGGGGGCGAAGTCGCCGCCCATGGCATCAACTGCGATTTTCAAGGATTTTCTCTCCTCCGTCATTGTCCGATCCGCTGATTCCGCCCTGTTCGGCGCCTGCGGATAGTCATGACAGCCTAATACAAAGTAGTATTATATCTGCAAATTGTGAAAATTTCAAGAAAAAAAGAGAGCAGGAAAATCCTACTCTCCGCAAAAATTTCTTTACGCTTCCTGAGCTATGACTTCCTTGCCATCATAGTAGCCGCATTCGCTGCATACGTGATGAGGCATTACCGGCTCGTGGCACTGGGGGCAAAGAACATACTGGGGAGCGGTGAGCTTCCAGTTCGCGCGGCGGGAATCACGACGGGCTTTGGACATTTTGCGTTTCGGCGCTGCCATTTATGACACCTCCTTAATTCTCATACGACATCAATCTTTGAAAAAATCGGCCAAGGCGGCCAGGCGAGGGTCTACAGCGCGACGGTCGCAGCCGCAATCGCCGAGGTTTAAGTCATGTCCGCATTTGGAGCACAAACCGCGGCAATCGGTTCGGCAGAGATTCTGCATGGGCTGGATCGCCACCAGCGTATCGCTGATGACCGGGAAGAGGTCGATGGCGTCTCCGTCAAACTCTGTCTCCACTTCACCTTTCAGCTCCGTCTCGCCCTTTTGGGCCAGGCGGCGGATACTCTCGTCCTCAGGGGAACCATTCCGGGGGAAAAACCTTTCCGAAAAGGGAATGGTTTCGGTCAGGACCGTCTCTGCCAGGCAGCGGTCACAGACGAAGGACTTGCTGTATTTGACAGTCCCTTCGGCCCGGTAATATTCGCCGGCCGCCTGCAGCGTCCCACGGACTTCCACAGGGCCCACAAAAACCACCGATCCCGCCGCCTCAAGCTCCGCCCCATCTATATCAAAGGAGATGGGCAGCGTCTGACCCGGCGCGTCACGGAGGTCTGTCACGGAAATATACATACCCATAAAAATCAGCCTCGGTACATTATAACGATGAGTATTTTTCTTGTCAAGAATTCTTTTTTGACTCTCATGGAGAGCCTCAACCCAAAAGCCTCCCCTACAGAGGAGGTGGCGGCGTAGCCGCCGGAGGGGTGACAGACAAATCAATGGTTTTCCTGCTTCACCCCTCAGTCGCTTTCAGCGACAGCTCCCCTAAAGGGGAGCCTCAGACAGAATAAATAACTTTGTCGACAAGCTGAGCCTTCCCTATAGGGGAGGTGGCGGCGTAACAGCCGAGTCGAAACTTCAGGCGCAGCAGTAGGCCATAGCCGCCTTTACAATCTCCTCCGGCACATCCCCGGTAATGACTGTTTCCCCCGGACGGGGGGCAAGCACCCAGCTGACCACGCCGTTTACGGCCTTTTTGTCGTGGAAAATAGCGGCGTACAACTTGTCCACAGAGCAATTCTCTGCCCGAGTCGGCAGGCCAAGGCG
This sequence comes from uncultured Schwartzia sp., assembly GCA_964540025.1. Taxonomy (GTDB): domain Bacteria; phylum Bacillota; class Negativicutes; order Selenomonadales; family Selenomonadaceae; genus RGIG250. The sequence goes on along the minus strand of CAZIKQ010000016.1, from coordinate 10,278 downwards.
GCGGCAAAGCTCCTCGATCCGTTCCAGCAGCCCTTCGTCACTGAGCTTCAGGGCGGCGCCGATATGGGCGGCGCAGACCATCCCGATGGCCACCGCCTCTCCGTGGTTGTACCGGCCGTAGCCCGCTTCCTTCTCTATGGCGTGGGCCATGGTGTGGCCGTAATTCAGGATCCGGCGGAGGCCGCCCTCCTTTTCGTCCCGGCTGACCACCTCCGCCTTTATCTGACAGGAACGGATGATCAGATGACGAACCGCTTCCAGGTCAAGGGCTTTTATGGCCTGGGAATTTTTTTCCAGATAGGCGAACAGTTCACCGTCGCTGATAACGCCGTACTTGAGGATTTCTCCCAGACCGGTGGAGATTTCCCGGGGCGGCAGGGTCTTCAGGCAGTCAAGATCGATAAAGACCCCCTCCGGCTGGTAGAACGCGCCGATGAGATTTTTACCCAGCCGGTGATTTACCGCCACCTTGCCCCCTACGGAGGAATCCACATCCGCCAGCAGGCTGGTGGGGATCTGAATAAAAGGGACTCCCCGCATATAGGCGGCGGCGATAAAGCCCCCCAGGTCACCCACCACGCCGCCTCCCAGCGCGATCACCGGGGAACGGCGGTCAAGCCCTCCCTCAATGGCCCTGGTGAATACCTCCTCCGCCACAGTCAGAGACTTGGAGGCTTCCCCCGCCGGAATGGCGGCCACCGCCGCCCTGATGCCGGCCCCGGCCAGTAAGGACTTCACTTTTTCTCCGTAGAGAGGGCCCACATTCGTATCGGTAACAATGAGGGCGTTGCGGGAATATTTCTTTTTCGCCACAAATTCCGGCAGATTGTTCCAGGCATTGCGGCCGATAACTATATCGTAGCTGTCCGGGCCCAGCTCCACCCGGACCGTATCAAAATCCTTTTCCATACTTCAACCCGTCAGCAGGAGGGGAGCATTACGGAGTCCAGCTCAAAGCGGCTGAAAATTTCCCCCGCCACTTCATCGGGAGTCTTGCCATCGGTCTCGATGATGTAGTCCGCTTCCCGGTAGAGGCTGTCCCGCTCCGCCAAAAGCTTCTCTACCGCCGCCCTTCTGTCCGCCCCGGCTTCGTCCAGCAGAGGCCGCTTTCCCTGGGCTTCGGTGCGCTGGAGGATGGTATCAACGGAGGCGGTAAGGCAGACGATAATCCCCGCTTCCCCCAGGGCTTTCATATTCTCCGGGTCCTTTACGGCGCCGCCGCCGGTAGCGATGACCTGCTTGCTGCCCCTGGCCAGACGCTGGGCGGTTTCCTTCTCCTGCCGGCGGAAACCGGCCTCGCCCTGTTCGGCAAAAATCTCCGGGATCGTCTTGCCCGCTTCCTTCTCGATGATGCTGTCCATATCGGCAAAATCGAAGGTGACCCACTCCGCCAGCGTCTTCCCCACAGTAGTTTTCCCGGTTCCCATGAAGCCGGTGAGAACGATATTTCTCGCTTCCTTCATTATTATATCCTCCTCTGCTGTTCATAAAGTATCGATGTTTATCACATTATTTCTTCCAGCCTTGCTTTATAGGCCGCAATATTCCGCTTGATATCGGTAAGGCTGCCGCCGCCGAAGGTTTCGATTATCTCCGCCGCCAGGGTGAAAGCCACCATGGCCTCTCCCACCACCGAGGCGGCGGAAACGGCGCAGACGTCGCTCCGCTCCTTTGAGGCCAGCACCGGTTCCCGGGAGCCGATGTCCACGGAGTTCAGGGGCTTCATCAGGGTGGGAATCGGCTTCATGCAGGCCCGGATTACCAGCTCCTCCCCATTTGTCATGCCCCCCTCGAGGCCGCCGGCATGATTTGTTTTCCGGTAGACCCGGTTCTGTTCATTCAAAAACATTTCATCGTGGGTCTGGCTGCCGGGGAGATTTGCATAGCCGAAGCCCTCGCCGATCTCCACGCCCTTTATGGCCTGAATGGACATGAGAGCCTGGGCCAGCTTTCCGTCCAGACGGCAGTCCCACTGAATGTGGCTGCCGAGGCCCACCGGCAGATTTCTGACGATTATCTCAAAAATGCCCCCCAGGGTGTCCCCGGCCTCCATGGCCTCCCTGATCCGCCGCTTCATCGCTTCTTCGGCGGCCGGGTCGCAGCAGTTCAGCTCACTGGCAGCGCGGCCGATATTCTCCGAATCAATCCGGCTCCTGTCCACTTCAACGCCGCCGATGTTTACCACCTGAGAGACGACATTTATCTCCAGGGCCCGGAGGAATTCCTTGCAAAGGGCCCCAACCGCCACCCGGGCCGCCGTCTCCCGGGCGCTGGCCCGCTCCAGAATGTCCCGGGCGTCCCGGCGGTCATATTTCAGGACCCCGACCAAATCGGCATGGCCCGGCCTTACCTCGGTCACCGCCGTCCCTTCTGGCTCCCCGAAATGGGCCATCCGGCCGGTCCAGTTCGGCCAGTCCCGGTTTGTCACCCGGAGGGTAACCGGCGACCCGAGGGTTTCCCCAAAGCGGATCCCGGACAATACCTCCGCCCTGTCCGTCTCGATCTTCATCCGGCCGCCCCGGCCATAGCCCTGCTGACGCCGGCCCAAATCCCTGTTTATCCGCTCAATGTCAGGCCGCAGCCCCGACGGAATACCCTCAAGGATCGCCGTCAGACAGGGACCGTGGGATTCCCCGGCGGTCATAAAACGCAGCTTTCCCAAATCCAGCACCTCTTATTTCGGTAAAATAAGCTCATACGCTTATGGTGAATTATAATGCAGCGGTTCGAGAAAATGCAAGGCACTTTCTACATAATACCTATACTATACCGGTCATTGGCGGAAGGCTATCGTCTTTCATATATCTCCACCGCCATGTCCAACGTCAGTTCTCCTTTACGGTTGGGACTGCCGCCGGGCTTCAGCTGCCAGCCCTTCACCGCCGCAAAGGGCTCTCCCTGCTCCAGCCGGATGAGAAAATCCGTCAGAGCGCCGTACTCTCCCCGCAGAGTCAGACCGCAGGTCACCGGCGTTAATATTTCCCCCGTATTCGGTACGGCTGGCGGCGCTTTGACCGTTTCATCCTCCGCCGCGATCCGCTCCACCGAAAGGCCCATCGCTTCCGCCAGCTCCGGCAGCTCCCTGCGGAAAAAATCCTCGCTCCCGCCATCTCCTTTGGGAAAAAGTCTCTCCGCTCTTTCTCCTCTGGCTTCCAATACCCGCTCGAAGCCTTTCAAATCAGGATGACTGCGTTGATAGCCCTCCAGCTCCAGCCGAATCCTTCGCATCTCTCCCTGCCGGAGAGCCACTGCCGACAGCGCCGCCTGCCGGGGCTGCCATACCAGAAACAGGAAGGAACCGCCGCTGATCGCCATCACCGCCAGCCCCCACAGGAGCAGTCGCTGGCTTGCCCTTTTTATTACCGGCCGGTTCATTGCTTCCGTTTCTCCCCCCCCAGGATAATTATAAACTCCCTCTCGCCGACCCGGCCCGCAGGCGCGGTCTCCTCCCCGGAAATATTTTTCAGCCGCAGGACGCCGGGTTCCATCTCCTGACGGCAGGTTTCGATAAACCTGTCCACCAGTTTCCGGCTCTTCGTCCGCCCCTTTATCTCCACAACGCCCTCCGGGTTCCCCTTCAGCTCCGTAAGCCGGATACCGGCCGGGGTAAAAGCCCCCAGCGCCTCCAGGGTAGGCGACACCGGCTGACGCTCTGATGACAGCCGGACTGCCTCCGCCTCCAAGGCGGTTACCGATCTTTCTCTCTCAATCAGCCGCCGGATTTCTTCTCCGGCCGCCGCCTGACGGTGAAGCAGCGTTTCTTCTTTTTGCAGCGTTGCCGCCAGCCCGGTCTCCTGCTGTCCCTTCAGGAAAAAAATCGTCAGCAGCGCCAACCAAACCATCAGCATCAGGCCAATCACCCGATTCCAGCGATACAGCTCAGGTCTCTGCTCCAGCGGGAGAAAATTCATTTCCGATCTTTCCTCTGCCGTTGCTTTATCAGTTCCCTCTGATATGCTGTTCCCCAGGGCGAACCACAAAAAACGAGCCGCCGCCTCGGCCGGTTCCGGCTCCTTTTCTTCCCCCTTCTCCTGAAGGTCTGGAACCCCGATCCTGTATTCCGGCAATTTCCTTCTCTCCATTATATAGACCGCCAGTGGTTCAAGACAAAGGGAACGGAGCAGCGCCGCCCCTTTCTCCCCCTCCGTCTGGGAGACTGCCGCAATGCGGTACGTTCCCCCGGGCGCGTCCTCCCGGCTTACCGGAGAAGCCGCCGGCCAGACCGGCCGCTCCATAACGGTTCCCCTTGACCTGAGACTCCAGATTACCGCTTTCCTCAGTTCCTTTTCCCTTAGATTGCCCAGCTGCTGCTCAAAGGAGTCCAGCAGAGTTATCTCCGGCAGAATCACCGCTCCGGCTACCGTTCCCGGTTTAAGTCCTTTTTCCTGAAGCAATACGGCAAAGCTCGATCGGGCGTCTTCCCGCCTGAATGTTCCCGAGACCCGCTCCCCCTCCTCAGTCAACAGGACGAAAGAGCAGACTTCCCCCTCCTCATACAGACCGCAGACAGCGGAAAAGTCCCGCCGGAATATGGCCGACAGGTTTTTCAGCCAGGGCTTGAAAAATTTTTCTATCCGTTTCATATCAGTGGTTCCCAAAAAATTCTACCCGCTTCATTTAAGCGTCCCCAAAAATTTTCCGCCCGTTTCTCCTGCCGTCGCTGTTTCCCGGCTGTACAGACACCAAAAAGGCGCTGCCATAATTGCCAGCGCCAAATAGCGGCTATGAAAGATGGTTTTGCTGTCGCTCATTGCGGTACCTTAAACAATCAGAGAGTGCTTTCTTTCGGTTCGGTCTTCCTTCATGCCATCCATGATTTTGCTGGCTCACTTCTCAAAGCCGTCAGGATGGGCGCTGTGCCACCGCCAGGCAGTAGCGATAATTGCCTCAACCGAGGTGTACTCCGGCTGCCAGCCAAGCACCCGCCGGGCATTCTTACCGCTGGCCACCAGCTGGGCCGGATCACCCAGCCGCCGCTGGCCCATCTCTACTCTCAGAGGCTTTCCGGTAACCCGCTCCGCTGCCTCGATCATTTCCCGAACGGAGAAACCGGCGCCATTTCCCAGGTTAAAAGCCGCCGGCCCCCGGCCATCAACCAAATATTTCATTGCCAGCAAGTGAGCGTCAGCCAAATCGGTAACGTGGATATAATCCCTGATACAGGTACCGTCCTGAGTGGGGTAATCGTCGCCAAATATCGTGATATGGTCCCGCTGTCCCAATGCCGTCTGCAAAATCAACGGAATCAGATGAGTCTCCACCGGATGATCCTCCCCGATTGTTCCGTCCTCTGCCGCTCCTGCCGCATTGAAATACCGCAGGGCAACGTAGCGGAGGCCATGGGCAAGGCAAACCCACCTCATCATCCGTTCCATCATCAGCTTTGACTCGCCGTAGGGATTGACGGGATTTTTCCGGTCCTCCTCCTCGATGGGAATACTCTCCGGCTCACCGTAGACAGCCGCCGTTGAGGAAAAAATCAGCTTGTCCACATCGGCTCTGACCATCGCCTCCAGCAGGGACATCATCCCGCCCACGTTGTTGCCAAAATATTTCAGGGGAGCCTTCATGCTTTCCCCCACCAGCGAATCAGCGGCAAAGTGAACGACGCCGTCGATTTTGTTTTCCCGAAAAATATTATCGAGAAAAGCCCCGTCCCTTATATCTCCCTGATACAGGGAAACGTTTTCCGGGACAGCCTGCCGGTGGCCGGTGGCCAGGTTGTCAGCCACTACCGGCTCAATATTTTTTTCCAGCAGCCGCTTCACCATATGGGAGCCAATATAACCTGCGCCGCCGCAAATCAGCAATTTCATCAAAAACACAACCCTTCAGACAAATAAATCGCCCTTTGACCGCAATCCTAACATTTTCTTCCGCAATTTACAATAAAAACTACCGGCGGCTGTCCAGGACCTGGGGGATGACCACGGCCGTGAATATTACCGCACAGCCCAGCGCCTCTGTCATGGTCAGCGCCTCCCCCAGAAAAATACAGCCGAAAACCGCGGCAAATACCGCTTCCAGGCTCATAAGGAGCGAGGCCACAACCGGATCGGCGTGCTGCTGGCCAACGACCTGCAAGGTATAGCCGATGTCCGTGGACACCAAAGCCCCGAACAGTATCGCCTGGCGGCAGCCGTAGACTGCCTCCCAGACCGGCTCCTCAAAAAATCCCATCAGCAGGAGGCTGGACAGTCCCGTTACGAGGAACTGCACTGCTGCCAATCTCACCCCGTCCAAGCCCGGGGCATATTTTTCCAGCATTTTAATATGAACGGCAAAGACCAGGGAGCAGAGCAAAACAAAAAAATCCCCCTGCTCCAGGGTAAGACTGCCCTTACCGGCCATGGTCAGAAGATAAAAGCCGTACACCCCCAACCAGACACAGCCCCAGACAGTCAGGCTGATCCTCCGGCCGGACAACAGCCCCAGCAGGGGAACAAAAATTATATAAAGGGCAGTGATAAAGCCCGCTTTTCCCGCGTCAGTATGAAAGTAAATTCCCATCTGCTGAAGATTTACCCCGGCGGACAGTAGCAGACCGCAAATCAGCCCCGCCGCCAGCTCCGCCCTTGTAAAGATGAAGCGGCCTCCTTGGCCAGGGCCGCTTACTCCATCCTTCGTCATCCCCCGGACCCGATCCAGCAGGGGAAACGCCGCCATGAGAAACAGCCCCGCCAGCAGGAATCTGGCTCCGTTGAAGGTAAAGGGCTCAACCTCCGATCCCTCCTTCTGGGCCAGAAAGCCGGACCCCCAGGCAATGGCCGTAATCAGCAACAATATATGACATTTTGTTTTCTGACTCACGATTAAATCAACCTTTTCTGTGGGAAATAGTAGGACTGACCAAAGGCGGTCGGGGGCTAAATAAACGAAATGATTTTATGTCACCCCTCCGGCACCTTCGGCGCCACCTCCCCTACAGGGGAGGCTCAGCTTGTCGACAAACAGCTCTATGTATACCCTTTCACTCAGCCCAAAGGCTCCCCGTGGAGTAACTGATGCAACTCAAAGCCTCCCCTGTAGGGGAGGTGGTCGAAGGCCGCAGGCCGAAGACCGGAGGGGTGAAGATCAGCCGAGAGGTTTACTTATGTCACCCCTCAGTCGCCTGGCGGCGACAGCTCCTGCAAACTACTAAGTTCAGCCTTCATTACATTCGGCTTCACTAAGTAGTTTGCATGGCTCGCCCTAAATGCGCTCCACTTATTAAGTGCTCATGCCAACCTACAGGGGAGCCTATGAGACCGATTAGAGGCACCATACAAACAGGAGCCGTGAAAAATGGGTCGCATTTCCCAGGGCTCCCGTTGTTGTTTAAGAAAACACGGACAATTTCCTCAAAGGAGAAGTCATTCCGTCCGGCCCAGCTTCGGCGGCTCGTTCAAGTCGAGGGAGGCCGGGTCGATCTGCCGCTGGCTGAGGCGGCTGATGGCGGCGGCCTCCTCCGAAAGGAGCTTTACCCCGTCGGCCAGCTGCCGCTTTACGGAATCGTAGCCGGTGCCCCCCAGAGAGTTCCTCAGGCGGACGCAGGTTTCCGGGCTGATGGCCTCGTAAATATCCTCTTCAAAGAGGGGAGACAGCTCCTTCAGCTCCGCCAGGGTGAAGTCCGCCAGGTAAACGCCCCGTTCAATGGCTCTGGCTACGGCAGCTCCGGCCACGGCGTGGGCCTGGCGGAAGGGAAGTCCCTTCCTGGCCAGATAGTCCGCCAGGTCGGTAGCGTTGGAGAAGTCCTCGGTAACCGCTCGCTTCATCACATCCTCCCGAACCTTCATGCCCCGGATGAGGGCGGCGTAAACCGTCAGGGAGAATTTCAGGGTGTCGATTGTATCGAAGAGCCCCTCCTTATCCTCCTGCAAATCCTTGTTGTAGGCCAGGGGCAGTCCCTTCACAACCGTGAGCAGGGCCATCAGGTGGCCGGCGACCCGGCCGGTTTTCCCCCGGACCAGCTCCGACACGTCCGGGTTCTTCTTTTGGGGCATGATGGAGGAACCGGTGCAGTGGGCGTCATCCAGCTCGATGAAGGAAAATTCCCTGGTGATCCACAGGCAGATCTCCTCCGAAAGCCGGGAAAGGTGGACCATGACGATGGCGGCGGCGCTCAGAAATTCCAGCGCATAGTCCCGGTCGCTTACGGCGTCCATGCTGTTTGCGTAGATCCGGTCAAAATTCAGGGCATTGGCCACGTATTCCCGGTCGATGGGGAAGGTTGTCCCGGCGAGAGCCCCAGCCCCCAGCGGCATGATGTCCGCCCGGCGGTAGGCTCCCTCCAGCCGCTCAAAATCCCGGCTGAGCATGGAGAAGTAGGCCATGAGGTGATGGCCGAACAGCACCGGCTGAGCCCGCTGGAGATGAGTATAGCCGGGCATGATTACCTCTTTATATTTGTCGGCGGCTTCCAGCAGAGCCTGCTGGAGGTTCCGGACAAGCTCCATAATGTTGACGACTTCCCGCCGGAGGTACATATGGGTATCGAGAGCCACCTGATCATTGCGGCTCCGGGCCGTGTGGAGCCGTCCACCCGCCGCGCCGATGGCATCGGTGAGGCGCTTTTCAATATTGAGGTGAATATCCTCCAGCGTCACGGAGAAATCAAACTCTCCCCGGTCGATCTGACCGAGGATATCCCGGAGGCCGGAGACGATTGCGTCCCGATCCTTCTCAGTGATAATGCCGGTTTTAGCAAGCATGGCGGCGTGGGCAATGGACCCGGCAATATCTTCACGATAGAGGCGCCGATCAAAAGAGATCGACGCCTGAAAATCGTTTACCATTTCATCAGTTGTCTTTGTAAAACGGCCGCCCCAAAGCGCGTCACTCATGGCTGAGCCCCGCGCGCTCCTGCATCTGGGCGCGGACCTTCAGCGGAAGGCCGAAGAGATTGACAAAGCCGGTGCCGTCAGCCTGATTGTAGACCTCGTCCTCCTCGAAGGTAACCATGTCGTGGTCGTAGAGGCTGTAGGGGCTCTTTGATCCGGCGCTGATGATGGAGCCCTTGTAGAGCTTCAAAGTCACGGTACCGGTAACGGTGCGCTGGGTGTTGTCGACGAAAGCGGTAAGGGCCTCTCTCAGCTGGCTGAACCACATTCCGTCATAGACCAGCTCAGCGAAGCGGTGGGCCACCAGCTCCTTGTAATGGAGGGTCGCCCGGTCGAGGCAGAGGTATTCCAGCTCCCGGTGGGCGTAGTAAAGGATAGCCCCGCCCGGGCACTCATAGACGCCCCGGCTCTTCATGCCCACCAGCCGGTTCTCGCAGATATCCACGATGCCGATACCGTGCTTTGCGCCGATGGCGTTGAGCTTTTCCACCATGGCCTTGGCGGAAAGCTTCTCGCCGTTTACCGCCACCGGAACCCCGGCCTCAAAGTCGATGGAGATGGTCTCCGCCTGATCCGGAGCGTTTTCCGGAGCGTTGCAGATGAGAAACATTTCATTTTTCGGCGCGTTGGCCGGATCCTCCAGGTCGGAGCCTTCATGGCTCAGGTGCCAGATGTTCCGATCCATGGAGTAGGTCTTGTTGGCGGTAGCGATGGGGATATTGTGGGCCTTGGCGTATTCGATGGCCTCCTCCCGGGAGCGGATCTTCCATTCCCGCCAGGGGGTGATGATCTTCATGTCCGGGGCAAGGGCCTTTACGGACAGCTCGAAGCGGACCTGATCGTTGCCCTTGCCGGTAGCGCCGTGGGCAATGGCGTCGCAGCCCTCGGCCCTGGCGATTTCCACCAGATGCCTGGCAATTACCGGACGGGCGAAGGAAGTACCCAGCAGGTACTTGTCCTCGTACACGGCCCCGGCTTTCAGGGTGGGCCATACGTAGCTGGTGAGGAACTCCTCGGTCAGGTCAACGATGAACACCTTGGAAGCCCCGGAAGCGAGAGCCTTGTCGTGAACCACGTCCAGCTCGTCCCCCTGGCCGATATCGGCGCAGACGGCGATCACCTCGCAGTTGTCGTAGTTTTCCTTGAGCCAGGGGATAATGCAGGAGGTGTCAAGACCGCCGGAATATGCCAGCGCAACCTTTGTTACTTTCTTTGCCATTTTTCAGTCTCCTTGATAAACAATATTGAAAATTTTTACATTATGGGTAATTTAACCGTGAAGTACATTCCTTGTATGCCCCTTCCATTTAACTCGAACGCATTAAGTGAGTTAGTCTATCCGAAGGGGTAACATATAATCGGTTTGACAGCCTCCCCTCTAGGGGAGGTGCCCGAAGGGCGGAGGGGTGATAAATAAGGCAAGTGGTTGTCCTGTCACCCCTCAGGCGGCTTCGCCGCC